>NZ_LZZQ01000013.1:367500-1126541 GCF_014170225.1 Pseudomonas sp. UME65 | reverse complement strand
GGGGGAGGTGGCGGCCGGGGCAAGGCCGGCAATTCCGGCGAAGGCATGGACGAGTTCGTGTTCCAGATCACCCAGGAGGAATTCCTCGAATTCATGTTCGAGGACCTGGAACTGCCCAACCTGGTGAAACGCAACCTGACCGGAGCCGACACCTTCAAGACCGTACGAGCCGGGATCAGCAACGAAGGCAACCCGGCCCGGATCAATATCATCCGTACCTTGCGGTCGGCCCACGCGCGGCGCATTGCCTTGTCCGGCAGCAGCCGGGCCAAGCTGCGCGAAGCCAAGGAAGAACTGGCGCGCCTGAAGCGGGAAGAACCGGACAATTTCGGCGATATCCAGGAGCTTGAGGCGGAAATCGAGCGCCTGAGTGCCCGGATTCACCGCGTGCCCTTCCTCGACACCTTCGACCTCAAGTACAACCTGCTGGTGAAACAGCCCAACCCCAGCTCCAAGGCGGTGATGTTCTGCCTGATGGACGTTTCCGGCTCCATGACCCAGGCCACCAAGGACATCGCCAAGCGTTTCTTCATCCTTCTGTACCTGTTCCTCAAGCGCAACTACGACAAGATCGACGTCGTGTTCATCCGCCACCACACCAGTGCCCGGGAAGTGGACGAAGAGGAGTTCTTCTATTCACGGGAAACCGGCGGCACCATCGTCTCCAGCGCCCTGAAGCTGATGCAGGAGATCATGGCCGAACGCTACCCGAGCAACGAGTGGAACATCTACGCTGCCCAGGCCTCTGATGGCGACAACTGGAACGACGACTCGCCGATCTGCCGCGACATCCTGATCAACCAGATCATGCCGTTCGTGCAGTACTACACCTACGTGGAAATCACCCCGCGCGAGCACCAGGCCCTGTGGTTCGAGTACGAACGCATCGCCGAGGCCTTTTCCGATACATTCGCCCAGCAGCAACTGGTTTCGGCCGGAGACATCTATCCGGTCTTCCGTGAACTCTTCCAGCGCAGGTTAGTGACATGACCGCCAGAGAGCAGAAGCGCCAACCCATCTCCACCGGCTCGGAATGGACCTTCGAGCTGATCCAGGCCTACGACCGTGAAATCAGCCGTATCGCGGCCCGCTATGCCCTGGACACCTATCCCAACCAGATCGAAGTGATCACCGCCGAGCAGATGATGGACGCCTATGCCTCGGTGGGCATGCCCCTGGGCTATCACCACTGGTCCTACGGCAAGCACTTCCTCAGCACCGAAAAATCCTACAGCCGGGGCCAGATGGGCCTGGCCTACGAAATCGTCATCAACTCCGACCCTTGCATTGCCTATCTGATGGAAGAGAACACCATCTGCATGCAGGCGCTGGTGGTGGCTCACGCCTGCTATGGCCACAACAGCTTCTTCAAGGGCAACTACCTGTTCCGCACCTGGACCGATGCCAGCTCGATCATCGACTACCTGGTGTTCGCCAAGCAGTACATCATGCAATGCGAGGAGCGCCATGGCATCGATGCCGTGGAAGATCTGCTGGACTCCTGCCATGCCTTGATGAACTACGGTGTCGACCGCTACAAGCGGCCCTACCCGATTTCCGCCGAAGAAGAACGGCGCCGGCAGAAAGACCGGGAGGAACACCTGCAGAAACAGATCAACGACCTGTGGCGCACCATTCCCAAGGGCGCGGACAAGTACAGCGACAAGGACAATGCGCGCTTCCCCGCCGAACCTCAGGAAAACATCCTCTATTTCATCGAAAAACACGCGCCACTGCTGGAGCCTTGGCAACGCGAGATCGTGCGCATCGTGCGCAAGATCGCCCAGTACTTCTACCCGCAACGCCAGACCCAGGTGATGAACGAAGGCTGGGCTACCTTCTGGCACTACACCTTGATGAACGATCTGTACGACGAGGGCCTGGTCACCGATGGCTTCATGATGGAATTCCTCACCTCCCATACCAGCGTGGTATTCCAGCCAGGCTTCGACAGCCCCTACTACAACGGCATCAACCCCTACGCCCTGGGCTTTGCCATGTACCGCGATATCCGACGCATCTGCGAGGAGCCCACGGAAGAAGATCGGCGCTGGTTCCCGGAACTGGCCGGCACCGACTGGCTGTCGAGCATCAAGTTCGCCATGAGCAGCTTCAAGGACGAGAGCTTCATCCTGCAGTACCTGTCGCCCAAGGTCATCCGCGATCTCAAGCTGTTCAGCATCATGGACGACGATCAGAAGGACGACCTGCTGGTACCGGCAATCCATGATGAAAGCGGCTATCGGATCATCCGTGAAACCCTGGCCGCGCAATACAACCTGGGCAACCGCGAACCCAACGTGCAGATCTGGAGCATCGACCGCCGGGGCGACCGCTCCTTGACCCTGCGTCATCAGCAACACGACCGTAAACCCCTGGGGGATTCCACCGACGAAGTGCTCAAGCACCTGCACCGCCTCTGGGGCTTCGACATTCACCTGGAAACCCTGCAGGGCGACCAGGTGATGAAAACCCACCACGTACCGCCAAAGAGCGATCACAACGAAAACGACTACGGTCGCCTGGACCTGGCGGTTATCCACCTTTAAGCCCGATAACAAGCCTCCGGATGCGCGATACAAGGGTTATCCTGTCGCGCTAACGGAGGTTTTTTTATGCGGATTTACAAAGTCGGCGGCGCCGTGCGCGATCGCCTGCTCGGCAGGCCGGTTACCGATATCGACTGGGTGGTAGTGGGTGCCAGCGCAGAGGAGATGCTCGCCAAGGGCTTTCGCCCCGTGGGCGCGGACTTCCCGGTGTTCCTGCACCCCAAGAGCGGCGAGGAGTATGCCCTGGCCCGCACCGAGCGCAAGAGTGGGCGGGGTTATGGCGGTTTCACCTTCCATGCCAGCCCGGAAGTCACTCTGGAAGAGGACCTGATCCGTCGCGACCTGACCATCAACGCCATGGCCGAAGATGAACAGGGCCGCCTCACCGATCCCTACAACGGTCAGAAGGACCTTGAAGAGCGGCTATTGCGCCACGTTTCCCCGGCATTCGCCGAAGATCCCCTGCGAGTACTGCGGGTCGCCCGCTTCGCCGCCCGCTACGCCGGTCTGGGTTTTCGCGTGGCGCCAGAGACACTCGAGCTGATGCGCGAACTTAGTGAATCCGGTGAGCTTCAGGCCCTGACGGCCGAACGCAGCTGGAAAGAGATATCTCGCGCCCTGATGGAGGATCAGCCCCAGGTCTTTATCCAAGTATTGCGCGACTGCGGCGCGCTGGCGGTGCTGATGCCCGAAATCGACGCACTGTTCGGCGTACCTCAACCCGCGGTCCACCACCCGGAGATAGACACCGGCGCGCACACCCTCAGCGTTCTGCTGCAAGCCGCGTTGCATCAGCAACCCCTCAGCGTGCGCTGGGCCTGCCTGCTCCACGACCTGGGCAAAGGCCTGACACCCGAGGAGGAGTGGCCACGGCACATTGGCCATGAGCGCACAGGCCTGGAACTGATCAAGGCGGTCAATGAACGCTTCAAGGCGCCCCGGGAATGCCAGGAGCTGGCACTGCTGGTGGGCCAGTACCATACCCACGGCCACAAGGCGCTGGAACTCAAGGGCTCGACACTCCTGGAACTATTGCAAAGTTTCGACGTGTTCCGACGCCCACAGCGTTTCGAAGAGTTCATAGCGGCATGCGAAATGGATGCTCGCGGCCGTCTTGGGCTGGAGTCGCGGCCTTATCCGCAGGCCGATTACCTGCGAGGAGCCGCCGAGGCGGCGCGCAAGGTGGCGGTTCAACCCTTGCTGGAACAGGGGTTCAAGGGGCCGCAACTGGGCGAGGCACTAAGGCTGGAACGACTGAAGGCCATCAAGGCCTACAAGGAACAGCACGCGCCTTGAGTGAGTCGCGGACCGCCCCGACTGGTCCGCGATTAGCCGAGGGTAGCTATAAGTCTGGAGGGGTCAGTTGCATGCCCCGCCATTCGAAGGCGACCGGGGCCAGCACCTGATCGATCTGCGCCTCGGCCCAGAGCGCCCCGAGGCTCTTGCCCGCCAGCGGATGCACCCGCTCGGGCGCCATCAGCGACAGCGGCCAGAGCACGAAGGCGTTCTTCAGAATCTCTGCCCGGGGCAGGATCAGGCCATCGAAATTGCCGGTCAGTTCACCGTAGAGCAATACATCGATATCCAGCGGCAGGCCTTTACGATCAGGGGCATAACGGCCGTTATCGGCCTCGATGAACTTCAGGCGCCGGTCCAGCTCGATCAGAGGCAAGTCGGTAAAAGCCGTCACCACCAGGTTGAAGAACGGGCCGCTCTTGATTCCCACCGGCTGGCTTTCGAACACCGGCGAGCAACGCATATCCACCAGAAAACCGGCCAGGGCATCGAGCCCGGCCCGCAGATGAACTTCACGCTCGATATTGCTACCGAGCCCCAGATACACCTGAGTCAGCGACATCCGCGCTCGATCTCCACACCCACACCCGAGGCAGCCGGGACGGCGCCAGGCTTGGTCAGTTTCAAGCGCAACCAAGGGATGTGAAATTCATTCATCAGAACCTCGGCAAGGCGCTCGGCAAAGGTTTCCACCAACTGGTACTGGGCATGCTCGGCAAACGCCTGGATCCGGGTGGAGACACTGGCATAGTCCAATGCCAGCGTCAGATCATCTCCAGCAGCTGCCGGGCGATTGTCCCAGGCAAAGCTCAGATCAAGACGCAGGCACTGTCGGATGCCGCGCTCCCAGTCGTAGGCACCAATCACGGTGTCCACTTCCAGCCCTTCGATAAACACTCTGTCCAAGCACTCTTCTCCGCAGCACGACAAGGGCGCAATGCGCCGTTAGAATCAGGGCTTCCTCGCCCGGAATAGTTAGCATGTTTTGGTTACTGGCGATTTTCGCCTACCTGCTCGGCTCTCTGTCCTTCGCCATTTTGCTCAGCCGCCTTACGGGTAATCCCGACCCGCGAATGAGTGGCTCGGGTAATGCCGGCGCCACCAACATGCTGCGCCTGGCCGGCAAGAAACTCGCAGTCCTGACCCTGCTGGGAGACCTGTGCAAAGGCCTGGCACCTGTGCTGATCGCCCACCTCGCGGGCTTGTCCCTGCAACAACAGGCCTGGGTGGGGCTCTATGCCGTCCTCGGCCATCTGTTTCCACTGTACTTCCGCTTCCGCGGCGGTAAGGGTGTCGCCACCGCCGCCGGCATGCTGCTGGGGCTCTACCCCCCGGCCGCGCTGCTGGCCATCGCCGCCTGGGCGCTAACCTTCTATCTCACTCGTACCAGTTCACTGGCCGCACTGATCGCCACCCCCCTGACCTTGCCACTGCTGGCCTGGCAGGAACCGGAGGCGCTATTGCCGATGAGCGTGCTGACACTGCTGATCGTCTGGCGCCACCGCGGCAATTTACGCGACCTGTTTGCCGGGCGCGAACGGCATTTTTGAATCCCTCAGATGAAAAGGTCTCAGCCCGAGCCTCCCCGCATGAAATCAGAGAGCTGACAACTGCTCCATCGGCCAACGCGCCTGTACGCTGATCGCCAGGCTTTCCTGCTGCCCGGCCTGCAAACGCTGGCAACCGGCAAAGGCGATCATCGCTCCGTTGTCGGTGCAGAACTCGGGACGGGCATAGAACACATTGCCCTTCATTTCAGCCAGCATCTTTTCCAGCGAAGCGCGCAATGCCTTGTTGGCACTTACACCTCCCGCAATAACCAGACGTTTGAGACCGGTCTGCTTCAAGGCACGCTTGCATTTGATGGTCAGAGTCTCCACCACCGCCTGCTGGAACGCGAGGGAGATGTCGCAACGGGTTTGCTCGCCGTCGTCTCCAGCGCTGACGCACTGCTGCCAGGTGTTCAAGGCGAAGGTTTTCAAGCCGCTGAAGCTGAAATCCAGCCCCGGGCGATCGGTCATCGGCCGCGGAAAGACAAAGCGCCCCGCTACGCCCTGAGTCGCCAGGCGCGCAATCTCGGGGCCGCCCGGATAATTCAGGCCGATCATCTTCGCCGTCTTGTCGAATGCCTCGCCTGCGGCGTCATCCAGGGTCTCGCCCAACAACTCGTATTGGCCGATACCATCGACCCGGACCAACTGGGTATGACCACCGGACACCAACAAAGCGACGAACGGGAATTGCGGAGGTTGCTCCTCCAGCATCGGCGCTAGCAGGTGGCCCTCCATATGGTGCACGCCCAGGGCTGGAATGCCCCAGGCAAAGGCCAGCGCCTGGGCGCAGGAAGCCCCCACCAGCAAGGCACCGACAAGGCCGGGGCCAGCGGTGTAGGCAATCGCGTCAATCTCGGTAGGCACGCAGTCGGCCTCGGCCAGCACCTGGCGGATCAAGGGCAGCATGCGCTTGACGTGATCCCGGGAGGCCAGCTCCGGCACCACGCCACCGTAGGCGCGATGCAGGTCGATCTGGCTGAACAGCGCGTCGGCCAGCAGGCCCCGCTCACTGTCGTATAACGCGACGCCGGTTTCGTCGCAGGACGTTTCTAATCCCAGTACTAGCATGGGTTTGCGCCTTGTAGAGGCTGAATTCGAAGGCGCGCATAATAGTCGCCACTCCCGCGCCCGACCAGCGGTTTTCGATCAGAGGCTTTGCATTCCGAGCGTTGAGGGGTTAACATCCGCAACCCTTAAAAACCGACGACCTCAGCCGCGATTTTTGCGACGAGAACGTTGACCCCGGTAATGAATGAAGGTAGCTCTGGATGCCAGCCGTCAAAGTTAAAGAGAACGAACCCTTCGACGTAGCTCTGCGTCGTTTCAAGCGCTCCTGCGAAAAAGCCGGTGTTCTGGCTGAAGTTCGTAGCCGCGAATTTTACGAGAAGCCGACTTCTGAGCGTAAGCGCAAAGCAGCTGCTGCTGTTAAGCGTCACGCCAAGAAAGTTCAGCGCGAACAGCGCCGCGCCGTACGTCTGTACTAATACACAGACGTTCGTTGCAAGCTTCTGCCAAGCCCGGCCCTCAGCCGGGCTAATGGCATTTGCGGAATACGCTTGATGCTTCACCGTCGAAGCCGCCCATGCGACCCAGACGATTCTGCTTCACCACGTCAGACCTGGCTTCTTGCCAGCGGTGCACGTCTTTTCTGACGAGCCTTCCAAGGCTACTGACGAGCACACCCTTATCTGATTCCTACAGACGATCAGCCCAAGGCGCCCTTCTCCAGCGCCCGCTTAATGAGCTATCCGAGGCCAGCCCAAAGCCACTGTCGGACTCAGCGCAACACCTTCAAATAGTCGAATACTGATTGAAACTAACGTCAGTGGACGTTCGGCAGATACACTTCCCGACTGCGATCACGCCGAAAACCAGGGTCGAGCCGCGCAACCTCACGCTTGGCCGCCACCCGAACTTTCGACAGTGTCGCCAGGGCTATCTTTGCGCGCAGTGATGACGAGAACGCCATGGCCGGGCTTATTCCCCAGAGCTTTATTGACGACCTTCTGAACCGCACCGACATCGTCGATGTCGTCAGTTCGCGCCTGCAAATCAAGAAAGCCGGCAAGAACTACACCGCCTGCTGCCCCTTCCACAAGGAAAAGACCCCCTCCTTCAGCGTCAGCCCCGACAAGCAGTTCTACTACTGCTTCGGCTGCGGCGCAGGCGGGAACGCCCTCGGCTTCATCATGGACCACGACAACCTGGACTTTCCCCAGGCCGTCGAGGAACTGGCGAAGGCGGCTGGCATGGAAATCCCCCGCGAAGAGAGCAGCCGCGGCCAGCGCAAGCCTCGGCAACCCACCGACTCACCGCTGTATCCGCTGCTCACCGCCGCCGCCGATTACTACCGCCAGGCCCTGAAAAGCCATCCAGCGCGCAAGGCTGCGGTCGACTACCTGAAGGGGCGCGGCCTTACCGGCGAGATCGCCCGGGACTTCGGCCTGGGCTTCGCTCCGCCTGGCTGGGACAACCTGTTCAAACACCTGAGCAGCGACACCCTGCAGCAGAAAGCCATGATCGATGCCGGCCTGCTGATCGAGAACGCAGAGACCGGCAAGCGCTATGACCGCTTTCGCGACCGGGTGATGTTCCCGATCCGCGACACTCGCGGTCGGATCATCGCCTTCGGCGGCAGGGTTCTGGGGGACGACAAGCCCAAATACCTGAACTCTCCGGAGACCCCGGTCTTTCACAAGGGCCAGGAACTCTACGGCCTGTTTGAAGCCCGCAAGAACAACCGCAACCTCGACGAAATCATCGTTGTCGAGGGCTACATGGACGTCATCGCCCTGGCCCAGCAAGGCCTGCGCAACGCCGTGGCCACCCTGGGGACCGCCACCAGCGAAGAACACCTCAAGCGCCTGTTCCGCATCGTACCCAACGTACTATTCTGCTTCGACGGTGACCAGGCCGGGCGCAAGGCCGCCTGGCGCGCCCTGGAGGCGACCCTGACCTGCTTGCAGGACGGGCGCCGCGCGCGCTTTCTGTTCCTTCCCGAAGGCGAAGATCCGGATACCCTGGTCCGCGCCGAAGGCACCGATGCCTTCCGCGCTCGAATCAACCAGCACGCACAGCCGCTGGCCGATTACTTTTTCCAGCAACTGATCGATGAAGCCGACCCGCGTTCACTGGAAGGCAAGGCCCATCTGGCGACCCTGGCCGCGCCCCTGATCGAGAAAATCCCCGGGGCCAACCTGCGCACCCTGATGCGCCAGCGCCTCAGCGAAATCACCGGCCTGACCAACGAAACGGTCAACCAACTGGCCCACAGCGCACCGCCCGAAGCGCCACCCGCCTACGACGCAGGCATCGATTACGACGCGATGCCGGATTATGCCGACTACCATGAGCCGCATCAGGAGGCGTACGCCCCACAACAAGAGTGGACGCCAAAGAAAAATGCCGGCGGCAAGAAATGGGAAAACAAACCCTGGGACAAGAACGGCAAGGGCAAGCGCCAGGGCGATCGCGACCAGCCACGCGGCCCGCGCATTCCCGCTGCAGTGGAACCGCCGACCCTTTCAGCCTTGCGCACTTTGCTGCATCACCCGCAATTGGCAGAAAAAGTTGAAGATGCCGGGCATTTTGCCGATGACGACAACACCAATACCCAGTTGCTGGTGGCTCTGATCGAAGCCGTGCAGAAAAATCCTAAGCTACGCTCTATTCATCAATTGATGGCGCGCTGGCACGGCACCCAGCAAGGGCATCTGCTCACCGCATTGGCGGAAAAAGAATGGCTGATCGACGGAGATAACCTTGAACAACAGTTTTTCGACACCATTAATAGTTTGTCAGCTCGCCAACGCGAGCGTGTTTTAGAGCAACTTCTCAGGAAATCGCGTCAAAGCGAGCTCAGCAGCGAAGAGAAAAAACAGCTGGTTGAGCTTCTAAAACGCAATGTTCCCGCATCAAACCCGACCTCAACTGGCGCGTGAGGTCATAGCTCGGGTATAATCCTCGGCTTGTTTTTTGCCCGCCAAGACCTTCAGTGGATAGGGTGTTATGTCCGGAAAAGCGCAACAGCAGTCTCGCCTCAAAGAGTTGATCAGCCGTGGACGTGAGCAGGGTTACCTGACTTACGCGGAGGTCAACGACCACCTGCCGGAGGATATTTCAGATCCGGAACAGGTGGAAGACATCATCCGCATGATCAACGACATGGGGATCAACGTATTCGAGAGTGCTCCGGATGCGGATGCCCTTTTGTTGGCCGAAGCCGATACCGACGAAGCAGCAGCTGAAGAAGCCGCCGCAGCGTTGGCGGCTGTGGAAACCGACATTGGTCGCACTACCGACCCAGTGCGCATGTATATGCGCGAAATGGGCACGGTAGAGCTGCTCACACGTGAAGGCGAAATCGAAATCGCCAAGCGTATCGAAGAGGGTATCCGTGAAGTGATGGGCGCAATCGCGCACTTCCCTGGCACGGTTGATCACATCCTCTCCGAGTACACTCGCGTCACCACCGAAGGTGGACGCCTGTCCGACGTTCTCAGCGGGTACATCGACCCGGATGACGGCATTACGCCGCCTGCCGCCGAAGTGCCGCCGCCTGTCGACACCAAGACCGCGAAAGCGGATGACGACAGCGAAGACGAAGAAGCGGAAGCGACCGAAGACGAAGAAGAAGCCGAAAGCGGTCCGGATCCGGTCATCGCCGCACAGCGCTTTGGCGCCGTCGCCGACCAGATGGAAGTCACCCGCAAGGCGCTGAAGAAACACGGCCGCGAGAACAAGCAAGCCATCGCCGAAATGCTGGCCCTGGCTGAACTGTTCATGCCGATCAAACTGGTTCCGAAGCAATTCGAAGGCCTGGTTGAACGTGTACGCAGTGCCCTGGATCGCCTGCGCCAGCAGGAACGCGCCATCATGCAGCTCTGCGTGCGTGATGCCCGCATGCCACGTGCCGACTTCCTGCGCCAGTTCCCGGGCAACGAAGTGGATGAAAGCTGGACCGACGCCCTGGCCAAAGGCAAGAGCAAGTACGCCGAAGCCATCGCCCGCCTGCAGCCGGACATCATCCGTTGCCAGCAGAAGCTGACCGCTCTTGAAGTCGAAACAGGCTTGAAGATCGCCGAGATCAAGGACATCAACCGTCGCATGTCGATCGGTGAGGCCAAGGCCCGCCGCGCGAAGAAAGAGATGGTTGAAGCCAACCTGCGTCTGGTGATCTCCATCGCCAAGAAGTACACCAACCGTGGCCTGCAGTTCCTCGACCTGATCCAGGAAGGCAACATCGGCTTGATGAAAGCCGTGGACAAGTTCGAATACCGTCGCGGCTACAAGTTCTCGACTTATGCCACCTGGTGGATCCGTCAGGCGATCACTCGCTCGATCGCCGACCAGGCCCGCACCATTCGTATTCCGGTGCACATGATCGAGACGATCAACAAGCTCAACCGTATTTCCCGGCAGATGCTGCAGGAAATGGGTCGCGAACCGACTCCGGAAGAGCTGGGCGAACGCATGGAAATGCCTGAGGACAAGATCCGCAAGGTATTGAAGATCGCCAAAGAGCCGATCTCCATGGAAACCCCGATCGGTGATGACGAAGACTCCCATCTGGGCGACTTCATCGAAGACTCGACCATGCAGTCGCCAATCGATGTCGCCACAGTTGAGAGCCTGAAGGAAGCAACTCGCGAAGTACTCTCCGGCCTCACTGCCCGTGAAGCCAAGGTACTGCGCATGCGCTTCGGCATCGACATGAATACCGACCATACCCTCGAGGAAGTCGGTAAGCAGTTCGATGTGACCCGTGAGCGGATCCGCCAGATCGAAGCCAAGGCGCTGCGCAAGCTGCGCCACCCGACGCGAAGCGAGCATCTGCGCTCCTTCCTCGACGAGTAAGCCCAAGACCCCCAGCCCAGCTGGGGGTTTTGCTTTTTGCAGCCCGTCCTTCTTTCCTTCCCCGCCCCATAGCCGGTCTACACTCGAAACATTCCCCGTGCCATAACGAGACGGTTATGCCCAGACTGTCGGCCATGCTCCTGCTGGCGCTGCTCACCTGGACCGCAACGGCTGGCGCGCTGACTCTCACCGACGAAGAACGTAGCTGGCTCAAGACTCACCCGGAACTGCGCCTGGGTGTGGACGCTTCATGGCCGCCTTTCGAGTATCGGGATGAAGAAGGCCGCTATCAGGGCCTGGCCGCGGACTACATCCACCTGATCCAGGAGCGCCTGTCCATAAACCTCAAGCCCGTCGAGCCCGCCAGCTGGACCGCGGTGCTAGAGGACGCCAAGCAGGGCAAGCTGGACCTACTGCCCGGGATCATGTCGACCCCCGAACGCCAGAGCTACATGGCCTTCACCCGCCCTTACCTGGACTTTCCCATCGTCATCCTCGCCCATGAAGGCGGCGCACAACCCCACAACCTCAAGGAACTGTACGGCCTCAAGATAGCGGTGGTGGAAAACTACGCCCCTCACGAACTGTTGCGCACCCACCACCCGGACCTGAACCTGGTGGCCATGCCCAATGTCAGCTCGGCGCTGCAGGCCCTGGCCACCGACGAAGTGGACGCCGTGGTCGGCGACCTCGCCTCCAGTGTCTGGAGCCTGCGTCAGCTCAAGCTCGACGGTCTCTACGTCAGCGGCGAAACCCCCTATCGCTATCAGTTGGCGATGGGCGTCCCGCGGAAAAACAAGGTCCTGGTAAGCATTCTCGACAAGGTGCTCGCCGACCTCAGCCCCGAGGAAATCAGCACCATCCAGCAACACTGGGTGGGCAGCGTGCTCGACCACAGGACCTTCTGGTCAGATGTCCTGATGTATGGCCTGCCCGGTCTACTGCTGCTGGTGACCGTGCTCGCGGTGGTGATCCGTATCAACCGCCGCTTGAGCTCGGAAATTTCCCGGCGGGTCGCCCTGGAACAGGAACTGCGCAGCAGTGAATACCACTACCGCAGCCTAGTGGAAAGCCTGTCCGCGATTGCCTGGGAAGCGCGCATCAGCGACTTTACCTACAGCTATGTCTCGCCCCATGCCGAAGCCCTGCTGGGCTATCCCCTGGCCCATTGGCTGATTCCCGGTTTCTGGCGCAACATCATCCACCCCGCGGACCTGACCCGGGCCCAGGCCTTCTGCGACCACGAAGTGCAGGCCGGGCGGGATCACAGCCTCGATTACCGGGTGATCGCCGCCGACGGTCGCTGCCTCTGGGTGCGCGACATCGTCAGCCTGATCGAGCATGGCCACGAACCGGTGATGCGCGGGTTGATGATCGACATCAGCGAGACCAAGCACACCGAAGAGGCCCTGCGCCTGTCCGAACAGAAGTTCGCCTCGGTGTTCCAGCAATGTCCGGACATCCTGGTGATTGCCCGGCTGTCCGACGGCTGCCTGCTGGAAGTCAACAAGGCCTTCGAGGAGCAGATCGGCCTGAGCGCGCAAAGCGTGGTTGGCCAGACCGCCACCGAGCTCAATATCTGGGGCATCCCCGGGGTCGGGCCAGGGCTGCTGCAACGCTTGCAGGCAGGCAGCATCCGCAATCTGGAAATGCCCTTTCGCCGGCATAACGGCCAGTTGTTCACCGGCCTGATCTCCGCCGAGCCCTTCGACCTCGACACCACGCCGGCGCTGGTGGTAGTGGTACGCGACATCAGCCAACTCAAGGAGACCCAGCAACAACTGCAGACCTCCGAGGAGAAGTTCGCCAAGGCCTTCCATGCCTCCCCCGATGGCCTGCTGCTGACCCGTCAGCGCGACGGGCTACTGATCGAGGTCAACGAAGGCTTCAGTCGCATCACCGGCTTCAACAGCGCCATGTCGCTGGACCGCTCGACCCTGGACCTGGGCATCTGGGTCAATCTCAATGAGCGCAAGCAGATGCTCGACCTGCTGCAGCGCGATGGTTTTGTCCGCGACTTCAACTGCCATATCCGGCGCAACGATGGCCAGATCCGCCTCTGCGAGCTGTCGAGCCGGCCACTGCCCATCGGCGGTGACGACTGCATGCTGACCATCGCCCGGGACATCACCGACCGACGCCTGATGCAGGAGAAGCTGCAACAGGCGGCGACCGTATTCGAAAGCACAGCCGAAGGCGTGATGATCACCGATACCCAGCAGCGCATCAGCGCAGTCAATCGCGCCTTCAGCGAAATCACCGGCTACAGCGAACGTGAAGCCCTGGGCCACACTCCGCGCCTACTTGCCTCGGGCCTGCATGACAGCGCCTTCTACGCCGCGATGTGGCATCAGTTGACCCTGGAGGGCCACTGGCAGGGTGAGATCTCCAACAGGCGCAAGAACGGTGAGCTTTATCCCAACTGGCTGACCATCAATGCGGTGCGCAACCGGGAAAACCAGATCACCCATTTCGTCGCGGTGTTCGCCGATATTTCCAGCCTCAAGCACGCCCAGGCGCGGCTCGACTACCAGGCTCACCACGACCCCCTGACCGGCCTGCCAAATCGCACCCTGTTCGAAAGCCGACTGCTCAGTGCTCTCAATAGTCAACAGGACAACGGCAGCCAGGGCGCGGTACTGTTCCTAGACCTGGACCGGTTCAAGCACATCAACGACAGCCTCGGCCACCCGGTGGGCGACCTGCTGCTCAAGGGCATCGCCGTGCGTCTGAAGGAACAGCTGAGGGATATCGACACCGTGGCCCGCCTGGGTGGCGACGAATTCATCATCCTGCTGCCGGGCCTGCACCAGGCCAGCGATGCCGATCACATCGCCACCAAGCTGCTGAACTGCTTTACCGCCCCCTTCCAGGCCGGCGAACACGAGTTTTTCATCAGCGCCAGCATCGGCACCAGCCTGTACCCTAAGGACGGCTGCGATGTCGCCACCCTGATCAAGAACGCCGACGCCGCCATGTATCGCTCAAAGGCCAAGGGCCGCAACCGCGTGGAGCGCTACACCCGCGACCTGACCGCCCAGGCCAGCGAACGGGTAGCCCTGGAGCACGAGCTGCGGCGAGCCATTGAGCGCAACGAGCTGTCGCTGTATTTCCAACCCAAGATCAGCCTCAGCAACCACGAGCTGGTGGGCGCCGAAGCCCTGATCCGTTGGCATCACCCCACTTTCGGCGATGTGCCCCCCGAGCACTTCATTCCCCTGGCCGAAGAAAACGGCATGATCCTGCTGATCGGCGACTGGGTACTGGAACAGGCCTGCCTGCAACTCAACAACTGGAACCGACGCTTTGAGGATTTCGGCCCCCTGTCGGTGAACCTCGCCGGCGCCCAGTTGCGCCAGCCCAACCTGCTGGGGCGCATCGAGCAACTGCTGCGCGACTATGACCTGCAGCCCGGAATGCTACAGCTGGAAATCACCGAGAACTTCATCATGAGCCAGGCAGAAGAAGCCCTGGAAGTGCTGCATCAGCTCAAGCGCCTGGGCGTGCAACTGGCCATCGACGACTTCGGCACCGGCTACTCGTCCCTCAGCTACCTCAAACGCCTGCCCCTGGACTTTCTCAAGATCGACCAGTCCTTTGTCCGCGGGCTGCCGGACGACCCCCACGACGTGGCGATTGTCCGCGCCATCATCGCCCTGGGGCGCAGCATGCAGTTCACGGTGATTGCCGAAGGTGTGGAAAACCAGGAGCAGCAGACTTTCCTCACCCTGGAAGGCTGCGAACAGATCCAGGGTTATATCGTCAGCCTGCCCCTTGAAGCCGAGGAGTTCTGTACGACCTTCCTGCGAATCCGAGTTTCCGATTTTTCGGATAGCACAGCCGAGAAACCATCGCTATAATCCGGCGCCTACTGAGGGCCTATAGCTCAGTTGGTTAGAGCAGAGGACTCATAATCCTTTGGTCCACGGTTCAAGTCCGTGTGGGCCCACCAAACAAGAAAGCCGCGCAATGCGCGGCTTTCGCTTTTCTGAATCGTTCAACAAATAGCCCCCTTTCCTTTCCACCCACACAAGCTCAGTTAACCCTGGACAGGGTTGGTATAGACACTAGAAGCCCCTTCTGCCCTCATCGCCGACCGCCGATACATACAGTCAACTTCTACTGCCATAGCGCAACTTCATCAGTTGCGCGGAGAGTTAAACCTCCACTAAAGACGTGCGGCGGATACTGGTCTGACGCGAACTGGCGGCGACCCTGACCGATCCGCCGCTCCTGAATCTGAAGCACGTCGTTCTGTGAGACGTCCAGATCCTGGCGCATGGTCAGAGCCTGCAAGCGCCAAACAGCTGGATCCGATCTAAGGACGTGAATCTATTCAAGATTGTTTGCAATACGCTCACCCCACTGGCGGGTATGAACACTCAACTCGCCGAGCATATTTATTAGCAGGCCCTGCCGCCGAGCAATGCTAATGCACTCAAATATACTCATGCGATTCCAAGCTTTAAAAAGTCAACTGACAACAAAACAATTAACATCACATTATCGACCAACTACAAGAGAGAGCCTAAATAGATATATCAATCAGCCAGAACCTTACAATTCAACAATCAAACATCAACGCAAAAACACCATCATGCATACCCATACAGCAACTACATCGTATTCACAATTAAAGCGAACTTATTATCAGCGTAAGCACCACCTGAATTCTTCCTGCTTCAATATTTTTAAAATCGCGCTCTAACCTAGCCAAAAAGTGGTGCGTTATTCTTTCTCCGCTCAGGCTATAATCACCACCTCTCATCAAATAAGATTTATTTAAATCAATCATTTTCCCCTTAGCATTTGCCACTGTGATCAATATGCCTTTGGCGCACCCCTCGCATCGGTCATTTTCCAGCCTTCCATCTGTTCGTATATTTTTCGACTGAAAATGGAAACTGGCAACGCTGTTGAATTCTTCGGCTGCGCTTTGGCTGCCACAACTCCCAAGCGTAAGATCAAATTTCTTTTCTACCATGCCGCCATCTGCAAGGTGATATGGATTCACTCCTTCGAAGTCAACTGTTTTGTTTGCGTCAACCATTCGGCAGTCTGCTACCAGCAGTTTGGCGGCTGAATAAAATGCATAGTGCCCCCAAGTATTGCTAGTGGTTATACCTTTCCAGTATGAGTAGATATAGCTACTTGGAGGCAGTCGCAGCTCATGCAACCCTGGCCCGAGGGAGGTTCTCGGCTTGGTTTTAATGAACTCCACTGCTTGATCCAATGAGACCGCGTAGTACCCGCCTTTTTTTGGCTGGACCAGGAAAACTTCGTCCCAATGGTCACATGGTATGGCTCTACCATAAGCCGATCTATATCGCACTCCAACTCCATCAATCGGCGTGCTGCAAATGTCACCAGGCTCGCCTGTACCAGGAACAACTTGCAGACTAAAGCCCAACTTTCCGTAAGGTTCTTCTACAGCATTACATGTCACTGCACCCACCAGCGCTGCGGTTCCGAGAACACCTCCAACTTCCACCTCAGAGAAAGGGCGTAAGTATCCGAGCTTAAAAGATATAGAGTTACTACCCAGCTCCGCTCCGGAGTTACAGTAATTATTTCGATAATCCGCACTTACGAAACCGGAATAGATCACACAAACAAAAAATATTACAAGATAGCTCCGAAAAAAACTGTAACCGCCTAAATAACTAATCATGACTTCATCGCCCTAGTCGCTTGGAAAACTCACCTCTTAAAATTCTATTTCATTCAAACCGACCACGATCTAAGGCAATTCTTAAAAAACACGCCTAAAGACAGATTTTCGGAGGTGGGACACACCTTGAACAAGTTAAATTCTTAGTGAGTGATACGGCACCCTGAAAACAAATAGAGCGTCCAAAAATTCGTATCTATCGACAAGATCGAATTTCCAACTGTGAAACATCCGACCGACCAAATCGCAGTTACTTAATGACGGGGAGGTAGTAGTGGGCGATAAACCTCCAGCTGCAAGCCTCCGCTCTCCGATGGACACTTTTTAAGGCAGCCACCGATGATAATCCGTATAGGTATACATTAGTAACCACACATAAATCGGATGTAGAAAGCATTCCCCCGCTCGCCGACGAGTTCTGCACTCACTTTTTTGCCCATCTCAAGATCGCGGCGCGTACCGACTGCAGAGGCGGCGGGGCGTATGTCTCGAAGCCCACCAAACACAAAATCCATGCAATGCGCAGCTCTGTGTTATTGCTTGAAAAGCAAACCTCATCAAGTCTTGGTCCGATAGCGCTCTTTCAACATGGGGCGAATCTTCAGGCGATCTTCCGGCGCCCACTCCCACACGGTTTCCAGTTCTTCGGTGACGGTTTGCACACTGATTCCCGGAAGCAGGACGACGAAGGTATTCCTTTGCAGACAGTGCAATTCTGCACGGCCTGCGCCAGGTGCATCCCCCTCCCTCTCCTGAAGGCTTTCATAGAAGGCCAGGGCCTCGACCACCGTGTGGAAATGCTCGACCGCATCCTGAAAGCCTGAAAGAGACAGCCTGTACGTCATGCCGAAATCCATATTCATTCCCACTATTTCGGGACCTGGAAAAGGCGGCTTTTTTAGCAAAATGCCCACAAACAGTATCTAAGACAGTTCTTATTTACACTCCCCTGCAGGCAACCACCAACGCCCTCCCGGAACATGCCCCGCCTTCCCCAAATCGCACGGGGCTGAAGCCCGTTGCCTGCGCCCATGAAAAAGCCGCGCATTGCGCGGCTTTTCATGGTGTTGCCAGGCTGCGCTTATTTCTTGGGCAACGCGTAAGCAATCACGTAGTCCCCACGATCCGTCGACTGCCGCGCACCGCCAGCGGTGAGCAGGATGTACTGGCGACCGGTCTTGGGCGACACGTAGGTCATGGGGCCCGACTGGCTGCCTACGGGCAGGCGCGCTTTCCAGATCTCATTGCCATTGCCGGTATCGAAGGCCCGCAGGTAGAAATCCTGGGTACCGGCGAAGAACAGCAGGCCGGATTGGGTAGCCAGGGACGCGCCCAGGGTCGGCATGCCAATCGGGATCGGCAGGTGCATGCGGATCCCCAGCGGGCCGGTGTCCTGCACGGTACCCACCGGCACTTGCCACACCAGCTTGCGGGTCTTCAGGTCGATGGCCGACATGGTACCGAACGGCGGCTTCTGGCAGGGAATGCCCGCCGCCGAGAGGAAGCGCTGGCGCATGGCGCCGAACGGCGTGCCTTCCTGGGGCACCACGCCCATCTCGATGCCACTGGCACCAGCGGCGATCTGGTCCCGGGGAATCATGTAGTTGGCCAGGCCCAGACGCATGTCGTTGACGAACATGTAGTTGCTGGTGGGGTCCACCGACACGCTGCCCCAGTTCATGCCGCCCAGGGAGCCCGGAAACTGCAACGCATGATCCAGGCCCGGCGGGGTGTACACACCCTCATGGCGCATGCCCTTGAACTGGATACGGCACATCAGCTGGTCGAAGGGAGTCGCGCCCCACATGTCGGACTCGGTGAGGGTCTGGTTGCCGATCGACGGCATTTCCACCGAGAACGGCTGGGTCGGCGAATACCGCTCGCCCGGCACATTGCCCTGGGGCACGGGGCGCTCTTCCACCCGGGCAATCGGCTTGCCGGTCTCACGGTTGAGCAGGAATATCTCGCCCTGCTTGGTGACCTGGGCCAGCGCCGGTTGCACACCGCCCTTGTCGTCCGGAATGTCGTACAGCAGCGGCTGTGCCGGCAGGTCGAAGTCCCAGAGGTCGTGATGGGTGGTCTGGAAGTGCCAGCGAACCTGGCCGGTCTTCACGTCGATGGCGACGATGGAGGAGTTCCACTTGTCGTCGAACTCGGTGCGCTGGCCGCCGAAGAAATCCGGGGTGGCGTTGCCAGTGGGCAGGTACACCAGGCCCAGCTTGGCGTCATAGGACATTGCCGACCAGACGTTGGGCGTGCCACGGGTGTAGGTTTCACCCGTCGGCGGGCGCTTGGTGGTGGCCGGGTTGCCCGGGTCCCAGGCCCACATCAGCTCGCCGCTGCGCACATCGAAAGCCCGAACCACGCCCGGCGGTTCGCCGGTGGAGAAGTTGTCCGCCACCCGGCCGCCGACGATCACCACGGTGCCCGCCACCAACGGTGTCGAAGTCTGCTGGTAGTAGCCCGGCTTGATCTCGCCCATGTCGGTTTTCAGATCGACCGTGCCCTGGTTGCCAAAGTCTTCACAGGGCTTACCGGTTTCAGCGTTGATCGCGATCAGGCGCGCATCACCGGTCGGCAGGAACAGGCGCTTGGTGCAGGCCGCCGGAGCAGCGGGCGCCGAAGCATCGGCTACCGGGGTGGCAGAGGCGTCGAAATAACCCAGGCCGCGGCAGCGCTGCCAGTTTGGCGCGTAGCCCTGAGGGTCGAACTTCCAGCGCTCGGCGCCGGTGTCGGCGTCCAGGGCGAACACCTTGCCGTAGGCGGTGCAGGTGTAGACGGTATCGCCGATCTGCAGGGGTGTGTTCTGGTCTTCGGCACCAGCGCCGTTGCTTTCGGGCAGGTCACCGGTGCGGAAGATCCAGGCCACCTGCAACTGGTCGATGTTGCCCTTGTTGATCTGGTCCAGTGCGGCGAAGCGGTTGCCCGCAGTGGTATTGCCCCAGTGGGCCCAGTCTTTCTGTTCCGTCCCGGGAGCCACCGGCTGGACCGCTGGCACCTTATCCGCCTTGACCACATGGGTCGGCACGAACATGTAGGCCAGGGTCGCGACCACACCGATCCCCAACAGCCCAGCCAGGCCATAGGCACCGCGCCCGGCATGGGCTCCGGAGGCACGCACCAGGGTCGGGTAGATCAGCGCCACCACCAGGCCGATCACGGCGAAGGTCAGTACCCGCGAGACCAGCGGCCAGTATTCCAGGCCCGCATCCCAGACCGCCCAGATCGCCGTCAGCACCAGGGCCACCCCATACAGCCAGGCACCACGCGGGTTGCGCCGCGCGATCAGCAGCCCGGACACCAGCATCGCCAGGCCCATCAACAGGAAATAGGCACTGCCGCCCAGGCTCAGGAGGTAACCCCCGCCTGCGGCCAAGCCCAGCCCAATCAGGGCAATCAGGATACCCAGCCCCCCGAGCAACCATTTGCTGCCGGCGGCAGCCCCCGTGTTTTTCATCTTAAAAACTCTCCCATCTTCAAAACCTGACGGCGAGAATGTACTAACCAGTTACTTATGACAATCTGTCGCAGGTCATTTGTTTCAAAAAAATTCCCGACTTGCAGAGCGTAGCTGTCGCTTGCGCCATGTTCTTCGGGAGCTGCGGCGGGTGTTCACGGGAGCCTGTAACATGTGCGCTCCCCCGATAGCCGTGCTGGAGCCCACCTTGTCCGATAGCCGCCCTCCCGTTCTTGACGAAGTCGACCGTCAATTGATCGCAGCCTTGCAGATCAACGCCCGCGAAAGCGTGGCGATGCTGGCCCGGCAGTTGGGTATCGCCCGCACCACCGTGACCTCGCGCCTGGCCCGCCTGGAAAAGACCCGGGTCATTACCGGATATGGCGTGCGCCTGGGGCAGCGGGTAGTCGATGGCGGCTTGCAGGCGTATGTCGGCATCAAGGTCCAGCCGCGCTCTGGCAAGGAAGTGCTGCGGCGCCTGAGCGGCATGGCGCAGGTCCAGCAACTGTGTGCGGTCAGCGGCGAATTCGACTATGTGGCCTGGCTGCGCACCGACTCACCGGAACAGCTGGACCAATTGCTGGACCAGATCGGCAGCGTTGACGGCGTGGAGAAAACCACCACCTCGATCATCCTCAGCAGCAAGATCGATCGCGGGCACGCGCTGTAAGGTGCGCCCTGCCAACCAGTCAATCTGACGCACAAATTCGTCATATCGATAAATAACCGAGCATAACGACGACAGTTTGCGTCTTATTTACGTGTTTCACCCTCTCTAGAATGGCTGCCATCTTTTCCTATACTCAGCACTCTGCTGAGCCGCCCGCCAAGGTCAGCCATGAACAAGAACAATCGCCATCCTGCAGACGGTAAGAAGCCGATCACCATTTTCGGCCCGGACTTCCCTTTCGCCTTCGACGACTGGATCGAGCATCCTGCCGGCCTGGGCAGCATTCCCCAGGCACGGCACGGCACTGAAGTGGCGATTGTCGGCGCCGGTATCGCCGGGCTAGTGGCGGCCTACGAGCTGATGAAGCTGGGCCTCAAGCCAGTGGTCTATGAAGCCTCGAAAATGGG
The DNA here is from genome assembly GCF_014170225.1 of Pseudomonas sp. UME65. NCBI lineage: Bacteria > Pseudomonadati > Pseudomonadota > Gammaproteobacteria > Pseudomonadales > Pseudomonadaceae > Pseudomonas > Pseudomonas sp. UME65. The sequence goes on along the minus strand of NZ_LZZQ01000013.1, from coordinate 1,105,082 downwards.
CGGCCGCCTGCGCTCCCAGGCCTTTGAGGGAGCCGAAGGGATCATCGCCGAGCTGGGTGGCATGCGCTTTCCGGTGTCGTCCATGGCCTTCTACCATTACGTCGACAAGCTCGGCCTTGAAACCAAGCCCTTTCCCAACCCGCTGACCCCGGCCTCGGGCAGTACCGTCATCGACCTCGAAGGCCAGACCCACTACGCCCAGAAACTCGCCGACCTGCCGGCGCTGTTCCAGGAAGTCGCCGATGCCTGGGCCGATGCCCTGGAAGATGGTTCGCGCTTCAGCGAAATCCAGCAGGCAATCCGTGACCGCGACGTGCCGCGCCTCAAGGAACTGTGGAACACCCTGGTGCCGCTGTGGGACGACCGCACCTTCTACGACTTCGTCGCCACCTCCAAGGCCTTCGCCAAGCTGTCATTCCATCACCGTGAGGTGTTCGGCCAGGTGGGCTTCGGCACCGGCGGCTGGGATTCGGACTTCCCCAACTCGATGCTGGAAATCTTCCGCGTGGTCATGACCAACTGCGACGACCACCAGCACCTGGTGGTGGGCGGCGTCGAGCAGGTGCCCCTGGGCATCTGGCGCCACGTGCCGGAGCGTTGTGCCCACTGGCCGGCCGGTACCAGCCTCAGCTCGCTGCACCACGGCGCGCCGCGTACCGGGGTCAAGCGCATTGCCCGGGCCGCCGATGGCCGTTTCAGCGTCACCGACAACTGGGGCGACACCCGGGAATACGCCGCGGTGCTGACCACCTGCCAGAGCTGGCTGCTGACCACCCAGATCGAATGCGAGGAATCGCTGTTCTCGCAAAAGATGTGGATGGCCCTGGACCGCACCCGCTACATGCAGTCGTCGAAGACCTTCGTCATGGTCGACCGGCCGTTCTGGAAGGACAAGGATCCGCAAACCGGTCGCGACCTGATGAGCATGACCCTCACCGACCGCCTGACCCGCGGCACCTACCTGTTCGACAACGGCGACGACAAGCCGGGGGTGATCTGCCTGTCCTACTCGTGGATGAGCGATGCCCTGAAGATGCTCCCGCAGCCGGTGGAAAAACGCGTGAAGCTGGCCCTGGATGCGCTGAAGAAGATCTACCCCAAGGTGGACATCGCCAGCCGTATCATCGGCGACCCGATCACCGTCTCCTGGGAGGCCGACCCGCATTTCCTCGGTGCCTTCAAGGGCGCGCTGCCGGGCCACTACCGCTACAACCAGCGGATGTACGCGCACTTCATGCAGGACGACATGCCCGCCGAGCAGCGCGGTATCTTCATCGCTGGTGACGATGTCTCCTGGACTCCGGCCTGGGTCGAGGGTGCGGTGCAGACCTCGCTGAACGCGGTGTGGGGGATCATGAAGCACTTCGGTGGCGCTACCCACGCCGAGAACCCGGGCCCGGGGGATGTGTTCCACGAGATCGGGCCGATTGCCCTGGCCGACTGAAACCAGCGGTCGGGCAGGCGCTCGTCCCCGCAGGCTTGCCCTGCGGGGATGTCGTACGAACCTGCGACAGCGGCTACAGTGGCCGGTCTGTCAGTGAGTGGAGTGAAGACCATGCGCGTCGCCCTGTATCAGTGCCCGCCACGGCCGCTGGATGTGGCCGGCAACCTGCAACGCCTGCATCAGGTGGCCATGGAAGCCACCGATGCCGATCTGTTGGTGCTGCCGGAGATGTTTCTCAGCGGCTACAACATCGGCCTGGAAGCGGTGGGCGCTCTGGCCGAGGCCCAGGACGGCCCTTCGGCCCAGCGCATCGCCGCCATCGCCCAGGCCGCCGGCACGGCGATCCTCTATGGCTACCCGGAGCGCAGTGTCGACGGCCAGATCTACAACGCCGTGCAGTTGATCGACGCCCAGGGGCAGCGCCTGTGCAACTACCGCAAGACCCACCTGTTCGGTGACCTCGACCATTCGATGTTCAGCGCCGGCGAAGATGACTTTCCGCTGGTGGAACTGGACGGCTGGAAACTCGGCTTTCTGATCTGCTACGACATCGAGTTCCCGGAGAATGCACGACGCCTGGCCCTGGCAGGCGCGGAACTGATTCTGGTGCCGACCGCCAACATGATCCCCTACGACTTCGTCGCCGACGTGACGATCCGTGCCCGGGCCTTCGAGAACCAGTGCTACGTGGCCTATGCCAACTACTGTGGCCATGAAGAACAGATCCGCTATTGCGGCCAGAGCAGCATCGCCGCCCCCGACGGCAGCCGGATTGCCCTGGCCGGTCTCGACGAGGCCCTGATCATCGGCACCCTGGACCGCCAACTGATGGGCGAATCCCGGGCGCTCAACCGCTACCTGTCCGATCGCCGCCCCGAGCTTTACGACGACCTGAGCAAGCGCTGATCCGGGGATATCCGCTAGCATGAGCGCTTCTCTGTTCTGGAAGTGCTCATGCCCGCGCCGAATCACCCTCTGCCCCCACTGGAGACCCTGGCCAACGGCCTGCGGGTTTCCCTGCGTCATGCTCCCCATTTGAAACGCTGCGCCGCGACATTGCGCGTCGCCGCCGGCAGCCACGATGTGCCGCTGGCCTGGCCGGGCCTGGCGCACTTTCTGGAACACCTGCTGTTTCTCGGGACCGAGCGCTTTCCTGTCGAACAGGGGCTGATGGCCTATGTACGGGCCCAGGGCGGGCAACTGAACGCGCGAACCTGCGAACGTGCCACCGAGTTCTTTTTCGAGCTGCCGGCCAGCGCCTTTGCCGGTGGCCTGGAACGTCTGTGCGAGATGCTCGCTCAACCGCGCATGAGCCTGGAGGACCAACACCGGGAGCGGGAAGTCCTGCACGCGGAGTTCATCGCCTGGTCCCGGGATGCGACAGCGCAGCGTCAGTTCGCACTGTTTGACGGTCTTCATGCCGCGCACCCGCTAAGGGCCTTCCACGCCGGCAACCGCTACAGCCTGAACCTGCCCAATAACGCCTTCCAGCAGGCCTTGCAGCAGTTCCATCGCGAGTATTACCAGGCCGGGCAAATGCTCTTGAGCCTCGCCGGCCCTCAGCCACTGGAGGAGCTCCGAGCCCTGGCGGAACGCTACGGCAGTTGCCTGCCGAGCGGTCAACACCTTGAGCAGACAGCGCCTCCCGCCCTAATGGCCACGGGCAACCAGACTTACCAACAACTCAGCGGCCAGCGGCTGGACCTGCTGTTTGCTCTAGAGCGGCTGCCCGCGGGCGCGACTGCCGCTGTGGATTTTCTCTGCACCTGGCTGCAATCGGCCAAGCCCGGCGGGTTGCTGGCGGAACTCCAGCAGCGCCAACTGGCTCACAGCCTCAAGGCAACGCTCCTGTATGAGTTCGCCGGCCAGGCCCTGCTGCACCTGGAGTTCGATCTGACCAGCGTGGCGGCATCAGCCCCGGTTCAGGTACGCGAGCTGCTGACAGAGTGGCTGGGGTTCTTCAGTGCCCAGGCCGACTGGGCACCGTTGCGCGAAGAATATGCCTTGCTGCAACAGCGCCAGATCGAAGTTGCCAGCGCCCTGGAACTGTCCCGACGCGACAGCCGCCAAGCTGCCGATGGGCTGGATGAGTCGGGGCTGGCCGCCCTCAAGCAGGTGCTCAAGCAGTTGCAACCCCAGGCTGTGGAGCACTTCAGCCACGACTGGCGCCTGCCTCCTGCCAACCCCTTTCTGCGCAGCACGATCGAGGCACCACGGGCCGGGTTGATTCGTGGGCAGACCAGCGCTCATCGCGGGCTGCGCACCTTTGCCCAGGATCGCTCCCGGGGCCGCAAGGAAAGCTCGGCCCTGAGCTTCAGCCAGGCGCTGCCAGCAGATCCTTCTGGTAGCGCCCTAACTCTGCGCTGGCAACTGGCCTCGCCTGCCCCGATGGGCTTGCATGCCCGGTTGCTGCGCAGCCTGGCGACATTGCGCGACGATGCCCGCCAGGCCGGCGTAGAGCTGATTTTCACCTCTTGTGGCAAAGACTGGCTGCTGAAACTGCACGGTTTGCCGTCCCCCATGCCCGCAGTGCTACTGCAAGCATTGAAAGCCCTGGGACGACCTGCCGAGTCGTTCTGGCAGGAGCAGGCAAGCGTCAATGCTGAAGCGCCCCTGCTGCCGATCCGCCAATTGCTCAAGGCATTCAGCGAACAGCCACAGCCCGACAGCCCGGCCCAGCCCGACCCAGAGGCCTTGCAAGCACTCTGGGCCAGCGCTCGCTGGGACGGACTGGGCCTGGCGCTGCCAGCCGCCATCCAGGAAGCCTTGAGCCGAACCCTGCAACAGATGCCCGGCACAGCGGACGCCACCCTCTGCCGGCCGGTGCCAGCAGGCACCGGCCAGCAGTGGCAGAACCTGCCCGGGAGTGCCGGTGAGCATGCCCTGCTGCTGTTCTATCCCGTGCCCAGCGCCAGCCTTGCCGATGAAGCCGCATGGCGCCTGCTCGGCCAGCTCTGCCAGACCCCGTTCTATCAGCGCCTGCGGGTGGAGCTGCAACTGGGTTATGGCGTCTTCAGTGCCGTTCGCCAGCGCAACGGCCGGACGGGTCTGTTGTTCGGCGTGCAATCCCCCGGCGCGACAGTCACCGAGATACTTCAGCACATCGCACAATTCCTTGAGCACCTGCCCGAACAACTCCAGGCACTCGACGAGCCCAGCTGGAATGATCAGCGACAGGCCCTGGCTCAACAGTTGCAGCCCGCGACCCTGCCTCAGGAACAGGCCATGGAGCTGTTGTGGCAGGCAAAACTGGCCGGCCACTCGTCGGATTACCTGCCGCAGTTGCAAGGCTGCATAGAGGCCCTGACGCCCACCATCGTGACCCAGGCCGCCCGCCAACTCAGAGAGGCTGCCGGCGGCTGCAGCGCGCTGGCCAACAGGCCGTGCCCGGGTGCCCCCTGGCAAGTGGCAGAATGATCATTACCAGCGCTGCAATGAGCTTTCTTCAGAATTGCGGGCAACCTTCAGCGGGAATTTAGTAAGATAGCCTCCTAAGCATCTGAACATCTCCCGCCGGAGGTGGACTATATGTATAGGCAACACCCGTCCCACCCACCTCAAAGGAGCAATTTTATGACCTGGTCCAAACCTGCTTACACCGACCTGCGTATCGGCTTCGAAGTCACCATGTACTTCGCCAGCCGCTAATTTCTGCCTCTGGCCAGAAACGCAGCGCAACGCCTCGGCCCGTCCGGGGCGTTTTTATTTTCAGTTCTCCGTCCTTTTTTCAGTCTTGAGCCCAGGGAGCGTCCATGTTTGTCCAGATTCTAGGTTCCGCCGCCGGCGGTGGTTTTCCGCAGTGGAACTGCAACTGTGTGAACTGCGCCGGATTTCGCGACGGTAGCCTGCGGGCCCAGGCGCGCACTCAATCGTCCATCGCGATTTCCGATGACGGGGTGAACTGGGTGCTGTGCAACGCCTCTCCGGATATCCGCGCGCAGTTGCAAAGCTTCGCCCCCATGCAACCGGGCCGCGCACTGCGGGACACCGGCATCGGCGCCATCATCCTCATGGACAGCCAGATCGACCACACCACCGGCCTGCTCAGCCTGCGTGAAGGCTGCCCGCACCAGGTCTGGTGCACCGACATGGTCCATGAAGACCTGAGCACCGGTTTCCCGCTGTTCAAGATGCTCAGCCACTGGAACGGCGGCCTGAGCTGGAACCGCATCGAGCTGGACCAGAGCTTCAGCATCCCCGCCTGCCCCAACCTGCGCTTCACGCCGCTGCCCCTGCGCAGCGCAGCGCCGCCCTATTCGCCCCACCGTTTCGACCCGCACCCGGGGGACAACATCGGCCTGATCGTCGAAGACCTGCGCAGCGGCGGCAAACTCTTCTACGCGCCGGGCCTGGGCAAGGTCGACGCGCCACTCCTGGAGATCATGGCCGCCAGCGATGTGCTGCTGGTGGACGGCACCCTGTGGGAAGACGATGAAATGCAGCGTCGTGGCGTGGGCACCCGTACCGGCCGGGAAATGGGCCACCTGGCGCAGAACGGCCCCGGCGGCATGCTCGAAGTGCTGGAACAGTTGCCCCGCCAGCGCAAGGTGCTGATACATATCAACAACACCAACCCGATCCTCGATGAAGACTCCGCCGAACGTGCCGAACTGGTACGCCGAAAGGTGGAAGTGGCTTACGACGGAATGAGTATTGAGCTGTAGGGCGAATCGCCCACAAGCTCGCCCCACGAGCCTTGGCCCCTTTGCGTAGGAGCGGGCTTGCCCGCGAAAGGGCTGCCCCCCGGAGAACACACATGACCGACACCCCGCTGTCCGCCGCCGAATTCGAGCAGGCACTGCGCGCCAAAGGCGCCTACTACCACATCCATCACCCTTATCACGTGGCGATGTATGAAGGCCGGGCGACCCGCGAGCAGATCCAGGGCTGGGTCGCCAACCGGTTCTATTACCAGGTGAACATCCCCATGAAGGACGCGGCGATCCTCGCCAACTGTCCGGACCGGGAGATTCGCCGCGAATGGATCCAGCGCCTGCTGGACCATGACGGCGCCCCGGGCGAGGACGGCGGCATCGAGGCCTGGCTGCGCCTGGGCCAGGCCGTGGGCCTGGACCCGGACCAGTTGCGCTCCCAGGAACTGGTGCTGCCCGGTGTGCGCTTTGCCGTGGACGCCTATGTCAATTTTGCTCGCCGGGCCAGTTGGCAGGAGGCGGCCAGCAGCTCGCTGACCGAACTGTTCGCGCCGCAAATCCACCAGTCGCGCCTGGACAGCTGGCCCCAGCATTACCCATGGATCGACCCCACTGGCTACGAGTACTTCCGCACCCGCCTGGGCCAGGCCCGCCGTGATGTCGAGCACGGCCTGGCGATCACCCTGCAGCACTACACCACCCGTGCCGGCCAGGAACGCATGCTGGAAATTCTCCAGTTCAAACTGGACATCCTTTGGAGCATGCTCGACGCCATGAGCATGGCCTATGAACTGAACCGCCCGCCCTATCACAGCGTCACCGATCAGCGGGTCTGGCATAAGGGGATCACCCTATGAGTTTCGACCGCAGTAAAACCCCACGCTGGCGCCCCGGCTACCGCTTCCAGTATGAACCGGCGCAAAAGGGCCACGTCCTGCTGTACCCCGAGGGCATGATCAAGCTCAACGACAGTGCCGCCCTGATTGGCGGCCTGATCGATGGCGAACGTGACGTGGCGGCGATCATCAGCGAGCTGGAAATCCAGTTCCCGGGGGTGGCCGAGCTCGGTGAAGATATCGAGCAGTTCATGGAGGTCGCCCGTGCTCAGCACTGGATCGAACTCGCCTGAACCGGCGGTTCTGCCCGGCAAACCGGAAGTTGGCCTGCCGCTGTGGCTGCTGGCCGAGCTGACCTACCGCTGCCCGCTGCAGTGCCCCTACTGCTCCAACCCCCTGGACTTCGCCGAGCAGGGCAAGGAGCTGAGCACCGAGCAGTGGATCAAGGTATTTCGCGAAGCGCGAGAAATGGGTGCAGCGCAGCTCGGTTTCTCCGGCGGCGAGCCGCTGGTGCGCCAGGACCTGGCCGAACTGATCGGCGAGGCGCGCAAGCTGGGCTTCTATACCAACCTGATCACCTCCGGCATCGGCCTCACCGAGCAGAAGATCAGCGACTTCAAGAAAGCCGGCCTGGACCATATCCAGATCAGCTTCCAGGCCAGCGACGAACAGGTGAACAACCTGCTGGCCGGTTCGAAAAAAGCCTTCGCGCAGAAGCTGGAAATGGCCCGTGCGGTCAAGGCCCATGGCTATCCGATGGTGCTGAACTTCGTCACCCACCGGCACAACATCGACAAGATCGACCGCATCATCGAGCTGTGCATCGCACTGGAAGCCGATTTCGTCGAGCTCGCCACCTGCCAGTTCTACGGCTGGGCCCAGCTCAACCGCGTGGGCCTGCTGCCGACCAAGGAGCAACTGGTGCGCGCCGAGCGCATCACCAACGAATACCGCGCCAGGCTGGAAGCCCAAGGGCATCCCTGCAAGCTGATCTTCGTCACTCCGGACTACTACGAGGAGCGCCCCAAGGCCTGCATGAATGGCTGGGGCAGCATCTTCCTCACCGTGACTCCGGACGGCACCGCACTGCCTTGCCACGGCGCGCGGCAGATGCCGGTGCAGTTCCCCAATGTGCGCGACCACAGCATGCAGCACATCTGGTACGACTCATTCGGTTTCAACCGCTTTCGCGGGTACGACTGGATGCCCGAACCCTGCCGCTCCTGCGACGAGAAGGAAAAGGACTTCGGCGGCTGCCGCTGCCAGGCCTTCATGCTCACCGGAGATGCCAGCAATGCCGATCCGGTGTGCAGCAAATCGCCACACCATGGGATGATCCTCCAGGCCCGTGAAGAATCTGAAACGGCCACCCACACCATCGAGCAACTGGCTTTTCGCAATGAACGAAACTCCCGCCTCATCGCCAAGGGTTGAGCCCTTCAGCGCCAGCCAGGCCACTACGGCCGGGGTCGATTTTGCCGAACTGCAACTGACGACCCACGGCCTGTTCTGGAATGAATATCGTCCCGAGGACGGCCGCTGTCGGATCTGGCAGTGGCATCAGGGCCAGGCCCAGTGCCTGACGCCAACCGGCTTCAGCGTGCGCAGCAGGGTCTATGAATACGGTGGTGGCGCCTTCTGCCTCAGCGATGATGCCCTGCTGTTCGTCAACGAGGCGGACCAGCAGCTGTATCGCCAGCCCCTGGCCGGTGGAGCGCCCAGCGCCTTGACTCAAGGCACGTGCCGCTACGGTGACCTGCGATGCCACGCTGGCCAGGTGCTGGCCGTTGAGGAGTGTGCCGAACAACACCAACTGGTGAGCATTGACAGCATCACCGGTCAACGCCGGCTACTGGCTGCCGGGGCCGACTTCTATGCCGCTCCTACCCTCAGCCCCAATGGTCTGCGCCTGGCCTGGATCGAGTGGGACCGGCCCCATCAACCTTGGACCAGCACCCGCCTGATGCTTGCTGAGCGCCTGGGCAACGGGACCTGGGGGGATCCCCGCTGCGTGGCGGGCGATGGCGAGCCAGAGTCACTGCAACAGCCGCGCTTCGACCAGCACGATCATCTGTATTGTCTCAGCGATCGCGGCGGTTTCTGGCAACCCTGGACCGAGTCGAGCGATGGTTTGCGGCCGTTGCCCAGCACCGCCGCGGACCATGCCCCGGCGCCTTGGCAACTGGGAAGTTGCACCTGGCTGCCCCTGGGCGGCGATGCCTGGTTTGGCAGCTGGACCGAGCAGGGTTTTGGCCGCCTCGGGCTGCGTCAGGACGACGGTTTCCAGCAGGACTTTAGCGGCAACTACAGCCGCTTCCGCAGCCTGGCGCTGGACCAGCACTACCTGTACTGCATCGCGGCCTCGCCTGTCAGCCCCTCGGCCGTTATCGCCATAGACCGCAAGACCCGGCAGGTCCAAGTCCTGGCAGGAGGGGTTGCCCCTCTGCCGGCGGAACGCATCAGCCGCCCGCAGACCCTGTGCTACCCCAGCGGCGACGGCCAGGCCCACGGTTTCTTCTACCCGGCCATGAACGGTGTCAACCGGCCGCCCCTGGTGGTGTTCATCCACGGCGGCCCGACTTCGGCCTGTTACCCGATACTCGACCCGCGTATCCAGTTCTGGACCCAGCGCGGCTTTGCCGTGGCCGACCTGAACTACCGCGGCAGCACCGGATATGGCCGGGCCTATCGCCAGGCCCTGCACCTGCGCTGGGGCGAGGTGGATGTGCAAGACGCCTGCGCCGTGGTGGCCCACCTGGATGAGCAGGGGCTGATCGATCCGCAACAGGCATTCATACGCGGCGGCAGCTCGGGGGGCTACACCACCCTCTGCGCCCTGGCCTTCGCCAAGGTCTTCTGCGCCGGAGCCAGCCTCTACGGAGTCAGCGATCCGATCAGCCTGGCCCGCGCCACCCACAAGTTCGAAGGCGACTACCTGGACTGGCTGATCGGCGATCCTGAACGCGACAGCGAACGTTATCTGGCCCGTACTCCCCTGGCCCACGCCAGCAGCATCGGTGTGCCGGTGGTGTTTTTCCAGGGCGAGCAGGATGCGGTGGTGGTGCCCAAGCAGACTCGCGACATGCTCAAGGCACTACAGGACCAGGGCATCGCCGCCGAGGCCCACTACTATCCCGATGAGCGCCACGGCTTTCGCAAGGCCAGCAACCAGGCCCACGCCCTGGAGCAGGAGTGGCGGTTTTACCGCCGAGTGTTGCAGGCACAGCACTGATCAGCTACTGCCCGTTCCCCTGGAACGGGCAGACCATCAGCGTTTAGCGATGATGTACACCGCATGCACGATCCCCGGAATGTAGCCGCACAGGGTCAGCAGGATGTTCAGCCAGAAAGCGCCGCCAAACCCCACTTGCAGGAAGACCCCCAGGGGCGGCAAGAGAATGGCAAAGATGATGCGGATCAAGTCCATGGGCAGCTCCTGATAACAATCGGCTCGAATGAGCCTTACCTGCAATCGACCTTGGCCATACGCCAGGGTTCAGAGCGATTCGAGGCCGCGCAGCCACTCGGGCGAGGATCTGGAGGCCATGTCCCTGCACCACGCTCAACAGCTTGATGGCCATGGCGCCCGTACAACGAGCCGGTACTTGAAGGAGGTTGCAAGAACAAAGAAGGGGTTTGAAAAAGCTGGAGATAAAAAAACGCCCCGTGCGAAAAATCGGACACGGGGCGATGCGTTATACCGCGAGACGGTTCAGGAAGTCAGTCAACGTAAGGTCGCATGTGGCCCGGAAAGGTAATCCAGCACCCGGAACAGAGTGGGTGCCAGACCACTGCAATGCGGGATTCCGGCGAGAATCGCCTGTTGATCCTCGACGCTATCGGGCTCGGCGCTGTGTTCAGCGCTCAGCCAACCGTTGGGGCGCGCCTGCAAAAGTGCCTCGATGCTGTGCAAGTCGCTCTGCAACAGGCATTGCAAGCCGATGGCCCGCTCCTGCCAGATAAAGCCCTGGTGATCGCAGGCCGCCGAGCGATAGAGCGGCAACGCGCCCTTGGGCAGATCGAAGCTTTCGCCGTGCCAATGAAAGGCCATCAGACGTTCCGGCAAGGCCAGCCCCAGAGGCGAGTCCTGGGCATTGGGGTACTTTTCCACAGGCCACCAGCCAATCTCCCGCGCTGCACTGGGGCGAACCTGAGCTCCCAGCGCCTGCGCCAGGAGCTGGCCACCCAGGCCGATGCCCAGCACGCGCTTGCCGGCAGACAGGGCCTTGCGCAACAGGCGTTTTTCCGCAGCCAGCCACGGAGTCTGGGCCTCGTCGTGCACACTCATGGGCCCACCCAGAGCGATCAGCAGGTCGAAACTGTCGAGCCGCGGCAAACGTGCCTGGGCGTACAGATGGCAGATGTGCACGGCGCTCGCCCGCTCCAGCAGCCACTGGTTGATCCGCCCCGGTCCGGAGGCAGGCGAATGTTGCAGGATCAGTACACGCATCAGACGGCCACTCCCTTGCGACATTGCAATTGCGCCGTGCGCACCCGGGAAAAAGCCCGGGCCAGGCGCAGGAGCATCTCGTCGATATTGCCTTTGCTGACACTCAATGCCGGGGTAAAACGCAGGCAGTCCGGTTGCGGTGCGCTGAGCAGCAAGCCTTCATGCAAGGCAGCCTTGACCACCGCGTCGGCGGACTCATCCGCCAGGGTCATGCCCCAGAACAAACCCTGCCCCCGCACTTGGCCCTGGGCATACCGGCTCGCCAGGCGGGTCAGTTCCTGCCCCAGGTACTGGCCGTTATGGCGCGCCTGCTGAAGAAAGCCATGCTCCTGCAAGCTGTCCAGGACCGCCAGGCCGGCCGAGGTCATCAGCGCATTGCCATGGTGAGTGCCATCCAGCTCGCCCGCCTCGAAACAGCAGGCCTTGCCCCGTGCCAGCAACGCCGCCAGGGGCACGCCACCGCCGAGCCCCTTGCCCAGAGCGATGATGTCGGCACGCACGCCATACAGCTGTTCGGCCAGCAGGGTGCCGCAGCGGCCGATGCCGGTCTGGACCTCATCGAGAATCAGCAGGATGCCCAGTTCACGGCACAGGCGCTCGACACCCTTGAGGTAATGCTCGGTCGCCGGAATGACACCAGCCTCACTCTGGATCGGCTCCAGCATGATCGCCACGGTTTGCGCATCCACCGCCGCGTGCAAAGCCGGCAGATCGTTGAACGGCACCTGGCTGAAACCCGGCAGCCCGGGGCCGAAACGATTGCCCGGAGCGCCGCTGCCAGCCGCCGACAACGCAGCAAAGCCACGACCATGGCAGCTCTGGCTGGCGGTGATGATGCCAGCCGCGCCGCCACGATGCAGTTGCCCCCATTTACGCGCCAGCTTGATTGCGGCCTCGCAAGCTTCAGTGCCGCTGCTCAGCAGGTAGGCCTGGTCGCTGCCGGTGCTGCGGCACAGGCGATCGGCCAGCTTGAGCATGCCACGGTTGTAGAACCCGGAACCCGGGTTGATCAGCGACTGCGCCTGCTCGGCAAGCGCGGCGACCAGGACCGACGGGCTGTGGCCAAGACTGTTGGCGGCCCCGGCCTGGGTGAAGTCCAGGTAAGTGCGGTCTTCACTGTCCCACAGCCAAGAGCCCTGGCCGCGCACGAAGACCGGCTGGGGGCGCTGCACACTGGGCATCAGGCACTCGTTGGAAAAGGCCGGGGCCGAAGCGTTTGCATAGGGCTCGGCGGCCAGATCTTCCAGGCTCGGCACAGTGCGGCGCAGGTTGAACAGATTCATGCCCGCAGGCCCTCCAGCGGCAGCCCCAGCAGGCGCGCGGACCAGTCTTCAACCCGGCCAGTACGCATGCGCTTGATAGCGATATCACGCCAGCGCGAGGAAAGCGCCGGGCAATCAATGAGGGTTTTCAAGCCAGCATGCTCCAGAGGTTCCTGGAAAAAACAGCGCAGGGCCCAGGCCACGGTGAGGCCGGGGTAACTGCGCTGAATCAGTTCAAAAGGTTCATCCGCTTGTACGAAACCTGGCTTGAGGACCCGGTAAAACCAGCCGCAACAACCATTGTCCTGGGCCTGTTGCGGCAGATTGGCCAGGCCCCAGCGATGGCTCAGGCGATAGCAGGGCGAACGCGGCTGGCTGACCTGCAATAGCGCACCGCCCCAGCGAAACAGATCGCCCAGGCACACCTGTTCTTCGGTGAGGCCATGGGTGGACAGGTTTTCACCGAAGGCCGGCGCGCACCAGGCGAACTGTGGGTAACGTTTGCGCCAGTGGTCATAGTGTTCAGTGGGGTAATGATGCAAGGCGCGCTCGGGACCGGTGTGAAAGCGCGGATCGCCGTGCTCATCGCTGCCCAGGCCTTGTGGCCACAACCAGAGTCGGTTGGCAACCGGGTACTTGTCAGTGTCGCTGACCAGACCCTGGCCGAGATTTTTTGCCTTGCCTATGTAAACACCATCGACGTAAACGGTATTCATCGCCCTTCGTGGCCCTGTAAGCCTTGTGAATAGGCGCTAGACTAGGCCCCTCCGGGGCTTCGGGCCATTTCGTTTTTTAAGCTTTTTCAATAAGAAATACTTATGGATTTTAAGCAACTGCGTTATTTCGTCGCGGTGTATGAAGAAGGTCATGTGGGACGTGCCGCCGAACGGCTGTCGATCTCGCAACCGGCGCTTTCCCAGCAGATCCGCCAGCTGGAACAGAACCTCGACGTCAGCCTGTTCGAGCGCAGCAGTAAACGCCTGTTGCCGACACTGGCGGCGCATACGCTGTACAACCACGCCCTGCCCCTGCTCGACGGCTTGCAACAGGCCCGCGAAGCCTTGCGCAACTTCAAGGGCCAGGCGCTGCGCACCTTGGCGATCGGCGTACTGCAAACCGTGCATACCAGCCTGGTGCCGCAGATGCTTGAGCGTGTACGCAAGGCCCAGCCCCATCTTGTGGTGCAGATCTATGAATTGACCGGCCTGGAGATCGAAAGACGCCTGCTCAATGGCTCGCTGGATATCGGCATCAGCTACTTGCCGCCACGCCAGCCAGGTCTGCATGGGGTACCGCTGTACGAAGATGAACTGACTCTGGTCATCCCGGAGCAGCATCCGCTGCGCGAGTTCAAGAAGGTCTCCATGAGCCAGGCAGCAGAGTTGCCGATGCTGTTGTTGGGAGAGGAGTTCCAGATCCGCCAGATCTGGCAGGCTCAACTGGCCAATCTGGGGCGGCGCCCGCAGGTGCAGGCGGAGCTGAACAACATGGCCGGGATTCTCGACAGCCTGCCCCATACACGGCTGGCCACCGTGCTTCCCGGGCGCTCCCAACAGCAGCACGGCAACAAGGAACTGTTGTGGAAGCCGCTGAGCGAACCCAGGGTGCCGCTAAAGGTGGGGTTGGTCTGCCGGGATCTGCAGCGTCAACAGGGGACGCTGGAGCTGCTGCGCAGCTTGTTGGAAGACTCGATGAATGCGCAGGAACCGCGCCTGGGGGGACCTTCCGCCGTGGAGGTGCCGGGATAAGCCTGCCTAAATAAAAAACCCGGACAAAAGAAAACCCCGCCGAAGCGGGGCTTTGCAGACTGTTTCCCTGACATCCTTTTCACTCCACCATCCTGGCGGAATCCTACGTGTCCGTGTTGTTGCTTTGCGCTTCCTGCGCGACGTCCATGTGAAGTAGATTAGCTTCAGCCGTCATCTACCGATATGGACGATCAGCAGCACGTTATGTAAGAGATGACTTACAAACGCCCTTGCTAGTTAAAACTGCTCAGCCTGTAACAGGAACAGCGATTCGCTACCGGCCTTGACCGAGGCGCTAAGCGAGTGGATACGCGGCAGCAGGCGGGCGAAGTAGAACCGCGCCGTCCCCAGTTTGCTGGCATAGAAGTCGTCTTCCTGCTCCTTGCCCAACGCAGCCTTGGCCATCAGTGCCCACATGTAGGCGTAGGCGGTGTAGCCAAATACCTGCAGGTATTCCACCGACGCTGCCCCGATTTCGTTGGGGTTGCTGGCGGACCGGTCCAATACCCAGGCGGTCAGCTCATCCAGATTGTCCAGCGCCGCGTTCAGCGGGCGGGTGAACTCCCCCCATTGCTCATCCGCCGTAGCGGTGAAATGGCGGATCTCGTCGGCAAACAGCTTATAGAACGCACCGCCGCTCCCGACGATCTTGCGTCCCACCAGATCCAGAGCCTGGATACCGTTGGTGCCCTCGTAGATCTGGGTAATCCGTACATCGCGTACCAGTTGTTCCTGGCCCCACTCACGGATATAGCCGTGGCCGCCGAATATCTGCTGGCCATGAACCGTGGTTTCCAGACCCAGGTCGGTCAGGAAAGCCTTGGCCACCGGGGTCAGCAATGCCACCAGGCTTTCCGCGCGCTTGCGGGTATCCGGATCTTCGCTGAACTTGGCGGTATCCAATTGCATCGCCACGTAGGTGGAAAATGCCCGACCGCCTTCGTTTGCAGCCTTCATGGTCAGCAGCATGCGCCGCACATCCGGGTGCACAATGATCGGGTCGGCTACCTTGTCCTTGGCTTGCGGGCCGGTAGGCGAGCGGCTCTGCAGGCGATCACGGGCATATTCAATAGCGTTCTGGTAGGAACGCTCGCCAGTGGCCAGCCCCTGGATACCTACCCCCAAACGCTCGTAGTTCATCATGGTGAACATGGCCGCCAGGCCCTTGTTCGGTTCACCCACCAGGTAACCGATGGCCTGATCGAAGTTCATCACGCACGTGGCCGAAGCCTGGATGCCCATCTTGTGCTCGATCGAACCACAGGTCACCGGGTTGCGCTCGCCCAGGCTGCCATCGGCATTAACCATGAACTTGGGCACCAGGAACAGGGAAATACCCTTGGGACCAGCCGGCGCATCCGGCAGCTTGGCCAGCACCAGGTGAATGATGTTTTCCGTCAGGTCGTGCTCACCACCGGTAATGAAGATCTTGGTTCCGCTGATGGCATAGGAACCGTCGGCCCGAGGCTCGGCCTTGGTGCGGATAATCCCCAGATCGGTACCGGCATGGGGCTCGGTCAGGCACATGGAGCCTGCCCAGACACCGGCATACATGTTCGGCAGGTAGGTGGCTTTCAGCTCTTCGCTGGCATGGGCGTTGATCGACAGGCAGGCCCCGGCAGTCAGCATCGGGTACAAACCAAAGGCCAGGCTCGCGGAGTTGACCATTTCCTCGACCTGGGCCGATACCGCCTTGGGCATGCCCATGCCGCCGAACTCGGGATCGCCACCCACGCCGACCCAACCACCTTCGGCGTAGGTCTGATAGGCCTGTGGGAAACCTTCAGGAGTGGTCACCTCGGTGTTGTCCCAGTGGCAACCTTCCTCGTCGGCACCGCGACTCAGCGGAGCAATGCTTCTGGCGGTGACTTTGCCCGCTTCCTCCAGAATCGCCTCGACCGTCTCGACATCCACAGTCTCAGCCAGAGCCGGCAACTGGGCCCAGAGTTTGGCGACCTCGAAAACTTCATTGAGGACGAAGCGCATATCGCGCAAGGGCGCTTTGTAGTCAGCCATGGCAAACCTCGCAAGAACTAAAAAAGCGGGCCGAAACGGACCCATTTAGAAAACCAGAGTGTACCCGAACAACTTTTGCGACACATAGGGTCAACTAGTGACCTTTATGTAATTTTTAGTCACAGATATTCCCCAGCACGAAAAAACCCGCAGCAGCGGGCTTTGTTCGTGCCGCCCTAGCAGTTACAAGGCGAAAAACTGCGCGGGAAGCTTCATCAGGCAATCACTGCCGGCCTCGATGGCCGCCCGATGAGCCCCCGTACGGGGCAGCAGGCGCTTGAAATAGAACTCGCAGGTGATCAGCTTGGCGGTGGCGAAGTCCTGGTCGCCCTGCCCGGCGTCCAGTTGCTGCTGGGCGACCAGAGCCATGCGCAACCAGAAATAGGCCAGGACGATGTAGCCGCTGTACATCAGGTAATCCAAGGCCGCGGCCCCCACTTCGTCGGGGTTGTTCATGGCTGCCATGCCGACCTTGGTGGTCAACTCGCCCCACTGACGGTTCAAGGCATCGAGTTGCGCGACATAAGCCTGGAGCTGCGGATGCTCGGCATGCGCGCTGCAGAACTTGTGCACAATCCGGGTAAAGCCCAGCAGCAGCTTGCCCTGGCTACCCAGCACCTTGCGGCCCAGCAGGTCCAGGGCCTGGATGCCATTGGTACCTTCATAGATCGGCGCAATGCGGCAATCACGTACCAACTGCTCCATGCCCCATTCGCGAATAAACCCATGACCGCCGAACACCTGCATGCCGTGGTTGGTCACTTCCAGCCCGGTCTCGGTCATGAAGGCCTTGCAGATCGGGGTGAGGAACGCCAGGAGGTTCTCGGCGTCCTGGCGCTGGGCTTCATCGCGGCTCAGATGCGCCACATCCAGCAACTGGGCCGTGAAGTAGGCCAGGGCCCGGTTGCCTTCGTTGAACGCCTTCATGGTCAGCAGCATGCGCCGCACATCAGGGTGGACGATGATCGGGTCCGCCGCCTTGTCCGGAGACTTGGGGCCGGTCAGCGACCGCATCTGCAAACGATCGTTGGCGTATCTGATCGCCCCCTGGAAGCTGGTTTCGCCCAGACACAGGCCCTGCATTCCGGTCCCCAGGCGGGCGTGGTTCATCATGGTGAACATGCAGTTCAGGCCTTTGTTGGCCTGACCAATCAGAAAGCCCCTGGCACCGTCGAAGTTCAGTACACAGGTCGCGGACGCCTTGATCCCCATCTTGTGCTCGATGGAGCCGCAGCTCACGCCATTGCGCTCGCCGGCCTCACCTGCCGCATCCGGCAGGAACTTGGGCACGATGAACAGCGAAATACCCTTGGTTCCGGCCGGCGCGTCCGGCAGCTTGGCCAACACCAGGTGAACGATGTTCTCGCTCATGTCATGCTCGCCGGCGGAGATGAAGATCTTGCTCCCCGTCACCGCATAGCTGCCGTCTGCCTGGGGCACCGCGCGAGTCTTGATGATGCCAAGATCAGTGCCGCAATGGGCTTCGGTCAGGCACATGGTGCCGGTCCATTGCCCGGCGGTGAGCTTGCCCAGGTACAACTGCTTCTGTTCCGCGCTGCCATGGGCATGAATAGCCGACATGGCACCGTGGGTCAGGCCCGGGTACATGCCCCAGGAGGTGTTGCTGGAGCCCACCATCTCGCTGATCACCAGCCCCAGCGAGTGGGGCAGTCCCTGGCCGCCATAGGCCGGATCGGCGGCCAACCCGTGCCAGCCGCCTTCAACGTACTGGGCGAAGGCCTGCTTGAAGCCCTTGGGCGTGGTGACCACGCCGTTATCAAAGTGGCAACCTTCCTCGTCACCGGAACGGTTCAACGGGGCCAGGACGTTTTCGCAGAATTTCGCGCCTTCCTCGAGGATGGCACTGACCATGTCCGGGCTGGCGTCAGTGGCCCCCAACGCCGCGTAACTGGCATGAAAGTCGAAGACGTGATCGATCAGAAAGCGCATGTCGCGCAAGGGGGCTTGATACTCGGGCATGGTGGTTTCTCCGGCAGCAGATCAGACCAACCTACTGCCGCCGCCCTCAGCCTGCCAATGACTGTGCAGGCGCTGAATGCGCCATCATCACTCAACCCGCAGCTGTATCCATGCGCACCGCACCGCGGCGGTTCTGTCCGAATGCAATGACACAGTTACGCCCCGCCCCCTTGGCGCTGTAGAGCGCCTGGTCTGCAGCCTTGAGCACTTCCTCCGGAGTCCGGTGCTCTGCCAGCCGCTCGGCGACGCCGATACTGATGGTCACCGAGACACTGGACGCGGCAGCGACACCGCGACGCTGGCGACCCTGCTGGTCGTCCTGAGGGCGGTTGTCCTGATTACGCAGTTGAATGTTGTAGGTGGCGATGATCTCGCGAATCATCTCCAGATGCGGCATGCATTCGTCCATGGTCTTGCCGGCGAACACCACGGCAAACTCCTCGCCTCCGTAACGGTAGGCCCGGCCGCCCCCGGTGACTTTCGAGA
Organism: Pseudomonas sp. UME65; assembly: GCF_014170225.1. Classification (NCBI taxonomy): domain Bacteria; kingdom Pseudomonadati; phylum Pseudomonadota; class Gammaproteobacteria; order Pseudomonadales; family Pseudomonadaceae; genus Pseudomonas; species Pseudomonas sp. UME65. The sequence continues at coordinate 1,086,208 of NZ_LZZQ01000013.1, read as the reverse complement.
GCTTGCTGGCCACCAGGCGCAACACCTGGTCGCCCACATCGTGCCCGTGGGTGTCATTGAATTTCTTGAAGTGATCGACGTCGGTCATCGCCAGCACATAGTTGCGCCCCAGGCGCTGCATGCGCTCGTTAAGCGCCCGGCGTCCCGGCAGGCCGGTCAGTTCGTCGCGGAACGCCATCTGGTAGGCCTCGTGGGCGACAGCAGCAGCGATCATCAGCATCACCTGGCTGCACATGATGTTCAGGGTGAACGGCAGGATGAAGGTCTTGGGCAGCATCCAGAACAGCCCCAGGAGCCCCACCAGTTGCGCCGCGTGCAGCGGACGCGGGCTGCGCCAGTACTGGATCGCCAGCAGCAGGAAGGCTGCGAAGAACACTGGATACGACAACTGGATCAAACTCATCCAACTGCCATGCAGGGCCGGCCAGCGGATCTCCGCCAACCAGTTCAGCAGAGCCTGTGGGTAACTCTGCTCGAGCCCCAGAGCCACACTGCCGAAAGCCAGCAGCACGGCAAAACGCGCCACCATGTCCTGGAACAGGTGCGTGCGCTCCTGCCAGGCAGCGAACAGGCCGAACAACAGGGGCAGCAACAGGCAGCAGAGATGGAACACCACCGCCGCGTCTTCCCGGACCCTGCCGTTGTCCCGGTAGTAGTCGGTCTGGGTGTCCAGCAGGAAATAGGCGATGTACACGGTGACCATCAAGAACAGCTCGCGCTGGCGCCGATACACCGCGCAATACGCCCCGCCCAGCAACAGCACCAAGGTTGGCAGCACGTTGAACAGCGAGGTGAAGAAGACGTTGAGGTCCTTGACGTAGGCGGCCGCCAGCCCCGCAAGCAGAAGCAGTAAAGACGGTACAAAGTGACTGAAACGTACAGCGAAAGAACGCGGCAAGGGTAAAACTCCGACCCGGCTGATCAATGAATGGCATTGTGCCTTCATTTGTTGAAGTTAAGCACACGCGGTGTGATGGACATCACATTGCCATCTCTTTAACGGCAGGAAATCGCTTCTGCTTAGCGATTTAGTCGGGAATTTTCATGAAGATTCTGCGGGCATAAAAAAACCGCTCGCCCCAAGGGGCGAACGGCTTTTCGAACCACTGCGGTCGGGCTTAGTAAGCCAGGCCGAAGTCTTCTTCCTTCATGTCCATCAGGTTGTTGGCACCCGAAAGCATGGTTGCAACGTGAGTTCGGGTACGCGGCAGGATGCGCTGGAAGTAGAAACGCGCAGTCTGCAGCTTGGCGGTGTAGAACGCCTCTTCGGTGGTGCCGGCTGCCAGCTTTTCAGCCGCCAGGCGTGCCATGTCGGCCCAGAAGTAGGCCAGGCAGGCATAACCGGAGTACATCAGGTAGTCCACGGAGGCCGCGCCGACTTCTTCGCGATCTTTCATGGCAGCCATACCGACCTTCATGGTCAGCTCGCCCCATTCTTTGTTCAGTGCAGCCAGGGGTGCGACGAATTCCTTGACGGCTTCGTTGCCTTCGTTGTTCTGGCAGAACTTGTGGACGATCTTGGTAAAGCCTTTCAGAGCCTCGCCCTGAGTCATCAGCACTTTACGGCCCAGCAGGTCGAGTGCCTGGATACCGGTGGTGCCTTCGTACAGCATCGAGATACGGCTGTCGCGAACGTTCTGCTCCATGCCCCACTCGGCGATGAAGCCGTGGCCGCCATAGATCTGCACACCGTGGTTGGCGGATTCAAAACCAACTTCAGTCATGAACGCCTTGGCGATCGGAGTCATGAACGCCAGCAGTGCGTCGGCTTTCTTCTTCTCTTCTTCATCCACACCGTACTTGACGATATCGACCTGCTTGGCAGTGAAGTAGACCATTGCCCGGTTGCCTTCGGCGAAGGCCTTCATGGTCAACAGCATGCGGCGCACGTCAGGGTGCACGATGATCGGGTCGGCAGCCTTGTCCGGCGCTTTCGGGCCAGTCAGGGAGCGCATTTGCAGGCGATCGCGAGCGTACTTCAGGCCGCCCTGGAAGCCGATTTCGGCATGGGCCAGGCCTTGTAGAGCGGTACCCAGGCGCGCGGTGTTCATGAAGGTGAACATGCAGTTCAGGCCTTTGTTCGCCGGGCCGATGAGGAAACCGGTGGCCGCGTCGAAGTTCATCACGCAGGTGGCGTTACCGTGGATCCCCATCTTGTGCTCCAGGGAACCACAGCTCACGGCGTTGCGCTGACCTACGCTGCCATCAGCGTTAGGCAGGAACTTGGGCACGATGAACAGCGAAATACCCTTGGTACCGGCCGGTGCGTCCGGCAGGCGGGCCAGAACGATGTGGACGATGTTGTCGGCCATATCGTGTTCACCGGCAGAGATGAAGATCTTGGTGCCAGTGACTTTGTAGGAACCATCGGCCTGAGGTTCGGCCTTGGTGCGCAGCATGCCCAGGTCGGTGCCGCAGTGCGGCTCGGTCAGGCACATGGTGCCGGTCCACTCGCCGGACACCAGCTTGGTCAGGTAGGCCTCTTGCTGCTCGGCAGTACCGTGCTCGGAAATGGTGTTCATCGCGCCATGGGACAGGCCAGGGTACATGCCCCACGACCAGTTGGCTTCGCCAACCATTTCGCTGACCGCCAGGCCCAGGGATTCAGGCAGGCCCTGACCACCGTGCTCAACGTCGTGAGCCAGGCTTGGCCAGCCGCCTTCGACGAATTGCTTGTAGGCTTCCTTGAAGCCGGTAGGGGTCTTAACGCCGGATTCACTCCAGGTGCAACCTTCCAGGTCGCCCACACGGTTCAGCGGAGCCAGCACCTGCTCACAAAACTTGGCACCTTCCTCGAGAATGGCGTCAACCATGTCCGGAGTGGCGTCCTGGCAAGCCGGGAGGCTCTGATAATGCGCCTCATAGCCGAGCAGCTCGTCACGAACGAAGCGAATATCACGCAAGGGGGCCTTGTAGTCAGGCATAGCGATAAACCTCTGCTGATGTAACCGGGAATGAACAACCGCGTTGAGTTTTTATAGCGGTCAAACAGTTGTTTGAAACATACGTTTACGCCCAAATCTTGTCAAGCGTCGCGCCAATGCCTTTCGTCATCGAAACAAAATGCATACGCAGGCGAACACCCACGGCACTGCCATGAAGTGTAGGAGCCGACGCACCGGCAATCAGTCAGGGAAAGGAATCAGCGAGAGCCGCTATCAACAGAAAAGGCATGAAAAAGCCCGGTCTCTCTGGGAGGCCGGGCTTTTGCAGAGGGTAATCAGGCGTAGGTATCGATCAGGGTGCCGAGGACTTCATCCGAGGCCTTGGCGACATTGACGCCCAGTTCTGCCTGGATCTTGCCCATGGACATCTCCACCATGCTGCTGGCCAGATCCGATTCCTGGCTGCGATCCACAGCGCGCAGGCGGTCAACCTGAACATCCGACGACTGGCTGCCGGCAGAGCGTTCAACTGCAGTGCTGGCAATCTGGCCGGCGGCTTGATCGACGCGATTCTGCCCGGTCTGGATAGCGTTCAGCCCGGCGTAGAAAGCGGTGTTCCCGGAGATTTGCATGGGAGAACTCGACCTTGAGAATGAGTGACAGGTGTCATTGAAGCAGACCCGTCAAGAAAACACCCGTCAAAAACACTAATGGCAATATGCCTTGCAATAGGCAAAATCTAGTCCAGCAGATCCAGTTGCAAATGCTCGGCCACCGCCTCGGCGCTGGCCGGCTTGAGTTTCGGCACCCTGCCCAGGCACGGGGCCGGCAAGCGCTCGGCCAGGGTTGCGAGGTTTTCCTCCAGACGAGAGGTCTTTGGATCGATGATATTGGCCACCCACCCCGCCAGTTGCAGGCCGTCCTGAGCGATGGCTTCGGCCGTCAGCAACGCATGATTGATGCAACCCAGACGCACGCCCACCACCAGGATCACCGGCAGCCCCAGCGCCATGGCCAGATCCGACAGATTGTCCTGGTCTGCCAGGGGTACCCGCCAACCACCCGCGCCTTCGATCAGCGTGAAGTCCGCGCCCTTGGCCAGCAGATGGCGCATGGGCGTCAACAGCGACTGCACGGTCAGCGCCACCCCGGCCTCTCGCGCTGCCAGATGAGGGGCGATGGCCGGTTCGAAGGCAACCGGATTCACTTCTGCATAGGCCAACGGCAACGAAGACTGCGCCTGCAATGCCAGGGCATCGGCGTTGCGCAAGCCCTTGGCCGTCAGCTCGCAACCCGAAGCCACCGGCTTGCCCGCAGCAGTACTCAGGCCGGCCAGACGCGCCGCATGCAGCAAGCCGGCCGCAATGGTGGTTTTCCCCACATCGGTATCGGTACCCGTAATGAAGTAGGCAGGGCTCATAGCGGTTTCTCCAGCACGGCATAGACCACTTGATAAGTCGCCGGCAGGCCCTTGGCCTGTCGGAAACCCTCGTAGGCATCGATCAACCCGGCGATCCGCGCCCGTCCGGTCAAGCCGCCCGGGCGTCCGGGATTGAGGTTGTGCGCGCCCAGGGCTTTCAACTCATGGGTCAGGCTGCGCACATCCGGGTAATACAGGACATGGGGCGCCTTTTCCAGACTGCGCACTTGCAAGCCACTGGCTTCACACAGCTGTCGATAACGTTCGAACTCACGGAAGCGATTGACGTGAACCTGGCCATCGACCTGCGCCCAACTATCGCGCAGTTCCTGCAAAGTACCCACGCACAGGCTGGCAAAAGCCAGCACGCCGCCCGGCTTGAGCACCCGCATCGCTTCACTGAGCACGGCAGAGAAATCGTCGCACCACTGCACCGCCAGGCTGGAGAAGATCAATTGGCAACTGTCGCCTTGCAACGGCAGGCGTTCAGCGTCCCCGGCGATGAAATGGTCCGCGCCACCCAAAGGCCGGGCGTGATTGAGCATGCCCTCGGCAATATCCAGGGCCAGCCCCTGGGCAGCACGGAAACGCTGCCCCAGCACCCGGCTGAAATGCCCGGTGCCGCAGCCCAGGTCCAGCCAGCACCGTGGCTCAAGGCCCGGGGGCAGACGGCTGAGCAATTGTTGCCCGACCGCACGCTGCAGCTCCGCGACACTGTCGTAGCTGGCCGCCGCGCGGGAGAACGAAGCCGCGACCTGGCGCTTGTCAGGCAGGCGACCGGGAAAGGCAGTCAGAGAAAGGTCAGTCATCACCGGACTCATGCAAGAAAGCCTGGATCGCTCCCGCCACTCCATGGGGGTCCTCCAGGAGAAATCCGTGGCTGGCGTGTTCAATCAGGCCAACTTCAATATCCGGCAGCAAGGCCAGCAATTCACCGGCCGCCTCGGCAGGCACCAGAGCATCGAGCCCGGCAAACAAGTGCAACTGCGGCCCGCGAAAGCCTTGCAAGGCTTCGCGGGTATCCAACTGCGCCAGCAACTCCAGCCCGGCCATCAGCACCGCCGGCGCCGTGGTCGGCGCGCCGCTCAGGAGCAACCGCGACAGGCCTCGCGTGTCCGCGGCGCCCTGGGCGCAGAGCAAGGCAAAACGCTTGAGGGTGGTTCGCGGATCGGCCGCGCAGCCGGCCAGGAAGCCGTCGAAGGTTTCCCCGGCCATGGCACTGGCCCATTGTTCATGGGCGACAAAACTGGGATTGCTGGCCAGGGTCAGCAGGCCGCAGCAGCGCTCACCACGGCGCGCCGCCAGTTCCGAAGCCAGCATGCCGCCGAGGGACCAGCCACCCAGCCAGGCATTGTCCGGCACGGCGTCATCGAGTTCGTCCAGCCAGTCCTGCGGGTCGCTGGAGGTCAACTCCGGCAAGGGCTCGATCTCCACCCGCAAGTGTTCATCCAGCCCCTGCAAGGCCGCCGCCAGAGGTTCCAGCGGCGACACGCCCAAGCCCCAGCCCGGCAACAGAATCAGTCGATCACGCATGGCTCGGCTCCGCTTGCAGTTCACTGAAACAGTCTGCCAACGCGCTTAACAATAGCTGCACCTGGGCCTCGCTGTGGGCCGCGGACAAGGTCACCCGCAGCCGCGCGCTGCCGGCCGGCACGGTAGGCGGGCGAATGGCGCTGACCATGATTCCCCGTTCACGCAGCATCTGCGACAGACGCACGGCCCGAGCACTGTCGCCCACCAGGATCGGCTGGATCGGGGTGAAACTGTCCATCAGCTGCAGGCCGATCTGCTCGGCGCCCTGGCGGAATTGACGGATCAAGGCCGCCAGGTGCTCGCGCCGCCAATGCTCGCTGCGCAGCAGCTCCAGGCTTTTCAGGGTGGCGCAGGCCAGGGCTGGCGGCTGGCTGGTGGTGTAGATATAAGGCCGGGCAAACTGGATCAGGCTTTCGATCAGATCCTCGCTGCCGGCGACAAAGGCCCCGGCGGTGCCGAAAGCCTTGCCCAGGGTGCCCACCAGTACCGGCACCTCATCCAGCCCCAGGCCGAAATGCTCCACCAGCCCGCCGCCATTGGCCCCCAGCGGCCCGAAACCATGGGCATCGTCCACCATCAGCCAGGCGCCACGGGCCTTGGTTGCCCGAGCCAGGGCCGGCAGGTCGGCGACATCGCCATCCATGCTGAACACCCCATCGGTGACCACCAGGGTATTGCCGGTGGCCTTTTCCAGACGCTTGGCCAGGCTGTGCGCATCGTTGTGCAGATAACGGTTGAAGCGCGCGCCGGAAAGCAGCCCCGCATCAAGCAGCGACGCGTGGTTGAGACGATCCTCCAGCACCGTATCGCCCTGCCCCACCAGCGCCGTCACCGCCCCCAGGTTGGCCATGTAGCCGGTGGTAAACAACAGCGCCCGAGGGCGGCCAGTGAGTTCGGCCAGCGCCTCTTCCAGGGCGTGATGGGGCGTGCTGTGGCCGATCACCAGATGGGAAGCACCACCGCCCACGCCCCAGCGGCTGGCACCGGAGCGCCAGGCTTCGATCACTTGCGGATGGTTGGCCAGGCCCAGGTAGTCGTTGTTACAAAAGGCCAGCAATGGCTGACCGTCGACCACCACTTGCGGCCCCTGGGGGCTCTGCAGCAGCGGGCGCTGGCGATAGAGGTGTTCGGCACGGCGGGCAGCAAGGCGCGCGGCGAGATCAAAAGACATGCAGGCCTCGATGTTGGCTTACGGACAGTTCATCGCCAGGAGCTGGCTTGCCGGCGAAGCAGGCGACGCGAAATCCATGAGGCTCGCGAGATTCGCCGGCAAACCGGCTCCTACGGCAGAAGGTCAGACGGCGGCGTTGTAGAACTGCTCGCTGCTTTTCTGCTCCACCAGGGCCTGTTCGATGGCGGCCTGGTGCACCTCGTCGGCGTGTTCTTCGCGGGCTTCGGGCTGGATGCCCAGGCGCGCGAACAACTGCATGTCCTTGTCGGCCTGCGGGTTGGCGGTGGTCAGCAACTTGTCGCCATAGAAAATCGAGTTGGCGCCGGCGAAGAACGCCAGGGCCTGCATCTGCTCATTCATCGCCTCACGGCCGGCCGATAGCCGCACATGGGATTGCGGCATGAGAATCCGCGCCACCGCGAGCATGCGGATAAAGTCGAAGGGGTCTACCTCTTCGGCATTTTCCAGCGGCGTACCCGCCACCTTCACCAGCATGTTGATCGGCACCGACTCCGGATGCTCCGGCAGGTTGGCCAGCTGGATCAGCAGGCCGGCGCGGTCATCCAGGGATTCGCCCATGCCGAGAATGCCGCCGGAACAGATCTTCATGCCCGCGTCACGCACATAGGCCAGGGTCTGCAGGCGCTCGCTGTAGGTGCGGGTGGTGATGATGTTGCCGTAGAACTCCGGCGAGGTATCGAGGTTGTGGTTGTAGTAGTCCAGGCCGGCCTTGGCCAGCGCCTCGGTCTGGTCCTGATCGAGACGGCCCAGGGTCATGCAGGTTTCCAGGCCCATGGCCTTCACGCCTTTGACCATCTCCAGCACATAGGGCATGTCCTTGGCCGAAGGGTGCTTCCAGGCCGCGCCCATGCAGAAACGGGTAGAACCGATGGCCTTGGCCCGGGCGGCCTCTTCCAGGACCTTCTGCACCTCAAGGAGCTTTTCCTTTTCCAGGCCGGTGTTGTAGTGACCGGACTGCGGACAATATTTGCAATCTTCCGGGCAGGCGCCGGTCTTGATCGACAGCAGCGTGGAAACCTGGACCCGATTGGCGTCGAAATGCGCGCGGTGCACCGTCTGCGCCTGGAACAGCAAGTCATTGAACGGCTGGACGAACAGGGCTTTGACTTCAGCCAAAGTCCAGTCATGACGCAGGGTTGCGGTGGTGCTGGCGCTCATGGGCGATTCCTTGATTATGCTTGGCAAGCGGTGCGGGACAGGAAAGCCCACAGCCGCGACACGGATGTTCGGCATATTTAAGGAAGAGTCATGCACTGTCAACCCAGATACAAAGGACCGGTTTACATCTGGTTAAAAAACAATCAGGCATGTTTATTGTGTGACGAACCCAGCGATTCGGCCCTGGCCCTGTGTGCTCCCTGCCTGGACGAGCTGCCCTGGCTCGGCGCCCAGTGTTCAGTCTGCGCCCTGCCCCTGCCTGGGCCCGGCCTCACCTGTGGCCAGTGCCTGCAAGAGCCGCCGGCGTTTCAGCGGGTGATCGCACCCTGGCGCTACGATTTCCCGGTGGACAGCCTGATCAGTCGTTTCAAGCACCATGAGAAATGGCCTTTTGGCCGGCTGATGGCCGAACTTCTCGGCCAGTTCCTCCACTATCGCTTCGATGAAGGCCTGCCACGGCCTGATTGCCTGCTGCCGGTGCCACTGTCCCGCAGGCGGCTGCGCCAGCGCGGCTTCAATCAGGCAGGCATGCTGGCCCAGTGGCTGGGCGCTTCGTTGCAATTGGTGGTGCAACCCAAGCTCCTCCTGCGCACCCAAGACACCCCCGCCCAGCAGGGCCTGGATGCCCGGGCCCGCCAGCGCAACCTGCGCCAGGCCTTCGCCCTTGCAGATCAGGCCCAGGTTGCAGGACGACACCTGGCCCTGGTGGACGATGTCCTGACCACCGGAGCCACCGCCCAGGCCCTTGCCCGTTTGCTGATCAACGCCGGTGCCCGTCGGGTGGATATCTACTGCCTGGCCAGGACCCCAAGCCCCGGCACCGGCGACTGACTTGACTCTCGTCGCCCAAGCCGCAAACTCCCAGTCCACCCCCAGTGTTCAAAGCGCCCCCCGCCATGTCCTTGCCCACTCTGTTGACCCAGCACATCGTCCGCCGCCCGCAACGCATTGCCTTGCTGCAACACATCGCCGAACAAGGCTCCATCACCCGCGCGGCAAAAAGCGCCGGCCTGAGCTACAAGGCAGCCTGGGATGCCATCGACGAACTGAACAACCTGGCCCAGAGCCCGCTGGTGGAGCGCAGCGTCGGCGGCAAGGGCGGCGGCGGTGCCAAGCTGTCCGCCGAGGGCGAGCGGGTGCTGCGTCTTTACCAGCGCCTGCAAGCTCTGCAGGCCCAGGTACTGGAAGCGGCGGAAGACACCAGCGACCTCGACTTGCTCAGCCGCCTGATGCTGCGCACCAGCGCGCGCAATCAGTTGCATGGCAAGGTCCGGGCTGTCGAAAGCCAGGGCTGCAACGACCTGATCGTCCTGGAACTGCCCGAGGGCCTGCAACTCCAGGCGCAGATCACCCACGACAGCACCCTGCGCCTGGAACTGCTGCCGCGGACCGAAGTGGTGGCACTGATCAAGGCTGGCTGGCTGGACGTACAAGCTGCGGGCGCCCAAGTAACAACTGGACACAATTGCCTGAGGGGCACGATCGAGCAGATTCTCGACGCCGAGGACGGCCCCTGCGAGGTGCGAATTGCCCTGCCCAATGGTCAGACGTTGTGCGCCCTGGCCGAGCCGTTGCTGCTCAAGACCCTGGAGTTAAAGGAATCCTCGACCGTCCAGGTGCAGTTCTCACCGTCCCACGTGCTGATCGGAACCCCGCTCTGACCAGGGCTCCACCGCCATTTCACTGCAACATATTCGTCATGGGGGCTCATTAAGGTGGCTGCAAAAACCTGCAGGGAGCCTGATATGAGCCTGTTACTAGAAGAAGACCAACCCACCGACCTGGAACAGATGGTCGGCCTCAGCCGCCGCGGTTTCATCGGTGCCGGCGCCCTGTGCGGTGCAGCGCTGTTCCTGGGCGGCAACCTGTTGAGCCGCAGCGCCCTGGCCGCCAGCGTCAGCGCCGGCACCAGCCAGTTGCTGGGCTTTGCCGGCATCCCTGCCGCCACCAGCGACAGCATCACCTTGCCACCTGGCTACAAGTCCTCGGTACTGATCAGTTGGGGCCAGCCCCTGGCCAAGAACGGCCCGGCCTTCGACCCCAGCGGCAATGGCACCGCCCGGGCCCAGGAAGTGCAGTTTGGCGACAACAACGACGGCATGAGCCTGTTCGCCTTCCCGGACGACCGCCACCGCGCGCTGATGGCCATCAATAACGAATACACCAACTACCGCTACCTCTACCCCCATGGCGGCTTGCCGCAATCCGCCGAAGACGTGCGCAAGGCCCAGGCCAGCGAAGGCGTGTCGGTGATTGAAGTGCAGCGCAAGAATGGCCAGTGGCAGTTCGTCCAGGGCTCACGCTACAACCGACGGATCCACGGCAACACGCCGATCCGCCTGAGTGGCCCCGCAGCCGGTCACGATCTGCTCAAGACCAGCGCCGACCCCAAGGGCAGGAAAGTCCTCGGCACCTTCCAGAACTGCGCCAACGGCAAGACCCCATGGGGCACCTACCTGACCTGCGAAGAGAACTTCACCGACTGCTTCGGCAGCAGCAACGCCGAGCAGAAATTCGACGCCGCGCAGAAGCGTTACGGCGCCGTGGTGGCCAGCAAGGAGATCAACTGGCACCTGCACGATCCGCGGTTCGACCTGGCGAAGAACCCCAACGAACTCAACCGTCACGGCTGGGTGGTGGAAATCGATCCGTTCGACCCGCAATCGACCCCGGTCAAGCGCACCGCCCTGGGTCGCTTCAAGCACGAGAACGCCGCCCTGGCCGAAACCCGCGACGGCCGCGCCGTGGTCTACATGGGCGACGACGAGCGTGGCGAATTCATCTACAAGTTCATCAGCCGCGACAAGATCAACCACCGCAACCCCAAGGCCAACCGCGACCTGCTGGACCACGGCACCCTGTACGTGGCGCGCTTCGATGCCGGCGACGGCAACCCGGACCACCCCAAGGGCCAGGGCCAGTGGATCGAGCTGACCCACGGCAAGAACGGCATCGACGCCAGCAGCGGCTTCGCCGACCAGGCCCAGGTGCTGATCCAGGCTCGCCTGGCCGCCAGCGTGGTCCAGGCCACGCGCATGGACCGCCCGGAATGGATAGTGGTCAGCCCCAAGGACGGCCAGGTCTATTGCACCCTGACCAACAACTCCAAGCGTGGCGAGGACGGCCAGCCGGTAGGCGGCCCCAACCCGCGGGAGAAGAACGTCTACGGGCAGATCCTGCGCTGGCGCACCGGCGGCGACGACCATGGTGCCATGAGTTTTTCCTGGGACCTGTTCGTAGTGGCTGGCAACCCGGGGGTGCACGCCGGCCAACCCAAGGGTGGGTCGTCCAACATCACCCCGCAGAACATGTTCAACAGCCCCGACGGGCTGGGTTTCGACAAGGCCGGGCGCCTGTGGATCCTCACCGACGGCGACTACAGCAACAGCGGCGACTTCGCCGGCATGGGCAACAACCAGATGCTCTGCGCCGACCCGGACAGCGGTGAGATCCGCCGTTTCATGGTCGGGCCGGTGGGTTGCGAAGTCACCGGCATCGCCTTCGCCCCGGACCAGAAGACCCTGTTCGTGGGTATCCAGCACCCTGGGGAAAACGGCGGTTCGACCTTCCCCGAACACCTGCCCAACGGCAAGCCACGCTCCTCGGTCATGGCCATCACCCGGGAAGACGGCGGCGTCATCGGCGCCTGACCCCGCCTCGCGCCCGGCCGGCTTCTGCACCCGCAGGAACCGGCTGGGTTGCGAACCCGACGCACGGCCGAACCACCGGCAAACCCTCCCCCGCTGGCTCCCCGTCTGCGTTACCATGCTTGGCCGGACGCGGCAGCCTGCTGCGCGCAGGAGTAAGCATGTCGCACCCGTTTGAAACACTGACCCCCGATCTGGTCCTGGACGCCGTTGAAAGCATCGGCTTTCTCAGCGACGCCCGCGTGCTGGCGCTCAACAGCTACGAAAATCGCGTCTATCAAGTCGGCATCGACGAAAGCGAGCCACTGATCGCCAAGTTCTACCGGCCCCAGCGCTGGACCAACGAAGCGATCCTGGAAGAACACCGCTTCACCTTCGAACTCGCCGAATGCGACGTGCCGGTGGTGGCGCCGATCATTCACGACGGCGCCAGCCTGTTCGAACACGCGGGCTTTCGTTTCGCCCTGTTTCCCCGCCGCGGCGGCCGCGCCCCGGAGCCAGGCAACCTGGACCAGCTCTACCGTCTCGGCCAGTTGTTGGGCCGCCTGCACGCGGTGGGTGCCACCCGCCCGTTCGAACACCGCGAAGCCCTGGGGGTGAAGAACTTCGGTCACGATTCCCTGGCAACCCTGCTGCAGGGCAACTTCATCCCCAAGAGCCTGCTGCCAGCCTACGAGTCGGTGGCCCGGGACCTGCTCAAGCGGGTGGAAGAGGTCTACCAGGCCACGCCACACCAGAACATCCGGATGCACGGCGACTGCCACCCCGGCAACATGATGTGCCGCGACGAGATGTTCCATATCGTCGACCTGGATGACTGTCGCATGGGCCCGGCGGTGCAGGACCTGTGGATGATGCTCGCCGGCGACCGCCAGGAATGCCTGGGCCAGTTGTCCGAGCTGATGGATGGCTACAGCGAGTTCCATGATTTCGACCCGCGGGAGCTGGCCCTGATCGAACCACTGCGAGCCTTGCGCCTGATGCACTACAGCGCCTGGCTGGCACGACGCTGGGACGACCCGGCGTTCCCCCACAGTTTCCCCTGGTTCGGCAGCGAACGTTATTGGGGCGATCAGGTGCTGGCCTTGCGCGAACAGCTGGCGGCCCTCAACGAAGAACCCCTCAAGCTGTTCTGACCCGGCCTGCAGGAGCCGGCTTGCCAGCGAAGGGGACCCGAGAAATCGCCTTCGCCGACAAGCCGGTACCCACACAAGGGCGCCAGCCGTAGGAGCTGGCTTGCCAGCGAAAGGGCCCGAGAGATTGCCCTCGTCGGCAAGCCGGCGTCCACAGTGGGCGGCGGGGTAAAAGTCAGGACAGGTCTAGACAATTGTCCTTACAATTGCGGCTTTGTTAGCTGCCTAAGCAAGGATTCTGCATGCAAGCCGCCAACCCGCGCCGCGGGTACATCCTGGGTCTGACCGCCTACATCATCTGGGGTCTGTTCCCGCTCTATTTCAAAGCTATCGCCAGCGTTCCCGCGGTCGAGATCATCATCCACCGGGTGCTCTGGTCGGCGCTGTTCGGCGCCCTGCTGCTGATGGTGTGGAAGCACCCCGGCTGGTGGCGCGAACTGCGGGACAACCCCAGGCGCCTGGCGATCCTGGCCCTGAGCGGTACCCTGATCGCCGCCAACTGGCTGACCTACGTCTGGTCGGTAAACAACGGGCGCATGCTCGAAGCCAGCCTGGGCTACTACATCAACCCACTGGTCAACGTGCTGCTGGGCATGCTGATTCTTGGCGAACGCCTGCGGCGCATGCAGTGGCTGGCGGTGATCCTGGCGGCGGTGGGCGTGGCCCAGCAAGTGTGGCAGGTAGGCAGCCTGCCCTGGGTCTCGCTGATGCTGGCGCTGAGCTTCGGCTTCTACGGGCTGATCCGCAAGCAGGCGCCGGTCAAGGCCCTGCCCGGCCTGGTGGTGGAAACCTGGATGCTGGTGCCCATCGCTCTGGGTTGGCTGCTGCTGCACCCCGATGCCAGCAGTGCCCATGCCGAGTTCTGGAGCAGTTCCCAGGCCTGGTGGCTGGTGGCTGCCGGCCCGGTGACCCTGGTACCTCTGGTGTGCTTCAACGCTGCCGCGCGGGACCTGCCCTACACCACCCTGGGTTTCCTCCAGTACCTGGCTCCCACCCTGGTGCTGCTGCAGGCCGTGCTGCTGTTCGACGAGCACCTGTCCTCCAGCACCTTGCTGGCCTTCATGTTTATCTGGGCCGGCCTGGCGGTATACAGCGTGGATGCCTGGCTCAGCCTGCGCGGGCGTCGCTGATCAATAAACGTACAAAGCCCTGCAGGCCACGCTCTTCGTGGCTTGCAGCGGTTCTTCCCAAGGTTATCCACAACCTGATCCCCGCCCTTTGTGCACAAGCCCTTGAAACTGCTGGTTTTTTGATCAACTGGCGCAACGCCGCGCTGGCTCTGGGCCAGGGCCTGGTCTCTACAGGTTATCCACAGGCACATGCACGGTTTACTGGGATAACCCTCACAAGGGCTCAGGGCTCGCTGCGCAGGACCAATTCCACCATCAAGTCGTCCGCCAGGGTTTCCAGGCGCGCCTGCAGCACTTCCAGGGACAGGGTCAGCGGCACCGCAAGGATCGCCTCGGCGTGGAACAGCGGCTCGCTGCTCATGGGCGCTGGGCGCACCTCGGTCACCAAGCGCTCCAGGTTCACCCCCTGCTCGGCCAGCAGCCGGGTGATATCGCGCACGATTCCCGGGCGGTCGTTGCCCACCAGTTCCATGGCGATGGGTTTCCAGGTGCAGGACTGCTCCACGCCGCTTTCGGCGATCAACACGCGAATGCCCTGGGCCGACAAGCCTTGCAGGGCATCCACCAGTTCATCGTAGGCTTCGGCCGGCACTGCCACCCGCAGGATCCCGGCGAACTGCCCGGCCATGCGTGACAGGCGGCTTTCCAGCCAGTTGCCGCCATGCTCGGCGATGCACTGGGCAATGCGCTCGACCTGGCCGGCCTTGTCCGGGGCGAATACCGTGAGAACGAGATGGTCCATGGCGCAGCCCTCTTTGAGCAATGAAAGATCCAGTATAGGCAGCCTCATTCCCCGCGCCTTCCAGCCCATATGGCAGCAGCTTGTGCAGGACAGCGAATGCGCCCGCAAGGCCGACGCCAACCCCGAAGGCCCATTCGCCGGCAAGCCGGCTCCTACGAGGGTGCGCAAGGCAAAACACAAATCGTGTACAACTTTTTGTATTTATATGGAACAATCCACCGGCTTTTTGAGAACATCGCATTCCCCTGCGTGACCGCACTGCACTTTAAAGTCGCGGAACGACGCTTTTAGTCTAATTTTCACAACCGCAGTTCATCATGTAGTATGCCGCAGCGCGCACTACATAACGTTGGAACGATGTCCGCCAAGGCCTGATCGCAACCCCCGCAACAGCCCGTCAGCAAGGCTCCGCCGTTGATTGGAAGGACCCAGCCGCCAGCGATGGCATGTACTGGAGAACAGGGTTGTGCTTTAAATGGCCGCCGGCTTCATTGTTAATTTGAAGAGCTGAAAAGCGAAATAGCTGAGCAGAGTGAGGCAAGCAATGACTGAGCACGTTCAAGTCGGTGGCCTGCAGGTCGCCAGAGTCCTGTTCGACTTCGTGAACAACGAAGCCATTCCCGGTACCGGCCTCACCGCCGACTCGTTCTGGGCCGGTGCAGACAAGGTCATTCACGACCTGGCGCCGAAGAACAAAGCCCTACTCGCCAAACGCGATGACTTCCAGGCACGTATCGATGCCTGGCACCAGTCCCGTGCCGGCCAGGCGCATGACGCTGTGGCTTATAAAGCCTTCTTGCAAGACATCGGTTACCTGCTGCCAGAAGCGGCGGATTTCCAGGCCACGACGCAAAACGTCGATGAAGAGATCGCCCACATGGCCGGCCCGCAGCTGGTGGTGCCGGTGATGAATGCGCGCTTCGCCCTCAACGCTTCCAACGCTCGCTGGGGCTCGCTGTACGACGCCCTGTACGGCACCGATGCCATCAGCGAAGCCGATGGTGCGGAAAAAGGCAAAGGCTACAACAAGGTCCGCGGCGACAAGGTCATCGCCTTCGCCCGCGCCTTCCTCGATGAATCCGCGCCGCTGACTGCCGGCTCCCACGTGGACTCGGTGAGCTACAAGATCGTCGGCGGCAAGCTGGTGGTCGGCCTCAAGGGCGGCAGCAACAGCGGCCTGCGCAACGACGCGCAACTGATCGGCTACCAGGGCGACGCTGCGGCCCCTACCGCGATCCTGCTCAAGCACAACGGCCTGCACTTCGAGATCCAGATCGACGCCACAAGCCCGGTCGGCCAGACCGACGCCGCCGGGGTCAAGGACCTGCTGATGGAAGCGGCCCTGACCACCATCATGGACTGCGAAGACTCGGTCGCCGCAGTGGACGCCGACGACAAGGTGGTGATCTACCGCAACTGGCTCGGCCTGATGAAGGGCGACCTGGCGGAAGAAGTTTCCAAGGGCGGCAAGTCCTTCACCCGCACCATGAACGCCGACCGCGAATACACCGGGGTCAATGGCGAGCCGGTGAAACTGCACGGTCGCTCGCTGCTGTTCGTGCGCAACGTCGGCCATCTGATGACCATCGATGCGATCCTCGACAAGGATGGCAACGAAGTGCCGGAAGGCATCCTCGACGGCCTGGTCACCAGCCTGGCGTCGATCCACAACCTCAACGGCAACACGTCGCGCAAGAACAGCCGCACCGGTTCGATGTACATCGTTAAGCCGAAGATGCACGGCCCTGAAGAAGCGGCGTTCACCAACGAGCTGTTCGGCCGCATCGAAGAGGTGCTGAACCTGCCGCGCAACACCCTGAAAGTCGGGATCATGGACGAGGAGCGCCGCACCACGGTCAACCTCAAGGCCTGCATCAAGGCGGCCAGCGAGCGCGTGGTGTTCATCAACACCGGCTTCCTCGACCGTACCGGCGACGAAATCCACACCTCCATGGAAGCCGGCGCCATGGTGCGCAAGGCCGACATGAAGGCCGAGAAATGGATCGGCGCCTACGAGAACTGGAACGTCGATATCGGCCTGAGCACCGGCCTGCAAGGTCGCGCGCAAATCGGCAAGGGCATGTGGGCGATGCCGGACCTGATGGCAGCAATGCTCGAACAGAAAATCGCTCACCCACTGGCCGGCGCCAACACTGCCTGGGTTCCATCCCCGACCGCCGCTGCGCTGCACGCGCTGCACTATCACAAGGTCGACGTATTCGCCCGCCAGGCCGAACTGGCCAAGCGTGCCCGCGCCTCGGTGGATGACATCCTGACCATCCCGCTGGCGGTCAACCCGAGCTGGACGCCGGAGCAGATCAAGAACGAACTGGACAACAACGCCCAGGGCATTCTCGGTTACGTGGTGCGCTGGATCGACCAGGGCGTGGGCTGTTCGAAAGTGCCGGACATCAATGACGTCGGCCTGATGGAAGACCGCGCCACCCTGCGTATCTCCAGCCAGCACATCGCCAACTGGCTGCGCCACGGCGTGGTCACCCAGGAGCAGGTGCTCGAAAGCCTCAAGCGCATGGCTCCGGTGGTTGACCGGCAGAACGCCAGCGACCCGCTGTACCGCCCCCTGGCACCGGACTTCGACAGCAACATCGCCTTCCAGGCCGCCCTGGAACTGGTGATCGAAGGCACCAAGCAGCCAAACGGCTACACCGAGCCGGTCCTGCACCGCCGGCGTCGCGAGTTCAAGGCCAAGAACGGTCTGTAAGCCCGCGTAACCAGCAGTAATTAAAAAAGCCCCGGTCGCAAGGCCGGGGCTTTTTTCGCCTGTGTGGCAAGGGATCGGCTAGAGCACCACGCCCAGCTCGTGCTTGACCAGGGCCAGCAGCTTGGTGGTGTCGATCGGCTTGAGCAGGAAGTCCACCACGCTCAGGTGCATGGCGGCGATGGCATCGCGGACATCGGCGTCGCCGGAAATGATGATGATCGGCAGCGCCGCCCGCTCCGATTCACGCACCTGGCGGATCAGGTCCAGGCCATTGCAGGGCGCCATGCGCAGATCGGTGATCAACAGGCCGATGGATTTATTCGATTCAAGCAACTCAAGTGCGGCCTTGCCACTGGCCGCCGTGATGCAACGGATGCCATCCAGGCCAAGAATCTCGGCAAGCAGCTCCCGTGCATCCTTGTCGTCATCGGCGATCAGCACCCGCTGGGGCGGCAGATCCGGTTCCAGCATGACCGCACTCAGGGCCTCGCGCTCGGCGTCACTCAAAATATCGTGGTCGGGCATACATTTCTCTACATGAACAGATCAATCCCCTAGCACAGTGGTCAGACATCGCTAAGCAGGCCTCCAATGTGCACTTCGTCGGAAAAATTGCCAAGAGTCTTGATCAGAGCTTTTTCGCATTGATTGCCGACGCTTCAAAGCCAAATGTCCGGCCCCTAGGGCGCTACCTAGACTTACGTCCAATGGGCACCCCAGACGTTGCAGCCGACCATGCCGTGATCCGACCACAACAAATCCAAAAAGACTGCGGTAATCGTTATGAGTAAAGCGGACGCCTTCACCCAGGCCGGGAAGACCGCGGTGTTGCAGAACATCCAGGGGACCGTGCAGTTCCTGCAACGGTTCCCGCCGTTCAACCAGATGGAGCAGCTGCATCTGGCCTACCTGGTAGAACAATGCCAACTGCGCTTCTACGGCCCCGGCGACAGCATCATCAAGCCGGCCGACGGCCCGGTTGAGCACTTCTATATCGTCAAGCAGGGCCGCGTGGTGGGCGAACGCACACACGCCGCCAAGGGCAGCACCGAGACCACCTTCGAAATCACTTCCGGCGAGTGTTTCCCCCTGGCCGCGCTGCTGGGTGAGCGCGCGACCCGCACCGAGCATCGCGCCGCCGAAGATACGTTCTGCCTGCAACTGAACAAGGGCGCTTTCATCAAGCTGTTCGCCCTGTCCGCGGAGTTTCGCGACTTCGCCCTGCGTGGAGTCAGCAGCCTGCTGGACCAGGTCAACCAGCAAGTCAAACACAAAGCCGTGGAAACCCTCGGCACCCAGTATTCGCTGAACACCCGCCTGGGCGAGCTGGCCATGCGTCATCCGGTGGCCTGTTCACCGCAGACGCCGCTGCGCGAAGCCGTGGCGCTGATGCATGAGCAGCAGGTAGGCAGCATCGTCGTGGTGGACGAACGCAAGGCCCCGCTGGGGATCTTCACCCTGCGCGACTTGCGCCAGGTGGTGGCCGACGGCACCCAGGACCTCAACCAGCCCATCGAACAGCACATGACCCAGGCGCCGTTCTTCCTCAGCCCGGACCACAGCGCCTTCGACGCCGCCATCGCCATGACCGAGCGGCATATCGCCCACGTCTGCCTGGTGAAAGAACAGCGCCTGTGCGGGGTGGTTTCCGAGCGCGATCTGTTTTCCCTGCAGCGGGTCGACCTGGTGCACCTGGCGCGGACCATCCGCAACGCGCCCCGGGTCGAACACCTGGTGGCGCTGCGGGGCGAGATCGGCCAGTTGGTGGAGCGCATGCTGGCCCACGGCGCCTCCTCGACCCAGATCACCCATATCATCACCCTGCTCAACGATCACACCGTGTGCCGGGTCATCGAGCTGACCCTGGCCGACAAGGGCGACCCCGGCGTGCCTTTCAGCTGGCTGTGCTTTGGCAGTGAAGGCCGACGCGAACAGACCCTGCACACCGACCAGGACAACGGCATCCTGTTCGAGGCCCGGGACGCGGCCCACGCGGCAGAAATCCGCGGCAAGCTGCTACCCATCGCCCAGCAGATCAACCAGAGCCTGGCCATGTGCGGTTTCACCCTGTGCAAGGGCAACATCATGGCCGGCAACCCCGAGCTGTGCCTGTCCCGTGCTGAATGGGCCCGGCGCTTCGCGGCCTTCATCCGTGAGGCCACCCCGGAAAACCTGCTGGGTTCGAGCATCTATTTCGACCTGCGGGTGGTCTGGGGCGATGAACAGAGCGCCGAACAACTGCGTCGGGGCATCCTCGACCAGGTGGCGGACAACCGTCTGTTCCAACGCATGATGGCGGAAAACGCCCTGCGCCAGCGCCCGCCCGTGGGGCGTTTTCGCGAGTTCGTGCTGGCCAGGAAAAATGGCGAAAAGGCCACCCTGGACCTCAAGGTCCAGGGCCTCACCCCCTTCGTCGACGGTGCCCGGTTGCTGGCCCTGGCCAACGGCATCGGCGCGATCAATACCCTGGAGCGCCTGCGCCAGCTGGTGTCCAAACAAGTGATCGAGCCCCTGGACGGCGCCGCCTATGAAGAGGCCTATCACTTCATCCAGCAGACCCGCATGCAGCAGCACCAGCGCCAGACCCGGGAGAACCAGCCCTATTCCAACCGGGTCGACCCGGACAGCCTGAACCACCTGGACCGGCGCATCCTGCGTGAATCCCTGCGCCAGGCCCAGCGCCTGCAAAGCAGCCTGGCCTTGCGGTACCAGCTATGAGCCTGTTTGCCTGGTTCCGCCCCGCAGTCAGCCTGCTGAGTGCCGAGCAGCAACAGCGTCGCGATCGGCTACCGGCCTTCACCGAGCTGAATGAAAGCAGCCTGCGAGAGCAGCGCTGGGTAGTGGTGGACGTGGAAACCACCGGCCTCAACCTCAACCGCGACCAGGTGCTGTCCATTGGCGCGGTGGTGATCGAAGACGGTGCCATCGACTTCAGCCAGCAGTTCGAGCGCACCCTGCAACGCCAGGGCCACAAGCTCAGCCCCAGCGTACTGATCCACGGCCTGGGGCCCAGCGCCATCGCCGCCGGCTGTGATCCGGTGGAGGCCCTGCTGGATTTCATGGAGTTCGTCGGCGATAGCCCGCTGCTGGCCTTTCATGCCCCGTTCGACCAGCACATGCTCGGCCGGGCGCTGAAGGACAGCCTGGGCTACCGCCTGCAACACAGCTTCCTCGATGTAGCGGACATGGCGCCGTTGCTGTGCCCCCAGGCCCAGATCCGCGAAGCCGGGCTGGACGACTGGGTGCGCTGGTTCAACCTGCAAGTGGTGGAGCGCCATAACGCGGCGGCCGATGCCCTGGCCACCGCGGAGCTGGCGCTGATCCTGTTCAACCGCGCCCGCCAGCAGCAGATCCACAGCCCGCTGAACCTGCAACAGCGCCTGGGCCAGTGGAAACGCCGGCAGCAGGCCCCTTCGTTCTGAGCAGCCGCACTGTGGCGAGGGAGCTTGCTCCCGCTCGGTCGCGCCGCGGCCGTAGAACCTGAGTCCTGGATCTAACAGATACAACGCCTTGGGCGTGCTGCGCACGCCAACGGGAGCCAGTTCCCTCGACACAACTGGTTCCTTGCCTTGGGCACCCGCCCTCTTTCAGCCACAAGGCAGCCGACCAGCGTCAATTGCGCCACTGTTTCGCCTCTGCCACAATCGCGAATAATTCTCGTTAGTTTAAACTTCTCGATTGGTGAGTTCCGTTGTCGTCAGTCCAAAGCCCTCACAATGAGCTGGTTGGTGCGTTGTATCGCGACCATCGTGGTTGGCTGTTGGCCTGGCTACGGCGCAACGTTGCCTGCAGCCAGCGGGCCGAGGACCTGAGCCAGGACACCTTCGTGCGCCTGCTGGGCCGCGACGAACTCAAGGCGCCCCGGGAGCCGCGGGCGTTTCTGGTGGCCATCGCCAAGGGCCTGCTGTTCGACTACTTCCGCCGCGCCGCGCTGGAACAGGCTTACCTCAGCGAACTGATGCTGATCCCCGAAGGCGAACAACCGTCGCCCGAAGAACAGCAGATGATCCTCGAAGACCTCAAGGCCATCGACCGCCTGCTGGGCAAGCTCTCCAGCAAGGCGCGCATGGCCTTCCTCCATAACCGCCTCGACGGCCTGAGCCACGCCGAGATCGCCGAACGCCTGGGGGTCTCGGTGCCAAGGGTGCGCCAATACCTGGCCCAGGGCATCCGCCAGTGCTACATCGCCCTGTACGGGGAGCCGCTATGACCCCCATGAGTTCCAAGCCGGTGTCGGCCCAGGTGCTGGATGCCGCCATCGCCTGGCAGCTGTCGCTGGATGGCGGCGCCAGTGCCGTGGAGCGCGAAGAGTTTGCCAAGTGGCACGCTGCCCATGAAGAACACGCCCGCGCCTGGCGCCAGCTGGGCATGCTCGACCAGCGCTTTGGCGTGGCCACCGGCCCGGCCCGCAACGCCTTGCTGCAATCGCGCGAAGGCTTGCGCCGGCGGGTACGCAAGCTGGGTCGCGGGGTCGCCAGCGTCGTGCTGTTCGGCGGCCTGGCGCTGTTTGCCGGGGAACGCTACCTGCCGATGGACTACTGGCTGGCAGACCAGCGCACCGCCACCGGCGAGCAGCGCACCCTGCGCCTGGCCGACGGCACGGTGATCAACCTCAATACCCACAGCGCGCTGGATGTGCGCTTCGACGAGAAGCAGCGGCGGATCGTGCTTCAGGAAGGCGAGATCCTGATCGAGACCGGGCACAACGACAGCCGGCCGTTCATCGTCGAAACCCGCGACGGCCGCATGCGCGCCCTGGGCACGCGGTTCCTGGTCAAGCGCGAGGACCAGGGCACCCGCCTCGGGGTGCTGCAATCGGCGGTGGCGGCGCGGCCGCAAGCCGATCAGGACGAGCACGTGTTCAAGGAAGGCCAGCAAGTGCTGATGCGCCGCGATGGCCTCGGCCCGCTGCAGGCCCTGAACCTGGGGGCCGACGCCTGGACCCGGGGCATGCTGGTGGTGGACAACGCCCGGCTCGGTGACCTGATCGATGAGCTGGGCCGTTACCGCCGTGGTCACCTGGGCGTCGCACCGGAACTGGCCGACCTGCGGATCACCGGCAGTTTCCCGTTGCAGGACACGGACCTCGCGCTCAATGCCCTGCTGCCGACCCTGCCGGTGAAGATCGAACGGCACACTCCCTGGTGGGTGACGGTGGTGGCCAAGGCCGACGCCAAGCACTGAGGTCGGTGTCGCAGCCTTCGCCGGCGAGCTGGCTCCTGCACCGATCCCGTAGGAGCTGGCTTGCCGGCGAATTAGCCTTAATCAGTCTAAATCTAAATTATTTTCAATCCGCCCCTATCACTTTTCCAATCTCGTCCGGCACCTAGGCAATTGCGAAACATTTCCATTCAGGAGCCGCCGTATGTCCCGCCCGCTAGACACCCTGTTGCGCCCCAGTCTCTTGGCCGTTGCCATCGCCCTCTGCGCCCCCCTGGCCAGCCCGGCGCTGATGGCTGCCGAACAGTCCACCAGCGTGCGCGCCTACAACCTGCCGGCCGCACCGCTGGCCAGCACCCTGAACCAGATCGCCAGCCAGGCCGGCCTGGCCCTGAGCCTGAATCCATCCCTGGCGGCGGGCAAGACTTCGGCCCCGGTCAAGGGCCAGTTCGATGCGCCGGGCGCCCTGCGTGAGGCCCTGCGTGGCACCGGCCTGCAACTGGAGCACAGCAGCGCCGGCACCTACAGCCTGGTGGCGACACCGGAAGGCGTGGTGGCCTTGCCGCAAACCAATATCAGCGGCCAGAGCAGCTATGAAACGGCGTGGGGTCCAGTCGAGGGTTACATGGCCAAGCGCACTGCCGTCGGCACCAAGACCGATACCGAACTGCGTGAAGTGCCTCGCTCCATCTCCGTCGCTACCCGTGAGCAGATGAGCGACCGTGCGGTACAGAACCTCGACGATGCCGTGCGCTACATGCCCGGCGTCACCGCCAGCAGCTACGGCAGCGACAGCCGCGCCGAGTGGCTGAAGGTGCGGGGCTTCGAACCCACCCAGTTCCTCGATGGCCTGCCCCTGCCAAAGGGCACCTACACCATGCCCAAGCTGGAAACCTGGGACCTGGAGCGTGTAGCCCTGCTCCGCGGCCCGGCGTCTTCGGTCTACGGCCAGACACCACCTGGGGGCTTGCTGGACATGGTCAGCCGCCGCCCGGAAGACAGCAGCAGCCACGAAGTGCAACTGCAGATCGGCAGTTACCAGCGCAAGCAGATCAGCTTCGACAGCACCGGCCCCATCGATGACGAAGGGCGTTTCCTGTATCGCGTCAGCGGCGTGGTCCGCGACAGCAACACCGCCATCGAGCACAACCAGGACAAGCGTTACAACCTGGCCCCCAGCCTGACCTGGAACATTGACGAAGACACCAAGCTGACCTTCCTCAGCCAGTTCAATCGTGACGATACCGGCATCACCAGCCAGTTCCTGCCGTTGCAGGGCACCAAACTGGCGAGCCCGGCGGGCGAGATCAAGTACCACAAGAACCTTGGCGATCCGAGCTGGGAATACTACGACAAGACCTACTACGCACTGGGTTACGCCTTCGAGCACCGCCTGGATGACGTCTGGCAGTTCCGCCAGAACCTGCGCTACACCAAGAGCGATCTGTCGTTCCAGGGCATTACCGCCGGTGGCAGCTACTGGCCCAACAAGCCCGACCAGGCGGTGAGTGCCGACGGCACCGTGCGCCGTGGCGCCAACATCGTCAACGAGGACATCAGCCAGTTCGCCGTGGACAACAACTTCCAGGCCGACTTCGACACCGGCGAGCTCAAGCACACCCTGTTGCTGGGCCTGGACTACCAGCGCGTCAACACCAACTACAAGTGGCTGTACGGTGAAGCGCCCACCAGCAACATCATCAACCCGGTCTACGGTCAGGATTTCAGCAAAGTCGCCTACTTTGCCTACAACGACTACAACCAGAAGCGCCAGGGCACCGGCCTCTACGTCCAGGACCAGATGGCCCTGGACAACTGGCGCCTGACCCTGGGCGGGCGCCAGGACTGGCTGCACACCGAATCCCGGTTCTACAACATCGCCAACAAGCCCCACGATGAGCGCAACGACCAGGCCTTCACCGGCAACGCGGCCCTCAGCTACGTCTTCGATTCCGGCTTCACCCCTTACATCTCCTACGCCGAATCCTTCCAGGCCGAACCCGGCGGCAACGCCAAGGGCCAGGCCTTCGAGCCCAGCACCGGCAAGCAATACGAACTGGGCCTCAAGTACCAGCCTCCTGGCAGCGACATGCTGTTCACTGCCGCGGTGTACGACCTGACCCGGCAGAACATCGTCCTTACCGACAGCCTGGGTGTCAGCCGGCCCCTGGGGGAAGCCAAGGTCCGTGGTTTCGAGCTGGAAGCGGTGGGCAACGTCAATGAGAACCTCAAGCTGACGGCGGCCTATACCTACGCCAACAGCAAGATGACCAAGGTCGGCGACCCTCAGGACAAGAACCGCCCACTGCCATTGACCCCGGAAAACCAGGCCTCGATCTGGGCCGACTACACCTGGCACAACGGCTTGCTGGACGGCTTCGGCGTAGGCTTCGGCGCCCGCTATATCGGCGAGACCAACAACGTGCCGGCAGGCAACCTGGCCTATGTCGCGCGCAAATCCGACGGCGATACCGCGTCCTACACCGTGTATGACGCCGCGGTGCACTACGATCTCGGCCGCCTGGACAGCTCGCTCAAGGGCGCCAGCGTGGCCCTCAACGCCAACAACGTGTTCGACAAGGAATACATGTCGACCTGCGACGGCACCTACTGCTACTACGGCGACCGCCGCAACGTCATGGCCAGCGTGAATTACAAATTCTAAGAAGGGAAAACCCTCGCCGAAGGGCCGCCTGAACCGCGGCCCTTTTGCCATTGGAGCCTCGATGAAAAGCAAGACAATCCGCCGCTGGTCCTTTATCCACACCTGGACCAGCCTGATCTGCACGGTGTTCCTGCTGATGCTGGCGCTCACTGGCCTGCCGCTGATCTTCCACCACGAGATCGACCACCTGCTGGGCGATTCCCCCGAACTGCGGGAGATGCCTGCCGACACCCCGCACCTGGACCTGCAACAGCTGGTCAAGGCCGCCGAGGCTCATCGCCCGGGTGAGGTCATGCAGTACTTCGGCTGGGACGAGGACGAACCCAATGGCGTGATGACCATCATGGCCAGGACCGCCGGCACCGAGCCCAACGCCTCCCACACCTTCATGCTCGACGCCCGCACCGGCGAGGCCGTGGCCATGCCCTCGGCCAATGGCGGGTTGATGATGGTCATGCTGCGCCTGCATGTGGACATGTTCGCCGGGCTGCCGGGCAAGCTGCTGCTGGCCTTCATGGGCATCCTCTTCGTGCTGGCGATCATCTCCGGCACGGTGCTCTACCTGCCGTTCATGCGCCGCCTGAAGTTCGCCACGGTGCGCCAGGACAAGTCCAGCCGCCTGCGCTGGCTCGACCTGCACAACCTGATCGGCGTGGTAACCCTGACCTGGGCCCTGGTGGTGGGCGTTACCGGCGTGATCAGCGCTTGTGCCGACCTGATCATCGCCGCCTGGCGCAACGACAGCCTCAGCGCCATGGTCGCGCCCTACCGCGACGCGCCGCCACTGACCTCACTGGCGCCGGCCAGCCGCCTGCTGGATATCGCCAGGGAAGCCGCCCCGGGCATGCAGCCGGACTTCATCGCCTTCCCCGGCACACGCTTTTCCAGCGAGCATCACTACGCGGTGTTCCTCAAGGGCAGCAGCCACCTGACTTCGCACCTGCTGACCCCGGTGCTGATCGACGCCAGTAGCCTGCAGGTCACCGCCGTGGCCGGGCGGCCCTGGTACATGGACGCCATGGGCATGTCCCAGCCGCTGCATTTCGGCGACTACGGCGGCATGCCGATGAAGGTGCTGTGGGCGGCGATGGACGTGCTGACCATCATTGTCCTGGGCAGCGGCCTGTACCTGTGGCTAGCCCGCCGGCGAGCCGGCAAGTCGATGCCGCAGGTGCGCCCATGAAACCCCGGCAATCGAACTTCTGGAAGGTCTTCGCCGCGCCCCTGGGCATTGGCCTGCTCTGCGCCGCCGGGTTGTTCGCGGCGCTACTGGGAGACGGGGCCTGGGACAGCCTGAGCTGGCTGGGCCTGGGCCTACCGACGCTGATCGCCCTGCGCGGCCTGTTGCGGCGCAAGCCGGCGGCCTGAACCTGGCGCCGGGAAACCACGCCACAGGTACATCGAGAGCCCGAGGCCGATCAGCATCACCGGGATGAACAGGCGATTTTCCAGCAGCGCCTCGATGGCCACCAGCACGCTGAACAACGCCAGCCCCAGCAGCGGCACATAGCTGGCCGCCAGGCTCCAGCGCCAGGGCTGGGTCACCGGGTCGGGCCCGCGCCAGGCCAGCAGTGCGCAGCCCAGGCCCGGCAGGGCCAGTGCCGGCAGGGCCCAGTACCAGGCCATGTAGGCGAACGCCATGACCAGCTCCGGCTCCCCTTCACCCTTGCGGCGGAACTCGTATTGCAAGGCCAGATACACCGCCAGCGCGCCCAACAGAGTCAGGGCCAGGCTGTACAACCCGTGTAGAAGATAGGACCTGCGCACTCATCACTCCTCGTCTGTATCGCCAATCGCCCCTGTGGCCAATGCCACAGGCTGCGCTAAGATCCCCGGGCTGCGAGACTTCCACCCGCGAGGAATATTCATGTCCACCCCAAGCATGACGCTGTTCCACAACCCGGCATCACCTTACGTACGCAAAGTCATGGTGCTGCTGCATGAAACCGGGCAGTTGAACCGGGTCGCCCTGCAAGCCAGCCAGTTGAGCCCGGTAGCTCCGGACGCCGCGCTGAACCAGGACAACCCCCTGGGCAAGATCCCCGCCCTGCGCCTGGACAACGGCCAGGTGCTGTACGACAGCCGGGTAATCCTCGACTACCTGGACCAGCAGCACGTCGGCAACCCGCTGATCCCCCGGGACGGCTCGGCCCGCTGGCGGCGCCTGACGCTCGCGGCCCTGGCCGACGGGATCATGGACGCCTCGGTACTGGTGCGCTACGAGCTGGCCCTGCGTGCCCCGGAAAAACACTGGGAACAGTGGCTCGACGGCCAGCGCGACAAGATCCGCCGAGCCCTGGCGGTTCTCGAAGCCGAAGCGATTGCCGAACTGGCCAGCCACTTCGATATTGCCGCCATCAGCGTTGCCTGCGCCCTGGGCTACCTGGATTTCCGCCACCCCGACCTGGAATGGCGCCAGGACCATCCCCAGCTGGCCGCCTGGTACTTCGAGATCAGCCAGCGCCCGTCGATGCTGGCGACCCGGCCGCCGGTCTAATCGGTCAGGCGATCGGGCCTCTTCGTCGGCAAGCCGGCTCCTGCAGCACGGGGCATGGCTTGCTGGCGTACCAGCCACCAGGCATCGAGCGGAAACAACTGGCCGATGCGCTGCGCCAGATGCTCCCGCTGGCGCTGATCTTCACGCAAACCCAATGACCTACTCATGGACGGCCTCCAGATCGAACTGCAAAGTCTGCGCTGCCTTGCGCTGGCCAATGCCATACCAGTCCAGCTTGCGGGTCAGCACCATGAACACGCCCAACAGCCCGAACAGCAGCAGCGAGCCCATCAGCAGCGCGTAATCCTCGGCGCTGAGCAGGCCATAGAGCAGGCCGTACAAGGCCGCCAGCGCGATCGCGAACAGCGCGCCGTTACGCCAGCTGTGCAGCACATGGCTGACATAGAAGCCGATCAGCCCCACACAGGCTGCCGCTGATACGCCATAGGCCAGCGCAAAGCCCAGGTGCTCCGATAGCGACAGCAGCAACAGGTAGAAGAACGCCAGGGCCACGCCCACCAACCCGTACTGGATCGGGTGCACCGACAGGCTCTTGAGTACCTCGAAGAGAAAGAAGCCGGCGAAGGTCAGGCCGATGAACAGCAAGGCGTATTTGATGGCCCGGTCGCTCTTCAGGTACTGGTCCACCGGGTCGATGAAACTCACGCCGAAGCTGCGGCCGTTGAAGTCCTGGCATTGCGTGCCGAATGCGCAACGCTCCATGGCCTGTTCCAGGTTGGTGGAGAAGAACGAGGTCTGCCAGATGGCTGAAAAGCCCTGCTCGGTCACTTCACGCTGCACCGGCAGGTAGTTGCCGATAAAGCTCGGGTGCGGCCAGTTGGCCGTCAGCAGGACCTTGCTGGTCTTGCCCACCGGCAGCACCTGCAACTGGCCGGTGCCCTGCAGGCGCAGGTCGAAGGCGAAATCCAGGCGGGTGTTCTTTTTCAGGTCCAGGGGCGGCAGCAGCACATGCACGCCTTCATCCAGCCAACTGACAAAGGTGCCCGGGGCGAAGTCCAGGGTCTGGCCGTTGAGTTGCAGTTGCAGGGCGTTCTCGATGCCGCGGATATCGCTGATGCCCACCGCCAGGAAGGGCTGGTCGAACTGGTAGTCGGCAAAATCTTCCTTGATCCCGTATTGCTCGGGCACGGCGAAATGGCCGCTGATGTGATTGTCGGCGTGGAACAGCCGAGCCTCGTAGATGCCCCGGGCACGCAGCTCGGTCTGGGCCTTGCCGTCCAGCTCGAAGTGTTCCGGCAGGAAGAACATGCGCCCTTGCTCCTCGCCGATTTCCTGATAGCGCTTCTTGGTCTTTTCGTCGGTCTTCCAGGTGCGCACGGTCTTGCGGTAATCCACCACCATCACCGGGCCGCGGATCTGCTGCTGGGTGCTGGAGCTGCGGGCAATATCGTCGAGCACGCCGTCGCGCAGGCTCTGGCGCTCGCTGATCAGGCCGCTGATCATCAGCAGCGGTATCAGCAACAGCAGGATCAACAGGCCAATGGCCCCGAGTTTGAAGGTCAGGTTGCGGTTCATGAGGCTCTCCCGGTTCGAATGGAGGAGAGTCTGGAACGCGGCTATGGGGGTTTTATGGAAGCAATGTGGAGAGTCTGTGGAGAATCCCCGCTCAGGGCAGGCGCAAGGTCACCTGCACCCCGCCCGGAACGTTGTCGATACGCATCTGGCCGCCATGCAACTGCACCACTTCCTCGACGAAGTTCAGCCCCAGGCCGGTGCTCTTGCGTCCGCTGTCCGGGCGCGGCAGGGAATAGAACCGCTCGCACAGGCGCGGCAGGGCATAGTCCGGAATCGGCTCGCCCTGGTTGAACAGCACCAGCTCCACGCCCTCCTCCACAGGTTGCGCGCTGCAACGCAACAGGCCGCCCACGGGGCTGAAGTCCAGGGCATTGGTCAGCAGGTTGCCCAGGGCCTGGCGCAGCAGGAACGGCTCGCCGGACCAGGCCAGGTCCGCCGGCACCCGAAGTTCCACCTGCAGTTGCTTGCCTTCGATACGCCCGTGCTGGCTGTTCAGCAGCTCCTTGCACAACGGCGCCAGGGGCACATTCACCCGCTCTTCCAGGCCCTGGCGCTGCTCCACCTGCGCCAGGTTCAGCAGGCGCTCGATCAACTGCTGCATGCGCGCGCTTTCGCTGTCGATATTGCCGACGAAACGCTGGCGCTGTTCCAGGGGCATTTCGCCCTGCAGCAGCTCCGCCGCCCCGCGAATCGCCGCCAGGGGGCTTTTCAGTTCGTGGGTCAGGGTATGCACGTAGCGCTCGACGTAGGCCTTGCCTTCGAGCTGGGTGCGCATGTGTTCCACCGCCGTGGCCAACTGCTCCATTTCACCGCCGCGATAGTGCGGCAACTCGGCCCGGCGCCCTTCGCTGACCGCCAGGGCATAGGCGGTCATGCGCCGCAGCGCGGCGCTCAGCCACCAGGACAGCAAGGCACCGAACAGCAGGCCCATGGCGATCAGCCCGGCGCCGTACCACAGCAGGCGCCGCTCGGTGCGGTCGACATAGGGCTGCAGGGAACTGTTGGGCTTGGCCACGGTGACCACGCCGATGATCTGGCCGTTGTCGCGGATCGGCGCACCCACATGCATCACCGAGGAATTGGGATCGTCGGCCAGCGAGCGCGACGAGCGCGCGCCGTACTGGCCGCGCAGGGTCAGGTACACGTCGTTCCAGCGCGAATAGTCCTGGCCCACCGCCAGGCCGCTGGAATCCAGGACCACGATGCCCTTGGCGTCGGTTACGTAGATGCGGTGGTTGACCTGATTCTTCGGCAGGCCCCAGATGGTCGCCGCCGGTTGCCGCTCGCCATAGGCACGCAACAGCTGCGGCCAGCGGTTCTCGCTGAGGGTGCCGGCCTTGAAGTCATCCCGCAGGATCTCCGCCAGCAGGTTGGCGGTGTCCACCAGGGTTTCCTCGGTGGACTGGCGGACCCCGGGACGAATCTCCTTCATCACCGTGCTCAGCACGAAATAGCCGGTCAGGCTGATGAACAGCAAATAGACCAGGAAGATCCGCAGCCCCAAGGTCATCAGGCGTGGCTCGGGCTGTAGCTGTAGCCCAGGCCGCGATGGGTCTGGATCGGTTCGGCCTGGGCCGCCACCAGGCGCAGCTTGGCCCGCAGGCTTTTGATATGGCTGTCGATGTTGCGCTCATAGCCCACATCCGCCATTACCCCCAGGGCGTCCAGCAACTGCTCGCGGCTGAACACCCGCTCGGGCTGTTCCAGCAGGCATTGCAGCAGGCGGAACTCATGCCGGGTCAGGCTCAGGGGCTGGCCACGGTAACTGATCTGCACCCGCTCAGGGTCAATCACGAACAACGCCGCGACCGCCTCGGGAGCCACCCGCGGGACCATGCGCTTGAGGATCGCCTTGACCCGCGCCGCCACTTCCCGCGGGCTGAAGGGCTTGACCACATAATCGTCGGCACCGATTTCCAGGCCCACCACCCGGTCGATCTCGCCGTCCCGGGCACTGAGGAACATCACCGGCACCTCGCTGAAGCGCCGCAGTTGCTTGCAGGTTTCGAAGCCGCTGATATCCGGCAGGCCGATGTCGAGGATGATCAGGTCCGCCGGGCTCGCCTGTTGATGCTCCAGGGCCGCACGGCCCAGGCTCAGCCAGGTGGTAGTGAAGCCTTCGCCTTGCAGGGCAAAGATCAGGGTGTCGGCAATCGCCGCTTCGTCTTCGACAATCAGGATATGGGGCATGGCATCCAAGCACGCAAATTCAGTGGGCGAACGGTGCCGGATGCCTGGTAAGTCGTCAATCAGCAGTCGGGTTTATCGGCGGTATAACGCCGCGCCGGGTTCACCGCCGCACCGAATTCGCGCAGGGCCTTGGCGCCAATCAGCAGCGGGTAGTTGAAGCTGCTGCGGTCGGTGAGGTTGACCTCCACCGTGCGCTTGACGTTGCCCAGGCACATTTCCAGTTCCACCACCGGGCGCTTGGCTGCCTGCGGCTCTTCCCGGTCATCGTCCTCGTCGGAACGGCTCTTGATCTTGCTGATGCGCGCCACCTTGTGTTCGTAGACCTTGCTGCCAGCGTCCTTGGTGGCCAGGCGGAAGCGCACCCAGTCCTCGCCATCGCGGGTGAAGGTCTGGATATCCTTGGCCGATAGCGAAGCGGTCAGGGCCCCGGTGTCCATCTTGGCTTGCAGGGTTTCGCCGATTTCCGGCAGGCGGATGTATTCGTAACGGCCATACAGGGTCGGCTCGGCAGCCATCACCGGCAGTGCCAACAGAGACACGAGAGCAAGGACAGATTTCACGACGGTGGATTCCTTGAAGAAAATGGGCAGCGGGATTTTAGACCGCTGCCAACGAATTGGTTCTACCCGAGCCCCGTAGGAGCCGGCTTGCCGGCGAAAGGGCCCCGATAGACACGCCAGCCAATTGCCACCCACCCTACCCGCCCCCAGGTGAAACATTCGTCAGCACACTAGAATTTGGCCTGCCCGCCGAAGCTGCTTATCATGGCGCGCCCAAAAGATTGCAAAGAGTGCCTTATGCGCCGCCTGCTCACCGGCTGTTTCGTCACCCTGCTCCTGCTGCTCAACACCCTGGTGCTGTTCGGCCCGTTGATGGTGTTCGCCCTGCTCAAGCTGGTCCTGCCCGGGCGCCTGCGTGACTACGCCTCGGCCGCGGTGATGTGGATCGCCGAGACCTGGGCCGAGATCGACAAGCTGATCTTCGCCCTGTGCATCCCCACCCGCTGGGACATACGCGGCGGCGAGGGCCTGCGGGTCGACACCTCCTACCTGGTGGTGAGCAACCACCAATCCTGGGTCGACATCCCGGCCCTGATCCAGACCCTCAACCGGCGCACGCCGTTCTTCAAGTTCTTCCTCAAGAAGGAACTGATCTGGGTGCCGTTCCTGGGGCTGGCCTGGTGGGCCCTGGACTACCCCTTCATGAAGCGCTACAGCAAGGCCTTCCTGGCCAAGCACCCGGAACTGCAAGGCAAGGACCTGGAAATCACCAAGGCTGCCTGCGAGCTGTTCAAGCGCCAGCCGGTGACCGTGGTCAACTACCTGGAGGGCACCCGCTTCACCCCGGCCAAGCGCCAGCAGCAGGGCTCGCCCTTCCAGCACCTGCTCAAGCCCAAGGCTGGCGGCGTGGCCTTTGTCCTCGCGGCCATGGGCGAACAGCTGGACGCCATGCTGGATGTCACCGTGGTCTATCCCCAGGAACGCATTCCCGGTTTCTGGGACCTGATCTGCGGCAGCGTGCCCAAGGTGATCATCGACATCCGCACCCGCGAACTGGACCCCGCGCTGTGGCAGGGCGATTACGAAAACGACCCGGCGTTCCGCCAGCAGGTGCAGGACTGGGTCAACCGGCTGTGGACCGACAAGGACCAGCGCATCAGCGAGTTGCTGGGCGAAAGCCGCTGATCAATCGCTGATCACGTGGGGCAGGAAGCGGCTGCTGTCCTTGGTGATCGGCGAGTTGTCCTCACGAATGCCGATACCCGCCGGCTGGTCCCCGATCACCCAACTGCCGATCACCGTGTGGTTGCCGGCAAACACCGGCAAGGGGTGGAACTGCTGGCGGATGCAGGGCCCGCCGCCGTAGGGCCCGGCCTCGATCAAATGCTCGCCGCCTTCGGTGCAGATTTCCACATTGGCGCCCTCTCGGGAAAAGAACGGCTTGCGCACCCACCCCGGGCCCAGGCTGGCGGCGGGGTCGTCGTCGATAAACGCCGGCAGCAGGTTCGGGTGCCCCGCATGCCGTTCCCAGAGCAGGGCCAGCGCGCCCTTGTTGGAGAGAATGGCTTTCCACGGCGGCTCGACAAACTGCGTGCGGCTGCCGGCAATGGCCGGGCCAAAGGCTTCGTTGAACAGGTGCTCCCAGGGGTAGAGCTTGAACAGGCTGTCGATGGGGGCGCCCAGCAGGTCGACGAAACGCCCGCCGGCATTCAGACCGATGTCCTCGATGTCGAGCAACCGCGTCCCCAGGCCAGCCTGACGGGCAATGTCGCGCAGGTATTCGACCGTGCCGCGGTCTTCGAGCGAATCCCTGACCGAGGCAAAGTGCATCGGCGACTTGAAGTCGCCCTGGACGAAGGCCTGGAGCAGCTTGTCCTCGATGCTGTTGAACTGGTCGCAGCCGGCCGGCAATTGCCCGCGCTGCATCTGCTGTTCGAGCCAGACGTACTGGAAGAAGCTCGCCTCGTACAGCGAGGTCGGCGTGTCGTAGTTGGTTTCCAGGAGCTTGGCCGGGCCGGTGCCGTCGTAGCACAGGTCCATGCGCCCATAGAGGTGGGGGTCGCCCTGCTTCCATGACTGGCGGATCAACTCATGAAAGGCCGCAGGGATAGCCAGGCGCTCCAGCAGTTCCTCGCTGTCCACCACCTCGGCCACCAGGGCCATGCACAGCTCGTGCAGTTCCTGGGTCGGGTCTTCCAGGTCGTCCTCGATCTGCCGCAGGCTGAAGCGGTAGTAGGCCGACTCGTCCCAGTAAGGCTCACCGTCGAAGGTGTGGAAGGCAAAACCCAGTTGCTCCGCCGTGGCTTGCCAGTCCGCACGCGGGGTGCTGGGGATGCGCTTCAAGAACCGAAGCTCCAACTGCTGCGGCTGGAGGAACCGAAGCCGCTGCGGCTGACCACTTCATGGGCGCCGGCCAGCGGGTTGCCGGCGCTGGTGAAGTGTTCCGGGCTGGATATCCCGAAGCGCCCGCCACTGGCGCCAGAGAAGGTCTTGCCAGCCTCCACCTGCTGGCTGAGGGTGCTCAGCTGGGTACCGCCACGACCATCGCGCTGCTTGTACAGGGCCTCGCTGAAATAGCGCGGTTCAGGGGTCGAATCCAGGCCGATCCAGCGCCAGAAGCGCGAGCCCGAGCTGGAGCCACCACCACCACCACCACCACTGGAGCTGGTCTGTTGTTCTTCTTCGGGCTTGTCCGGCACCGTGCGCTGGGAGGTCAGGGCAAAACCGCTGGAAATCGGTACATAGGCTCGGTTATCGCGCGAGACCATGCAGTTGGCGGTGACGAAATCCTCCTCGCAACGTTGCAGGTCCAGGTAACGCGGGGCCACACGCTCCCCACGTTCGCGGGCGTCATCGCGGGCGGCCTGGCAAATGGCGGACGGAATCTGTGCCCGTTCGCATTCGCTGACGCTGCTGAAATTCTGGGTCTGGCGCACTTCCCGGGTCGCCTGGGGCTGGCCGTCACAGGCGGCCAGGGCAAACGGCACGCTGCCCAGCAACACCAGGCGCACGCTCTTGCTGCGTTTCATGGCCGCGCCCTCAGACCGAAGGGGTCATGCAGGCCGCGTTCAGCAGGCCGACACCGACAGAAACCGATGCCACCAGGATCGCCGCCGCGTACTCCTGGCTGGCAATGCGCCGGGACAGGCCCTTGAGGATCAGGCTGACCACAAAGAACGCCAGCAGCTGCACCACCGCGGCGATGCCGGCCCAGAGCAGGAAGTCGATGATCGAGATTGAATGGGAAATAGCGCTGGCCACCGGAATGGCAAAGCCCAGCAAGGCACCGGACAGGGCGATGGAAGCCGCGCTGTTGCCCTCGCGGATCAGGGCGAATTCGTTATAGGGGGTCAGGCGCGTATAGATGAACGCATAGAGGGCAAACACCAGGGCCGCGCCCAGCATGTAGAGCATGAAACCGAGCACCGCATCGGCGGGCAGAGACATCTTCAGTGCATCCATGAACATCGCGTTCGAACTTCCTTGGAAAACGGGGCGCGAGATATAGCACAGGCCCGATTCGACGAAAACTCCAGGAGAGGTCAAGATGAGTGTTTCAACATTCAGGAAAAGCCCCGACGCGCCCGGCGTCGGGGCTGCAGGGCATTACTTGGCCACGCCCCAGATGCCGCTCAGGCTTTGCAGCAGAGAACCGCCGACGCCCTGCTGGCCCAGGTACTGCAGGATCAGCGGGGCAAACTGGCCGATCATGCCGCTGTCCATGCCCAGGGCGCCAAAGGCGTTGTTCAGGTCATTGGTGTCCTTGACGTTGCCCAGGGCGCTGTCCAGGCCGGCGGTTTTACCGGAAGACTGACCGAGCAGCCCGCCCAAGGCGCCCAGACTGCCCAGGGCGTTGCTGCCCGAGAGCTGGTCCAGGCCCGGTACGCTTTTGCTCAGTTGCGAATAGTCCGAACTGCTCAGTTGATTCTTCGCCAGGCCGAGCATGGCGCCGGTGCCGCCGACGGCTTGCTCGGGGGTGACATTGAGTTGCGACAGGGTGCCCAGCAGACCGGCGGTCTGGGAGGTCGGTGCGGCGGATGTGGCCTTGTCGCCGCCCTGCATGCCGGCAATGGCATTGGCCGCATCGTTCAGGCTGAAACCGCCGGCCAAAGCCGAACCGGCTGCCAGGGTCATCAGGGTAGCCAGGGCGAAACCGCGTGGAATATTCATCGAAACAACCTCATGGGGCGAGAAACCACCCGGATTCGGGCGGCGGGAAAACAGTGTTTTGACTGAGGCCAACGGCGAATGTTCCGACACCCGCCCTGCCGTCCGGCGGCTGCATCCAGGCCCGTTGCTGCTGCGTATATCGTCCATAAGTGCCAACCCCAGCCCCCCGGCGCGAGGCAGCAAGACGTGAATGGAACAACCGACCCTCCTGGACTAATCTTTGGCTGCGTCAATCAGCGCCTGTCGTTGCCCCTTGCCCCAGTTCCTGCCAGGAGAACCGCCATCTCGAGCCTCGACACCGATCAGCTGCGACACCTGCTGGCCCAGTGTTCACTGGGAGATCGCCGGGCCTTCGAAACCCTCTATCGCAGTGTTGCGCCCCGCCTGCACGGCGTTGCCCTGCGCTTCATGGGCCGCCGCGATCTGGCCGAGGAAGTGCTGCAGGAAAGCTTCGTGCGCATCTGGAACAACGCCGTACGCTACCAGCCGCACCTGTCCGCCCCCCTGACCTGGATGATCAACATCACCCGCAACCAGGCCATCGACCAGTTGCGCAAACACCGCGAACGGCCCCTGGGCGAACTCGAAGAGCAACAGCTGGAGGATCAAAGCCCTTCGGCCCACGAACAACTGGACAGCGCCCGCTCCGCCGTGGCCCTGAACCGCTGCCTGGAAAGCCTTGACGGCATGCAACGCCAATCCATCACCGTGGCCTACTTCCAAGGCCTGTCCTGCTCGGAGCTGGCCGAACACCTGGCGGCGCCCCTGGGCTCGGTGAAATCCTGGATTCGCCGGGGCATGGAACGCCTGCGCCGGTGCCTTGAATCATGAACTATCAAACCCCTGAACGCCGCCGCGCCTTGGCCGCCGACTACGCCATCGGCCTGATGCAGGGCGCCGCGCGCCGCCGCTTCGAAATGCTCCTGCTGGACGACGCGGCCCTGCGCGAAGAACTGGCGCAGTGGCAGGAAAGCCTCGCCCCCCTGACCGACGCCTTGCCGGAAGAGGTGGTGCCCGAACGAGTCTGGGAGGGTATCCAGGCGCGCATCGAGCCTCAGGTCCTGCATGTACCGAAAAAGAATCCACTGTGGATGCGCCTGCGCTTGGCGATTGCCGCCTGCGCGGTCGTGGCGACTCTGTACATCGGCTTTATCCAGCAAAGCGATCAGGTGCGCTACAGCGCCACCCTGCTCAGCGCCGACCAGCAACCGGCGCTGCGGATCAAGGCCCACGCCCAGTACCTGCAAGTCGAACCCTTGACCCTGGCCACCGTCGGCCTGGACCGCAGCCTGGAACTCTGGGCGATCCCTGCCGACGGCAAACCGATTTCCCTCGGCGTGGTGCCGGTGGGCGGCCAAGGCAAGATCAACCTGAGCCCGGCCCAACGCGAACTGCTGGGCACCCCGATAGCCCTGGCCGTGAGCCTGGAACCCCACGGCGGCTCACCCACCGGCCAACCCACCGGGCCGGTGCTGTACCAGGGACAACTTACAGTGCTGTAACCGGCACCCGCTGGCGTAGGAGCGGGCTTGCCCGCGAACGCCCTCAAGGTAAACTCCGCGCCCAGGCCCCCACCCACGCCTTTGCAGACAGCCCCCCTGCCTGCCATGGAAGACCCCGCGCCACCTGGCGCCATCAACCGAACGGACTCTTATGAGAGCTGCGCTATACAGCTGCATCCTGCTGGCCCTGGCAACGGCCCTGTTCCTCTGGCGAATCGGCACCCCGGTCGATAGCAGCCAATGCGCCGACACGCCCCCGGGCCCCCTGACCGGCTTCATCCGCCAGCACTTCAGCGATCGCCAGGGAGCCGACTGGCGCGACGACGGCAGTGCCTTGGGCATTCTTGGCGTTGCCGAGGCCCAGGCGTTCGCCCGCCAACCCGAGCGTTACTACTGCGAAGCCCTGAACCTGCTGCAGGACCCACAGCGAACCCAGACCGAAAAGGTGCATACCACGGCCCTGATGCTGTCCCTGCCCCTCGACTACTACCTGGACCTCATGGACCGCAGCCACCAGCTGTACCAGCGCGGGGCCATGGACCGCCCCGTCCTGACCCTGGTGCTGATACCAAGAGGCACGGCGCTGAACTACTGGTGGCTGCCCCAGTGGCGCTCGCGCTTCCAGCGGGATGCGCCAGGCATCCTGGCCGAGACCGACATAAAGGAAATCCTGAGTGGCGAACACTGGTTCGACTACCCGGGTAGAGGCTATTGATCAGGCTTGATTGGCGGGCAACACAAACCCGCCAATAGGCGGGTTTGTGCAATCTGCATGAGGTTATCTGAACAATTCGGCATGGCTGCCCAGATCGACAAAGGTCACAAGACCGGCTCGGGCCACGTCATAAATCAGCAGAAAATCGCCACCGATATGACACTCTCTGAAACCGTCCCACTCCCCTTTCAACGCATGATCGAGGTACTGGGCCGGTAGTGGCTCCCCCAGGAACAGCAGCACCATGACCTTGCGCACTTCGTGCATATCACGACGCCCTGCACGCCGATAGCGCTCCCAGGACTTTTTAAACTCCGGCGTTTGTGCGCATTGCCTGGGCAGGTCAGCGCGCTTGGGGTTCCTCTCCGGCTTCGCCATCAGCATCCCTCAACATGTCGTCAATCGAGTCGTACTGACGACGAATCTCACGCGCCTGCGCCATGGCACGAGCGGTTTTCTCTGATGGGACACGCACTTCGAAAGGCAGTCCCTGCACGGCCACAACCTGACGCAGGAACAGGCGCATGGCCTCACTGAGGCTCAGCCCGCAGGCTTCCAGCACAGCAGTAGCACTCACCTTCAAGTCCTCGTCTATGCGGCAACGCACATCAGTGGTTTTCAGTAATGCAGCCAAGGTATCACCTCTATTGGTTATTTGTAGCTACATTGTCGCTACGTTTT
This sequence comes from Pseudomonas sp. UME65, assembly GCF_014170225.1. Taxonomy (NCBI): domain Bacteria; kingdom Pseudomonadati; phylum Pseudomonadota; class Gammaproteobacteria; order Pseudomonadales; family Pseudomonadaceae; genus Pseudomonas; species Pseudomonas sp. UME65. The sequence continues at coordinate 1,047,030 of NZ_LZZQ01000013.1, read as the reverse complement.
TCCATTCTGCGAGGTCGACTCTTTGCGGTCAACCGATTTCAGTGGACCGGCCTCGTGGACAGCGCCTCGTGCACGTTCAGCGACGCCACAGCGGACGAAACCTTCTGCAAGACATCCACCACCCGACGCCTTGCCGCTCCTGCGCCAGCGGCTTATAGTCCGCCGGTCGCCGAGATGGCGACCGGGTTTGGCGACCCGTCAGATACAAGGCGTACACGGTTTCCGCGCTCAGTGGAAAACGTGAGCGCAAGCGCATCCGTTGCTTTATGGCAGCTGTGCGCGGGAGACCTTCGGGTCTGCCGGGTTCTTGTGTCTCCGGTTCGCCAACCTGCGTACAGCTGCCACCCAATGCTTGGCGACAGATGAGTGGCGGCATTCAGGAAGACGACACAGGAGTGTTATCGAATGAACCGTTACATGCCGATCACCGGCCACGACTGCAATATCCCCTCCCTACTGATCGACACTCAGGCGCCGCTGGATGTGCTCCATGAAGCCGCCGCCTTCCGTATCCGCGCCGTGACCCAGGTGCTGGAGCAACTGGCCTTGAGCGATGCCCTGGGCAAGGACCCGGTACTGGCCCAGGAGCTGGCCCAGCTCTGCGCCATTCCCCTGCGCGATGGCTGCGACCTGATGGATGTGCTGGGACGGCGCCTGCGCGCCACGCTGATCGCCTGATTGAAAGCGGCCGCTGTGGCGAGGGAGCTTGCTCCCGCTCGGCCGCGCAGCGGTCGTAAAACCTGAATCCGCGACTCGACTGGCACAACCGTGTCGCAACCATCGGGAGCAAGCTCCCTCGCTACAGAAGAAAAAAACGCCGCCTTCTCGGCTAGAGAAGGCGGCGTTTTTCGTTACTGACGGTCCTCAGGCAGCGCTGAACAGCTTGTGCGGGTCGATGACGAATTTCTTCGGCACGCCGGCATCGAACTCGCCATAGCCGCGCGGGGCGTCGTCGAGGCTGATGACTTCAACCCCCACCACGTCGGCGATGTTGATGCGGTCCCACATGATGGCCTGCATCAGTTGGCGGTTGTATTTCATCACCGGGGTCTGGCCGGTGTGGAAGCTGTGGGACTTGGCCCAGCCCAGGCCGAAGCGGATGCTCAGGCTGCCCATCTTCGCCGCGGCGTCCACCGCGCCCGGGTCTTCGGTGACGTACAGGCCGGGAATGCCGATCTTGCCCGCCACCCGCACCACGCCCATCAGCGAGTTGAGCACGGTGGCCGGGGCTTCGTGCTGGGCACCGGCATGGCCGTGGCCACGGGCTTCGAAGCCCACGGCGTCCACTGCGCAGTCGACTTCCGGCTCACCAAGCAAATCGGCGATCTGTTCGTGCAGCGGGGTGTCCTTGGACAGGTCGGCAATTTCAAAACCCTGGGCCTTGGCGTGGGCCAGGCGTACCGGGTTGACGTCACCGACGATCACCACCGCCGCCCCCAGCAGGCGCGCGGAAGCGGCAGCCGCCAGGCCGACCGGGCCGGCACCGGCCACATAAACGGTGCTGCCCGGGCCAACGCCAGCGGTGACGGCGCCGTGATAACCGGTGGGCAGGATGTCGGAGAGGCAAGTCAGGTCGCGGATCTTCTCCATGGCCTTGTCGCGGTTCGGCAGTTTCAGCAGGTTGAAGTCGGCGTAAGGCACCAGCACATACTCGGCCTGGCCGCCGGTCCAGTCGCCCATGTCGACGTAGCCATAGGCACCGCCGGCGCGAGCCGGGTTGACGGTCAGGCAGACCCCGGTGTGCTGTTCCTTGCAGGAGCGGCAGCGCCCGCACGCCACGTTGAAGGGCACCGAGACCAGGTCGCCGATCTTCAGGTTCTCGACGTCGCTGCCCTTCTCGATCACCTCGCCGGTGATTTCATGGCCCAGCACCAGGCCGACCTGGGCGGTGGTACGACCACGGACCATGTGCTGGTCCGAACCGCAGATGTTGGTGGAGACCACGCGCAGGATGACGCCGTGCTCAATCTTCCTGCCGCGCGGGTCCTGCATTTTTGGATAGTCGATTTTCTGTACCTCGACCTTGCCGCTGCCCAGATACACGACACCACGATTACCAGACATGCTTTCACCTCGCTGTTGTTGTTATGGAACCGCGTAACCCAAAGGGGAAACACGTGGATTGCTCGGGTACAGATGCTGTTTCGTTTTCAAAATCGCTTTCGTGCGAACAGGCGCAACGCCTGTAGGAGCGAGCTTGCTCGCGAAGGGCTGCGCAGCAGCCCCGGGAATCATCAGAGCACCACCGTCCGGTTGCCGTTCAGGAACACCCGCCGCTCGATGTGATAACCCACCGCCCGGGCCAGGGTCAGGCCCTCGATATCCCGGCCCTTGGCGATCAGGTCCTCGGGGTAATAGCTGTGGTCCACCACCTCCACGCCCTGGGCGATGATCGGGCCTTCGTCCAGGTCGTTGTTGATGTAGTGCGCCGTGGCTCCCACCAGTTTCACCCCCTTGTTGTAGGCCTGGTGATAAGGCTTGGCGCCCTTGAAGCCCGGCAGCAGCGAGTGGTGGATGTTGATGGCCTTGCCATCGAGCTTGCGGCACAGCTCCGGCGACAGCACTTGCATGTAGCGGGCAAGGATCACCAGTTCGGCGCCGGAGTCCTCGATCACCTGCCACACCTGACGCTCCTGGGACGGCTTGTCGTTGGGGTCTAGGGGGAAGTGGTGGTAGGGAATCTGGTGCCAGTCGGCCAGGGGCTTGAGGTCCGGGTGGTTGGACACCACCGCCACCACGTCCATGGGCAACTGGCCGATGCGCTGGCGGTAGAGCAGGTCGTTGAGGCAGTGGTCGGCCTTGGAGACCATGATCACCACCTTCGGCCGGTAGTGCGGCGCGGTCAGTTCGAAGTTCATCTCGAAGGCCTTGGCCCGCTGCGCCAGACCATCGCGAAAGCCCTGTTCGTCGAGGCCGTCGGGCTGGCGAAACTCCACGCGAATGAAGAAGCGGCCCGAGAGCCGGTCATCGAAGGAGTGGTGCTCGGTGACGTAGCAGCCCTGCTCGAACAGAAAGCGGGTCACCGCGTCCACCGTGCCGAGCACGCTGGGGCAGTCGGCGGTGAGAATCCATGTATCGGGGGCGCGGCTCATGCGGGATAACTCCTGTTCGTTGGGGCAACCGCAGCGCGGTCGATTCTCTGTAGGAGCGAGCTTGCTCGCGAAAAATCCAAGGGCGCTGTGGTCTTCCGGAAAATCCATCCTTCGCGAGCCAGCTCGCTCCTACCAAGCCAAGCTGGGTTCAGGCCTGGACACTCAGGCCATATTCGGCCGCGGCATCCTGCAGCCACATCCACCAGTAATCGGAGAAGCTACGGCGCACCAGCAACTCCCAGGTGTCTTCGCCGGTACGGCGGATCACCAGTTGCGACTTGGCGAACACCGTGCCCACTGCCTTGCCCACCGGGAAGTTGTTGGGGTGCACGTCGTAGCTGGTGGACTTCATCAGCACCTGACGCACGTTGGGGCCGGACAGTTCGAGGATCTGCTGGCCGCCGCTGACGTTGACGATCTGGATATGCAGGTCGCCCAGGGCGGCGCGCAGGTTCTGCTCGGCGGCGAACTCTTCGCCGCTGGGCACAATCAGCAGCCACTCATCCGGACCCAGCCATTGCAGGCTGGATTCACCCTTGACCACCACGCTCAGGGCACCCGGCAACTCGATGCCCAGGGCCTTGTGCACGCCGGCGGCGAAGGCCGGATCGTGGCCGTCGCCACGGATCGTCAGGTGGCCGAGGAGTTTTTTCTCGCGCAGGGTCACCCCGGCGTTCTTGCGGCCCTTGCCCACCAGGCTCGGCAGGTCGGCGTGGTGCAACGACGACTCGGCCTTGGCCCCGGTGGTGGGGCGCTGTTGGTAAACGTTGACTGCGGTCATAGAGCACCTGTCCTGAATTCTGTTGATAACGCCAGCCCTGTGGGGAGGCGGCTGTCGGCGAAGAGGCGCTTGGGCCTTGTGCCGGCCCTAAGGCCGCCTTCGCCGGCAAGCCGGCTCCTACATGAGCGTGTTGTGCCTTAGATGTTCTGGCGGTCGCCTTTGGGGTCGAAGAACACCGAGGAAACGATTTCCGCCTCGATCACCCGGCCATCGGCCAGCGGTGCGAAGACCCGCTCGCCCAGGCGCTTGAGCCCCCCCTTGACCACACCCAGGGCGAAGGAATAACCCAGGGAGTTGTGGGCATAGCTGGAGGTCACGTGGCCCACCATGCTCATCGGGATCGCCTGCTTGGGGTTGAACACCAGTTGCGCACCTTCCGGCAGCCACTGGGTCGGGTCGATCGGCTTGAGGCCCACCAGTTGCTTGCGCTGCTCGCGCACGCAGTCTTCACGGTTCATGCCGCGCCAGCCGATCCAGGAGAACGGCTTGGTCCGGCCCACGCACCAGCCCATGTTCAGGTCGTCCGGGGTCATGGAGCCGTCGGTGTCCTGGCCGACGATGATGAAGCCCTTCTCGGCCCGCAGCACGTGCATGGTCTCGGTGCCGTAGGGGGTCAGGTTGTACTTCTTGCCGGCCTCGACGATCTGCTCCAGCACGCCCATGGCGTAGTCGGCCTGGACGTTGACCTCGTAGGACAGCTCGCCGGTGAACGAGATACGGAACACCCGCGCCGGTACGCCACCCACCAGGCCTTCCTTCCAGGTCATGAACGGGAAGCCGTCCTTGTCCAGGTCGATGTCGGTGACTTCGCTCAGCAGCTTGCGGCTGTTGGGCCCGGACAGGGTCATGGTGGCCCAGTGGTCGGTGACCGAGGTGAAGTACACCTTGAGGTCCGGCCATTCGGTCTGCTGGTAGATCTCCAGCCACTGCAGCACGCGGGCCGCGCCGCCGGTGGTGGTGGTCATCAGGAAGTGGTTGTCGGCCAGACAGGCAGTGACGCCGTCGTCGAAGACCATGCCGTCTTCCTTGCACATCAGGCCGTAGCGGGCCTTGCCCACGTCGAGCTTGGTCCAGGCGTTGGTGTAGATGCGGTTGAGAAACTCCCGGGCGTCCGGGCCCTGGATGTCGATCTTGCCCAGGGTCGAGGCGTCCAGCAGGCCGACGCTGTCGCGCACGGCCTGGCATTCGCGCTTGACCGCGGCATGCAGGTCTTCGCCGTTTTTCGGGAAGTACCAGGGGCGTTTCCACTGGCCGACGTCTTCGAACTCGGCGCCATTCTTCACATGCCAGGCATGCAGCGCGGTGAAGCGCACCGGCTCGAAGATGTGCCCGCAGTGCCGGCCAGCCACGGCGCCGAAGGTGATCGGCGTGTAGTTCGGACGGAACATGGTGGTGCCCATCTGCGGAATGCTGACGTTCAGCGAACGGGCGGCAATGGCCAGGCCGTTGACGTTGCCCAGCTTGCCCTGGTCGGTGCCGAAGCCCAGGGCGGTGTAGCGCTTGACGTGTTCCACCGACTCGAAGCCCTCGCGGGTCGCCAGTTCGATGGCGGCGGCGGTGACGTCGTTCTGCAGGTCGACGAATTGCTTCGGCGCACGCGCCGTGCCTTTTTCGTGGGGCACCTGGAACAGCGCCAGGGTCGGTTCTTCAAGACGGGCCAGGGCCTTGGGCAGAACGCCCTCAACGGCCTGGAAACCGGCTTCACTGGCGGCGCGCACACCGCCTTCGAAACCGTCGGCCAGGGTATCGCCGAGGCTGTAGACGCCGTTGATGCCACCGACGCACACACGCTTCTGCGGCGCTTCACCGGGCACGAAACCGAGGATGTCTTCGCGCCACACCGGCTTGCCGCCCAGGTGCGAGGCCAAGTGCACCACCGGGCTGTAGCCGCCGGAGCTGGCGATCAGGTCGCAGTCGAGCCATTCGCCGGGGCTGGTGACCTTGTGTGCCTTGACGTCGATGGCCGCTACACGCGCGCCGGTCACGTGCTTGCTGCCTCGGGCCTCGATCACCGCGCTGGAGGTGAGGATGCGAATACCCTTGGCCCGGGCTTCTTCCACCAGGGCGCCGCGCGGGTTGTGCCGCGCATCGGCGATGGCCACCACTTGCAGGCTGGCGTCGAGCCAGTCCAGGGCCACACGGTAGGCGTGGTCGTTGTTGGTGGACAGCACCAGTTTCTTGCCCGGGGCCACGCCGTAGCGCCGCACATAGGTGGAGACCGCGCCAGCCAGCATGTTGCCCGGCACATCGTTGTTGCCGTAGACCAGCGGCCGCTCATGGGCGCCGGTGGCCAGCACCACGCGCTTGGCGCGGACCCGGTGGATGCGCTGGCGTACCTGGCCGATGGGCGCGCGGTCGCCGAGGTGATCGGTGAGGCGCTCGTGAATGGTCAGGAAGTTGTGGTCGTGGTAGCCGTTGACCGTGGCCCGCGGCAGCAGCAACACATCCGGCAGCGACTGGAGTTCGGCAACCACACTGGCCACCCACTCCGCCGCCGGCTTGCCGTCCAGGCTCTCGCGGCTGTCCAGCAGGGTACCGCCGAACTCTTCCTGCTCGTCGGCCAGGATCACCCGGGCGCCACTGCGGGCCGCTGCCAGGGCGGCGGCAAGGCCCGCGGGGCCGGCGCCGACGATCAGCACGTCGCAGTGCTGGTTCATGTTGTCGTAGGTGTCCGGATCGTTCTCGGTGGGCGAGCGACCGAGGCCCGCCGCCTTGCGGATGTACTTCTCGTAGGTCATCCAGAACGATTGCGGGTACATGAAGGTCTTGTAGTAGAAGCCCGGCGGCATCAGCTTGCCGCCGACCTTGCCGAGAATCCCCATCATGTCGTTGTTGACGCTGGGCCAGCCGTTGGTGCTGGTGGCGACCAGGCCCTGGTACAGCGCCTGCTGGGTGGCGCGCACGTTGGGGATCTGGGTGGCTTCGGTGGCACCGATCTGCAGCACCGCGTTGGGCTCCTCGCAGCCTGCGGCGAAGATGCCCCGGGGCCGGGAGTACTTGAAGCTGCGGCCGATGATGTCCACGCCGTTGGCCAGCAGGGCCGAGGCCAGGGTGTCGCCCTCAAAACCCTTGTAGCTCTGGCCGTTGAAGGTGAAGGTCAGGACCTTGTTGCGGTCGATGCGTCCGCCGTTGGACAGGCGATTGGTCTGGCTCATACCTTCTCTCCAGCAGCCTTGGCGGTGAATTGCGGCTTGGTGCCGATCTTGTAGGTCTCAAGAATTTCGTAGGTGACGGTGTCGCGGGTAGCGTTGAAGTACTGGCGGCAACCGGCGGCGTGGATCCACAACTCGTGGTGCAGGCCGCGAGGGTTGTCGCGGAAGAACATGTAGTCGCCCCACTCCTCGTCGGTGCAGGCGTTGGGGTCCAGCGGCCGGGGAATGTGCGCCTGGCCGGACGAATGGAATTCCTCTTCGGAGCGCAGCTCGCCGCAGTGAGGACAGAAGATATGCAACATAGGGATTTCTCCTGTTAGTGGGCGACCGCAGCAGCGCCGTGTTCGTCGATCAGCGCACCGTTGTGGAAACGGTCGATGGAGAAAGGGGCGGCCAGAGGATGCATCTCGCCCTTGGCGAGGCTCGCGGCAAACACGTTGCCCGAGCCCGGGGTGGCCTTGAAGCCACCAGTGCCCCAACCGCAGTTGAAGAACATGTTCGGCACCGGGGTCTTGGAAATGATCGGGCAGGCGTCCGGGCTGGTGTCGACGATGCCGCCCCACTGACGGTTCATGCGCACTCGGGAGAGGACCGGGAACATCTCGACGATGGCCTGGATGGTGTGCTCGATCACCGGGTAGGAGCCGCGCTGGCCGTAGCCGACCCAGCCGTCGATACCGGCGCCGATCACCAGGTCGCCCTTGTCCGACTGGCTGATGTAGCCGTGCACCGCGTTGGACATGATCACGCTGTCGATTATCGGTTTGATCGGTTCCGACACCAGCGCTTGCAGCGGGTGGGATTCGATCGGCAGGCGAAAGCCCGCGAGCTTGGCCATGTGCCCGGAGTTACCGGCCGTGACCACGCCGACGCGCTTGGCACCGATAAAGCCCTTGTTGGTCTCGACGCCGATGCACACGCCGTTTTCCTTGCGAAAGCCAATGACTTCAGTCTGCTGGATCAGGTCCACGCCCAGGGCGTCGGCGGCCCGGGCGAAACCCCAGGCCACGGCATCGTGACGGGCCACGCCGCCACGGCGCTGGACTGTGGCGCCGAGGATCGGATAACGGGTGTTTTTCGAGCAATCCAGGTAGGGAATCTCGTCCGCCACCTGCTGGGTGTTGAGCAACTCGCCATCGATGCCGTTGAGCCGGTTGGCGCTGACCCGGCGCTCGGAATCACGGATGTCCTGCAGGGTATGGCACAGGTTGTAGACCCCGCGCTGGGAGAACATCACGTTGTAGTTGAGGTCCTGGGACAGGCCTTCCCACAACTTCATCGCATGCTCGTAGAGCTGCGCCGACTCGTCCCACAGGTAGTTGGAACGCACGATGGTGGTGTTGCGCGCGGTGTTGCCGCCGCCCAGCCAGCCCTTCTCCACCACCGCGACATTGGTGATGCCGTGTTCCTTGGCCAGGTAGTAGGCGGTGGCCAGGCCATGCCCGCCGCCGCCGACTATGACCACGTCATAGACTTTCTTCGGGGTCGGGGTGCGCCACATGCGCTGCCAGTTTTCATGGTGGCTGAGAGAGTGCTTGAAGAGGCCGAAGCCCGAATAGCGTTGCATAGTCATTGCTCCAGTTGCGGCTCTCAGCGGTAAACCGGGAAATCAGCACACAGGGCCGCCACCTGACGGGCGACATTGGCCTCGACGTCGGCATCGCCGAGGTGGTCGAGAATGTCGCAGATCCAGCCCGCCAGTTCGGTGCACTGGGTGACCTTGAAACCGCGGGTGGTGACCGCAGGGGTGCCGATGCGCAGGCCGGACGTGACAAACGGCGACTGCGGGTCGTTGGGCACGGCGTTCTTGTTCACGGTGATGTGGGCGCGGCCCAGGGCGGCATCGGCATCCTTGCCGGTCAGGCCCTGGCGAATCAGGCTGACCAGGAACAGGTGGTTGTCGGTGCCGCCGGACACTACATCGTAGCCGCGTTTGATAAACACGCCGGCCATGGCCTGGGCGTTGTCGATCACTTGCTGCTGATAAGCCTTGAAGCCAGGTTCCAGCGCTTCCTTGAAGCACACCGCCTTGGCCGCAATCACATGCATCAGCGGACCGCCCTGGGCACCCGGGAACACGGCAGCGTTGAGTTTCTTCTCGATCTCTTCGTTGGCCTTGGCCAGGATCAGCCCGCCACGGGGACCGCGCAGGGTCTTGTGGGTGGTGGTAGTGACCACGTCGGCATAGGGCAGCGGGTTGGGATACAGACCGGCGGCCACCAGCCCGGCGACGTGGGCCATGTCGACGAACAGCAGCGCCCCGACCTTGTCGGCGATCTGCCGGAAGCGCGGGAAGTCCAGGGTCTTGGAGTAGGCCGAGAAGCCGGCGACGATCATCTTCGGCTTGTGTTCCACGGCCAGGCGCTCGACTTCGTCGTAGTCGATCAACCCGGTGCGGGTGTCGATGCCGTACTGCACCGCGTTGTACAGCTTGCCCGAGGACGACACCTTGGCCCCGTGGGTCAGGTGGCCGCCATGGGCCAGGCTCATGCCGAGGATGGTATCGCCGGCCTGCAGCAGGGCCAGGTACACCTCGCTGTTGGCCGAAGAACCGGAGTGCGGCTGGACGTTGGCGTAGTCGGCACCGAACAGTTGCTTGGCGCGCTCGATGGCCAGGGCCTCGACCTTGTCCACGTGCTCGCAGCCACCGTAGTAGCGCTTGCCCGGATAGCCTTCGGCGTACTTGTTGGTCAGCCCGCTGCCTTGCGCCTGCATCACCCGCTTGCTGGTGTAGTTTTCCGACGCGATCAGCTCGATGTGATCTTCCTGGCGTTGTTCCTCGGCATTGATGGCCGCCAGCAGTGCATCGTCGTAACCCTGGATCTGGTCTTGCTTGCTGAACATCACGTCTCTCCCAGCGGCGGCGGTGCGCCTTTCGTCTCGGTGAGGCGAGCCTTACAGCTACGCCCTTTGGATGCGATGGTATGACCGGGAAGGGGAACTCAAATGCCTATGGACGCCACGCAAAGGTGCGTTTACGACATGCCCTGGCGTGCGGAGATAAATGCCTGCCCGCACCACCCGCCAACGGCTCTGGATCGGGCCTGTCCTTCCCCCGCAACGCAACGCCCTCTGCCGTAGGAGCTGGCTTGCCAGCGAAGAGGCCCGCAAGCCGGGCGCAAATCCTCACGGGCGCCTTCGCCGGCAAGCCGGCTCCTACAGGGCTGCGCGCAGGGCCAGCAGCAGGAGAAAGTGCGCCGGGTACAGCAGGTAGGCCCAGCGGCGCATGGCCGGCACCGACCTGCCACGCAGCCCCCGCAGCAGCATCAGCCCCAGCCACGGCGCCAGCAGACAAGCGGCAATACCGCAGGTCGCCACCTGATTGCCCAGGCGCGCCGCCGGGAACAAGGTTTCCCATTGATTGGCCGCCAGGCACAGCGCCCCAGGCAGCAGGCTGAAATACCAGGGCCGGCGCAACACCAGTACCAGGGCCAGCGGCAGCAACACCCCGAAGGCGCCGAACATCAGCCGCTCGCTGAAAACCACCGCCAGCAGCAAGGCCAGCAGGCCAAGCCCCAGGTCCAGGCCTCTGCGCCGCTGCCAGCCGCGAGCCACCAGCAGGCCCAGGGCCAGGGTGGGCAACACATTCAAGGTATCGGGGTCGGGAATGAACAGACGATAGGGAATCTCGCTCAGCAGGCTGAACAGCAGCAACCAGCCCAGGTAGCGCCATGGGCCGGGCCGGCGGTCGATTTCATCCCTGGCCCGGGTCAGGTTCACCGCCATGGCCAGGCAGAACCAGGGAAACGCCAGGCGCCCGGGTACGTAAAGCCAGTCCAGGCTCAGGCCCACATAACGCAGGTGATCGAGGACCATGCTCAGCAGCGCCAGCCATTTCAGCGCATCCAGCGCCCCGTCGCGCCGAGCAGTGTCGGGTTTCAGCATCGCGTCACGCATAAATCCTTATGGGCCATGCATTATTCCGGCATAAACAGAGCGTGTGCTGGGCCATTATTCTTGGTTAAAGTGCGCACCATCATCGACCACGGAGCCGGCCATGACCGACAAGAGCCAACAATTCGCCAGCGACAACTACTCCGGCATCTGCCCCGAAGCCTGGGCCGCCATGGAGCAGGCCAACCACGGCCACGAGCGCGCTTACGGCGACGACCAGTGGACCGCTCGCGCCTCGGATCATTTCCGCAAACTGTTCGAAACCGATTGCGAAGTGTTCTTCGCCTTCAACGGCACCGCCGCCAACTCCCTGGCCCTGTCGTCGCTGTGCCAGAGTTACCACAGCGTGATCTGCTCGGAAACCGCCCACGTCGAAACCGACGAGTGCGGCGCCCCGGAGTTCTTCTCCAACGGCTCCAAGCTGCTGATCGCCGGCACCCAGAACGGCAAGCTGACCCCGGAATCGATCCGCGAGATCGCCCTCAAGCGCCAGGACATCCACTATCCCAAGCCGCGGGTGGTAACCCTGACCCAGGCCACCGAGGTGGGCAGTGTCTACACCCCGGAAGAAGTTCGCGCCATCAGTGCCACCTGCAAGGAACTGGGGCTGAACCTGCACATGGACGGCGCGCGCTTCTCCAACGCCTGCGCCTTCCTCGGCTGTACCCCGGCGGAGCTGACCTGGAAGGCCGGCGTGGACGTGCTGTGCTTTGGCGGCACGAAAAACGGCATGGCGGTGGGTGAAGCGATCCTGTTCTTCAACCACAAGCTGGCGGAAGACTTCGACTACCGCTGCAAGCAGGCTGGCCAGCTGGCCTCGAAAATGCGCTTTCTCTCCGCGCCCTGGGTCGGCCTCCTGGAAAACGACGCCTGGCTCAAGCACGCCCGCCACGCCAACCACTGCGCGCAGCTGCTGGCCCAACTGGTGGCCGACATCCCTGGCGTGGAACTGATGTTCCCGGTGCAGGCCAACGGCGTGTTCCTGCAACTCTCGGAACCGGCCATTGCCGCACTGACGGCCAAGGGCTGGCGCTTCTACACCTTCATCGGCAAGGGTGGCGCGCGCTTCATGTGCTCCTGGGACACCGAGGAAGACCGCGTGCGCGAACTGGCAGCCGACATCCGCACCGTCATGAGCGCCTGACCCACCCCCCGCCTGTAGGAGCTGGCTTGCCAGCGAAGAGGCCCGCAACCCAAGCGCCGCGCTCACCGACGCCTTCGCCGGCAAGCCGGCTCCTACAATGGCCAGCGCACCTCCCACCCCGTAGGAGCTGGCTTGCCAGCGAAGAGTCCCGTCAAGCCCCCCACATCAGTTCACAAATTCCTGAACTGATTATTTGCCCCCACTGATTCAACAACCGCAGCGTTTGTCCGAGACTCCGGGGTCGACCTATAAAAATAAGGCTGTACCCCATGACGACTTCTTCTTGCGTCACCGAGAAAGCCCAGCCTCCCGGCCTTGCGATCGAAACCCGTTCCATCGACTACGTGCCGCGCAACGAGCGCCACGGCAAGGTCTGGCACCAGGGCCCCTTCTGGTTCACCGGCAACTTCGTGCTCACCACCATGGTCACCGGTTTCACCGGCGCAGCCCTGGGCCTCGCCCTGCAATACGCCATCCTGGCGATCGTCATCGGCGTCTGCCTGGGCACCTTCTGCATGGCCTTCCACGCCAACCAGGGCCCGCGCATGGGGCTGCCGCAGATGATCCAGTCCCGCGCCCAGTTCGGTCTGCGTGGCGCCATCGTGCCGTTCACCGCCGTGGTGTTCGTCTACATCGGCTTCAACGTGTTCAACGTGATTCTCGCCACCGATGCCATCAACACGGTGATTCCCGGGGCCCGGGCGCCCTGGTACACCCTGATGATCGCCGTGGCGGTGCTGATCGCGGTGATCGGCCATGACCTGCTGCACACCGTGCAGCGCTGGCTGACCTACGTGATGATCAGCGTGTTCGCGGTGCTCACCGTCAGTGCCCTGCTGACCCTGCAGGCCGACTCGGCCCTGGCCGACCCGCAGTTCTCCTGGTCGGCGTTCCTGATCCAGCTGTCGGCCGCCGCCGGCTACCAGATCAGCTATTCGGTGTACGTCTCCGACTACTCACGCTACCTGCCGCACCAGACGCCGTCGCGCCAGGTGATCTTCTGGACCTACCTGGGCGCCGCCGGTTCGGCCCTGTGGCTGATGTCCCTGGGGGCGTTCCTGGCTTCGGCCCTGCCCTCCCCCGATGCCATCGCCAGCGTGCGCGAAGTGGGCAACCGGGTGATCCCCGGCTTCGGCACCTTCACCGTGCTGATCGCGGTGCCGGCGCTGGTGGGCATCATGGCGGTCAACTGCTACGGCGCCATGCTCACCGGCATCAGCGCCATCGACGGCTTCAAGTCGATCAAGCCCAACCTCAAGAGCCGGGTCTGCGGAATCGTGCTGGTGGCGGTGGTGATCTTTCTCATCGCCATGAACATTCCCGAGAGCTACCTGGGCAGCTTCAACACTTTCGTGCTGCTGATGCTGTATTTCCTGGTGCCCTGGACCGCAGTCAACCTGGCGGACTTCTACCTGGTGCGCAAAGGTCGCTATGCCATCAGCGACATCTTCAATCACACCGGGATCTATGGCCGCTGGTCCAGCGCCGGGCTGCTGGCGTATTTCCTCGGCCTGCTGGCGATGGTGCCGTTCATGTCCCTGAGTTTCTTCCAGGGCCCGCTGTCCCAGGCCCTGGGCGGCGCCGACATTGCCTTCGTGGTTGGCCTTGCCGTGGCCGCGCTGGTCTACTGGGCGCTGACCCGCAACCTGGACCTGGACGCGGAGCGCCTGGCCATCCAGGCCAGCGAGCAGCAACTGGAAGGAGGCGCGCAATGATTCCTCAGGCATCCCTCAAGGTGGCCTGCCAGCAAGTGGCCCCGCGCATCGGCGACCTTAAGTACAACCTCGCCCTGGGCGCCGAGGCGATACGCCAGGCCGCCGCCCGCGGCGCCCAGGTGGTGGTGCTGCCGGAACTGGTGCAGAGCGGCTATGTGTTCAGCGACCGCAATGAAGCCCTGGCACTCTCGGAAAGCCTCGACGGGCCGACCCTGAGCCTGTGGAAAACCCTGGCCGAAGAGCTGCAGGTGGTGATCGTCGGCGGCTTCTGCGAGCGCCTGGACCAGGAGCGCGTGGCCAACAGCGCGGCGCTGGTCGAACCCGAAGGCAGGCTGACGCTGTACCGCAAGGCCCACCTGTGGGATCGGGAAAACCTGATCTTCACCCCAGGCGACGAACCGCCGCCGGTGGTGCCGACCCGCTTCGGGCCGATCGCCATGATGATCTGCTACGACTTGGAGTTTCCCGAGTGGGTGCGCCTGCCAGCCCTGGCCGGCGCGGCCCTGCTGTGCGCCCCGGTGAACTGGCCGGATGGCCCGCGCCCGCTGGGCGAGCGACCGGCGGAGATGGTCCGGGTGCAGGCCAATGCGGCGGTCAACCGGATGTTCATCGCCGCCTGCGACCGCTGCGGCGAGGAACGTGGAGTGAACTGGGTGGGCGGCTCGACCCTTGTCGATGCCGACGGTTATCCACTGGCGGGCAGGGATCGGGAAAGCGCCGAGCAGTTGCTGTTGGCGGAGCTGGACCTGACCCAGGCCTGGCACAAGTCCATCAGTGAACATAACCATGTGCACCTGGATCGGCGCCCGGCGTTGTATCAGTAACCGAAGGATCAGCTTGCACCTGTTCGCTGGCAAGCCGGCTCCTACAGCAAACGGATGTAGGGGCCGGTTTGCCGGCGATCAGAACTCCACCCGCACGTCGCCCTTGGGCACGCTGCAGCAGGACAGGATGTAGCCTTCGGCTTCGTCTTCCTCGGTGATCCCGCCGTTGTGCTCCATCTCCACCTCGCCCCCCAGCTTGAGCACCTTGCAGGTGCCGCAGATGCCCATGCCGCAGGCCTTGGGAATCATCAGGCCAAGCTTGGCCGCCGCCGCGTGCACGGTTTCCCCGGGGGCCACGCGGATGCTCTTGCCCGAAGCGGTGAACTCCACCTGATGCAGGTCCGCCAGGTCCGGCTCCGGCGCCTCGGCCGCCTGTTCGGCGTGTTCCACCGCATCGGCCCGGGCTTCGGCCGGGGTCGCGCCGAAGGATTCCTCGTGGTAGCGAGCCATGTCGAAACCGGCGGCTTCCAGCAGCCGCTTGACCGCGCTCATATAGGGCGTGGGGCCGCAGCAGAACACTTCCCGCTCCAGGAAATCCGGGGCCATCAACTCCAGCATCTTGTGGTTCAGGTAGCCGCGATAACCGGCCCAGGGCTCGCCCAGGCCGTGCTTTTCGCAGATCAGGTGCAGGCTGAAGTTGTCGATCCGCGAGGCCATGTGCTCCAGCTCGCGGTGGTAAATGATGTCCTTGGGGGAACGGGCGCTGTGGATGAACACCATGTCGACGTTGGCGTTGGTGTCGTAGAACCAGCGCGCCATGGACATCACCGGGGTAATGCCGACGCCGCCGCTGAGGTAGAGGATCTTCGGCGCCGGAAAGTCGATGGCGTTGAACAGCCCCACCGGCCCGTGCACCGCCAGTTCCTGGCCTTCGTGCAGGGTGTCGTGCAGCCAGTTGGAGACCTTGCCGCCGGGCACGCGCTTGATGGTCACCGAGAAGCTGTAGGGCACCGAGGGCGAGCTGGAGATGGTGTAGGAACGCATCACTGGCTGGCCCTCGATCTCCAGCTCCAGGGTGACGAACTGCCCAGGCTTGAAGAAGAACATGATCGGCTGGTCGGCCATGAAGCAGAAGGTCCGCACGTCCCAGGTTTCCTGGATGACTTTGACGCAACGGACGATGTGACGGCCATTGGCCCAGGTCTGGGTGGTTACCGGGTTGAGGAAGGTGTTGGACATGCTGTTCTCCACGGCCGACGGTCGGCGTCTTGTCAGCGATTCTGCGTAAGGCTTCTCGCGCCCATTTACCTATCTGCGACATTCACATGCTTATCGCGACCAGCCCCCAGCTGCCGGGGCTGGCGCGTCGGGAACAGATTGGGCCATGTCGCCCATGGATAAGGTTCTTGGCGCCTGCGGACCCACACTCGCCTCAACGACAACAGCCGTTTTTTTCGTGACTTGCGTAGCACCCACCGTAGCCACTAATTAATTCGCCGGCCGCACTGAACGGCCATGAGGACTTGAACGATGGACGTCACCGCAACCCTGAGCTTGGGCGATCCGCTGGAACCTGCACGCAAGGCCACTGCACAGATGCTGCAGGAACGTGAGCGGACCTTTTCCCTGCCGCAGCCGTTCTACTGCGATGAAAGGCTGTTCGATATCGACATGCAGGAGATCTTCCAGAAGGAATGGCTGATCGCCGGCATGACCTGCGAGATCCCTACCAAGGGCAACTACATCACCCTGCAGATCGGCAAGAACCCGATCATCGTCATCCGCGGCGCCGACGGCGTGGTCCACGCCTTCCACAACGTCTGCCGCCACCGCGGCTCACGGCTGTGCACCAGCGACAAGGGCAAGGTCGCCAAGCTGGTCTGCCACTACCACCAGTGGACCTACGAACTGGACGGCCGCCTGCTGTTCGCCGGCACCGAGATGGGCGCCGACTTCGACATGAAGCAATACGGCCTGAAACCGGTGAACGTGAAGACCGCCGGCGGCTACATCTTCATCTCCCTGGCCGAGAACCCGCCGGCCATCGACGACTTCCTCGCGACCCTGGCCCATTACATGGAGCCCTACGACATGGAGAACACCAAGGTGGCGGTGCAGACCACCTTGCATGAAAAGGCCAACTGGAAGCTGGTGCTGGAGAACAACCGCGAGTGCTACCACTGCGGCGGCTCGCACCCCGAATTGCTGAAAACCCTGCTGGAATGGGACGACGTCACCGACCCGCGGGCCGACCAGGCGTTCAAGGACCACGTGGCCGCCTCCGCTGCCGCCTGGGAAGCCGAGAAGATCCCTTACGCCCACGCCAGCTTCGGCCTGCGCAACCGCATCGTGCGCATGCCGCTGCTCAAGGGCACCGTGTCCATGACCCTGGACGGCAAACAGGGCTGCGCCAAACTCATGGGCCGGATCAAGAACCCGGACCTGGGCTCGATGCGCATCCTGCACCTGCCCCACTCGTGGAACCACTGCATGGGCGACCACATCATCGTGTTCACCGTGTGGCCCATCAGCGCCCAGGAAACCATCGTCACCACCAAGTGGATCGTGCACAAGGACGCCGTGGAAGGCGTGGACTACGACGTCGAGCGCATGCGCCAGGTGTGGGACGCCACCAACGCCCAGGACCGGCGCCTGGCGGAAGAGAACCAGCGCGGCATCAACTCCACCGCCTACCAGCCCGGCCCGTACTCCAAGACCTACGAGTTCGGCGTGGTCAACTTCGTCGACTGGTACAGCGAGCGCATGCTGAGCAACCTGGGGGCGGAACCGGCGCCTTACCTCAAGGGTGTTCCGGTCACCGGCTGACACTGCAAGCACCGCAGCGGCTACAAGGCTTGTGTAGCCGCTGCCGCAGGCTGCGAACGGCTTGGGCGGCATTCCGACGCAGCAGGCGCAGCGATCTTGAGAGCGCCTGAGGTCCGGCGGAAAACCGTCAAGCAAGGTCCTGCGGACCTTGTCGCAGCCTCGCGGGGTCGGCAGCGGCTACAGGGCCTTCAGGGCCGCGACCAGCTGACCGCGCCGGTCTCGCCGATGAAGGTCTCGCTGATCTGCGGGCCGTCCAGCCTCACCTTCACATAGCCATTGCGCACCCGTAGCGGGTAGTTCGGATCGTCTGCCGAAAGGGTTTCCGACCATTGCACCTGGGTGTTGCCCTTCAGTTCGCTGGTAACGCCATAGGGAATCGCCCATGGCCGATGCAGCGCCCATACATGCCGTCCCTGGGCGCTGTCCAGGTACTGGAAGCGCACGATCCAGCCGTCGCCGTCACGCTCCAGATGGCGCACCTGGGCCTGGCAGAAAATCTGCGCACCGTGATTGCAGGCGTCCGGCAGGTAGTTCATCAGGGTGGTGTTCTTGGCCTTGTTGTTACAGCCCCAGACGCAGTCGCCACAGTGGTTGCACGGCAGTTGCTCGACCCCGACGTGGTTGAGGTTGTTGGGCAACTTGGCGAAGGTCACGTTGATCGGCGGCTTGTAGAAACGCGCCTCCTGCTTGAGAAAGTCCGCGGACTTCTGGTTGGCCTGGAGCCGGGCCAGGGAAACACAAACTGTGGAAAAAGTGCCAACCGGCGGCAGCCCGGGAGTGCAGCTATAGGCGGGCGCGCTGGTTGGTGGCGCGGCGGCGGGTGCGTCGAGGGAGAAAGGCGCGGATCGCAGAAGCCTGTGATAAACGACAGTCCATTGCCTGAGCTCCCGGGAACCGGATGTGGATAAGTAACTGCCAAGTCCTTGTGGCATCAGTGAAGACAGGCCACTTGCCAGTGTCAAGGCAGCCATTAGAACTGTATGAAATTTGATCTATTGCCGCACAAGCCATGGATTACAAGGGGTGCAGCCTTCGACGAACACCTTATCCACACCTTGGCCCACAGCAACTGTGGGCAAGTTCCTCTGGCATGGGGATATTTCGCCGGGCAATGGCAATAAAATCCGTGACTTATGAAGAAAGTGCTGTTTCACAAGGTATTGATCATTTTTTGAACACAGCCATCAAAGCCACGTATTCAGAGGGCTACAGAGGAAGGCGAACACCTTATCCACAGAACGGCCAACAGACTTTGGGGGCAACTCGGGTGCACTAGTCGGGCACTGTGGAAAACCGCCAAAAGCCGCGCATTATCAGGGGCACGCCAGGATATTCTGCGGAAAAACCAGCATTTGGTCGTTTTTTGAACAAAATCTTGAAAGCCCCGTTCTGCAAGGGATACAGCGCTAAGCGAACATCTTATCCACAGAAGCGCCAACAGACTTTGGGGGCAACTGCTGTGCAAAAGTCTGCCCGAGGGTTTTCCCATCATGGAAAAAACGCCATAAAAAACCCCGACTTAGCCTGATCAAAAATCGTACAGGCGGCGCCAGGGCCTGCTGAACAAGGGCTGGAGCGAGGCGCGAACACCTTATCCACAGGTCCGCACACAGGGATTGTGAGTAACCCTACCCCCCTGTCGCGAAAGACGGCCGGAAATTGTGCAAAACCGCGCTGGCCTCTTCGCCGGCAAGCCGGTTCCTACAGGGCATGGGTACATTTCCCTCCCGTAGGAGCTGGCTTGCCAGCGAACAGCGGTGCCAGGGGTTGTGCATAACCCTGGGGTCAGCGCACTACGCCTTCTTCGATGAGCAATTTGAGAATGGCTTCGGCACCCGCCTCAGGGCTGACGCCCTTGAGTACCTGGCCGGTGCCGCCGCTGGCCTTGGCGGTAGCGGCTTTCATGCGGTCGGCGCCGCTCTTGGCCTTGATCACTTTCAGGCGCTTGGGGCGCGGCTTGGCCGGTTGCAGGCTGGAGCCTGTGAACAACTCGTCCTCCACCACCAGCACCTGGTCGGTTTCGAGCACGCCCCGGCGCGCCGGGCCGTAGGCGCTCTGGCGCGGCTTGGGTGCGGCGTTATCCACAGTGGCGAGGAATGGCAGGCGCACCTTGAGCCGGCGTCGCTGGCCGCGAGGCAAGGCTTGCAGGACATGGGCCACGCCATCGCCCAGGGACTCGACCTGGGCCAGCCCCACCACCAGCGGCCAGCCGAGGTTTTCCGCCAGCAGGAATGGCAGCATCCCCGAGCCCTCGCCGGTTTCCGCCTGGCTGCCGGTGAGCACCACCTGGGCGCCGGCATGACGCAGGTACTGGGTCAGTGCCGGCAGGGCATCGGCGCCCGCCGGCTGCTCCAGCACATGCAGCTGTTCAAGGCCCATGCCCAGGTAGGCGCGCAGGGCCGGTTCGGCTACATCGCCGGCATGCAGCACCTGCAACTGCGCACCGGCCAGTTGCAGGCCCAGTTCCACTGCCCGGGCATCCTGTTCGGCACGCCGCGGGCGGCCGGAGGTGGGGTGGGCGCCAATCGAAATCAGGCTGATTACATTGCTGTGCATAACATCCCCTTAAGCCGCATCGCGCTTGGCGTCGTTGCGGTAGGCCGCTACCGCCGCGATCAAGGCCTTGAGAATCTCCGCGCTGTCGCCAATCACCGACAGGTCGGCACGCTTGATCATGTCGCAACCCGGGTCGAGGTTGATCGCCACCACCTTGTCGCAGGCACCAATGCCCTGCAGGTGCTGGATCGCTCCGGAAATCCCCACCGCCACATAGACCCGCGCGGTGACCCAGATACCACTGGCCCCCACTTGCCGGTCGCGGGCCATGAAGCCGTCGTCCACCGCCACCCGCGAAGCGCCTTCGGTGGCCCCCAGGGCGGCGGCGGTCTGGTGAAACAGCGGCCAGTCCTTGACCCCGTTGCCCCCGGAAAAGATGAATTCGGCCTCGGCCATGGGAATCGCCGCCGGGTCCACCGCCACCGCGCCCAGGTCTTCGATCCGCGCCAGGCTGCGGGCCACGCTTGTGGATAACTCCACCGGCAAGGCTTCGTGGCGGGTTTCGCTGACCGGCTCCGCGCATTCGGCGGCGGCCAGGATCAAGCGCGCCACCGGCCGCGCCAGGTCCTGCAGGCCGGCGCCGGCACGACCGATGCACTGCCCGTCCTTGACCTGCCAGACCCGGGTCGCCGGGCGTTCGCCCAGGGCAGCGGCAAGGCGCCGGCCCAGTTCGCCGCCGCCGGTGCGGCTGTCGGGCAGCAGCCAGTGACGCGGGCTGAACTGGTTATCCACAGCCCGCAGGCCCTGCACCCGTTGCTCCGGTGCATAACCTTCGAACTCGCTGCCTTGCAGCACCAGCAGGCGGTCGACACCCGCGGTGGCGAAGGCCGATTCCTTGTGCTCGCCGAACACCACCGCCAGCACCGCGCCGTCCTGGCCCGCCAGCTGATGGGCCAGGCCCAGCAGGTCGCGGTCGTGGCTGCTCAGGCGGCCACCGACCATGTCCGGCACCACGCTGATGTAGAACGCCGGCTGCGCCACTTGATGCAGCGGCAACTGCACCTCGGCCGCTGCCGTGCGCTTGGCGCTGCCGCCCTGCTGGGCGCCACTGCGGTCGATGCGCTTGAGGCCGTTAGGGCCGATGAAACCGATGCCGTGGGGGTTCTTGCGGATCAGGCCATTGGGCCCCATCCAGCTGTGTTGCGCCGGCTGCATGGCCGCGTGCAGCGGGTGCAGGCGGTTGCGGGCGATCCACTCGGCCCGGGGATCGCGGCGGATAATGTCGCTCATCAGTGCACCTCCGCAGGTTCAGGTTTCACCGACGCCGGCGCTTTGCTCGGGGCGGCGTCTTCGAGCAAGGCATCGGCTACCAGTTCGGCGATGTCCTTGATCATCGGCCGCGGCTCCACCACCCCTTCGAGCATCGCCGTGCACTGTGGACAACCCACGGCCACCAGCTCGGCGCCGGTTTCGCGGATGTCCTGCATGCGCATGTCGGGAATCCGTTGCTTGCCCGGAATGTCGGTGATCGGCGCGCCGCCGCCACCGCCGCAGCAACGGGAACGGAAGCCCGAGCGCTGCATTTCCTTGATCTCGATGCCCAGGGCCCGCAGTACCTCGCGCGGCGCTTCGTATTCCCCGTTGTAACGGCCCAGGTAGCAGGGGTCGTGGTAGGTCACGCTATTGCCTTTGTGCTGGCCCAGATTGAGGGTACCGGCACCAATCAACTCGGCCAGGTAGGTGCTGTGGTGCTGCACCAGGTAGTTGCCATCGAAGGCGCCGTACTCGTTCTTCAGCATATGGAAACTGTGGGGATCGCAGGTGACGATGCGCTTGAAGCGGTACTTGGCCAGGGTCTGGATGTTGCGCTTGGCCAGCAGCTGGAAAGTCGCTTCGTCGCCCAGGCGCCGGGCCACGTCACCGCTGTCGCGCTCTTCCAGACCGAGCACGGCGAAGTCCACCTTGGCCGCCTTGAGCACTTTGACAAAGGCCCGCAGGGTGCGCTGGTTGCGCATGTCGAAGGCGCCGTCGCCGACCCAGAACAGCACGTCAGTGCTTTGTTTGTCGCTGAGCAGGGACAGGTTCAGGTCCGCCGCCCAGTTCATCCGCCCGCCGGGGTTGAAGCCGCCGGGGTTGTCGGTGGCAATGAGGTTTTCCAGGACCTCGGCGCCCTTGTTCGGCGTGGCGCCCTTCTCCAGGGTCAGATGGCGACGCATGTCGACGATGGCATCGACGTGTTCGATCATCATCGGGCATTCCTCGACACAGGCCCGGCAGGTGGTGCAGGACCACAGGGTCTCGGCGTCCACCAGGCCGTTGACGATGGGCTGGTGCGGGTTGCCGCCGTGTTCGCCGATGGCCTTGCCAGGGTACGGGCTGCCAGCGAACTGCGCGTCGGTACCGCCGGCCAGGCCGACCACCATGTCCTGGATCAGTTTCTTCGGGTTCAGCGGCTGGCCGGCGGCGAAGGCCGGGCACGCCGCCTCGCACTTGCCGCACTGCACGCAGGCGTCGAAGCCCAGTAACTGGTTCCAGGTGAAGTCCTTGGGCTTTTCCACCCCCAAAGGCGCGTTCGGGTCTTCCAGGTCCAACGGTTTGAGGCCGGTGGAGCGTCCGCCACCAAAGCGCTCGGCGCGCCGGTGCCAGGCCAGGTGCAGGGCGCCAGCGAAGGCGTGCTTCATCGGCCCGCCCCAGGTCATGCCGAAGAACAGCTCGGACACGCCCCAGAGCACACCCAGCGCAAGCAGCGCCGCCAGCAGCCAGCCACCGAAGTTTTCCGGAAGGATCCCGGCCACCGGCAGGGTCGCCACGAAGAAGCTCACGGAGAATGCCAGCAGGCTTTTGGGCAGGCGCATCCACGGCCCTTTGGACAGCCGCGCCGGCGGGTTGCGCCGGCGCTTGGCGACGAACAGCGCGCCGACGAACATCAGCGTGGTGGCCAGCAGCAAGGCATAACCCAGGATGCGGTTGTGCAGGCCGAAACCGTGCACCAGGATCGCCAGCACGGCGGCCAGGACAAAGCCCCCCGCCGTGGCCACGTGGGTGTTGGCCATGTATTTGTCCCGGGCCACCACGTGGTGCAGATCCACCATGTAGCGCTTGGGCATGGCCAGCAGGCCGCCAATCAGATCGACCTTGGAGGCTCGCCCCCGGCGCCACATGGCCACGCGTCGCAGCGCGCCAAGGACCGCAAGGCCGATGGCGGCGAACAACAGAATGGGAAGAAGGGTGTTCAACATGGTGGAGCTCCCAAAGACCTGGGGCCTTGTAGGAGCTGGCTTGCCAGCGATCAGGCAGCACGCGGTATCTCGCCAGTGCCGATCGCCGGCAAGCCGGCTCCTACAGGAAGTGGCTTAGAAATCCTTGCACAGGCGCAGTGCGTCGTAGATCGCGGCATGGGTGTTGCGCTGGGACACGCAGTCGCCGATGCGGAACAACAGGTAGCCCTCCCCCGTCTCGCTCAGGCACGGCTGCGGCTTGATCGCGAACAGCGCCTCGACGTCCATCTGGCCCTTGTTGCGCGAACCTTCCTTGAGCCCGTAGTAGAGCTCTTCGTCAGGACGCACGCCGTTTTCCACCACCACCTGGTCCACCACCCGTTCTTCCCGGGCGCCGGTGTATTCGTTCTCCAGCACCGCCACCAGCTTGTCGCCCTCGCGGTAGACCTTCTCCAGGGTCAGGTCCCCGGTCATGATCACTTCCTTGGGGTACAGGCTGCGGTAGTAGGTAGGGAACGAGGTGCCGCCCACGGCGATGCCCGGCTTGATGTCGTCGGTGACGATTTCCACTTGCGAACCCTTGTCGGCGATGAAGTCGGTGACCGACATGCCGGTGAACTCACAGATGGTGTCGTACACCAGCACGTTCTTGCCCGGTGCCACCTTGCCGTCGAGGATGTCCCAGCTGCTGACCACCAACCCTTCGTCGGCGCCCCAGTGCTCGTTCTGCTCGATGAACGGATGGCCGCCCACGGCCAGCACCACCACGTCGGGGCGCAGGTCGAGGATGGTCGCGGTGTCCGCCGCGGTGCCCAGGCGCAGGTCGACTTTCAGGCGCGCCAGCTCCAGCTGATACCAGCGGGTGATACCGGCGATCTGATCCCGTTGCGGGGCCTTGGAGGCGGTGGTGATCTGCCCGCCAATGGCTTCCTTCTTCTCGAACAGGGTCACGTCGTGGCCGCGTTCGGCGGCGACGCGAGCGGCTTCCATACCGGCAGGACCGGCACCGACCACCACCACCTTGCGCTTGATGCCGGTGGTTTTCTCGATGATGTGCGGCACGCCCATGTATTCACGGGACGTGGCGGCGTTCTGGATGCACAGCACGTCCAGGCCCTGGTACTGGCGGTCGATGCAGTAGTTGGCGCCGACGCACTGCTTGATCTGGTCGATCTGGCCCATCTTGATCTTGGCGATCAGGTGCGGGTCGGCCATGTGCGCGCGGGTCATGCCCACCATGTCGACGTAACCGCCTTCGAGAATCCGCGTGGCCTGGTTCGGGTCCTTGATGTTCTGTGCGTGCAGCACCGGCACCTTGACCACTTCCTTGATGCCCGCCGCCAGGTGCAGGAACGGCTCCGGCGGGAAGCTCATGTTGGGGATCACGTTGGCCAGGGTGTTGTGGGTGTCGCAGCCCGAACCCACCACGCCGATGAAGTCCAGCATGCCGGTGTCGTCGTAATACTTGGCGATCTGCTTCATGTCCTCATGGGACAGGCCGTCCGGGTGGAACTCGTCGCCGCACAGGCGCATGCCCACGCAGAAATCGTCGCCCACTTCAGCGCGTACCGCCTTGAGCACTTCCAGGCCGAAACGCATGCGTTTCTCGAAGGTGCCGCCCCATTCGTCGGTGCGTTTGTTGACCCGTGGGCTCCAGAACTGGTCGATCATGTGCTGGTGCACCGCCGACAGCTCGACACCGTCCAGGCCACCGGCCTTGGCCCGGCGCGCGGCCTGGGCGTAGTTGCCGATCACCCGCCAGATCTCCTCCGGCTCGATGGTCTTGCAGGTGGCGCGGTGCACTGGCTCGCGCACCCCGGACGGCGACATCAGGGTCGGCCAGTTGAAACCGTCCCAGCGCGAGCGCCGGCCCATGTGGGTAATCTGGATCATGATCTTGGCGCCATGCTTGTGCATGGCGTCGGCCAGGTTCTGGAAATGCGGGATGATCCGGTCGGTGGACAGGTTCACCGAGCTCCACCACTCCTGTGGGCTGTCGATGGCCACCACCGAGGAACCGCCACAGATCGCCAGGCCGATGCCGCCCTTGGCCTTTTCCTCGTAGTACTTCACATACCGTTCGGTCGTCATGCCACCGTCGGTAGCGTAGACCTCGGCGTGCGCAGTGCTCAGCACACGGTTGCGGATGGTCAGTTTGCCGATCTGGATCGGCTGGAACATCGCTTCGAAAGCCATTTTTCTTAACTCCGCTTACAACGGTTTGACGACGAACAGGCCATCGTCGTGGCCTTCTTCGGAACCACCGTAAACCTGCTCTGCCACGGTGCGGATCTTGCTGCCACGGGCCGCCAGGATCTGGTCCATGGCACCGGCGAACCAGCCGGTGAACATGTAGTCCACCTTGCGCCCGACCTTGCCGTACACGTAGACGAAGGCCGAGTGTTCGAGCTTGACGCTGGCGGTGCCTTTATCCAGGTCGATGTCCTGGATCTTGAACAGGCCCCAGCCGCGCTGGGACAGGCGCTTCATGTAGTGCTCGAACACCGCGACGCCTTCCAGGCCGTGGCATTCGGCTTCTTTTTCACACCAGTGCCAGGCGGACTTGTAGCCGGCCTTGTAGAGGATCTCGGCGTAGGCATCGGCGCCCAACACCTCCTCGATGCCCATGTGGTTGTTGACGAAGAAATGCCGTGGCACGTAGAGCATCGGCAGGGCGTCGGAGGTCCAGACACCGGTTTCGCTGTCGACTTCGATAGGCAATTGCGGGGCGATCTTGGCCATGTTTCAAAACTCCGGAATTCTGTGGATAAGTACGTCTGTAGCCGCTGCCGCAGGCTGCGAAAAGGCTCGAAGAGCCTTCCGAGGGCCGCAAGAGCGCGTCTCCTTCGGAGCCGATCGCAGCCTGCGGCAGCGGCTACAGGAATGTGCTGTGGGGGGGGTGGCCTTATTCGCCCCAGACGTCCTTCAGGACGCTGACCCAGTTCTCGCCCATGATCTTGCGCACCACGCGCTCGCTGTGGCCGCGCTTGAGTAGGGTCTCGGTGAGGTTGGGGAACTCGCCCACGGTGCGAATGCC
Source organism: Pseudomonas sp. UME65 (assembly GCF_014170225.1). Classification (NCBI taxonomy): domain Bacteria; kingdom Pseudomonadati; phylum Pseudomonadota; class Gammaproteobacteria; order Pseudomonadales; family Pseudomonadaceae; genus Pseudomonas; species Pseudomonas sp. UME65. Next base: position 1,020,911 of record NZ_LZZQ01000013.1, on the reverse strand, counting down.
CAGGGGATTGATGATCTTGCCGAAGTTGGTCAGGCGCCGGGCGTAGCCCTTGTCGTGGGTCAGGTATTCGAAGAAGTCCTGGCCATGGCCCTGGGTGAAGTCGGTGCCGATGCCAATCGAATCTTCACCGACGATGTTCATGGTGTATTCGATGGCTTCGGCGTAGTCGTCGATGGTCGAATCGATGCCCTTGGCCAGGAACGGCGCGAACATGGTCACGCCGACGAAACCGCCGTGGTCGGCGATGAATTTCAGTTCGGCATCGGACTTGTTGCGCGGGTGCTCCTTGAGCCCCGACGGCAGGCAGTGGGAGTAGCAGACCGGCTTCTTGGATTCGAGGATCACTTCCTCGCTGGTCTTGGAACCAACGTGAGACAGGTCGCACATGACCCCGACGCGGTTCATCTCGGCGACGATCTCGCGGCCGAACCCGGAGAGCCCGCCATCACGCTCGTAGCAGCCGGTGCCCACCAGGTTCTGGGTGTTGTAGCACATCTGCACGATGCCCACGCCCAGCTGTTTGAACACCTCGACGTAGCCGATCTGGTCTTCGAAGGCATGGGCATTCTGGAAGCCGAAGAGGATGCCGGTCTTGCCCAGCTCCTTGGCCTTGCGAATGTCCGCGGTGGTGCGCACGGGCATCACCAGGTCGCTGTTTTCGCGTATCAGCTTCTGGCTGGAGGCAATGTTGTTGATCGTGGCCTGGAAACCTTCCCAAACCGACACGGTGCAGTTGGCTGCGGTCAGGCCGCCCTTGCGCATGTCCTCGAACAGCTCGCGGTTCCACTTGGCAATGATCAGCCCGTCGATAACGATGCTGTCGGCGTGTAGTTCGGCTGGGCTCATCAGGCTGTCCCCTTATTGGCGATTCATGCGCCGAATCGTCTGCCGGCGCTTTGGGGTCAGCATATGCTTGAGGGCCGGGGCGCCTGGGTGCAAAAACGACAGGGGAATTGCCGAAAGCGTCAAGCGCCGACAAAGGGCCGGACGGAGGGCATGGGTGGCCTCTGTTCTTTGCCCGGGGCTTGCGCCAGAATTCGCCGCTTCAACGAAAGCGTCACTGGATGAGGGCAGCGCTGCAATGAAACCGATCTTCCTGGCCTTGTTACTGATAACGACAGGCGTACAGGCGGCCGAAGAGGCCGACAACACGCCCTGCGACGGCGTGGAAAACGACGTGCAGACCCTGGAATGCGCGACCTACAACAGGACCACCGCCGAACAGTTGCTGGGCGACAACGTGCAGAGCCTGCTGGAGCGCCTGGGCACCCTCTATGGCAGCGACAAAGGGCAACTGGCCGACATCAGCGCCAAGGTCAAAAATGCCCAGCAACTGTGGCAGAAGCAGCGCGACGCCGACTGCGCGATGGAGTCCTTTCCGGCCAAGCCCGGCACCAAGGCCTACACCATCGCCACCAATGACTGCCTGGCGCGCATGAGCGACGAACGCTCGGAGTTCATCGAATCCATCGCCCAGGAATGACCCGCCACCGCTAGGAGCGGGCCGGCCCGCGAAAAGCGCTCTGGCGAACCGGTTGTGGTGGCTGCGAGCGTTTCGCGAGCAAGCTCGCTCCTACAGGTCAGCGCCGGGTCAGGCGCCACCGCGAAAGCACGAGACGCCCCAGGCGGTGAGTTTGAACGGCAGGTGGTAGTGCTGGCGCGGATCATCCAGGCCGAAGCGGTACGCCAGCACCTCGAGGAAGGGCACCGGCGGCAGCGCCTGGCCTTGCTCGCGATAGAACGCCGCCACGTCCAGCTCCACTTCGTAGACGCCCTGGCCGAAGCTCGCCGACCGCTCGGCAAGCTCGCTCAGCAAGCCGTTGCCGGCAATTCGCCCTGCGCAGAGCAGCTCGCCGCCCAGGCGGCGCACCCGCACCGCCATGCCTTCGGCCACCTTGCCGCTGGCGACGTCCACCACATGGATGGATAGGCCGCCGTTCATTTCCAGAAGCCCTTGTGCGCCAGCGCGGCCTCGCTCTCAAGCATCGGCCCGAACACCGGGATCTGCCGCTGCCCACGGGCGAACACTTCGCGGCACGGCAGGGAAAAGGTCGGGTTTTCCGGGTGGGCGCCGGTCAACTCCAGCAGCTCATGTTCGGACAAGGCGTAGACCACCCGACCAATGCCGGTCCAGTAGATGGCCCCGGCGCACATGCAGCAGGGCTCGGCGCTGGTGTACAGGGTGCACTCGGCCAGGGCCTGGGGGCTGAGGCGCTTGGCCGCCAGCGCCGCTGCCGCCAGTTCGGCGTGCTGGGTCGGGTCGCCTTCGGGGGGCATCGAGTTGTTGCCGGCGCTGGCGATGACCTTGCCGTCGCGATCGGCCACCAGGGCGGCGAACGGATGACGGCCGCGGGCCTTGGCCTCTTCGGCGAGCTGGATGCTCTGGCGCAGCAAGTGCAGGTCCAGTTCGGTGACGCCGGCAGGGATGGAAGAAAGAATCTGGGTCATCTTGACCTCCTTTTCATGGGCAGGAGCCGCCACAGCAATGGCGGCGAGAAAAACGTCAGTCATTGAGCTCGACATGGGCTGCCAGCACCTGGGTGGCGGCCTCACGGGGGTTGAGCAGCAGGTTGAGAACGATGGCGGTGATGGCGCCAAGGAAGATGCCGCTTTCCAGCACCAGCCTGAGGGGACCGTGCAGATGGGCGAACAGCGCCGGGAAGGACATCGGCAGCACCCCGACGCTGACCGACACCGCCACCACGATGGCGTTGCGCGTACCTTCGAACGGCACCCGCGACAGTTCCTGGATGCCGGCCACTGTAGTCATGCCGAACATCACGATGGCGCAGCCGCCAAGCACCGGGGTCGGCACCGCGGCCACCAGGGCACCCAGCTTGGGAAACAGCCCCATGAGCACCATGATTGCCCCGGCCGCAGCCACCACGAAGCGGCTCTTGACCCTGGACAGCGCGATCAGCCCGGTGTTCTGGGTAAAGGCGTTGTAGGGAAAGCTATTGAACAGCCCGCCGAGCAGGGTCGACAGGCCATCGGCGCGGAACGCATCGCCTAGGGTGCGCTGGGTGGTCGGCTTGCCGGTGAGCTTGCCGATGGCCAGGCAGTTGCCAGTGGTCTCGGCCATGATCACCAGCATCGCCAGAGTCATGATCAGGATCGGCACCAGGGAAAACTGTGGAGCCCCAAACGCCATGGGCCGGCTCAGTTCGAACCAGGCCGCCTGGCTCACCTGGGCAAAGTCGGTCATGCCGAACGCCGCGGCGATCAGGCTGCCCACCAGCAAGCCGATGAGCACGCTGAGGTTGCCGATAAAGCCCGAGAACTTGCCGTAGATCACCAGCGTCACCGCTACCGTGGCCAGCCCCAGCAGCAGGTTGGCCGGCGCGCCAAAATCGTCCGCCGCGGGGTTGCCGCCGCCGAGCCAGATCGCCGCTGCCGGCATCAGGGAAATGCCGATGATGGTGATCAGGCTGCCGATCACTACGGGCGGGAAAAACCGCAGCAAACGGCTGAACAGCGGCGCCAGGGCAATGGTGATGAGGCCTGCGGCGATCACCGCGCCGAACACCTCGGTCAGGCCGAACTGCTTGCCGATCATGATCATCGGTGCCAGGGCGATGAACGAACAGCCCTGGATCAACGGCAGCCGCGCCCCAAAACGCCAGAACCCCAAGGTCTGGACCAGGGTGGCGATGCCCGAGGTCAGCAGGTTGGCGTTGATCAATAGCACCACCTGCGCCGGGGTCAGGCCCAGGGCATTGCCTAGAATCAACGGCACCGCCACCGCACCGGCATACATCACCAGCACATGCTGCAGGCCGAAGGTGAACAGCTGGCGGACGGGCAGTACCTCGTCCACGGGATGCACGCGGGAAATTGTCATGTCGCAGGTCTCCTGAAGGTGCAGCTTTTGCTTTTGTTTTGGCAGGCATCCGGGGCAAGCGCCGCCGGCAGGAAGTACGGACGTCGGGGCCATGATCTGTGCTTGAATACGATGAAACAAATGAGCAGCCATCGTTTTTAACGATGGATCAGACAGCCCTCTTCCAGGGCCGGGAGCCGCGATGCGCTTTTCGCTGGATCAACTGCAGATGTTCGTACAGGCCGCGCAAAGCGGCTCGTTCTCGGCCGCCGCACGCAAGCTGGGCAAGACCCAGTCCACGGTCAGTGTGGCCATCGGCAACCTGGAGGCGGACCTGGGGGTCGAGCTGTTCGACCGCAGCGCTCGCAGCCCGGTGCTGACGGCCACCGGGCAGAAGATGCTGCTGCAGGCTGAGGCGGTGCTGGAGCGCTGCCTGACCCTGCAGGCCAACGCCGACTGCCTGTCGCAGGTGGTGGAGCCACACCTGTCGATCGTCATCGAAACCCCCTATGGCCCGCTGATGCCGGCCCTGCGGGAGTTCGAACAGGCCTTTCCCTATGTCGACCTGCTGATCCGCCACCCGCTGTCCGGGGACGCCAGCGAGCTGGTGGCCCGGGGTGAGGCGGTGCTGGGCATCGCCTTCTCGCAACCGGGCTACCCCCAGGAGCTGGAGTTCCAGCAATTGGGCAAGCTGATCATGTTGCACGTCTGCCACCCGGACCACCCGCTGGCGCAGCTCGACAGCGTGACCTTCGACGACCTGCATGTGCACCGGCGCCTGGCCTTCAGCGCCCACGCCAACAAGCTGCCCAGCAGCGAATACCTGCGCTCCACCCAGCTGTGGCAGGCGGAAAACTACCTGGCGCTGCTGGAAATGGTCCGCGCCGGCCTGGGCTGGGCCACCCTGCCGCGGCAACTGATCCAGCGTGAACTGGCCAAGGGCGAGCTGGTGGAACTGCAACTGGGGGCCTACCCCCATACCGACTGGCTGATCGGCGTCGACCTGCTTTGGGCCCGACAACGGGTGATGGGCAAGGCCGAGCGCTGGCTCAAGGAGCGGCTGCTGCGCCAGAAGGTGTACGAGGTGGACCGGCGCGGGCAGTCCACGACCTGGTAATGCTGGCGCGGGCAACAAAGGGACAAGGTTCTGCACTTGGCCGGGCAGGAAATATAAGCAAGGATTCGCATTCCTTATAAAAGACTTATATAGTCCGCCATGAACGAGATCCTCTGGAGTAGAAAAGCGGTCAAGCAGTTGATGCGACTGCACCACGAGCATCAGGTCCAGGTTCGCGATGCGATTGCCCTGCTGGCCGACATGCCCGCCAGTGGCAACGTCAAAGCCCTGTCCGGCCACACTTATGCCTATCGTCTTCGGGTCGGGCAGTACCGGGTCCTGTTCGACTGGGACGGAGCCATACACATCGTCAGTGTTCAAGAGGTCAAGAAACGTGATGAACGTACCTACTGACATCCAGATCATCCACGGCCCGGACGGCAGCCCGGCATTCGTGGTGATTCCCTACGCGCAGTACATGGCGCAATACAAGGAAGCCGATCTGATACCCCATGACGTGGTCAGCCGCATGGTCGACGGCGCCACACCGATACGCGCCTGGCGCGAGCACCTGCACCTCACCCAGGACGAAGTCGCCAGGCGCCTGGGGATCTCCCAGCCGGCCTTTGCCCAGCAGGAAAGCGTCGCCCGGCCGCGCCGGGCCACCCGGGAAAAGATCGCCGCCGCCTTCGGCATACGCGCCGACCAGCTGGAGCTGTAAGCTGCGCCTCACTCACTGATTGAAAGGGTTCCCCATGAGCATCTGCGGTATCGAGATCAAAGGCAGCGAAGCCATCTTCGCCCTCGCCACCCTGCAAGACGGCGCGGTGCAACACCAGCCGCTGGCCACCAAGAAAATCGCCCTGGAAGACGATGACGAGGCCGCCAACGTCAAGGCCTTCGCCAGCCAGGTCGGGGCCTTCGTGCGCGAACACGGGATCACCCGCATCGCCATCAAGAAGCGCAGCAAGAAAGGCGAGTTCGCCGGCGGCCCCACCACCTTCAAGATCGAAGGCGTGTTTCAGTTGCTGGAGAATTGCGAGGTGACCCTGCTGTCGCCCCAGACCATCAACGCCCAGTACAAGAAGCACGGCTTCGCTCTGGCCGCGAGCCTCAACAAATACCAGCACGAAGCCTACAAAGCCGCCTGCGCCGCCCTGCTGAAAAAGTAACCGTAGGAGCCGGCTGGCCGGCGCTACCGAGCCCGAGTCAAGCCAGCTCGCGGCCGCCGCCCGACGGGCGCCGGTCTTCCCGCGGGCACCGCACGAAACGCGCGCGGTAACTGCGGGTGAAGTAGGACGGCGATTCAAACCCGCAGGCAATGCTCACCTCCAGCACGCTCATGTCGGTCTGGCGCAGCAGTTTGCGGGCTTTCTCCAGGCGCAGGCCCAGGTAGAAATTGCTCGGGGTGTCGTTGAGGTGCAGGCGGAACAGGCGCTCCAGCTGGCGCCGGGTGACCTTGATCGACTCGGCCAGGGCCAGGGTGCTCAGGGGCGGTTCGCTGTGCTGTTCCATTTCGCCGATCACCTGCACCAGCTTCTTGTTGCTGATGCCGTAGCGGCTGGCGACTTCCATGCGCTGGTGATCCTTGCGCGGGCGGATGCGCCCCAGCACGAACTGCTCGCTGACCTGGACCGCCAGTTGCGGGCCGTGGGCCTGGGCGATCAGGTCGAGCATCATGTCGATGGACGCCGTGCCGCCGGCACAGGTGATGCGCCGTCGATCGATCTCGAACAGCTCCTGGGTCACGCTCAGTTGCGGGTAGGACTCCTTGAAGGCCTCGATGGCCTCCCAGTGCAAGGTCACCCGGTGCCCCTCCAGCAAACCGCTCTCGGCAAGGATCACGCTACCTGTGTCGATCCCGCCCAGGGTCACGCCCTCCACCTCCAGCCGCCGCAACCAGTGCTCCAGGGCCGGGGTGAGAAACTTCAGCGGCTCGAAACCGGCCACCACCCACAAGGTCGCGCCTTTCTTCAGCGGCTCCAGGGCCGCATCGACATTCACCGACATGCCATTGCTGGCCAGCACCGCGCCGCCGTCGGCGCTCAGCACATGCCAGCGGTACAGCTCGCCACGAAAGCGGTTGGCCACCCGTAGCGGCTCGATGGCCGAGATGAAACCGATGGCGGAAAACCCCGGCATCAGTAGGAAATAGAAGTCCTGGGACATGCAACGCACTCCGGTGACGGCCAGCGTGGGCCTTGTGATACGCCAAATGCCCCCGTGCCACAAGGGGGCAGGTCGCTGCAGTGCAAGAGTCGGTCGCCGCTGTGCGCTTGCCACCGGCGGCGCCTGCGTACCTTGGCAACACCTGCGCACAAAGACGCCGGGACCGACAATAACGACCTGCCGAGGAAAGCATCATGAAACGACTGATCAGCAACTGTGTGCTTGCGCTTAGTGGTAGCGTTTTTCTGAGCAGCGGGGCCCTGGCCGCCGATGCCGCCAGTTGCCAGAACGTGCGCCTGGGCGTGGTCAACTGGACCGACGTGATCGCCACCAGCGCCCTGACCCAGGTCCTGCTCGACGGCCTCGGCTACAAGACCAAGCAGACCAGTGCTTCCCAGCAGATCATCTTCGCCGGCATCCGTGACCAGCGCCTGGACCTGTTCCTGGGCTACTGGAACCCGCTGATGACCCAGACCATCACCCCCTTCGTCGACGCCAACCAGGTCAAGGTCCTGGCCGAACCGAGCCTCAAGGACGCCCGCGCCACCCTGGCCGTGCCGGCCTACCTGGCGGACAAGGGGCTGAAGACCTTTGCCGACATCGCCAGGTTCCAGAAGGAACTGGGGGGCAAGATCTACGGCATCGAACCGGGTTCGGGAGCCAATACCCAGATCAAGGAAATGATCGCCAAGAACCAGTTCGGCCTGGGCAAGTTCCAGTTGGTGGAGTCCAGTGAGGCGGGCATGTTGTCGGCGGTGGCCCGAGCGGTGAAACGCAACGAGGCCATCGTGTTCTTCGGCTGGGCGCCGCACCCGATGAACGTCAACTTCAAGATGATCTACCTCAGCGGCAGCGAAAACGCCCTGGGGCCCAACGAAGGCCAGGCCACGGTGTGGACCGTCACCGCGCCTAACTACGCCGAGCAGTGCCCGAACGTGCACCGGCTGTTGACCAACCTGACCTTCAGCGCCGAAGACGAGAGCCGCATGATGCAGCCGCTGCTGGATCACAAGGATGCCCTGGAATCCGCGCGGCAATGGCTCAAGGACCACCCGCAGGACCAGCAGCGCTGGCTGGAAGGGGTCACCACCTTCGATGGCAAGCCGGCCGCCGAACACCTGCAACTGACCAGCAAATAAGCCACCGCCACTGCCGCCCCGCAGCCCGCCCTGGGCTGCGCACGGCCACCTCACGCCCTCAGCAAACACGCCTGTAAGGAACCGCACCATGAACCACGACGTCATCATCACCTGCGCACTCACCGGTGCTGGCGACACGACCGCCAAGAGCCCGCACGTGCCGGTCACCCCGAAACAGATCGCCGCGGCCGCCGTAGAAGCCGCCAAGGCCGGCGCCACCGTGGTGCACTGCCATGTGCGCGACCCCGCCACCGGCAAGTTCAGCCGCGATGTGGCGCTGTACCGCGAAGTGATGGAGCGGATCCGCGAGGCCGACATCGACATCATCGTCAACCTCACCGCCGGCATGGGCGGCGACCTGGAGATCGGCGGCGGCGAGAACCCCATGGAGTTCGGCCCCAACACCGACCTGGTCGGCCCCTTGACCCGCCTGGCCCACGTCGAGGAACTGCTGCCGGAGATCTGCACCCTGGACTGCGGCACCCTGAACTTCGGCGACGGCGACACCATCTACGTCTCCACCCCGGCCCAGCTGCGGGCCGGCGCCAAGCGTATCCAGGAGCTGGGAGTGAAGGCCGAGCTGGAAATCTTCGACACCGGGCACCTGTGGTTCGCCAAGCAGATGATCAAGGAAGGCCTGCTGGACAACCCGCTGTTCCAGCTGTGCCTGGGCATTCCCTGGGGCGCCCCGGCGGACACTACCACCATGAAGGCCATGGTCGACAACCTGCCGGCGGACGCGGTCTGGGCCGGCTTCGGGATTGGCCGCATGCAAATGCCCATGGCCGCGCAAGCGGTGCTGCTGGGGGGCAACGTGCGGGTCGGCCTGGAAGACAACCTGTGGCTGGATCGCGGCGTGCTCGCCACCAACGGCCAACTGGTGGAACGGGCCACGGAAATCCTCAGCCGCCTCGGCGCCCGGGTCCTGACCCCGGCCGAAGGCCGCCAGAAAATGGGCCTGAAGCAACGCGGCTGACCCCAATCCACCTCTCCCCCCGTAGGAGCGAGCTTGCTCGCGAAGAGGCCGTCACATCCGAGCTCGTAGCAGCCGGCGTGCCGGCGAAGGGGCCCGCAAGGCCGCCAATAGCTTCGCTGGCAAGCCAGCTCCTACGAACTCTTTATCCAGGAAGACGCGATGACTTTTATCACCAACATCAAAACTTTCGCCGCCCTGGGCAGTGGCGTGATCGGCAGCGGCTGGGTGGCCCGTGCCCTGGCCCACGGCCTCGACGTAGTGGCCTGGGACCCGGCGCCCGGCGCCGAAGCGGCCCTGCGCAAGCGCGTCGCCAATGCCTGGGGCGCGCTGGAAAAACAAGGGCTGGCCCCCGGAGCATCACAACAGCGCCTGCGCTTCGTCGACACCATCGAGGAATGCGTGAAGGATGCCGACTTCATCCAGGAAAGCGCTCCCGAACGCCTGGAGCTCAAGCTGGAACTGCACAGCAGAATCAGCGCCGCGGCCAAGCCTGAGGCGCTGATCGGCTCCAGCACCTCGGGCCTTTTGCCCAGCGAATTCTACGAGGGCTCGACCCACCCGGAACGCTGCGTGGTGGGCCACCCGTTCAACCCGGTGTACCTGCTGCCACTGGTGGAGGTGGTGGGCGGCAAACGCACCGCGCCCGAAGCGGTCCAGGCCGCGATCAAGGTCTATGAATCCCTGGGGATGCGCGCCCTTCACGTGCGCAAGGAAGTCCCGGGGTTCATCGCCGACCGTCTTCTCGAAGCGCTGTGGCGCGAGGCCCTGCACCTGGTCAACGACGGCGTGGCGACCACCGGGGAAATCGACGATGCGATCCGCTTTGGCGCCGGCCTGCGCTGGTCGTTCATGGGCACCTTCCTCACCTACACCCTGGCGGGCGGCGACGCCGGCATGCGCCACTTCATGGCCCAGTTCGGCCCGGCGCTGCAACTGCCCTGGACCTACCTGCCGGCCCCGGAGCTGACCGACAAGCTGATCGACGACGTGGTCGAAGGCACCGCCGAGCAACTGGGCACCCACAGCATTGCGGCCCTGGAGCGCTATCGTGATGACTGCCTGCTGGCGGTGCTGGAGGCGGTGAAAACCACCAAGGCCAAGCACGGCATGCACTTTCACGACTAACCCAACCCCGTAGGAACTGGCTTGCCGGCGAACGGGCCGCCAAGCCAGGCGCAAACCCAACGGACGCCTTCGCCGGCAAGCCGGCTCCTACCGTTATCCGGTGACCTTATGCCTGCCCTGACCACCTACAGCACCCGCATCATCAGCGACTGGGTCGATTACAACGGCCATCTGCGCGATGCCTTCTACCTGCTGATCTTCAGCTATGCCACTGACGCCCTGATGGATCGCCTGGGGCTCGACAGTGACAACCGCGAAGCCAGCGGCCACTCGCTGTTCACCCTGGAACTGCACCTGAACTACCTGCATGAGGTGAAGCTCGACACCGAGGTCGAAGTGCGCACCCAGATCATCGGCCACGATCGCAAGCGCCTGCACCTCTACCACAGCCTGCACAGACTCGATGATCCCCGGGAGCTGGCAGGCAACGAGCAAATGCTGCTCCACGTCGACCTGGCCGGGCCGCGTTCGGCGCCGTTCAGCGAGCCGGTGCTGCAACGCCTGCAAACCCTGGCCGCCGAGCAGGCGGACCTGCCGCGCCCGGCCTGCCTCGGCCGGGTGATCGCCCTGCCCGCGGAAAAATAGCCCTCAGAAGAAAAGGAGATCGCCGTGAACACCGCCGCCCTTGCCGACTACCGCAGTTACCCGTTGATCAGCGCACTGGCCACTGTCCAGGTCCTGCCGGACCGGCTCCAGGTGCACTGGGCCGACGGCCGTCTCAGCCCTTTTCATCATCAATGGCTGCGGGACAACTGCCCTTGCCCGCAATGCGTCTACAGCGTGACCCGCGAACAGGTGCTGGAAATCGTCGATGTTGCCGAAGACCTCGAGTGCAGCGCCGCACGCATTGATGCCGACGGCTGCCTGAACCTCGACTGGGCGGACGGCCACCGCAGCCGCTTCGACCCCGGCTGGCTGCGGGCCCATGCCTATGATCGACAGTCGCGCGAAGAACGGCAGGCCGCCAAGGCCCGGCACTCGCTGTGGGACGCCAGCCTGCAACTGCCCGAGTTCCAGTACCAGGCGCTGATGGAGGACCCCCAGGTGCTGCTGCAATGGCTGCTGGCCCTGCGCGATACCGGCCTGACCCAGGTCCGTGGCGCGCCCACCGAACCCGGCTCGCTGGCCCTGATTGCGCGGCGTATTTCGTTTATCCGCGAAAGCAATTTCGGCGTGCTGTTCAACGTGCAGTCCAAGGCCGATGCCGACAGCAACGCCTACACCGCCTTCAATCTGCCGCTGCACAGCGACCTGCCGACCCGCGAGCTGCAACCGGGGCTGCAATTCCTGCATTGCCTGGTGAATGACGCGGTAGGCGGCGAAAGCATTTTCGTCGACGGCTTCGCCATTGCCGACGCCCTGCGCCGGGAAGACCCCGAGGCGTTCCGCGCCCTGTGCGAAATTCCCGTGGAGTTTCGCAACAAGGACCGCCACAGCGACTACCGCTGCCTGGCGCCGGTCATCGCCCTGGATGCCCGGGGCCAGGTCGCGGAAATCCGCATGGCCAATTTCCTGCGTGGCCCCTTCGACACCACGGAAGAACAGATGCCCCGGCTGTACCGCGCCTACCGGCGCTTTATCGCCCTGACCCGCGAAGCAAGGTTCCGGGTCATTCGCCGCCTGGACCCGGGCCAGCTCTGGTGCTTCGACAACCGCCGCACCCTGCACGCGCGCAACGCCTTCGACCCGGCCAGCGGCGCCCGGCACTTCCAGGGCTGCTACATCGACCGCGACGAACTGCTCTCCAGAATCCTGGTGCTGCAGCGCTGATCCTCACCCCACCCGCCCCGGCTCCCCCCGTGGGAGCCGGCTTGCCGGCGAAACTTGCCGGAGAGCTTTGCACAGGCAAAAAAAAGCCCCGATCAAGCCGTGACAGGATCGAGGCAGGGACTACTTCTGAGGAGCTGCGGTGAGAAGGTGACCAAACCGACACGACGCGAGCTGGTTTCAGTCTGCCCACTCTGCCTTCCCGCGAGTTAGCCGAGAGCGACCTGCTCATAGGTAATAGGGCCACTGCCACGCCTTCAGATGTCCTCGGTATACAGCACCACCGTCACATAGAAATAGCCGATCTTGTGCCAATCCTGGCGCCGGTTGTAGGGCGTCTCTTCAGAGCCCATGCCAATCTGGTAATTACGCCCGGTCTTTCTATCCCTATAGGAAATGAAACCCTTCGTTTCCCAGCCGCAGCAGACAAACCTGAGCCCCTCCTGAACCCCCAACTCCCGCCGCAGATAGCGCTCTACCTCATGGGCATCCTTACCTTTGACCCGGTAACTGGCAGTCAGCGGTGCGCCCTGATCCTGGGGCTTCGACTCACAACGGAAAAACTCCAGGGACTTCGGTGGGTCGGTCATGGCCTTCAGAAAATCGCCGCACTCGGGAGCTGCCAGAGCGGCGCCGGAAACCATCAACAACAAACAGGCGAACCCCATTCTGAACATCACTTTCATCCACTCCAGCTCCATGGCTTGCCACTCGGCAGCCATCCTACCGAACACCCAGCGCTTGCACAGAGAGTCTTTGCGCGGCAGGAGCGCTCATTACCCCCCCCTTCAGGCAAGCCCGAGGCCTCACAAGCAAGCGCCGCAAGACTTGATTGCGCCGCCTTTTCCCAACGCTGTGGCAACCGGCCATGGCCATCGACTTAGCCGAAAACGACCTGTTCATAGGTAAACGGGCCATCGCGACAATCTGCCCTTGCCGCCACCCGGACGCCCTACCAGAATCGGCTCACGACCACGCTCCCTGAACAAGGATAAGAGTCATGATGCACGCGGATCTGATTGACCAGGACGACCTGCTGGGACAACTCCGGGCCCTGGGTTTCGAAATGCCCGCAGGTGCCAGCGCCGAGCAGGCCTGCGAATGTGCGGTAAGGGGCTTGAGCGATGCACGGGCCAAGGCGCTCAAGGGCATGGTCGAGCAGATGCTCACCGGCAATGCGACCATCCTGCCTGCCGTACGCCAGGCCATCGACCGCCAACTACTGCCGGCCCTGGCCGAGTACCAGCAGCAAAAACGCGCGTGAACGCCCCCGGGGCCCGGGCGGGTTGCTAAAGTGGGTTTCCTCCACAAACCACAGGCCCGCTCATGACCCCCATTGAACCTGGTTCATCCGCCAACGCTGGCGGGTGGCTGCAATTGCGCCAGGGCCTGTGGCCCGATTGCCCGCAGGATGAACACCAGGCCGAAATCCAGCAGATTCTGGCCGAGCCCCAGCGCTACGGCTGCTGGCTGGCCTGCACCGAGAACGGTGAGGCCGTGGGCCTGGCCGAGGCTGCATTGCGCCACGACTACGTCAACGGCACCGACAGCTCCCCCGTGGTCTTTCTTGAAGGTATCTATGTGGCCCCCGGGCATCGTCGCCAGGGCATTGCCCAGCGCCTGATCGAGCAGGTCGCCTATTGGGGGCAACAACAGGGATGCGTGGAAATGGCCTCGGACACCAGCCTCGACAACCTGGCCAGCCAGGATCTGCACCACGCGCTGGGTTTCGAGGAAACCGAGCGCGTGGTGTATTTCAAGAAACGCCTGTGACTACAGGCGCACGCTGGCGAAGGTCGATTCGTTGCGTGCCTGGCTCAGGGCCGACAATGGCCCGGACAGCGGCGCCAAAACCATGGCTTGCGGCAGCGGCATCATCGCCACCTGCTGGGTGGTGTTGGAACCGATGCGCTCGTCACGCGGTGGAATGCCGAAGTACTCGCGGTAGCACTTGGAGAAGTGCGGCGTGGAGACAAAACCACAGACCGACGCCACTTCGATGATCGACATGGGAGTCTGCTTGAGCAGTTGCCGGGCGCGGATCAGCCGCAGCTTGAGGTAGTAGCGCGACGGCGAGCAATGCAGGTACTTCTGGAACAGCCGCTCCAGCTGTCGCCGGGACACGGCGACGTACACCGCCAGTTCGTCGAGGTCGATCGGCTCTTCGAGGTTGGCTTCCATCAGGGCGACGATTTCCTGCAGCTTGGGCTGGTTGGTGCCCAGCATGTGCTTGAGGGGTACGCGCTGGTGATCCTGCTCGTTGCGGATGCGCTCGTAGACGAACATTTCCGAGATCGCCGCCGACAGCTCGCGGCCATGATCGCGGCTGATCAGGTGCAGCATCATGTCCAGCGGCGCGGTGCCGCCGGAGCTGGTGAAGCGGTTGCGGTCGAGGGTGAACAGACGGGTGCTCATGGCCACCCGGGGAAAGGCTTCCTGCATCGACGCCAGGCATTCCCAGTGCACGCTGCAATCGAAGCCGTCCAGCAGGCCGGCGCAGGCCAGGGCCCAGCTGCCGGTACACACCGCACCCAGACGGCGCGACTGGCGGGCCTGGCTCTGCAGCCAGGACACATGTTCGCGGGTGACGGTGCGCTGGATACCGATACCGCCGCAGACAATCACGGTATCGAGGCTGGGGGCTTTGTGCATCGCGGCATCGGGGGTGATCTGCAGACCGTCACTGGCCCAGACCTGGCCACCATCGACGCTGAGGGTGGTCCAGCGATACAGCTCGCGACCGGACAGTTGGTTGGCCATGCGCAGGGGTTCGACTGCGGAGGCCAGGGAAATCAGCGTGAAATTGTCCAGCAGCAGAAAGCCGATGGATTGAGGCGCACGGTTCTGGGGTTGGGCCCCGGAGTTGAACGACGTCATCGCGATATCTCCTCACACAAAGCGGGTGATGGCCTCAGGCGGAGGCTCTTTTTATGTGCCCTGTTCCTCAAGGGAGACGGGCTTGATATTCACAGAGCAATTGCCATGCCTAAAGTTGAATGGGCATTCAATAACTCCTGAAAACGACGTCGCGACGTGTCTACATAGCCCTTGTCAATGTGCGGATAAGAAGCGCCGCCGTCGGCGTGCGGTGGCCAGGCCCAGAGAGCTGTGAGCAGTTAGGTAGCACTTGCGCGGCAGGCACTTCGCACAGGGGCGGGCGAGTGTCACTCAAAGCACAACCGGGCCACGGGCACGGGGGCTGCCCGGCCCGGTTGGCGACTTGTCTATTCACGACGCGCTAAAAGGTGGCGCGCCCCTGGGCATGTGAGCGATTTGTGCGCGCCGGCAATCAGCACTCCACGGCGCTGACCGCCAGGCCGCCACGGGAGGTTTCCTTGTATTTGTCGTGCATGTCGGCGCCGGTATCACGCATGGTGCGAATCACCCGGTCCAGGGAAATGAAATGCTGGCCATCGCCGCGCAAGGCCATTTGCGCGGCATTGATCGCCTTCACCGCGGCAATCGCGTTGCGCTCGATGCACGGCACCTGCACCAGCCCGCCCACCGGATCACAGGTCAGGCCGAGGTTGTGCTCCAGGCCGATCTCCGCGGCGTTGCACAACTGTTCCGGGGTCGCCCCGAGAATTTCCGCCAGCCCGGCCGCCGCCATGGCGCAGGCCGAACCCACTTCACCCTGGCAGCCGACTTCGGCACCGGAGATGGAGGCGTTCTTCTTGCACAGGATGCCGATGGCCGCCGCGCCGAGAAAGAAATCCACCACGTTGGCGTCGGTGACGTCTTCGCTGAACTTCATGAAGTAATGCAGCACCGCCGGAATGATCCCCGCCGCGCCGTTGGTGGGGGCGGTGACCATGCGTCCGCCGGCGGCGTTCTCTTCGTTCACCGCCAGGGCAAACAGGTTGACCCACTCCATGGCGCTGAGGGTGGAGCCGATCACATTGGGCTTGTTCAGTTCCTGCAGGCTACGGTGCAACTTGGCCGCGCGGCGACGCACATTGAGCCCGCCAGGCAGGATGCCCTCGTGCTTGAGCCCCTGTTCCACGCAGTCCTGCATGGCACGCCAGAGCGCCATCAGGCCGCTGCGAATTTCCTCTTCCGAACGCCAGACCTTCTCGTTGGCCAGCATCAGTTCGGCGACCCGCAGGTTGTGCTTCTGGCACAGGCCCAGCAGTTCCACCGCACTGGAAAAATCGTAAGGCAGCTCGCTGCGGTCCAGGTCCGCCACACCGCTGTCGGCCTGGGCCTGGTCGACGACAAAACCGCCGCCCACCGAATAGTAGGTATCGCGGTGCAGCTCACCCTCTTCGCCCGCGGCCACCAGGGTCATGGCGTTGGGATGGAATGGCAGGTTGCGGTCCACCAGCTGCATGTCCCGGGCCCAGATGAAAGGCACTGGCAGCCGCCCGTCCAGCAACAGGGTGTCGGTTTCCCGCAGCAGCTCGATGCGCGTGCCGATCAGCGACGGGTCGATCGCGTCCGGCCACTCCCCCATCAGGCCCATGATCACCGCGTTGTCGCTGCCATGGCCGATGCCGGTGGCGGACAGCGAACCGAAGAGCTGCACCTCGACCCGGCGTACCTGCTCCAGCAGTTGCCTTTCCTTTAATACCTGGACGAACAAAGCCGCTGCGCGCATGGGCCCGACCGTGTGGGAACTGGAGGGGCCGATGCCGATCTTGAACAGGTCGAAAACACTGATAGCCATTGCTGCGTAACTCCTGGTTGAGCACTGTCCGGGCGCCGGAAACGCCCTCTGACGGAGCTGCTACGCTCAAGCTGCAATCCGCCGAGAAGGGCGCATCATCAGGCTTTTGCCAAGGCCCGCGACGTCTGACACCGACTCACTCATGCCCACTAACGCCGCCAGGCGCAACGCAGGGGTTTTGGGCGTTTTTTGCGGCTCAGTTGTAGGAAAAATCGCCCGAAAACACTGTAAGCGACCTCACCGACACTGGATGCGACCCTCCCTGTACTGGATACGACGCACCCTGTAGGCGACAGATTTTCACTGGTACATGATCAGTCTCGACTCGATTGCAAGGCACGGTGGTAGAGCTGTTCCCGACACACCAACCGCCACACTTATAAGCGCGGTCCAAACGCCGCCAAAAAAACATCCAGGAGTCCCCCCTATGAAAGGTTCCCCGTCGTTGTTGTTGGCCGCCATGCTGAGTCTGCCGCTTCTGGCACAAGCCGCAGAACCGGCACAATGCAGCACCGTAAACTTCTCCGATGTCGGCTGGACCGATATCACCGTGACCACCGCCACCACCAGCGTCGTGCTCAACGCCCTGGGCTACAAGACCAAGACCACCATGATTTCCGTGCCCGTGACCTACAAGTCCCTGGCCGACGGCAAGAACATGGACGTGTTCCTCGGCAACTGGATGCCGACCATGGAAAACGACATCAAGCCCTACCGCGACGCCGGGACCGTGGCCACCCTGCGGGCCAACCTGGAAAACGCCAAGTACACCCTGGCGGTGCCCGAGTCGCTGTACGACAAGGGCCTGAAGGACTTCGCCGACATCGTCAAGTTCAAGAAGGAACTGGACGGCAAGATCTACGGCATCGAGCCGGGCAACGACGGCAACCGCACCATCCAGACCATGATCGACAAGAATGCCTTCGGCCTGAAGGACGCCGGCTTCAAGGTGGTGGAATCCAGCGAGGCAGGCATGCTGTCCCAGGTCGAGCGCGCACAGCGCCGTGACACCGCGGTGGTGTTCCTGGGCTGGGAACCGCACCCGATGAACACCCGTTTCAAGATGAAGTACCTGACCGGCGGCGACGAGTTCTTCGGCCCCAACTTCGGCCAGGCCACCATCTACACCAACACCCGCAAGGGCTATGCCGAAGAGTGCAGCAACGTCGGCCAGTTGCTGAAGAACCTGTCGTTCACCCTGAACATGGAAAGCACCCTGATGGGCAACGTGCTGGACGACAAGATGAAGCCTGAGGCGGCCGCCAAGGCCTGGCTGAAGCAGAACCCTCAGGTGCTCGATACCTGGCTCGCCGGCGTGACCACCATTGACGGTAAACCTGGCCTGGAGGCCGTGAAAGCCAAGCTTGCACAAGCTTCAAATTAAGTAGTGCGCTTACGCCGGGCGGGCTCGCCCGCCCGGGCTGTTTTTCCCTTGCATGCGGACGTTCAATACCATGCTCACTGATCAGAAAATCCCCCTGGGCCAGTACATCGCGGCTTTCGTCGAGTGGTTGACGAAGCACGGCGCCAGCACCTTCGACGCGATCGCTACCACCCTGGAAACCATGATCCACGGCGTGACGTTCGCGCTGACCTGGTTCAACCCCCTGGCCCTGATCGGCCTGATTGCCCTGCTGGCGCACCTGATCCAGCGCAAATGGGGCCTGACCGCCTTTGTCGTGCTGTCCTTCCTGTTGATCCTCAACCTGGGGTACTGGCAGGAAACCATGGAAACCCTGGCCCAGGTGCTGTTCGCCACCCTGGTCTGCGTGCTCATCGGCGTACCGCTGGGCATAGTCGCGGCGCACAAGCCGCTGTTCTACACCATGATGCGGCCGGTGCTGGACCTGATGCAGACCGTGCCCACCTTCGTCTACCTGATCCCGACCCTGACCCTGTTCGGCCTGGGGGTGGTACCCGGCTTGATTTCCACGGTGGTGTTCGCCATCGCCGCGCCGATCCGCCTGACCTACCTGGGCATTCGCGATGTTCCACAAGAGTTGATGGACGCCGGCAAGGCCTTTGGCTGCTCGCGCCGTCAGTTGTTGTCGCGCATTGAACTGCCCCACGCCATGCCGAGCATCGCCGCCGGCATTACCCAATGCATCATGCTGTCGCTGTCGATGGTGGTGATCGCCGCCCTGGTGGGCGCCGATGGCCTGGGCAAGCCGGTGGTCAACGCCCTCAATACCGCGGATATCGCCCTGGGCTTCGAAGCCGGCCTGGCCATTGTGCTGCTGGCGATCATGCTCGACCGCATCTGCAAGCAACCTGAAGCCAAAGTAGGAGGTGACGCATGAGCATTATCCGCTTCGACAAGGTCGACGTGATTTTCTCCAAGGACCCGCGCGAGCCCCTCAAGCTGCTGGACCAGGGCATGACCCGCAACGAGATCCTGAAGAAGACCGGGCAGATCGTCGGCGTCGAGAATGCCAGCCTGGACATCGAGAAAGGCGAGATCTGCGTGCTGATGGGCCTCTCCGGTTCCGGCAAGTCGAGCCTGCTGCGCTGCATCAACGGCCTGAACACCGTGAGCCGCGGCAAGCTGTTCGTCGAGCATGAAGGCAAGCAGATCGACATCGCCTCCTGCAGCCCCGCCGAGCTGAAGATGATGCGCACCAAGCGCATCGCCATGGTGTTCCAGAAGTTCGCCCTGATGCCCTGGCTGACCGTGCGCGAAAACATCAGCTTCGGCCTGGAAATGCAGGGCCGCCCGGAAAAGGAACGGCGCAAGCTGGTGGACGAGAAGCTTGAGCTGGTGGGCCTGACCCAGTGGCGCAACAAGAAGCCCGACGAACTCTCCGGAGGCATGCAGCAGCGCGTGGGCCTGGCCCGTGCCCTGGCCATGGACGCCGATATCCTGCTGATGGACGAACCCTTCTCGGCCCTCGACCCGCTGATCCGCCAGGGCCTGCAGGACGAACTGCTGGAGCTGCAACGCAAGCTGAGCAAGACCATCGTCTTCGTCAGCCACGACCTGGATGAGGCCCTGAAGCTGGGCAGCCGCATCGCCATCATGAAAGACGGACGGATCATCCAGTACAGCAACCCGGAAGAGATCGTGCTCAACCCGGCGGACGACTATGTACGGACTTTCGTTGCCCACACCAACCCACTGAACGTGCTGTGCGGGCGCAGCCTGATGCGCAGCCTGGACAACTGCAAGCGGGTCAACGGCTCGGTATGCCTGGACCCGGGTGGCGATTCCTGGCTCGACCTGGCCGAAGGCAACACCATCAAGGGCGCACGCCGCAACGGCTCGCAGCTGGACCTGCAGAACTGGGTTCCGGGGCAAGCCGTGGAAGAACTGGGCCGACGCCCGACCCTGGTGGACTCCAGCATCGGCATGCGCGATGCCCTGCAGATCCGCTACCAGACCGGCAACAAACTGGTGCTCCACGACAACCAGAAAGTGGTGGGTATCCTTGGCGACAGCGAGCTCTACCACGCGCTGCTCGGCAAGAACCTGGGTTAAGCAGCAGACACAAAAACGCCGCGAGCAATCGCGGCGTTTTGCTTTAACCACCCACCCCCTTCTGTAGGAGCTGGCTTGCCAGCGAACAGGCCCTTAAGCCTTGCAGTGCCCTTGAGGACGCCTTCGCCGGCAAGCCGGCTCCTACAGCGGCTGGAACCGCTCCGTAGGGAGCGGCCCGTGACTTCACTCAGCTATAGACACGGCCAAGGAGCTGCCGATGGCTTTCGAACTGATCGAGCACATCCCGGGTGATCTGCTCCTGGGTGAAGCCCATCAAGTCGTATTCCTGGCTGCCGTTGTGCAGATACACCTCGGCGCGGTAGAAACGGCTGCGCACTTCGCTGTCGGCCCCTTCCGGCTGGGTCGATTCGCTAGGCGTCGCCAGGTAGCCGTCCAGGCTCACTTCATAGACGAAGGGATTGCCTTCATCCATTTCCACGCGCAGGCCCAGCAGGTTCTTCGACTTGCCCAGGTTGGTCTGCACTTCCAGGCTCAAGTTGCGCAGTTGCGCCGCCGCTTCCTGCAAGGCCGGGCTGACGTGCTTGTCCATGTAGCGCTGCACCACCGACTGGGTCGGCTGCAGGTCCAGCTGGCTCAGGCGCTCGCTGAAGCCACGACGACCACGCTCGGCCAGTTGCGCCTGCTCCTGCTCGATCTGCACGTCCTGGCGCATGGCCTTGTGCAAGCCGAACATGAAGCAGATCAGCACCACCGAGAACGGCAGGCCGGCCAGCACCACCATGGTCTGCATGGCTTCGAAGTTGCCGGCGAACAGCAGGCCGATGGTCACCAGGGTGATCACCACCGACCAGAAGATCCGCAGCCAGTGCGGGGCGTCTTCGTCGACGTTGCCGCCCTTGCACGAAAGGTTGGCCATCATCACCGCCCCGGAGTCGGCGGGGGTCAGGAACAGCACGAAGCCGACGAAGATCGACACACCGATGACAATCTTCGAGGCCGGGTAGTGCTCGAGCAGTTGGTAGATCGCCATGGACGGCTGTTCCAACGCCGTCTTGCCCAACTCCACGGCTCCCTGATTGACCACCAGATCCAGGGCCGAGTTACCGAAGATCGACAGCCAGGCCAGGGTGAAGCCCAGGGGAATCAACAGTACGCCGGCCACCAGTTCACGCACGGTGCGACCACGGGAAATACGCGCGATGAACATGCCTACAAATGGCGCCCAGGAAATCCACCAGGCCCAGTAGAACAGGGTCCACAGGCCCAGCCAGCGATCGGACTTGGCGCTGTCGCCCTCATACACATAGAGGTCGAAGGTCTTGAGCACTACACCGTTCAGGTAGTCGCCGATGTTCTGCACGAAGCCGTTGAGCAGGTGCAGGGTCGGGCCGAACAGCAGGACGAAGATCAGCAGGCCGCTGAACAGCACGATGTTCAGGTTGGACAGGCGGCGGATGCCGTTTTCCACGCCGGACACCGCGGCGATGGTGGCCACCGTGCTCATGACGATGATCACGATCAGCAGGTTGGTGTTGCTGTGCTCCATGCCGAACAGGTTTTCCAGGCCGGAAGACACCTGCATCGAACCAATCCCGAGGTTGGTCACCAGGCCCAGCAGGGTCACGAACATGCCGAAGCCGTCCACCGCGTGGCCGGCCGCGCCCTTGACCCAGCGCTCGCCCACCAGCGGGTACAACGCCGAACGCAGTGCCAGTGGCTGGTTATGCCGATAGGCGAAGTACGCCACCGCCAGGCCCACCAGGGCATAGATGGCCCAGCCGTGCAGGCCCCAGTGCAGGAACGTCAGCTGCAGCGCCTGGCGTGCGGCCAGGTTGCTGCCCGGTACGCCTTCCGGCGGGTTGAAGTAGTGGTCCAGGGGCTCGGAAGCACCGAAGTACAGCAGCGAGATGCCGATGCCGGAGGAAAACAGCATCCCCGCCCAGGCGCCGTAGCTGAAGTCCGGGGTGTCCTGCTTGGTCCCCAGCTTGAGCTTGCCGTAGGAGGAGAACGCCAGGCCCACCACGAACACCAGGTAAGCGGCGATCACCACCATGTAGTACCAGCCGAAGCTGCGGGACAACCAGGCCTGGGCAATGCCCAGCAGTCGGCCGGCCTCTTGCGGGGCGATGATCAGAATGGCGGTCAACAACAGGATCAGCGCGGTGGAGGTGTAGAACACCCAACCGTTGACCCGCACCTTCTCCGGTGGGGTCTTTATAAGAGAGGCAGAACTCATTGCGCAGATGCTCCGGGCAGTGCGAGAGAAGGACACAAGGCAACACGGCACCCGACCAATCGGTTAGTTGGCAGCCGATCATCGGGTGTTATAAAGACACCCCGAAAACACCCGAAACCGCAAAAGCCGCGTTGCGCAACCGCATCCGGGGCCGGTGACGAACCTGCAGTTCGTCGCCTGGAACCCGGAGCGTCCTGCCCCTTCAACACGTGTGCTCTCTTGCCGGTCCACGCTATGCCGCGTGTAAGTTTCGGGCATTTTCGGAGGTCGTTTTTCCGCCATCTGCGAGCAGGAGAAACTCCCCAGGCAGCGACGATTTGTCGCAGATCTTATTCTTTGTTGATTGAACGTTCAATCAAAACAAAATAGACTGGCCCACAAGTCGACGGGCGTCATACGCCAATCGACAGGCCTAAGGAGAGGTATCAGATGCCCAAGGTCGGTATGCAACCCATACGCCGCCAGCAATTGATCGAAGCCACGCTGCAAGCGGTCGATCAGGTCGGAATGGGGGACGCCAGCATTGCGCTGATCGCCCGTTTGGCCGGTGTCTCGAACGGCATCATCAGTCACTACTTTCGGGACAAGAACGGCCTGATCGCAGCGACGATGGGTTACATCATGAGCATGCTCAACGAAGGCGTCAGAGCACGCCGCCAGGCCCTGACGGACGACAGCCCGCGCGCTCATCTGAAAGTGATCATCGAGGGCAACTTCGATGCCAGCCAGGTGAACGGCCCGGCAATGAAAACCTGGTTGGCCTTCTGGGCTTCCAGCATGCACCAGCCCGATTTGCACAGGTTGCAGCGGATCAACGACCACCGCTTGTATTCCAACCTGTGTTGCCAGTTCCGCCGTGCCCTGCCGCTCTACCATGCGCGCAAGGCAGCCCGCGGCCTGGCGGCCTTGATCGACGGTTTGTGGCTGCGTGGTGCCTTGTCGGGTGATGCATTCGACACCGACCAGGCGATACGGATCGCTTACGAATACATGGATCTACAACTGGCTAAGCAGGAGCGCTAGAGCACAAAAGAGACGCTCGGCCCCTGAACCGCCACTGATCAGCGCGCCCCGAACTTAGGGGCATGCCCGGTGGTCAAGCCCACTACTTAATGCACTTGCGAGGACACTATGGCCCGTTTCGAACTGCAAAAACTCTACATCGACGGCGGCTACACCGATGCCGGCAGCGACGCCACTTTCGATGCCATCAACCCGGCCAACGGTGAAGTTCTCGCACAAGTGCAGCGTGCGACCAAGGAAGACGTTGAACGCGCCGTGGTCAGCGCCGAGAAAGGCCAGAAGATCTGGGCCGCCATGACCGCCATGGAGCGTTCGCGCATCCTGCGTCGCGCCGTGGAAATCCTCCGCGAGCGCAACGACGAACTGGCCGCCCTGGAAACCCTGGACACCGGCAAGGCGTTCTCCGAAACCAAGTACGTGGACATCGTCACCGGCGCCGACGTGCTGGAATACTACGCAGGCCTGGTACCGGCCATCGAAGGCGAGCAGATCCCGCTGCGCACCACTTCCTTCGTCTACACCCGTCGCGAGCCCCTGGGCGTAGTGGCCGGTATCGGCGCGTGGAACTACCCGATCCAGATCGCCCTGTGGAAATCCGCACCGGCCCTGGCGGCCGGTAACGCGATGATCTTCAAGCCGAGCGAAGTGACCTCGCTGACCACCCTGAAACTGGCCGAGATCTACACCGAAGCCGGCCTGCCGGATGGCGTGTTCAACGTCCTGACCGGCAGCGGCCGCGAAGTCGGCACCTGGCTGACCGAGCACCCGCGCATCGAGAAGGTCTCCTTCACCGGCGGCACCGACACTGGCAAGAAGGTCATGGCCAGCGCTTCCAGCTCCTCGCTGAAAGACGTGACCATGGAACTGGGCGGCAAGTCGCCACTGATCATCTTCGACGACGCCGACCTGGATCGCGCCGCCGACACCGCCATGATGGCCAACTTCTACAGCTCCGGTCAGGTCTGCACCAACGGCACTCGCGTGTTCGTGCCGAGCCACCTGAAAGCCGCTTTCGAAGCCAAGATCGCCGAGCGCGTTGCACGCATCCGCATCGGCAACCCGGAAGACGAAAACACCAACTTCGGCCCGCTGGTCAGCTTCCCGCACATGGAAAGCGTGCTGGGCTACATCGCCAAGGGTAAAGAAGAAGGTGCCCGCGTACTGTGCGGCGGCGAGCGCCTGACCGACGGCGAATTCGCCAAGGGCGCCTTCGTTGCACCGACCGTGTTCACCGACTGCACCGACGACATGACCATCGTCCGTGAAGAAATCTTCGGCCCGGTCATGGCGATCCTGACCTACGAAACCGAAGAAGAAGTGATCCGCCGCGCCAACGACACCGACTTCGGCCTGGCTGCCGGCCTGGTCACCAAGGATCTGAACCGCGCTCACCGCGTGATTCATCAGCTCGAAGCCGGTATCTGCTGGATCAACGCCTGGGGCGAGTCCGACGCCAAGATGCCGGTTGGCGGCTACAAGCAATCGGGCGTGGGCCGTGAGAACGGCATCAGCTCGCTGAACAACTTCACCCGCATCAAGTCGGTGCAGGTCGAGCTGGGCGACTACGCCTCGGTGTTCTAAGCAGCTGTCAGCTACAAGCGGCAGGCCCAGGCAACAGCCTGGCTTGCCGCCTGCTCCCCATTCAATGCCAAGCCCGCTTCGCTGCCTTTTCCCGCAGCTTGAAGCTTGAGGCTTGCAGCTCTCCACGGAGGCTCCAATGGCCCAAGAATACGATTACATCATTGTGGGTGCCGGCTCTGCCGGTAACACCCTGGCGACCCGTCTGACTGAAGACGAAGGCGTCACCGTCCTGCTGCTGGAAGCCGGTGGCCCGGACTACCGTTTCGACTTCCGTACCCAGATGCCGGCGGCACTGGCCTTCCCCCTGCAAGGCCGTCGCTACAACTGGGCCTACGAGACCGATCCAGAGCCACACATGGACGGTCGCCGCATGGAATGCGGTCGCGGCAAGGGCCTGGGCGGCTCGTCGCTGATCAACGGCATGTGCTACATCCGCGGCAACGCCATGGACTACGACGGCTGGGCCAAGCTGCCAGGCCTGGAAGACTGGACCTACCTGGATTGCCTGCCGTATTTCCGCAAGGCGGAAACCCGTGACATCGGCCCCAACGACTACCACGGCGGCGAAGGCCCGGTCAGCGTGACCACGCCCAAGGCCGGCAACAACCCGTTGTTCCACGCCATGGTCGAAGCCGGCGTGCAGGCCGGTTACCCGCGTACCGAAGACCTGAACGGCTACCAGCAGGAAGGCTTCGGTCCGATGGACCGTACCGTCACCCCTAAAGGTCGTCGCGCCAGCACCGCCCGCGGTTACCTGGACACCGCGAAAAAGCGTTCGACCCTGACCATCGTCACCCACGCCCTGACCGACAAGATCCTCTTCGAAGGCAAGCGCGCCGTGGGCGTGAGCTACCTGCAAGGCAGCACTGAAGAGCGCGTGGAAGCCCGTGCGCGCAAGGAAGTCATCGTCAGCTCCGGCGCCATCGCCTCGCCGCAATTGCTGCAACGTTCCGGCGTAGGCCCTCGCGCCCTCCTGGAAAGCCTGGACATCCCGGTGGTTCACGACCTGCCGGGCGTGGGCGAGAACCTTCAGGACCACCTGGAACTGTACCTGCAGTACGCCTGCACCCAGCCGGTGTCGCTGTATCCATCGCTGCTGTGGTGGAACCAGCCGGCCATCGGTGCCGAGTGGCTGTTCAACGGCACCGGCATCGGTGCCAGCAACCAGTTCGAAGCCGGCGGTTTCATCCGTACCCGCGAAGAGTTCGAATGGCCGAACATCCAGTACCACTTCCTGCCGGTGGCGATTAACTACAACGGCAGCAATGGTGTGAAAGAGCACGGCTTCCAGGCGCACATGGGCTCCATGCGCTCGCCGAGCCGTGGCCGCGTGCAGCTCAAGTCCAAGGACCCGCGCCAGCACCCGAGCATCCTCTTCAACTACATGGCCACCGAGCAGGACTGGCAGGAATTCCGCGACGGCATCCGCCTGACCCGTGAAATCATGCAGCAGCCGGCCCTGGACCCTTTCCGCGGCCGCGAGATCAGCCCGGGCATCGAGGTGCAGACCGACGAGCAACTGGACAAGTTCGTCCGCGAGCACGCCGAGACCGCCTTCCACCCATCCTGCTCGTGCAAGATGGGCACCGACGACATGGCTGTAGTGGATGGCCAGGGTCGCGTGCATGGCATGCAAGGCCTGCGCGTGGTGGATGCCTCGATCATGCCGATCATCACCACCGGCAACCTCAACGCGCCGACGATCATGATGGCCGAGAAAATCGCCGACAAGATCCGTGGCCGCCAGCCACTGCCACGCAGCACCGCGGCCTACTACGTAGCCGGTGAAGCCCCGGTACGTGGCAAGCCGATGCGCGATGTGACTCCCGCCGCGCAGTAAGCCTGACGGGCGCCGACCGCAAGGGTCGGCGCCCTTTTTCTCTTCCCTTCATTCCCTCAGAACTACTTCCTTGATCGCAGCCTTCGGCAGCGGCTACAGTTCTGCAACTTGCACATCCCCTTTCGCCCCCGCGCCCATCAGCACCTATACCTGTAGGAACCGCCGGGCGGTGTTCCGTTTGCTGGCGAAACGCGTCGACCCGCTATCGCGCCTCACAAGGAGGTCCTCCATGTTCGACTTTCACCCCCAGCTCAAGCAGCGCTTCGCTGCCTTGCGCACGGGCGCCGAATTCTTTTCCCTGCGTTATGTCCGCGAATCGGACCAGTACCTGTCGGTGCGCAAGAACGTCGCCGAGCCGCCGAGCCTGGGCCGAGACGAAGGGGCGATGCTGACCGTGCGGGTGCGCGGCGTGGAAGCCTACGCCGCCACCAACGACCTGTCGCAAAGCGGCCTGCAGGCCGCCCTGGACCGCGCCGAGCAGCAGGCCCGGGTCATCGCCGCCCATGCCCTGCTGGACCTGCGTGAGCAACCGGTCTCCAGCCACCGCGCGGACTATTTCTCGCCCAACCTGGAGCAGCCCTTCCCCTCCCTCAGCGACTGCTATCAGCTGCTGGGCGATGAGTCGGCCTCGGTGCCCAAGGATGAACGCCTGGTGAACTGGCAGGTGGGCATCGGCGTGACCCAGGTCGAACAGATCTACCTCAACAGCGCCGGCGCCGAGCTGCGCCAGGCCCAGCGTTTTGTCTACCCGGGCCTGGACGTGACCGCCTACGACGGCAGCGACAGCCAGACCCGCAGCCTAGGCCGGGAGAACTTCGGCCAGCAGGGCGCCGGCGATGTGATCAGCCGCTGCGGCCTGCTGGGGGCCGCACCGCGGGTCGCCGACCAGGCCCTGCAACTGCTGCTGGCGCCCAATACCCCCCAGGGCCCGCGGGACCTGCTGCTGATGCCGGACCAGATGATGCTGCAGATCCACGAATCCATCGGCCATCCCCTGGAGCTGGACCGCATTCTCGGCGACGAGCGCAATTACGCCGGCACCAGCTTCGTCAAACAGCAGGATTTCGGCCGCCTGCAATACGGCTCCTCGCTGCTCAACGTGACTTTCGACCCGCAGATCCCCGAGGAACTGGCCAGCTACAGTCACGACGACGACGGCACCGCGGCCAGCAAGCAGTTCCTGATTCGCGAGGGCCTGCTGGTACGCCCCCTGGGCAGCGCCCTGTCGCAATACCGCAGCGGCCTCGACGGCGTTGCCAACAGCCGCGCCAGCAGTTGGAACCGTGCACCGATCGACCGCATGGCCAACCTCAACATCGAGCCCGGCGACCAGCCCCTGGAGCAAATGATCGGGCACATCGAGCATGGCATCCTGATGTCCACCAACCGTTCCTGGTCCATCGACGATGCGCGCAACAAGTTCCAGTTCGGCTGCGAATGGGGCCAGTTGATCGAGAACGGCGAACTCCGCGGCGTGGTCAAGAACCCCAATTACCGGGGGATTTCCGCGCAGTTCTGGCGCAACCTCAGCGCGGTCGGCGACCGCAGCACCTTCCAGGTGCTGGGCACACCCAACTGCGGCAAGGGCGAGCCCAACCAGGTGATTCGCGTCGGCCATGCTTCGCCGGCCTGCGTATTCAGCAAGATTGATGTATTTGGAGGAGACGCCTGATGACCAGGACAGCCGATCAGGCCCAGCCATTCAAGGCCTTGGTGCAGTGGCTCAAAGACGCGCTGCGCGAGACCGAGCAGTTCACCCTGAGCTACGCCGCCGAAGCCTCGGAGTTCATTCGCTTCAACCACGCCAAGGTGCGCCAGGCCGGGCAGGTGCAACAGGCCAGCGTGCATTTCAAGCTGATCGACAATGGCCGCCACGCCGACCTCAGCATCACCCTGAGCAATGACCCCGAGGTGGATCGCCAGCGCCTGGCCGATGGCCTGCAACAACTGCGCGAGACCCTGCCGCTGCTGCCGGCCGACCCGTACCTGATGCTCAACCACACCCATTGGCAAAGCCATCACGTGCAGGACCAGCCGCTGCCCGGCAGTGAGCAGGTGGTGGAAGAAATCGGTCGTGCCGGCGCCGGCCTGGACCTGGTGGGCATCTACGCTGCCGGCCCCATCAGTCGTGGCTTCGCCAGTTCCGGCGGGGCCTTCGGCTGGCACCAGGCCAACAGCTTCAACTTCGATTTCAGCCTGTTCCACGAAAACGGCGAGGCGGTGAAGGCCAGCTACGCCGGGCACGCCTGGGACAGCCAGGCCTTCGCCCTGCGCTTCCAGCAGGCCCGGGAGCAGCTGGAGTTCCTTGGCCGGCCACTGCGCACCCTGGCGCCCGGGCAGTACCGGGCCTACCTGGCGCCGGCGGCCCTGGAGGAGATCATGGGCATGCTGGCCTGGGGCGGCTTCTCGGCCCAGTCGATCGCCAGCAAGCACAGCCCGCTGCAGAAGCTCTATGCCGGTGATGCCGCGCTGAACCCGCTGGTGTCGCTCGACGAACAGGTCAGTGGCTCCCTGAGCCCGGCGTTTTCCGACGAAGGCTACCCGCGCAGCGACCTGTCACTGATCGCCGCGGGCAGCGCCAATGCCCAACTGATCAACTCCCGCAGCGCCGCCGAATACGGCCTGACCACCAATGGTGCCGGCAGCGGCGAGTCCCCCAGTGCACTGAACATGGCCGCGGGGCGGTTGTCCCAGCAGGAGATCCTCAAGCAGCTGGGCACCGGGCTGTACATCAGCAACCTGTGGTACCTGAACTACTCGGACCTGCCGGCGGCGCGCCTGACCGGCATGACCCGCTTCGCCACCTTCTGGGTGGAGAACGGCGAGATCCAGGCGCCCGTGAGCACCATGCGCTTCGATGACAGCGTCTACAGCCTGCTGGGCTCGCAGCTGGAGGCCCTGACCGAGCAACGCGAGCTGCTGCTGTCGGCCAGTACCTACGGCCAGCGCCAGACCGCTTCGATGCACTTGCCCGGAGCGCTGGTCAGCCGCCTGACCCTGACCCTGTAGAAACCGCCCTCAAACCTGAACTCACCCAGAGGTCCCATGCCCGAACGCGCGCCACTCGATGCCACCACCGCCCGCTGGCTGCCCTGGGTGGTGGCCATCGCCTTCTTCATGCAGTCCCTGGACGGCACCATCCTCAATACCGCCCTGCCGGCCATGGCCCAGGACCTGGCGGAAAACCCGCTGCGCATGCAGGGGGTGATCATCGCCTACATGCTCACTGTGGCCCTCTTGATCCCGGCCTCGGGCTGGATCGCCGACCGCTTCGGCACCAAGCGGATCTTCTTCGGCGCCATCTTGCTGTTCAGCATCGGTTCCCTGCTCTGCGCCCTGTCCAACACCCTGACCCAGCTGATTGGCGCCCGGGTGATCCAGGGCCTGGGCGGTGCGCTGATGCTGCCGGTGGGACGGCTGGTGGTGCTGCGTGCCTACCCGCGTTCGGAACTGGTGCGGATCATGGGCTTCATCACCATTCCCGGGCTTCTGGGGCCGCTGATCGGCCCGACCATGGGCGGCTGGATGGTGCAGTACCTGACCTGGCACTGGATCTTCCTGATCAACCTGCCGGTAGGCGCCGTTGGCTGCTATGCGGTGTGGCGTTTCATTCCCGACCTGCGCGGCAGCGAGCGCACACGCTTCGACAGCCTGGGCTTTGTGCTGTTCGGCGCGGCGATGGTGCTGATCA
Source organism: Pseudomonas sp. UME65 (assembly GCF_014170225.1). Classification (NCBI taxonomy): domain Bacteria; kingdom Pseudomonadati; phylum Pseudomonadota; class Gammaproteobacteria; order Pseudomonadales; family Pseudomonadaceae; genus Pseudomonas; species Pseudomonas sp. UME65. The sequence continues at coordinate 990,385 of NZ_LZZQ01000013.1, read as the reverse complement.
CCATCGCCATGGAAGGCCTGGGGGAACTGCACCTGCCGCACTTGCGGGTGATGTTGCTGCTGTTCGGCGGGCTGGCCTGCCTGGCGGCCTACTGGCTGCGGGCCGTGCACACCGACAACCCGCTGTTCGCCCCGTCACTGTTCAAGGTGCGGACCTTTGCCGTGGGCATTCTGGGCAACCTGTTCGCCCGCCTGGGCAGCGGCGCCCTGCCGTTCCTGGTGCCCCTGCTGCTGCAAGTGGCCCTGGGCTATTCACCGTCCCAGGCGGGAATGAGCATGCTGCCCCTGGCGGCCGCGGCAATGCTGGCCAAATCCATCGCCCGGCCACTGATCGAGCGCCTGGGCTACCGCATCGTGCTCACAGGCAACACCCTGGCCCTGGGCATCATGCTGGCCAGCATGGGGCTGGTCAGCGAACAGACGCCCTACCCGCTGCTGCTGGGCATGCTGGCGGTGCTGGGGGCGATCAACTCGCTGCAGTTCACGGCGATGAACACCGTGACCCTGATCGACCTCGACGATGCCGCCGCCAGCAGCGGCAACAGCCTGCTGTCGGTGGTGGCGCAACTGTCCCTGAGCCTTGGGGTGGCCTGTGCCGGCGCGCTGCTGGGCGGCTTTACCGCTGAGTTGGGCAACGATGGCGTGGACACCGTGCTCGGCGCCTTCCAACTGACCTTCCTCACGGTAGGCATCATGGCGATGCTGGCGGCGGCGATCTTCCTCCAGCTGTCGCCCACCGATGGCCGGCGCGCGCGCAAGCTCGAGGAGCAGCACATCGAACACTGAACCCACGCACCTCCCCCCGTAGGAGCCGGCTTGCCGGCGAAGAGGCCCCCGGGCCCTGCGCCAACCTCGCGGCCGCTTTCGCTGGCAAGCCAGCGCCTACACAAAACCGCCCCTGCACAGCTGCTCGTCCAGAATTTGCAGGTTGTGGGAGCGGGACTGATACACTGCGCGACATTTTGTTTTGCAGGCCAGTCCCGTGACCACCATCGCCACCGCTTTTAATACTTTGCCCCTGTCCGCCGCCATGCTGGCTAACCTCGACTCCCTCGGTTATGCCCAGATGACGCCGATCCAGGCGCAGAGCTTGCCGGTGATCCTCAAGGGCATGGACCTGATCGCCCAGGCCAAGACCGGCAGCGGCAAGACCGCGGCCTTCGGCATCGGCCTGCTGAACCCGATCAACCCGCGCTACTTCGGCTGCCAGGCCCTGGTGATCTGCCCGACTCGCGAACTGGCCGACCAGGTGGCCAAGGAAGTGCGCCGGCTGGCTCGCGCCGAAGACAACATCAAGGTCCTGACCCTGTGCGGCGGCGTGTCCTTCGGGCCACAGATCGCCTCCCTGGAGCACGGTGCGCATATCATCGTCGGCACCCCAGGGCGTATCCAGCAGCATCTGCGCAAGGGTTCGCTGGTGCTCGACGGCCTGAACACGCTGGTGCTCGACGAAGCCGACCGCATGCTCGACATGGGCTTCTACGACGCCATCGAAGACATCATCGAAAAGACCCCGTCGCGCCGCCAGACCCTGCTGTTCTCCGCCACGTATCCGGTGGGCATCAAGCAACTGGCGTCGAAATTCATGCGCGATCCGCAAACGGTGAAAGCCGAAGCGTTCCACGACGATACGCAGATCGAGCAGCGTTTCTACGAGATTTCACCGGAAGAGCGCATGAGCGCAGTGACCAAAGTCCTGCACCACTTCCGCCCGGCCTCCTGCGTCGCTTTCTGCTTCACCAAGCAGCAAGTGCAGGAAACCGTCGATCACCTGACCGCCAAAGGCATCTCCGCTGTCGGCCTGCACGGCGACCTGGAGCAGCGTGACCGCGATCAGGTGCTGGCGATGTTCGCCAACCGCAGTACATCGGTACTGGTCGCCACCGACGTCGCCGCCCGTGGTCTGGACATCGATGCGCTGGACATGGTGATCAACGTCGAGCTGGCCCGCGATTCGGAAATCCACATTCACCGCGTTGGCCGTACCGGTCGCGCTGGCGAGAAAGGCATCGCGGTCAGCCTCGTCGCACCGTCCGAAGCCCATCGCGCGCAAGCCATCGAACAACTGCAGAAAGCCCCGTTGAACTGGGATCAGGTCGACAACCTCAAGTCCCAGGGCGGCGCCCCGCTGCAGCCACCGATGAGCACGTTGTGCATCGCCGGCGGGCGCAAGGACAAGGTACGTCCGGGGGATATTCTCGGCGCACTGACCGGCGACGCCGGCATCCCGGGCGCCCAGGTCGGCAAGATCGCGATCTTCGACTTCCAGTCGTATGTGGCGGTTGAACGCACCGTGGTCATGCAGGCGCTGCAGCGCCTGAACAACGGCAAGATCAAGGGCCGCTCGCTGCGCGTGCGCGTCCTCTAACCCCACTGCTTGACCTGTAGCCGCTGCCGCAGGGTCGTTCGCTCCTAATGAGGACACCGTTTTGCGTTCTACCGAAGTCGTGATCATTGGCGCCGGCGCCGCCGGCCTGATGTGCGCCCTGACCGCGGCCGGCCGGGGCCGCCAGGTATTGCTGCTGGACCACGCCAACAAGGCCGGCAAGAAAATCCTGATGTCCGGCGGCGGTCGCTGCAACTTCACCAATATGTACACCGAACCGGCCAACTTCCTGTCGCAGAACCCGCATTTCTGCAAATCGGCCCTGGCGCGCTACACCCAGTGGGACTTCATCGGCCTGGTGGCCAAGCACGGCGTGCCCTACCACGAGAAGAAACTCGGCCAGCTGTTCTGCGATAACAAGTCCAGCGACATCCTCGGCATGCTGCTCGACGAGTGCGATCAGGTCGGCGTGGAGCTGCGCCTGGACACCTCGATCCAGACCATCGAAAAGGTCGAAAGCGGCTACCTGCTCGACACCACCCTCGGCCAGGTTCAGTGCCAATCGCTGGTGATCGCCACCGGCGGGCTGTCGATCCCGACGCTGGGCGCCACCGGCTTCGGTTATCAGGTGGCGAAACAGTTCGGCCATGAACTGCTGCCGACCCGTGCCGGCCTGGTGCCGTTCACCATCACCGACCAGCTCAAGGAACTGTGCAGCGAGCTGTCGGGGACCTCGGTGGATTGCCTGGTGAGCTGCAACGACCAGAGCTTTCGCGAGAACATCCTGTTCACCCACCGCGGCCTCAGCGGCCCGGCGATCCTGCAGATTTCCTCCTACTGGCAGCCCGGCGACAGCGTCGAGATCAACCTGCTGCCAGACCACGACGCCCTGGGCTGGCTGCAACAGCAGCAGGCCGAGCGCCCCAACAGCGAGCTCAAGACCCTCTTGGGGGAGATCTTCACCAAGAAGATGGCCGGCCTGCTGGCCGACCACTGGTTCGTCTCCAAGCCGATGAAGCAGTACACCCCGGCGGAGCTGGCGGACGTGGCGCAGAAACTCGGCAGCTGGCAGTTGGTACCGGCGGGCACCGAGGGCTACCGCACCGCGGAAGTGACCCTGGGCGGCGTCGACACCCGTGAGGTCTCGTCCAAGACCATGGAATCGCTGAAGAGCCCGGGGCTGTATTTCATCGGTGAAGTGCTGGACGTCACCGGCCACCTGGGCGGCTTCAACTTCCAGTGGGCCTGGGCCTCGGGCTACGCGGCGGCCCAATACGTCTGAGCCGCTGCGTGTCCCTGTAGCCGCTGCCGCAGGCTGCGAACGACCCGAAGGGGCGCGGCGATCCAATGTCCGCTGAGGTCCTGCGGACCTGTCGCAGCCTGCGGCAGCGGCTACAGGTGTCCGACCGGCAACGGCAACAGAATTTGCCGGCCGATGTGACGACGGCATTGCGCCGTCGTCAATACTGGCTCAATTTAGCTGCATCGCCCCGGAAGGCCTGCCCTACTCCATGTCCTCGACCTCTTTTCGCCAATCCCTGCGCCGCCTCTGGGCGCTGGATAAATTCAGCTACAGCGTGCGGGTGTTCATCGCCCTGACCGGCAGCATGGCGCTGTGCTGGTATCAGGATGAAATGGCCCTGCTGATCCCGCTGTTCCTCGGCATCATCGCCAGCGCCCTGGCGGAAACCGACGACAGCTGGCAAGGCCGGCTCAATTCCCTGGCCGTAACCCTGGTGTGCTTCAGCATTGCCGCGCTGTCGGTGGAACTGCTGTTCCCCTACCCCTGGATCTTCGCCATCGCCCTGGCCCTGGCCAGCTTCGGCCTGACCATGCTGGGGGCGCTGGGCGAACGCTATGGCGCCATCGCCTCGGCGACCCTGATCCTCTCGGTCTACACCATGATCGGCGTCGACCAGCGCGGCGGCGCGGTGATCGATTTCTGGCACGAGCCGCTGCTGCTCGTGGCCGGCGCCGCCTGGTACGGCCTGCTGTCGGTGCTGTGGCAGGCGCTGTTTTCCAACCAGCCGGTGCAGCAGAGCCTGGCCCGGCTGTTTCGCGAACTGGGTTACTACCTCAAGCTCAAGTCCTCGCTGTTCGAGCCCATCCGCCAGCTGGACGTGGAGGCCCGGCGCCTGGAACTGGCCAAGCAGAACGGCAAGGTGGTGGCGGCCCTCAACGTCGCCAAGGAAATCATCCTGCACCGGGTGGGCAACGGCCGGCCGGGGTCGAAGGTCAGCCGCTACCTGAAGCTGTACTTCCTGGCCCAGGACATTCACGAGCGCGCCAGCTCTTCCCACTACCCATACAACGCCCTGACCGAGGCGTTTTTCCACAGCGACGTGCTGTTCCGCTGCCAGCGCCTGCTGCGCCAGCAGGGCAAGGCCTGCCGTGCCCTGGCCGAATCCATCCAGTTGCGCCAGCCGTTCGTCTATGACGCCACCTTCGCCGAGGCCCTGGGCGACCTGCACGCTTCCCTGGAACACCTGCGGATCCAGAGCAACCCGGCCTGGCGCGGGCTGTTGCGCTCATTGCGAGCCCTGGCGGCCAACCTCGGCACCCTCGACCGCCTGCTCAGCGACGCCAGCAACCCCGACGCCCTGGCGGACGCCACCGACAGCAGCCTGCTGGACCGTTCGCCACGCAACTTCAAGGATGTCTGGACCCGCCTGCGCACCCAGCTGACGCCAACCTCGCTGCTGTTCCGCCATGCCCTGCGCCTGCCCCTGGCGCTGAGCATCGGCTACGGCATGGTGCATTTGATCCACCCTTCCCAGGGTTACTGGATCATCCTCACCACCCTGTTCGTCTGCCAGCCCAACTACGGCGCTACCCGGCGCAAGCTGGGCCAGCGGATCATCGGCACCGCCATCGGCCTGACCATCGCCTGGGCGCTGTTCGACCTGTTCCCCAGCCCCTTGGTGCAGTCGCTGTTCGCCATTGCCGCCGGGGTGGTGTTCTTCACCAACCGCACCACCCGCTACACCCTGGCCACGGCGGCCATCACCCTGATGGTGCTGTTCTGCTTCAACCAGGTGGGCGACGGTTATGGGCTGTTCCTGCCGCGGCTGTTCGATACCCTGCTGGGCAGCCTGATCGCCGGGCTGGCGGTGTTCCTGTTCCTGCCGGACTGGCAGGGCCGGCGCCTGAACAAGGTGCTGGCCAACACCCTGACCTGCAACAGCATCTACCTGCGCCAGATCATGCAGCAGTACGCCGCCGGCAAGAGCGACGACCTGGCCTACCGCCTGGCCCGGCGCAACGCCCACAACGCCGACGCCGCGCTGTCCACCACCCTGGCCAACATGCTCATGGAACCCGGGCATTTCCGTAAGGAAGCGGACGTGGGCTTTCGCTTCCTGGTGCTGTCCCACACCTTGCTCAGCTACCTCTCGGGCCTGGGCGCACACCGCGAAACCCGGCTGCCGGACGAGGTTCGCGAGCACTTGATCGAAGGCGCCGGGGTCAGCCTGGCGGCCAGCATCGACGAGATTGCCCAGGGTCTGGCCAACAAGACCCCGATCGATATCCAGAGCGATGCCGAAGAAGCCCTGGCCAATGAGCTGGAGCAAATGCCCGACGAGGTCGACGAAGGCCAGCGCCTGGTGCAGACCCAACTGGCGCTGATCTGCCGTCAGCTGGGCCCGTTGCGGACCCTGGCGGCGCATCTGATCAAGGACACCAGCGACAACGCAAAACCGTAGGAGCCGGCTTGCCGGCGAAAGGGGCCGCAAGACTCATGCACGGTCCGGAGTCGCTTTCGCTGGCAAGCCAGCTCCTGCACCTTCGGTTACATGCCGTGCTGGCGCAGCAGGCGGTCGTAGCTGCCGTCAGCTTTCATGGCAGCGATTTCCTTGTCGAACCTGGCCACGATCTGCGCATGCTCGGGGTTCTTCAGGCTGACCAGGATATGCAGGCTGTTCTCGCTCAGGGGCTTGGGCAGGAACTCCACCGCATTGCGTACCCGCGGTGACTCCCGGGCCAGGTAGTAGCGGGCCACGTATTCGTCCTCCAGGGTCAGCTTGACCCGATCCGCCGCCAGCATGCGCACCGCCATGGCGAAGTTGTGCACCGGCACCTTCTGCAGATCGGGGTCATTGTCGAATTCGGGGGAATAGGCGTAGCCACGCACCACTGCCACCGGGTACTCATGCAGCTGCTTGAGGTTGCTGTATTCCAGCGGCGCGTCCTTGCGCTTGATGAAGCGCACGCGGTTGACCATGTATTCCGCGGAGAACTGCCCCAACTGGGTGCGTTCTTCGTTGTACCAGGCATTCACCAGCACGTCGTAGCGCCCCTCGCCGATGCCCAGCAGGGCCCGGGCCCAGGGCACCTGCTCGAATTCGCTGGAATAGCCGGCACGGGACAGGGCGGTGCTGACAATGTCGGTGGCCACGCCGCCATTGACCAGGGTCGCGTCGGTAAAGGGTGGCCAGGCATCGGCGACCAGCCGCAGCCTTTCGGCAAAAGCGCTCTGGCCCAGCAACAGCAATCCGATCAAAGCCAAAGCTCGATGCAGTCGCAGCATGCTAATAGATCCTTAGCGGGCCCTGGGCCCAGCGCGTTCCAGCCCATACTCCAGGGTCGCGGCCTGTGCGGCACAGGTCGGCCCAGCTCCTAACATTAGCTCATCAGAACCCATGCACAGGTCTTGAAAACAGATTACACAAAGAAGACAAATACCAGTGATCTCAGTAGTGGCATTTTGACCCATCTCACAGAAACAATTTCTGCATGACAACCGGCAAGACATCCCGTGGCGATGTGCTTACTATTTCGCGCAGCACTCAATACAGGATATGAAGATGACCATCGAATGGGTCTGCAAACACCACACCGACCTGGGCAAGGAACAGTTGTACGCGATTCTGCAATTGCGCACCGAAGTCTTCGTGGTGGAACAGAAATGCCCTTATCAGGAAGTCGACGGCCGCGACCTTGAAGGCGATACCTGCCACCTGATGGCCTGGGACGGCGACCGGTTGCTGGCCTACCTGCGCCTGCTGGACCCGACTTCCCAGGGCGGCGACGTGGTCATCGGCCGCGTGGTCATCGCTGAACAGGCCCGCGGCCAGGGCCTGGGCCACACCCTGATGGAGCAGGCGCTGAAGCAGGCCGAGCGACACTGGCCGCAAACGCCGATCTACCTCTCGGCCCAGGCTCATCTGCAGGCCTATTACGGCCGCTACGGTTTCGTGGTGGCGGGCGAAGCATACCTGGAGGACGGTATTCCTCACATCGGCATGCGTCGCTCCTGAGCCTCAGGGATAGCCCAGCACGGCCTTGATCTGCCGGAGGTTGGGCTCGATCCAGCCCTTGTCGATGGCGCCCCAGTTGTGGATCCGGTAACGCCCGGCATGGTTGCGCGCGCCGTCCTGCTGCTCGAACTCGCAGAGGATGTCCAGGTCCGCCAGGGCCGCGATGGTGTCCTGGGCGGTGCGCCGCGGCATGCCGGTGACCTCGGTCAGCGCCGGCACGCTGCTGGCCAGGCCGCTGTCGATCAGGTACGCCACATACAGGCGGCGGTAGAAACTGCTCTTGGTCTTGCTCACATCCATCGCCCACTCCTTGCCTTCAGGGGTTAATCCGGCGCTCCCGCCTTGCCTTGCAGGTCGCGCCAGGTCAGGTAGACCCGCAGGTCGAACTCCAGCTGGTGATAGCCCGGCAGCATATGCTCGCAGAGCTTGTAGAACGCCTTGTTGTGATCCGATTCCTTGAAGTGGGCCAGCTCGTGCACCACGATCATCCGCAGGAATTCCGGCGCCGCCTCCTTGAACAGCGAAGCGATGCGGATCTCTTTCTTGGCCTTGAGCTTGCCGCCCTGCACCCGGGAAACCGTGGTATGCAGGCCCAGGGCACGGTGGGTCAGGTCCAGACGGTTGTCGAACAGCACCTTGTCGATGGCCGGCGCATTGCGCAGGTATTCCTGCTTGAGCTCCAGAGCGTAGCTGTACAGCGCCTTGTCGCTCTGTATGGCGTGCCGGCCCGGGTAACGCTGGCTCAGGTAGTCGCCCAGGCGCTGTTCATCGATCAACTGGCGCACTTGCTGCTGCAAGGCAACGGGATAGGCCTGGAGGTATTTGAGTGCGGTCATGAAGGGGCAACGCAGGGCATAAAAGGCGCCAGTGTAGCGAATTCAGGCCTGTAGCGCGCTCCAGTCAAAGGGCTGGGAAAACTGGCTGGCGATACTGGCGGTCAGCGGCCGAGCCACCAGGAAACCTTGCACATACTCGCAGCCATTGGCCTTGAGCCACTGGTATTGCTCGAGGGTTTCCACACCCTCGGCGATCACCAGCAGGTCGAACTGCTTGCACAGGTCGATCACGCAGCGGGCAATGGCGGCATCCCTTGGCGAGGTCAGCAGGCGGGCAATCAGGTGGCGATCGAGCTTGAGGGTGTCCAGTTGCAGGTCACGCAGGTAGGCCAGGCAACAACTGCCCGAGCCGAAGTCATCCAGGGCCACCCGCACCCCCAGCTGACGCAGGAGCTGCAACTGTTTGCGGGTGTCATCCAGGTTCTGGGTCAAGGCGGCCTCGGTAACCTCCACCTCCAGTTGGCGCGGTTGCAGGCCATGGCGCGACAGCACCTGGCGCAGCTCGGCCACCAGGTTGGGCATGTTGAACTGGGTGGCACTGAGGCTGACGCCCAGCACCAGGTCGGGGCTGAACACCTGCTCCCAGTCCTTGCGCTGGGCCGCGCCCTGTTGATAGATCCAACTGCCCAGGCGGCTGATCAGCCGTGCCTCCTCAAGCAGGGGCAGGAACAGCCCCGGAGGCACGTCGCCCACACTCGGATGACGCCAGCGCAGCAAGGCTTCGAAACCGCGCAGGCGCCCGTCGGCAATGGCCACCTGGGGCTGGTACACCAGGGTGAATTCCTTGCGCTCCACGGCGCTGCGCACGCTTTCCTCGAGCATCAGCCGCGAACGGGCGCGGCCATTCATCTCGTGATCGTAGTAGCGGTACTGCTGGCGGCCGGCGCGCTTGGCTTCGTACATGGCGATGTCCGCCGCCCGCAACAGGCCGTCCAGGTTGGAGCCGCAATCGGGGTAGATGGCGATGCCGATACTCGCCCCCAGCACCACCTCCAGGCCATCGATCTGCTGGTTGATGGACAGGCGTTCGATCAGCTTCTCGGCGATCTTCGCCGCTTGCTCGGGGAAGCTCAGCTCCAGCAGCGCGGTGAATTCGTCGCCGCCCATGCGCCCGAGAATGTCGAAGGAGTGCAGGCAGTCCTTCAATTGCTCGGAAACCCAGCGCAGCACCCGGTCGCCGGCGTCGTGCCCCAGGGAGTCGTTGACCCGCTTGAAGCCGTCGAGGTCCAGGTAGAGCAGGACCAGGGACTTTCCCGAGCGGTCGCTGCGCAGCAGGATGTTTTCCACCGTCTGATAGAAACCGCGGCGGTTGAGCAGGCCGGTCAGCGGGTCGGTCACGGCCTGGTATTCCAGTTGCTGGTGCAGGTGACGCACTTCGGACATGTCCAGCAGGGTGACCACCATCGCCTTCTGGTCACTGGGCAAGGGCGCACAGGACAAGGCCACGCTGATCAACTGGCCGGGCACGGTGCGCATCTGAGCGTCGTGCAGGCGATAGGTTTCGCCCCGGCGATAACAGGCGTAGAGCTCGGAGCCGCTCCAGTCGGGAACGTGGGGCTTTTGCAGGTAGTCGAGAAAGGGCGAGCCTTCCAGCTCCTTGACCTGGGCATTGAGCAGGCGCGAGACCGCCGGATTGGCGAAACGCACGCACCCGCCCTCGTCCACCACCAGGATGCCCTCGGCAGCGTTGTCCAGCACCGAGGCATTGAAGGCCCGTGCCACCTCCAGGTCGTGGCTGAGGTGCTGCAGGGCCCGGCGGTTGCGCTGATGCTCCAGCAGGGCCTGGACCTTGGGCTTGAGAATCTGTGGGTCGAACGGTTTGAACAGGTAGTCCACGGCGCCACTGGCATAGCCCTTGATCACAGCGTCCTGAGACTGTTCGTTGGCGGTGAGAAAGATGATCGGGGTCAGCCGGGTACGTTGGCTGCCACGCATCAGGCGGGCGACTTCGAAGCCATCCATGCCGGGCATCTGTACATCCAGCAACACCAGGTCCACTTCATGTTCGAGCAGCAGGCCCAGGGCCTCGACCCCCGAGGCGGCGGTCATCACCTGCCAGTCCTGGCGCTGCAACAGAGCACGCATGCTGAGGAGGTTTTCAGGATAGTCATCGACGATCAGAAGAGTGGAGTGGCCTTCGGCTGCCTCTGGTTGCACGCATTCCATGCTGCTTCTCTTGTCTGTAATAAGACTGAACGGATTTAAAAACCCGGTAAAACCTGAGGTTTCACTCTAGACCCGGATCCTCAAAAGCAGAAGCTGTCAGCACGCCATCACTTCGCCAATGGCCGCAGCTCCCGACTAACGGTCACAGAGTTGCCGCATAAAAACCGGGATAGATGGCATTTCGACATTTTGCTGACGCCATATATCCGCCATACGGGCCTCGCCAAGCGCCGCTTCTGCGCTATAAAGACCCCCTAAGAAGCGCAGGCTAAAGCCTTCGGCCACCTGCATCAGTCATGCCTTGCGGAAAACCACCATGATCGACCTGGCAACCTGGAACCTCAGCGTTCCCGTCGGCAGCCCGCCGGCGACCATCGACACCCCGACACTGGTCAAGGGGTTCAAGGACCAGTATTTCCACTCCGATACCGGCACCCTGTTCTTCTGGTCGCCGGTGACCGGCTCGAAAACCGAGAACGCCATCTACCCGCGCACCGAGCTGCGCGAGACCTACTCCAACGGCACCTTGCGCAACTGGACCTACCCCGAAGCGGACAACCTGCTGTACGCGACCCTGGCGGTGAACCAGGTGCCCTCCTCGGGCAAGATCGTCATCGGCCAGATCCACGCCTACAACAGCACCAAGCCGCTGGTGAAGGTCGAGTACCAGTACAAGACCAGCAAGGGCAGCGGCAACATCGTGGCCAAGGTGCGCCTGCACCCGGACGACGAGGAAGGCCGTGTCATCACCATTGCCGAGAACGTGCCCATGGACCGGGAGTTTTCCTACCTGATCCACCTGAGCCCGGGTGGCGCCCTGGGCGTCAGCGCTGCCGGCTATCAGTGGGACAGCCAGTTGAGCGCGACCTGGCGCGACAAGCCGCTGTACTTCAAGGCCGGGGTTTATGTGCAGGACAACACCGGCTATACCAGCGAAGGCGGCAAGGTGACCTTTTCCAAGCTGGACATCGACCACAACAAGACCTGACACCCCTCCCTGCGTAGGAGCCGGCTTGCCAGCGCCTACGAAGGCAAGAATTCCGGATACAAAAAAGCCCGCATCGCTGCGGGCTTCTTCGTTCGACGCTTAGGCTCAGTTGACCTTGGCGTTCAGCTCACCCTTGAGGTAACGCTGGAACATGGCTTCCAGGGAGATCGGCTTGATCTTCGAGGCGTTGCCGGCGGTGCCGAAGGCTTCGTAACGGGCGATGCAGACATCGCGCATGGCGGTCACGGTGGCGCCGAAGAACTTGCGCGGGTCGAACTCGCTGGGGTTGGTGGCCATCAGGCGGCGCATGGCACCAGTGGATGCCAGGCGCAGGTCGGTGTCGATGTTGACCTTGCGTACGCCGTACTTGATGCCTTCGACGATTTCTTCAACCGGCACGCCGTAGGTTTCTTTGATGTCGCCGCCGTACTGGTTGATGATCGCCAGCCACTCTTGCGGCACCGAAGAGGAACCGTGCATCACCAGGTGAGTGTTGGGGATGCGCTTGTGGATTTCCTTGATACGGTCGATGGCCAGTACGTCGCCGGTAGGCGGCTTGGTGAACTTGTAGGCGCCGTGGCTGGTACCAATGGCGATGGCCAGGGCATCCACCTGGGTCTTCTTGACGAAGTCCGCGGCTTCTTCCGGGTCGGTCAGCATCTGGCTGTGGTCCAGCACACCCTCGGCGCCAATACCGTCTTCTTCACCGGCCATGCCGGTTTCCAACGAACCCAGGCAGCCCAGTTCGCCTTCTACCGACACGCCGCAGGCGTGAGCCATGGCTACGGTTTGCTGGGTAACACGGACGTTGTATTCGTAGTCGGTCGGGGTCTTGCCGTCTTCACCGAGGGAGCCGTCCATCATCACCGAGGAAAAGCCCAGTTGGATGGAGCGCTGGCAGACGTCAGGGCTGGTGCCGTGGTCCTGGTGCATGCACACCGGGATATGCGGAAACTCTTCGATGGCAGCCAGAATCAGGTGACGCAGGAAAGGCGCGCCGGCGTATTTGCGGGCGCCGGCCGAAGCCTGGACGATCACCGGGGAGTCAGTCTTGTCAGCGGCTTCCATGATGGCGCGCATCTGCTCAAGGTTGTTGACGTTGAAGGCTGGAACGCCGTAGCCGAACTCGGCTGCGTGGTCCAGCATCTGGCGCATGCTGATGAGTGCCATTGTGTGTGTCTCTCCCGGTCGAGGGTCGTTAATCGTGCAAGCCTGCCGTAGCGGCGACTGCTATTCAAGTGATTGCAGATCGGGGGTCAACCCGCTCTGCTCCATTCGTTAAAACCAAATTTCTACAGCCACGCAGGAGCCGGCTCGCCGGTGAAAGGGGCCTTGAACCCTGCACAGGTCTGGAGGCCGCCTCCGCTGGCAAGCCTGCCCCTACATGGCCTTGCAGCCGCGGCCGATCAGGTCATTGGTGGCGACCCAGTAGACCAGGCCCTCCTCGCCCTTGACGTGAAACGCCAGCATGTCGTCGCTGTACAGCGAGCCCGAACCGCTGGGCTCAAGCTTCAGGCGGCGTACCTGGTCGTCGCCCCCCAGGCGCACGTCGACCGCCTTGCGGCTGTCGTCGGTGTAGCGCCAGAGCACCTGGGCCTGGCTGTCGCAGGTCCAGGTGGTCCAGTTGTCAGTGGTCGGCGACTTGAGCAGGTTCAGGTTGGCACAACCTGCCAACAAGCCCAGCATCGCCACGGCGATCAAACCTTTCATCAATGTTCCTCGGCTGGCGGCCAACAGGCACCGGCGCGTTGCGTTAACCCATCTGACCCGTCAAGGGCAACCCTGTTCCCTGGCCTTTGACGGCGTCTCGTACTTCTCCAGGCCCTCAGGGCCCAGGCGCTTGTTGATCACCGGAGCCGTCTCGGCCTGCCAGTCAGCCTGGTAGCAGCCTTTCTGCACCTCGCCGGCATCCTCCGCAGGCGTTGCCTTGGGGGCACTGGAACAGCCCGCCAGCAACGCCACGGCGATCAACAGTGGCAACGTCTTGACCATCAGAACACTCCTTTGCCCGGCCAATCGAGGCCTCAGGCCTTGGCCCGGGCTTCCAGGACTTCAACCGCCGGCAGCACCTTGCCCTCGACGAACTCGAGGAAGGCGCCGCCACCGGTAGAAATGTAGGAGATCTGCTGGGCTACGCCATATTTGTCGATGGCTGCCAGGGTGTCGCCGCCGCCGGCAATGGAGAACGCGGCGCTGTCAGCGATGGCCTGGGCCAGGACCTTGGTGCCATTGCCGAACTGGTCGAATTCGAACACGCCCACCGGACCGTTCCAGAGGATGGTCCTGGAGGATTTCAGCAGTTCGGCGAACTGCGCGGCAGTCTGCGGGCCGATGTCGAGAATCATGTCGTCATCGGCCACATCGGCGATCAGCTTGACGGTGGCCGCAGCGCTCTCGGCAAATTCCTTGGCCACCACCACGTCCACCGGCAGCGGTACGCTGACCTTGGCGGCGATGGCGCGAGCGGTGTCCAGCAGGTCCGGCTCGTACAGCGACTTGCCCACCGGATGCCCGGCAGCGGCGAGGAAGGTATTGGCGATGCCGCCACCGACGATCAACTGGTCGCAGATCTGGCTCAGGCTATTGAGCACGTCCAGCTTGGTCGACACCTTGGAGCCGGCAACGATGGCCGCCATCGGCTTGGCCGGGTTGCCCAGGGCCTTGCCCAGCGCGTCCAGCTCAGCGGCCAGCAAAGGACCAGCAGCAGCCACTTTGGCGAACTTGGCCACGCCATGGGTCGAACCCTCGGCGCGGTGTGCGGTGCCGAAGGCGTCCATCACGAACACGTCGCACAGGGCAGCGTATTGCTGGGCCAGCTCATCGGCGTTCTTTTTCTCGCCCTTGTTGAAGCGCACGTTCTCGAACAGCACGATGTCGCCGGCCTTGACCTCGACACCACCCAGGTAATCGGCCACCAGCGGTACTTCGCGACCCAGGGCGCGGCTCAGGTAGTCGGCCACCGGCTTGAGGCTGTTCTCGGCGGAAAACTCGCCTTCGGTCGGGCGGCCCAGGTGCGAGCAGACCATCACTGCCGCGCCTTTTTCCAGGGCCAGCTTGATGGTCGGCAGCGAAGCCAGGATTCGCGCATCGCTGGTGACAACACCGTCCTTGACTGGGACGTTGAGGTCTTCACGGATCAGCACGCGCTTACCTTGCAGATCGAGGTCGGTCATCTTCAACACGGTCATGGGTCGCAATTCCTGGGTTACTGTTCTTCAGAAACAGAGAGTTGAGTGTCAGTGCGTGGAGCGGCTGTGTGCAGGTAGTGCCCAGCTACGTCCAGCATTCGGTTGGCAAAGCCCCATTCGTTGTCGAACCAGGCCAGGATGTTCACCAGCCGGGGGCCGGAAACACGGGTCTGACTGGCATCGACGATCGCCGAATGGGGATCATGATTGAAATCACAGCTGGCATGCGGCAGCTCGGTGTAGGCCAGCAGGCCCTTGAGCGGACCGCTGGTGGCGGCCTCGCGCAGGATCCGGTTGACCTCGGTGGCGTCGGTATCGCTCACGGTCTGCATGGTGATGTCCAGGCAGGACACGTTCACCGTCGGCACCCGCACTGCTTTGGCCTGAATTCGCCCGGCAAGTTCCGGCAACAGGCGCTCGATACCCCGCGCCAGACCGGTGGACACCGGGATCACCGACTGGAAGGCCGAACGGGTACGCCGCAGGTCTTCATGGTGATAGGCGTCGATCACCGGCTGGTCGTTCATCGCCGAGTGAATGGTGGTGATCGATACGTACTCCAGGCCAATGGCCTGATCCAGCAGGCGCAACAGCGGCACGCCGCAGTTGGTGGTGCAGGAGGCGTTGGACACCAGCCGTTCGTCGCCGCTCAGGCAGTCCTGGTTCACCCCATAGACGATGGTGGCGTCGACATCCGCCTCGCTGGCCATCGGCTGGGAGAACAACACCCGCGGCGCGCCGGCGTCGAGAAAACGCTGGCCGTCTTCGCGGGTGTGGTAGGCACCGGAGCATTCCAGCACCAGATCGACGCCCAGGGACGCCCAATCGATGCCTTCGGGGGTGGCACTGCGCAACACTTTCACGCAGTTGCCATTGATATGCAGACAATCGCCATCGACCTTCACCTCACCGGGAAAACGCCCGTGGGTGGAATCGAAGCGTGTCAGGTATTCAACGCTGGCCATGTCGGCCAGATCGTTGATGGCAACGATCTCGAACCCGGCCGCAGCCCCTCGCTCGAACAGAGCACGCAAGACGCAACGACCAATCCGGCCGTAGCCGTTGAGTGCAACTTTGTAGGGACGCGGTTGAGGCATGGGGTTCTCAATGACCGGTGGTGAAACCATCAGCTTCGTGCTGCCTGCGCCATCGTCATCGCGAGCAAGCTCGCCCCCACAAGGACGGTATACATCCCTGCAGGAGCGAGCTTGCTCGCGATTGCGTCAGTTCAGACAACCCGGCTTCCGGGTTTAGTCTTCCAGCAACTCTTCAGCCTGGCCCAGGATGTTGTCCAGGGTGAAGCCGAACTCTTCGAACAGTGCCGAAGCCGGAGCCGATTCGCCGTAGGTGGTCATGCCGATCACGCGACCTTCCAGACCCACGTACTTGAACCAGAAGTCGGCATGAGCCGCTTCGATCGCGATACGTGCGCTGACCTGCAGCGGCAGAACCGATTGCTTGTAGCCAGCGTCCTGAGCATCGAACACGCTGGTGCAAGGCATGGAAACCACGCGCACCTTGCGGCCTTGCTCGGTCAGTTTGTCGTAGGCCTGAACGGCCAGGCCGACTTCCGAACCGGTGGAGATCAGGATCAGTTCAGGCTCGCCTGCGCAGTCCTTCAAAACATAGCCACCGCGGCTGATGTCGGCGATCTGGCCGGCATCGCGGGTTTGGTGCTGCAGGTTCTGGCGCGAGAAGATCAGCGCCGAAGGGCCGTCTTTACGCTCCAGCGCGTTTTTCCAGGCCACCGCCGATTCAACGGCATCGGCCGGGCGCCAGGTGTCGAGGTTCGGCGTGGTACGCAGGCTGGTCAGTTGCTCGATCGGCTGGTGCGTCGGGCCGTCTTCGCCCAGACCGATGGAGTCGTGGGTGTAGACATGGATCACACGCTTCTTCATCAGCGCCGACATGCGCACTGCGTTGCGGGCGTATTCCATGAACATCAGGAAGGTCGCGCCGTAAGGCACCAGGCCGCCGTGCAGGGCAACGCCGTTCATGATGGCGGTCATGCCGAACTCGCGCACGCCGTAGTACATGTAGTTGCCGCTGGCATCTTCAGCGCTGACACCCTTGCAACCTTTCCACAGGGTCAGGTTGGAACCGGCCAGGTCGGCCGACCCACCGAGCACTTCCGGCAGCAGGGGGCCGAAGGCATTCAGGGTGTTCTGGCTGGCCTTGCGGCTGGCGATGGTTTCGCCCTTGGCGGCCACTTCGGCGATGTAGGCGTCGGCCTTCTCGGCGAAGTCGGCAGGCAGGTCACCGCTCAGGCGACGTACCAGTTCGTTGGCTTCGGTTGGGAAGGCAGCGGAATAGGCCGAGAAACGCTGGTCCCACTCGGCTTCGGCAGCGCGACCTTTTTCCTTGGCATCCCACTCGGCATAAATGTCGGCCGGGATTTCGAACGGGCCGTAGTTCCAGTTCAGCGCCTGGCGGGTCAGGGCGATTTCCGCGTCGCCCAGTGGCGCGCCGTGGCAATCTTCCTTGCCCTGCTTGTTCGGCGAACCGAAACCGATGGTGGTCTTGCAGCAGATCAGAGTCGGCAGCGGGCTCTTGCGCGCGGTGTCGATGGCGGTCTTGATCTCTTCCGGATCGTGGCCGTCGACGTTGCGGATCACTTGCCAGTTATAGGCTTCGAAACGCTTGGGCGTGTCGTCGGTGAACCAGCCTTCGACTTCGCCGTCGATGGAGATGCCGTTGTCATCGTAGAAGGCGATCAGCTTGCCCAGGCCCAGGGTGCCGGCCAGGGAAGCGACTTCGTGGGAAATGCCTTCCATCATGCAGCCATCACCCAGGAACACGTAGGTGTGATGGTCGACAATGTTGTGGCCTGGACGGTTGAACTGCGCCGCCAGGACTTTCTCCGCCAGGGCAAAGCCCACAGCGTTGGCCAGGCCCTGGCCCAGCGGGCCGGTGGTGGTTTCCACGCCTGGGGTGTAACCGAACTCCGGGTGGCCCGGGGTGCGGCTGTGCAGTTGGCGGAAGTTCTTCAGGTCATCGATCGACAGGTCGTAGCCGGTCAGGTGCAGCAGCGAGTAGATCAACATCGAGCCGTGGCCATTGGACAGCACGAAGCGGTCGCGGTCGGCGAAGGATGGGTTGCTCGGGTTGTGCTTCAGGTAGTCACGCCAAAGTACTTCGGCGATATCCGCCATACCCATAGGGGCACCTGGATGGCCGCTGTTGGCTTTTTGCACGGCATCCATGCTGAGGGCACGAATGGCGTTGGCACGCTCACGACGGCTTGGCATCGCTGATCTCCTGGGGATTGAATAAAACGAAACGGAAAAAAGGCCTGCATTTTCCCTCAGGCGTCAGGCGGGGGCAATGACAGATAGTCACTCAGGCATGTTTTTCCCCTGTTGAAGACACAATCCATTGATGAAACCCCTTCGCCGCTCGTTGACTGTAGAAGCAGAGGCTCTGGAAAAGCCCCTGCAGGCACCAATATCAAAACTTTTTGATATTGGCCTTGCGAGCATTTGCGGGCATCTCTAGACTGCTGCCCCATGAACCTGCCCGCGCCTGCCATCAGCCATGACGATTGCGACGAACTGGCGGCCCTGTGCAAGGCCGGCGGCGACCCCCTGCGGCTGAATGTATTGCGCGCGCTGAGCAACGATTCGTTTGGTGTGCTGGAGCTGGCGCAGATCTTCGCCATCGGCCAGTCGGGCATGAGCCACCACCTGAAGGTCCTGGCCCAGGCCAGCCTGGTGGCGACCCGCCGTGAAGGCAATGCGATTTTCTATCGCCGCGCCCTGCCCCATACCGGGCTCCTGGGCGGCAAACTGCACGCAGCCTTGCTGGAAGAGGTCGACCAGCTGAACCTGCCGGGCGAGGTACAGGCCCGGATCAGCCTGGTGCACCGGCAGCGGGCTGCAGCCAGCCAGGACTTCTTTTCCCGGGTGGCGGAAAAATTCCGCGCCCAGCAGGACCTGATCGCAGGACTGCCCCAGTATCGCGACAGTGTGCTGGCGCTGCTGGACAAACTGAGTTTCGACCCAGTGGCCACGGCCATTGAAGTCGGCCCCGGCGACGGTGGATTTCTCCCCGAGCTGGCCCGACGTTTTGCCCGGGTTACCGCGCTGGACAACAGCCCGGCGATGCTGGAGCTGGCACGCCAGCTGTGCGAACGCGAAACATTGGCTAACGTCAGCCTGCAATTGGCCGATGCACTGAACGGTGTACAGCTGCAGGCCGATTGCGTGGTGCTGAACATGGTCCTGCACCATTTCGCCGCGCCGGCCGAGGCCCTCAAGCAGATGGCCCAATTGCTGCAACCAGGCGGCAGCCTGTTAGTGACAGACTTGTGCAGCCACAACCAGAGTTGGGCCAAAGAGGCTTGCGGCGATCTCTGGCTAGGGTTCGAACAAGATGATTTGGCCCGTTGGGCCACCGCTGCGGGACTGACTCCCGGGGAAAGCCTGTATGTAGGCTTACGTAATGGTTTCCAGATCCAGGTTCGCCATTTTCAGCGACCGGCTGGCGACACTCACCATCGGTAAATTTAGGAAACCTTCAAGATGAGCGAATACTCCCTTTTCACCTCCGAGTCCGTGTCTGAAGGGCATCCGGATAAAATCGCTGACCAGATTTCCGATGCGGTGCTGGACGCCATCATTGCCCAGGACAAGCACGCCCGCGTAGCGGTCGAGACCCTGGTCAAGACTGGCGTGGCCATTGTTGCCGGCGAAGTCACCACCAGCGCCTGGGTCGACCTGGAACAGATCGTTCGCGATGTGATCTGCGATATCGGCTACACCAGCTCCGACGTCGGCTTCGACGGTGCTACCTGCGGCGTGATGAACATCATTGGCAAGCAGTCCCCCGACATCAACCAGGGCGTCGACCGCGCCAAGCCGGAAGATCAGGGCGCTGGCGACCAGGGCCTGATGTTCGGCTACGCCAGCAACGAAACCGAGGTGCTGATGCCGGCGCCGATCACCTTCTCGCACCAACTGGTCCAGCGCCAGGCCGAAGCCCGCAAATCGGGCCTGCTGCCTTGGCTGCGCCCGGACGCCAAATCCCAGGTCACCTGCCGCTACGAAGGCGGCAAGGTGGTCGGTATCGATGCCGTGGTGCTGTCGACCCAGCACAACCCCGAGGTGTCCTACAGCGACCTGCGCGAAGGCGTGATGGAACTGATCGTCAAGCACGTGCTGCCTGCCGAGTTGCTGAGCAAGGACACCCAGTTCCACATCAACCCGACCGGCCAGTTCATCATCGGTGGCCCGGTGGGTGACTGCGGCCTGACCGGCCGCAAGATCATCGTCGACAGCTACGGCGGCATGGCCCGTCACGGCGGTGGCGCGTTCTCCGGCAAGGATCCATCCAAGGTCGACCGTTCCGCCGCTTACGCCGGCCGCTACGTGGCCAAGAACATCGTTGCCGCCGGCCTGGCCGAGCGCTGCGAGATCCAGGTGTCCTACGCCATCGGCGTGGCCCAACCGACCTCGATCTCGCTGAACACCTTCGGCACCGGCAAGATCAGCGACGACAAGATCATCAAGCTGGTACGCGAAGTGTTCGACCTGCGCCCCTACGCAATCACCACCATGCTCGACCTGCTGCACCCGATGTACCAGGAAACCGCTGCCTACGGTCACTTCGGCCGGGCTCCGCAAACCAAGACCGTGGGTGACGACACCTTCACCACCTTCACTTGGGAAAAGACCGACCGCGCCGACACCCTGCGCGCCGCTGCCGGCCTGTAAGCTTCACCTGGCAACATCCAAAGCCCCGCCCGGCTCGCCCGGCGGGGCTTTTTTGTCGCCTGAGGTTTCTTGCTCATCCCGCAAACCGCTGCTGGTACGGGGCCGAGCGAGCAAGGACACAGGTGTTCCCTGACGGGGAAACACCTCGCAACCACCTTCGTCCCGGCCGTCAGCCAATCCCCTCTAGCCTTTAGCGCATGACCCACAGAGCAAGGATGCTCCCCATGCTGCCAAGAGCCGTTGTGCTGCTGAGCCTCACTCCATTCTTCGCCCAGGCCGCCTGCCCCGACTGGCCGGTTCCCCGTGCCACCGATGAAATCACCGCCCTGCAGCAGCAACTGCAGCGCTGGGATAGCAGCTATTACCGTGACGGCCGATCACTGGTGGCGGATGAGCTCTACGATCAGGCCCGCCAGCGCCTGCTCACCTGGCGCCAGTGCTTCCCCCAGGCTCCCCGGGCAACGGACCAGCCCCTGCTCGGCGCCGGGGGCAGCATCCGCCACCCCATCCCCCACACAGGAGTGGAAAAACTCGCCGATGCCAATGCCGTGACGGGGTGGCTCAAGGGCCGCGACGACATCTGGGCGCAACCCAAGGTCGACGGCGTAGCGGTGACCCTGATCTACCACCAGGGGCAGTTCCAGCAAGCACTCAGCCGTGGCGACGGCGTGCATGGCCATGACTGGACCCGTGCAGCCTGGCAAATCGAGGCCATACCCAAACGACTGCCACGGCCCGTCGACCTGTTGCTGCAAGGAGAGCTCTATCTGCGCCTGGAGCAGCATGTCCAGGCTCGCTCCGGCAGCCTCAAGGCGCGCAACCGGGTGGCAGGCTGGATGGCGCGCAAACAGCTGACGGCAGCGGAGGCCGCGCAGATCGGGCTGTTTGTCTGGGACTGGCCCCAGGGCCCGGCTACATTGAGCGAACGCCTGGAACAACTGGCAGGCCTGGGTTTTGCCGAACCCCGCGAGTACAGCCGACCCATAGGCGGCTTCGCCGATGCACAACAGTGGCGGGCCCGCTGGTATCGCTCGCCACTGCCCTTTGCCAGTGACGGCATCATCCTGCGGCAAAGCCGGCGTCCCGCCGCCGAACGCTGGCAGGCCAAGGCCCCATACTGGATTGCCGCCTGGAAGTACCCCTACGCCCAGGTGCTGGCCAGCGTTCGTCAAGTCGATTTTCGTATCGGCCGCACGGGGCGCATCACGCCCCTGCTGGAGATCGAGCCGGTGACCCTGGACGACCGGCAGATCCGCCGTGTCAGTCTCGGCTCACTGCAACGCTGGCGATCCCTGGATATCGTTCCCGGCGATCAGGTAGCCATCAGTCTCGCCGGGTTGAGCATCCCGCGCCTGGATGAAGTGGTACTCAGAAGCACCCTGCGCCAGAGCATCCAGCCCCCGCGAGAAGCCGACTTTCACTTCCTGAGTTGCTGGCAGCCATCACCCGGCTGCGAGGAACAATTTCTGGCCCGACTGACCTGGCTCAGCAGCAAACAAGGCCTGAACCTGCAGAATATCGGCAGCCGGACCTGGGCCCGGCTGGTTGAAACAGGCCGTATCAAAGGCCTGCTGGATTGGCTGACCCTGGATCAGGCAGAGCTTGCTAACATTGCCGGCTTTGGTGATCGCAGCAGCAAGCGCTTGCTCGAGAGCCTGCACAGTGCCAGGCAACAGCCCTTCCCACGCTGGCTCAAAGCCCTCGGCATCCCGCCCAGTGGCTCGGCCGACCTGAGCGGGCCATGGCAGGCCCTGGCCATGAAAAGCAGCCTGGACTGGCAGAATGAAGCCGGTATCGGAGCGGAGCGGGCCGCACAACTGGTGGCGTTTTTTCGCGCTCCAGAGGTCCTGGCCTTGCAAGGCGCCCTGAACAGCGCCGGTATCGAAGGTTTTTAGCCCGATGGCACGTGGAACCACCCAAGCCGGAATACGCTCCAACAGCCCATTCCCGGTACAACAGTCAGTATTTTTATTGGTTATTTCTTGATCTTTTTCACCTGGAGCCTTCAATGAAACTTTTTCCATCGCTCGCCACCCTGACCCTCTGCAGCCTGATGAGCGCGCCACTGCTGGCCGCCGAGCAGGCCCCCGAGCTGACCGGCTGCGCCGCCAAGCGCCAAGCCATCATGAACCAGATCGAACAGGCCAAGGCCCACGGCAACAGCAATCAGCAGGCCGGCCTGGAGCGCGCCCTGAGCGAAGTGACCGCCCACTGCACCGATGCCTCGCTGAAGAAAGAGCGGGAAAACAAAGTGCTTGAGGCCAAGCATGAGGTCAGCCGGCGCCAGGCCGACCTGGAAAAAGCCATGAAGAAAGGTGACTCGGAGAAGATCAACAAGCGCAAGGACAAGCTTGCCGAGTCCCGCAAGGAACTGCAGCAAGCCCTGGACGAACTGGACAAGTAAGCAACCTGATGCCGCGGCCCTGCTCAGCAGAGCCGCCAATCAGTGATTGCGAAACTCTTTGTGGCAGGCGCTGCAAGCATCCTCGACCTTCTGCACCGCCGGCCCCAGATTGCTGGCCTTGTAGGGCTGGACCTGGCTGATCGTCACCAGCTCACCGGTGGCGGCTTCCAGGGTGCGGGCCAACTCCTGGAAACGCGCCTGCTTGCGCCAGACGTCATCGGTGGCGCTGCTGTGATCCTCTTCCTTGACCTCGGGGAAGTGCTTCCACGGCTCATGGGACAGGCTGTCGAGTTTCACCGCGCCTTCGGCAAAGCGCGCGCCGTCGAAAGGAATCCGCCCACGCAGCATGCCCCCCAGGTCCTCGCCGGTCTTGAGCATCTGCTTGAAGATCGCCTTGCGCTGGCCCAGGGGAGAATTGGGATCGACACCGCCACAGGCGGAAAGCGTCAGGCAGGCCAGCAATACAACAGAAAGTCTTTTTAGCGTCATGGTGGCTTCAGGTCTGGTCACGGAAACGGCGGCCAGTATCCTCGCCTCCCCGGCAAAGACCAATAGCCCTATTAATAATATGGGTTGTCCCCCATCACCAATGCGGCGGGCAGCCTCTCAAGGAAATACAGCATGAACCCGAGCCCGCTCCGCTGGCCTCGCCATCTGCTCTGGGCCCTGCCGGCCCTGGCGCTGCTCGCTGGCTGCAACGGCGGCGACAATACCAAGCCAGCCCCCACCCACGCCCTGGCCACCTACAACAGCGCCACCTGGGACGCCCTGCCCAGCGTCGCCGACAACGACCTGCTGGCCGGTTTCGGCTCCTGGCGCAGCGCCTGCACCCGCCTCAAGGCCGACCCGGTGTGGGGCGCCACCTGCGCCGCAGCCGCGACGGTGCCGCAAACCCCCGAGGCCATCCGCGGCTTTCTCAAGGAGCACCTGCAGGTCTACGGCCTTCGCTCGGGCAACGGCAGCAGTACCGGCCTGATCACCGGCTACTACGAACCGGTCTATCCCGGCAGCCTGACCCAGACCCAGGTGGCCAATGTGCCGGTATACGGCGTGCCGGAGGACATGATCATCGTTGCCCTGGACAGCCTCTATCCGGAGCTCAAGGGCAAGCGCCTGCGTGGCCGGCTCGAAGGCCGGGTACTCAAGCCCTATGACGATGCGGCGACCATCGAAAGCAAGGGAACCAAGGCCCCGGTGATTGCCTGGCTGACCGACCCCATGGACCTGCAATTCCTGCAGATCCAGGGTTCCGGGCGAATCCAGCTGGATGACGGGCGCCAATTGCGGATCGGCTATGCCGACCAGAACGGCCACCCCTACCGTCCCATCGGCCGCTGGCTGGTGGACCAGGGCGAGCTGAAGAAAGAGGACGTGACCATGGGCACCATTGCCGCCTGGGCCAAGGCCCACCCGGCACGGATTCCCGAGCTGCTGGGCAGCAACCCCAGCTACGTGTTCTTCAACCGCAACCCGGATAGCAATGAAGGCCCGCGGGGCTCGTTGAACGTACCGCTGACGTCAGGCTATAGCGTGGCCGTGGACCGCAAGGTGATCCCCCTGGGCAGCCTGCTGTGGTTGTCCACCACCCGCCCGGATGGCAGCAGCCTGATACGGCCGGTAGCCGCCCAGGACACGGGCGGCGCAATCACCGGTGAGGTGCGCGCCGATCTGTTCTGGGGCACGGGCGATGCGGCGGGGCAGCTGGCCGGAGACATGAAGCAGCAGGGCCAGATCTGGATGCTCTGGCCCAAGGGCGTAGCGCTGCCCAAGGTGCCGGAAGTGCCCGACGCCCCTTGAGCCCCTGCGGGAGCCGGCTTGCCGGCTCCCGCAAAAGGGTGTCTCAGACTGAAACGAAGAAGAAACTGGCGATCAGGCCCATGCCCACGAACCACACCAGGGACCGCAGGATCGCCCAGTCCGCCAGGTAGCAGATCATGTACAGCAGGCGGCTGGTGATAAACAGCACCGCCAGCACGTTGATCGTCACCAGCTCGGCGTTACCTGCCACATGGGCGATGATCACCGCCGCAGCGAATGCCGGGGTCACCTCGAAACCGTTGAGCTGCGCGTTGTGGGCACGCTTGGGCAAACCCTCCAGAGTACTCAGGAACGCCCGTGGGTCATGGTTGTAGCGAAGCCCGTATTTGCCGGCGCCCTTGGCGATGGCAGTACAGAGATAGGGCAGGATGATTGCAATCAACACACACCAGAAAGCGACAGTCATGGAGCAAATCCTTTTTTAGAGTTTTTAGGGAGCCTTCAGAACTTCATCACCAACATGCCAATCAGCACCAGTCCACAGGCTAAGAGCCGTGGCCGGCCGAAAGGTTCTTTCAGGTAGCGCATGCCGAACAGCACCACCAGGATCACACTGATTTCACGCAACGCAGCCGCTTCGGCGATCGATCCCAGTTGCATGGCCCAAAGCACCAGAGCGTAGCTGAACAACACGCAAAACCCGACGCTCAGCCCCAGGCGCCACTGCTCGCGCCAGAACAGGGCAAAGGCCGGGCGCTTCCAGACCACCGCCACCAGCGGAAAGGGCCAGGCGCTGAGCAGCGTGACCCAGGTCAGATAATCCAGCGGGTGCGACCAGCGGCGCAGCGCCTGGCCGTCAATATAGGTGTAGCAACCGATGCACAGGCCGATCAGCGCCACCACCGGCAGCATCGACCAGGGCAACCGCGCCCCGCCGCCGCCCTGCCAGAGCAGGCAGAGCATGCCGAAGGGAATCAGCAGAATGCCTAGGACCTGCTGAGTGCTCAGCGCCTCGCCGGCGAAGACCAGGGTCAACGCCAGCACCACCAATGGCGAAAGTCCGCGCATCAACGGGTACACCAGCCCGAGATCCCCCACGCGATAGGCCTGGATCAGCAGATATCGATACAAGAGCTCGAATGCCGCCGAGGCGATGATCCAGGGCCAGATCTCCAGTGGTGGGGATTCGAGAAAAAACAGCATGATGGCCACGAACAGCAGGGCCACGGTGTCCATGCAGGCCACCACCAGCAAGCGCTCGCCACTGAACTTGATCAGGGTGTTCCAGGCTGCGTGCAACAACGCCGCCACCAAAACCAGACTTGTCGCCAGCACCTTGCACTCCCTGGTTGCCTGAAAAAGCCGGATACCGCACATCCGGGCAGAAGCCGGGAATCCTCGCATGCCTGCGGCCCTGCTTGCACGGGCTACCGGCGCATTTGGCAGTGCCAGCAGCCAATTCGGCAACATGGGCATGTTAGAGGTACTTTTCCCCAAGTGCCTGCAACGTCGGGTCGAGGCTGTGGTCAATGGCTGCGGTCAGGCGACGATGGCGAAAACTGTGTCCCTCGCCGACGCCGGTACATCAAACCCTTAGCCTGAAAGCATTCAGGTCGCTTTTTCTGTAATCATCCAAAGGAGTCCGGATGCTTGAACTTGTCGCTGCCTTTATCTGCCTGACGACGCTGCTCACCTACGTCAACTTCCGCTTTATCGGCTTGCCACCGACCATCGGCGTGATGGTCACCGCCCTGCTGTTCTCGCTGCTGCTGCAAGGCCTGAGCTACCTGGGCTACCCCGGCTTGGAAGAACATGTGGAAGAATTGATTGGCAAGATCGACTTCGGCGATCTGCTGATGAACTGGATGCTGTCGTTCCTGCTGTTCGCCGGCGCCCTGCACGTCAACCTCAACGACCTGCGCAGCTACCGCTGGCCCATCGGCCTGCTGGCCACGGTCGGCGTGCTGATCGCCACCTTCGTCATCGGCAGCCTGGCCTACTGGATCTTCGGCCTGTTCGGCTGGCACGTGAGCTTTCTCTACTGCCTGCTGTTCGGCGCGCTGATTTCCCCCACCGACCCGATTGCCGTGCTGGGTGTGCTGCGTACCGCCAACGCTTCCAAGCCACTGAAGACCACCATCGTCGGCGAATCGCTGTTCAACGACGGCACCGCGGTAGTGGTGTTCACCGTGCTGCTGGGCATCGCTCAACTGGGGGAAACCCCGACCGTGGCTGCCACGGCCTGGCTGTTCGTGCATGAGGCCATTGGCGGCGTACTGTTCGGCGGGCTGATCGGCTACCTGGTGTATCTGATGATCAAGAGCATCGAGCAGCACCAGATCGAAGTGATGCTGACCCTGGCCCTGGTCATCGGTGGTTCGGCGATGGCCAGCGAGCTGCACGTCTCGGCGCCGATTGCCATGGTGGTGGCTGGCCTGATCATCGGCAACCTGGGACGCAACCTGGCGATGAACGACATGACCCGGCGCTACCTGGACGGTTTCTGGGAGTTGCTCGACGATATGCTCAATGCCCTGCTGTTCGCCCTGATCGGCCTGGAGCTGTTGCTGCTGCCGTTCAACTGGCTGCACCTGGCGGCCGCCAGCCTGCTGGCCGTGGCCATCGTGCTCTCTCGCGTGCTCACCGTGGCCCCGGCAATCCTCCTGTTGCGGCGCTGGCGCAGCGTGCCCCGGGGCACTATCCGCGTGCTGACCTGGGGCGGCTTGCGCGGTGGCGTCTCGGTGGCGCTGGCGCTGGCCCTGCCCCTGGGGCCGGAGCGTGACCTGGTGCTGAGCATCACCTACATCGTGGTGTTGTCGTCGATCCTGCTGCAGGGTCTGACCATCGGCAAACTGGTGCGCCATGTCACCCAGGATGCCCCGGCGGCCAAGGCCGAGGCCCACTGATCATTTCTTGATCTGCCGCGGATCGGGCGCCGGTGCCCGGTCCGCGTTCCAGTTCGGCTTGCCACTTTCACTGCGCACCTGGGCATGGCTAATCAGGGCGAAGATGAAACTGCCTCCAATGATGTTCCCGGCCAGGGTCGGCCCGGCGAACACCATCCAGAAATCCCGCCACGGCAACTCGCCGGCAAATACCAGGTAGGACACTTCCGCCGAGCCCACCACGATGTGAGTGAAATCCCCCAGCGCCATCAGATAGGTGATCAGGATGATGATCCACAGCTTGGCGCTCTCCATGGACGGGATCATCCAGACCATGGTGGCAATCATCCAGCCGGAGATGATGCCCTTGGCGAACATCTGCGCTCTGTCGTTCTCCATGACCTTGCGGCCGATTTCCAGAAAGGCCTGATCGGTCTTGCCGTCGAAAATCGGCAAGTGCAGCATCACATAGGCCACCAGCAGGGTGCCGCACAGGTTGCCCACCAGCACCACGCCCCACAAGCGCAGCAAGCGCCCGAAGTTGTTCAGGCTCGGCTTGCTCATCACCGGCAGCACGGCAGTCAGGGTGTTTTCCGTGAACAGTTGCTGGCGCGCCAGAATCACCGCCAGAAAGCCCGCGCAGTAGCCAAAGCTGGCAATGACCTTGAAGGCCTCGCCGTCGGGCAGGCGGGAGTTGAGCAGGCCCATGCCCATCAGCGACAGGCCCATGGTCAGGCCGGCAGCCAGGGCCGACCACCAGAGGGCTGCGACACTGCGCTCCAGTTCCTGGTCGCCCTGGGTGCGGATGATTTCATGCAGGACCGCCGCGCGGGGCGGCTGGTTATGGTCGACCTCATGCTGCTCTTGAGCAGAGAGGCCGGGGGTCTTGCCATCTTTTTGCGCGTCCATAAGGCTCCTGAACCAGGCGGGTCATTTAGCTACGACACGCTGGGCTCAGGGCTGTTCCTTTCTGCGCAAGGCATCAGGCGTCGGAAGCGTCATCCTTGAACTGGTCTTTGACGTATTTGATTTCGGTGCGGCCGTGAGGCGCCGGCAGGCCGTCTTCCCCCAGGTTGACGAAGACCATCTTCTCCACCGTGAGAATGGATTTGCGAGTGATCTTGTTGCGCACTTCGCACGTCAGGGTGATCGAGGTACGACCGAACTCGGTGGCGGTGATACCCAGCTCGATGATGTCGCCCTGGCGCGAGGCGCTGACGAAGTTGATTTCCGAGATGTACTTGGTCACGACTCGCTGGTTGCCCAGCTGGACAATGGCGTAGATCGCCGCTTCTTCGTCGATCCAGCGCAACAGGCTGCCGCCGAACAGCGTGCCGTTGGGGTTGAGGTCTTCGGGTTTTACCCACTTGCGGGTGTGGAAATTCATATGCACTCCTGACCGTCCTGCCAATTGATGCCCGGCATAATGGCAGACCGGGCAGTCATGCTCTACGCAACATCGACTATGGTCGCGATTAACGATCTTCATCCAGGTGACATAAACACTTTTGGAAGTCTGGCTCAGGCGGCTATAATCGCCACCGTTTCAAAACGGTCATCTGCACTTGATACCGTTTTCCCGCCACCTGTCCGAGGGGCGCTGCAGCAGGCATGACCTGTCAGGCTCGGATGGGGCGTTGTTGGTACAGGGCTCCCTGTATGGACACTAAACGCACAACGGCGCCCATTCGCACACTACGAATGGAGGCTCTTGATGAGCGCTGTAAACACGCCTGCAGGTTTTACCGACTACAAAGTCGCCGACATCTCCCTGGCTGCCTGGGGTCGTCGCGAAACCATCATCGCTGAATCGGAAATGCCGGCCCTGATGGGTCTGCGCCGCAAGTACCTGGCTGAACAGCCACTCAAGGGCGCCAAGATCCTCGGCTGCATCCACATGACCATCCAGACCGCCGTGCTGATCGAAACCCTGGTTGCCCTGGGTGCCGAAGTACGCTGGTCGTCCTGCAACATTTTCTCGACTCAAGACCAGGCTGCAGCCTCAATCGCCGCTGCCGGCATTCCTGTGTTCGCCTGGAAAGGCGAGACCGAAGAAGAGTACGAGTGGTGCCTGGAGCAGACCATCCTCAAGGATGGCAAGCCTTGGGACGCCAACATGATCCTCGACGACGGCGGCGACCTGACCCAGCTGCTGCACGACAAGTACCCACAGGTACTGGACCGCGTTCACGGCGTGACCGAAGAAACCACCACCGGCGTGCACCGCCTGCTGGACATGCTGGCCAAGGGCGAGCTGAAGGTTCCTGCGATCAACGTCAACGACTCGGTGACCAAGAGCAAGAACGACAACAAGTACGGCTGCCGTCACAGCCTGAACGACGCCATCAAGCGCGGCACCGACCACCTGCTGTCCGGCAAGCAAGCGCTGGTCATCGGCTACGGTGACGTGGGCAAGGGCTCGGCTCAGTCCCTGCGTCAGGAAGGCATGATCGTCAAGGTTTCGGAAGTGGACCCGATCTGCGCCATGCAAGCCTGCATGGACGGTTTCGAGCTGGTTTCGCCGTTCATCGACGGTATCAACCACGGCACCGAAGCCAGCATCGACAAAGCCCTGCTGGGCAAGATCGACCTGATCGTGACCACCACCGGTAACGTCAATGTTTGCGACGCAAACATGCTCAAGGCCCTGAAAAAGCGTGCCGTGGTCTGCAACATCGGCCACTTCGACAACGAAATCGACACCGCTTTCATGCGCAAGAACTGGGCATGGGAAGAAGTGAAGCCACAGGTGCACAAGATCCACCGCACCGGCCCTGGCGATTTCGATGCACACAACGACGACTACCTGATCCTGCTGGCCGAAGGCCGCCTGGTGAACCTGGGCAACGCCACCGGTCACCCAAGCCGCATCATGGACGGTTCGTTCGCCAACCAGGTCCTGGCACAGATCTTCCTGTTCGGCCAGAAGTACGCCGACCTGTCGCCGGCCCAGAAAGCCGAGCGTCTGACTGTTGAAGTACTGCCGAAGAAACTCGACGAAGAAGTGGCCCTGGAAATGGTGCGCGGCTTCGGCGGCGTGGTCACTCAACTGACCAAGCAACAGGCTGAATACATCGGCGTAACCGTCGAAGGCCCGTTCAAGCCAGACGCCTACCGCTACTAAGAGCAGCTGCAGGCGGCAAGTCATCAGCGGCAAGCAAAGAGCCAAAAGCTCTGCTTGCTGCAACTGACCTGGTGCTTGCCCTAATCGCTATAGCAGTTTCAAGCAGCAGGCTGCAGGCACAAGAAACCAGCGCACCTCCGCTTTTTCTTGGCGCTTGCCGCCTGTTACTTGCAACTGGAGGTCCCCTCCATGTCCAAAGATCGTCGCTACAGCTTCGAGTTCTTCCCCACCAAGACCGATGCTGGGCATGAAAAACTGCTCGCCACTGCCCGTCAGCTGGCCGGCTACAACCCCGATTTCTTTTCCTGCACCTACGGTGCCGGCGGCTCGACCCGTGATCGCACGGTCAACACCGTGCTGCAACTGGAGAGCGAAGTTAAAGTCCCTGCGGCGCCGCACCTGTCCTGCGTCGGCGACAGCAAGGACGACCTGCGCGGCCTGCTGCAGCAGTACCAGGCAGCCGGCATCAAGCGCATTGTCGCCCTGCGTGGCGACCTGCCTTCGGGCATGGGCATGGCCAGCGGTGAACTGCGCTACGCCAATGACCTGGTGAGCTTCATCCGCGAGGAAACCGGCAGCCACTTCCATATCGAAGTCGCCGCCTACCCAGAAATGCACCCGCAAGCGCGCAACTTCGAGGAAGACCTGGTCAACTTCGTGCGCAAGGCCAATGCCGGTGCCGACAGCGCGATCACCCAGTACTTCTTCAACGCCGACAGCTACTTCTACTTCGTCGAGCGCGTGCAGAAGATGGGCATGAACATCCCGATCGTGCCGGGCATCATGCCCATCACCAACTACAGCAAGCTGGCGCGCTTCTCCGACGCCTGCGGCGCAGAGATTCCGCGCTGGATCCGCAAGCAGCTGGAAGCCTATGGCGATGACAGCGCCAGCATCCAGGCCTTCGGTGAACAGGTAATCAGTGACATGTGCGAACGCCTGCTCCAGGGCGGCGCACCCGGGCTGCACTTCTATACCTTGAACCAGGCCGACCCGAGCCTGGCGATCTGGAACAACCTCCAGCTGCCACGCTGACAGGCTGCAACCCAAGCTCCGGGCCCTGGTGAAAACCGGGGCCTTTTTGTTTGCAGCAGCCTTGAGCTAGAGCGTCCGGAACTGCCTCTAGCAATTGCATGATCTCTCGTCGTAATCTCCAGCAATGTCCGTCATAGCCCGGTTGCTGACCACCTTTCTCTGCACTTGCCTGAGCCTTGCCGCCCATGGCGAGAAGCTGCGCATTGTCACCGAACCCTGGGCGCCCTATGTCTATGAGGAAAATGGCACGGCCAAGGGCCTGGACTACGAAACCACCGCCATTGTCTTCCAGCGCCTGGGCATAGAGGTGCAGTGGCAGTTCCTGCCCTGGAAACGCTGCCTGGCGATGCTGGAAACCGGCCAGGCCGATGGCGCCCTGGACATCTTCCACAGCGACCAGCGCGACGGCACCCTGCTCTACCCCAACGAGCCGCTCTCGGACGTGGAGTTCGTGATGTTCTATGCCAACCAGCGCCCACACCCGTTCAAGCGCCTGAACGAACTCAAGGGCCTGACCATCGGCACTTCCCCCGGCTATCTGTACAGCGACGATTTCAGCAACTCGACCCTGTTCAACCGCGAACCGGCCCCCACCCACGAAGCCAATTTCGGCAAGCTGCTGCTGGGGCGGATCGACCTGCTGATTACCGACAAACGGGTCGGCCAGCACCTGCTGGACAGCCTGGGGCTGCGTGACCAGGTCAGCCAGAACCCCACTGTCATCAGCCGCCAGAGCCAATACCTGGCCGTGCGCCGCAATGCCGGCATGGACCTGCTGGTACAGCGCTTCGGCGCCGAACTGAAGCGCTTCAAGCGCGAACCGGCCTACGCCCAACTGAGCGCCAAGTACGGTGCTGAACCTGCTCTGCCGCCGGTCAGGTCTTCATCAACCCGCGAGTCAGAAAAAACCGTTGAGCAGCAGGAAAGCAGCGCACACTGATTGCTCTGTTATACTCCGGCCTCCCGCCAGGCTCACGCCCGGACGCTGGACCCTGTTCAAGGCCTCTCCACCCCGCTACGGCGCAGCCAACCGGCCCGCGCGAGCCGCCGGTGAATGACCCTTCAGGCCAGCAGGACCGGACGGGATTGCGTCCTCTTAAACGCCATTCACGCCCGGCAAGATTATCCCTTTGGGCCAAGCCCTCACTAAAACAGGATTACTCATGTCCTTTGCTTCCCTCGGTCTCTCCGAGGCTTTAGTCGGCGCCATCGAAGCCGCCGGCTACACCCAGCCTACTCCGGTGCAACAGCGGGCCATTCCCGCCGTGTTGCAAGGTCGCGATCTGATGGTCGCGGCACAGACAGGTACTGGTAAAACCGGCGGTTTCGCCCTTCCGATCCTGGAACGGTTGTTTCCCAACGGTCATCCGGACAAATCCCAGCGTCATGGCCCGCGCCAACCCCGCGTACTGGTCCTGACCCCCACTCGCGAGCTGGCCGCGCAAGTGCATGACAGCTTCAAGCTGTACGCCCGCGACCTGAAGTTCGTCAGCGCCTGCATCTTCGGCGGCGTCGGCATGAACCCGCAGGTTCAGGCCATGGCCCGTGGCGTCGATGTGCTGGTGGCGTGCCCCGGCCGTCTGCTGGACCTGGCTGGCCAGGGCAGCGTCGACCTGTCCCACGTGGAAATCCTGGTTCTCGACGAAGCCGACCGCATGCTCGACATGGGCTTCGTCCATGACGTCAAGAAAGTCCTCGCCCGCCTGCCCGCCAAGCGCCAGAACCTGCTGTTCTCCGCGACCTTCTCCAAGGACATCACGGACCTGGCCGGCAAGCTGCTGCACAACCCCGAGCGCATCGAAGTGACCCCGCCGAACACCACGGTGGAGCGTATCGAGCAGCGGGTCTTCCGCCTGCCGGCCAGCCACAAGCGTGCCCTGCTGGCGCACCTGATCACCGCCGGCGCCTGGGAACAGGTCCTGGTGTTCACCCGGACCAAGCACGGCGCCAACCGCCTGGCCGAGTACCTGGACAAGCACGGCCTGAGCGCTGTGGCGATCCACGGCAACAAGAGCCAGAACGCCCGTACCAAAGCCCTGGCCGACTTCAAGGCTGGCGAAGTGCGGATCCTGGTCGCCACCGATATCGCCGCCCGCGGCCTGGATATCGACCAACTGCCTCACGTGGTCAACTTCGAACTGCCTAACGTCGACGAAGACTACGTGCACCGTATTGGCCGTACCGGCCGTGCCGGTCGCTCCGGCGAAGCCATCTCCCTGGTGGCTCCGGACGAAGAGAAACTGCTGAAAAGCATCGAGCGCATGACCAAGCAGAAGATCGCCGATGGTGACCTGATGGGCTTCGATGCCAGCGCAGTGGAAGCCGAGAAGCCGGAAGTGCGCGAGCGTCCGGATGTGCGCAACCCGCGCAATCCCCGTGGCCCACGCGGCGATGGCCCGAACGGCGGTGGCGGTGGTGGCGGTCGCAAGGACAAGGGCAAGGACAAGGGCGGCAAGGAAAAACCCGCCCGTGGCGAACGCCCGGCCCGCGAGCAGAAGCCTCGTGAAGGCACCCCGGCCCGCGAACAGCGTCAACCGACGCCCCGTGCCGATCGCGCACCGGACGAGTTCCTCGACGACGACGTGGACAACTTCGGTAACCGCGCTGACTACGTCAGCCCGTACCAGAACAAGAACAACCAGGGCCGCGGCCGCCGCCCAGGGGCTCCGGCCCAGGGTGCAGGCGCTGGCAATCCGCCACGCGGCGGTGCCGGTGGTGGCCAGGGTCGCTCCGGCAACCCGCGCAACAGCAACGGCAGCACCACCGGCACCGCGCCGGCCAAGCGCAGTGGCGGCCCGCGCAACGGCGCCCCTCGTGACAGCCAGGGCCGTCGCGACGAGCCGCGCAATCGCCGCCCGAACCGTGACGATCAGCCACGCCAGGAACCGGCCGTGCAGAATCCTCGGGGCAACCAGCCGAAGATCATGCACAAGGAATCCAAGGCCGATCGTTTCCCGACGCCTGAGCAGCTGGATCAGTTGCCAAGCCGTCCACGGGGCGAAAAGCCGGCGCTGCTGACCCGCAACCGCTGAGCCTCGCGCTGAAATGAAAAACGCCCCTGGCCGCAAGGCCCGGGGCGTTTTTCATGGCGGCTGGTCGAGGGCGTTTCTGTAGCCGCTGCCGCAGGCTGCGAACGACGGGGAACCCGGCGCCAGGACCTGACCGGTTTACCGCATTTCATGACGGGCAATAAAAAACGCCCCCGATTTGTGGTCGGGGGCGTTTTTTTGCTTTCGCAGGTTGCGACCAGTCCTATAAGGGCTGTGCGGGGGAGATCGCGAAGGCCCTGCGGGCCTTGTCGCAGCCTGCGGCAGCGGCTACAGACGAAGCATTACTTCGCTTTCACGCCTTCGAAGCTGATGTACAGGTCGACATTGTTGGAGGCCGGGCCCAGGTCCATCATCTTGCCGAAATCCTGGCGATTGATGCTGGTGGTACCTTCGAAGCCGGCACGGTAGCCGCCCCATGGGTCCTTGCCTTCACCCAGGAAGGTGGCCTTGACCACGACCGGCTTGGTCACGCCGTGCAGGGTCAGGTCGCCGGCCACGTCAGCGGTCAGCTTGCCGTCGGCGTTCTTGCCGGTGGGCTTGACGCTGGTGGAGACGAACTTGGCGTCGGCAAACTTGCCAGCGTCCAGGAAGTCCTTGCTGGTGATGTGCTTGTCACGTTCGGCGTGGTTGGTGAACACGCTGGCGGTGCGCACGTTGACTTCGATCTTGGCGTCTTCCGGCTTGGCCGCGTCAAAGCTGAACTTGCCGTCCAGGTCCTTGAAGGTACCGGTGATGAAGCTGTAGCCCAGGTGGCTGATCTTGAAGTCGACGAAGGCGTGCTGGCCTTCCTTGTCGATCACGTAGTCCGCTGCCATCACTTGACCGGCCGCCAATACAGCAGATCCGATTGCCAGAGCGGCGAGAGTCTTTTTCAACATGCTTTCTATTCCTTTTGAGTCAAGGTTGAACATCAGGCTTTGCGACCCAGCATACGGGTAAGGGTCGCATCACGATCGATAAAGTGGTGCTTCAGCGCAGCCAGGCCATGGATACCGGCAAAGATCACCAGTGCCCAGGCCAGGTACAGATGCACCACACCTGCTACATCTGCCTGGTCCGGTAGTCCGGAGATCAGGGCAGGAACTTCAAACAAGCCGAACACCGGGATACCCACGCCGTCGGCGGTGGAGATCAGGTAACCGGCAATCATGACCGCGAACAGGCCGAGGTAAAGGAACGCGTGCCCCAGCTTGGCCCCCAGGCGGGTCAGCGGCCCATGGTTGGCCGGGGCCGGCGGCGGTGGGCTGACCCACCGCCACAACACCCGCAGCAGCATGATTGCAAACAGTGTCAGGCCGATACTCTTGTGCAGGTCCGGCGCGTCTTTGCGCCAGGTGCTGTAGTAGTCGAGGCCGACCATCCACAGGCCCAGGGCGAACAGACCAAACACCGCCAGGGCCACGCCCCAGTGCAGAACAATGCTGACCCAACCATAGCGAGAAGAAGAATTACGTAACTGCATCAGTTGCATCCTGTAAGAAACGCAGATCAAGACTAGCGATTTACCTATCGAATTAAAGCGGAATTTTTTGCTTTGAAATATCGAGAAATACGATCAGTAGTCTGGACCGAGCGCGTTAAGAAAAGATTAAGCCTCACGCCAAGCCAGCCTCCTTGCTCCCTCGTGCCGTGCCCTGGGTCTTGCAGGCGGCGTCTTTGCACCTGACGCATCACGCCGTGGCGCGTCTTGCACAATAGGTTGTCCCGCGGCCATGCATTGCATAGGCTTGCCCGATTGTTCGCCCGCGCCGTTGGCGGGCCGCTTCCAGGAGACTGTACATGGGCCTGAATAACCAGTGGATGCAACGCGATCTTGCGGTGCTGTGGCATCCCTGCACCCAGATGAAAGACCACGAACAGCTGCCGTTGATCCCCATCAAGCGAGGCGAAGGCGTCTGGCTGGAAGACTTCGAAGGCAAACGCTACCTGGATGCGGTCAGCTCCTGGTGGGTCAATGTGTTCGGCCACGCCAACCCGCGCATCAACCAGCGCATCAAGGACCAGGTGGACCAGCTGGAACACGTGATCCTCGCCGGCTTCAGCCACCAGCCGGTGATCGAGTTGTCCGAGCGCCTGGTCAAGATCACCCCCGAAGGCCTGACCCGCTGCTTCTACGCCGACAACGGTTCGTCATGCATCGAAGTGGCGATGAAGATGAGCTTTCACTACTGGATCAACCGCGGCCAACCGAACAAGAAGCGCTTCGTCACCCTGAGCAACAGCTACCACGGCGAAACCATCGCCGCCATGTCAGTGGGCGATGTGCCGCTGTTCACCGAGACTTACAAGGCCCTGCTGCTGGACACCCTCAAGGTGCCGAGCCCGGACTGCTACCTGCGGCCCGAAGGCATGAGCTGGGAAGAACACTCGCGGAACATGTTCGCCGCCATGGAGCAGACCCTGGCCGAGCACCACGAAACAGTGGCCGCGGTCATAGTCGAGCCGCTGATCCAGGGCGCCGGCGGCATGCGCATGTATCACCCGGTGTACCTCAAGTTGCTGCGCGAAGCCTGCGACCGCTATGGCGTGCACCTGATCCATGACGAGATCGCCGTGGGTTTCGGCCGCACCGGCACGATGTTCGCCTGCGAGCAGGCCGGCATCCGCCCGGATTTCCTGTGCCTGTCCAAGGCCCTGACCGGCGGCTACCTGCCCCTGGCCGCGTGCATGACCACCGACGATGTCTACAGCGCCTTCTACGACGACTACCCGACCCTGCGCGCCTTCCTCCACTCCCACAGCTACACCGGTAACCCGCTGGCCTGTGCCGCGGCCCTGGCGACCCTGGATATCTTCGAGCAGGACAATGTGGTGGAGAACAACCACGCGCTTGCCCGGCGCATGGCCAGCGCCACCGCGCACCTGGTGGACCACCCCCACGTTGCCGAAGTACGCCAGACCGGCATGGTCCTGGCCATCGAGATGGTCCAGGACAAGGCCAGCAAGACCGCCTACCCCTGGCAGGAACGCCGTGGCCTGAAAGTCTTCCAGCACGCCCTGGAACGCGGCGCCCTGTTGCGTCCCCTGGGCAGCGTGGTGTATTTCCTGCCGCCGTACGTGATCACCCCGGAACAGATCGACTTCCTCGCCGAAGTCGCCAGTGAAGGCATCGAAATCGCCACCCGCGACCAGGTCAGCGTGGCGGTGCCCAAGGACTTCCACCCCGGCTTTCGCGATCCGGGCTAGAGCAGGTCGTTAGTTGTGGCCAGGGAGCTTGCTCCCTCGCCACAGAACGCTTTCCACCGATTCACATTCAACAGAGAACCCAGATGAGATTGTCCCGCTTCTTTATCGACGCCCCCCTGAGCCTAGGCGAACACGAGTTGCCGGAAGCCCAGGCACACTACATCGGGCGCGTACTGCGCATGGCCGAAGGTGCTGCCCTGCAGGTGTTCGATGGCTCGGGCACCGAGTTTCGCGGGGCTCTGGTGGAAGTGGGCAAGAAGCGGGTTCGGGTCCAACTGAATGAAAGCTTCGCCGGCCAGGCAGAATCACCGCTGCGGATTCACCTGGGCCAGGGCCTGTCCCGGGGCGAGCGCATGGACTGGGCGATCCAGAAGGCCACGGAGCTTGGGGTCAGCGAAATCACCCCGATCTTCAGCGAGCGCTGCGAAGTGCGGCTCAAGGACGAGCGCGCCGACAAGCGCCTGCTGCACTGGCGCCAGGTGGCCATCAGCGCCTGCGAACAGTGCGGCCGCTCACAGGTCCCGGTGATCCACCCACCCGTGCTGCTGGCGGACTGGATCAAGCAGGCCCGGGCCGACCTGAAGCTGGTGCTGCACCCCGTGGCCCAGCCCCTGGAAAGCCACGCCAAGCCTGCCAGCCTGGCGTTCCTCATTGGCCCTGAAGGCGGCCTGACAGACGCCGAAGTGGAGCTGTCCCACAGCGCCGGTTTCCTCCCCGCACGCTTGGGGCCGCGGGTGCTGCGTACCGAAACCGCCCCCGTGGTGGCCCTGGCCGTGGCCCAGCAACTGTGGGGCGACTTCTAACCCCTCCTGGTGGTGGCTATTGCACCGGATCGCTGGTGGGCTGGGCGATGATCGCTTTGAGTTCACTGGTCATGGGGAATTCCAGGTTCAGGCCCTTGGGCGGAATCGGCTGCTGGAACCAGCGCTGGTAAATGCCGTTGATCTCCCCGGAGCGGTACAGGTCCGCCAGGGCACCATTGACCAGGGCCAGGAACTGCGGGTCATCCTTGCGCACCATGCAGCTGTAGATCTCCCGCGACTGTTCTTCCCCCACCACCACCCAGTTGTGCGGATCCCGGGCCTTGGCCCGCTCGCCGTACAGCAACGCATCGTCCATGTAGAACGCCGCCGCACGCCCCGACTGGAGCATCTGGAAGGCCTCGCCGTGGTCCTTGGCGCTGATCACGAACATGTCGATCTTGTGCTCGACGTTGTAGCTCTTGAGAAAGCGCTCGTTGGTGGTCCCCGCCGTGGTCACCACGTTCTTGCCCCGCAGGTCGGCGAAGCTCTTGATCCCGCTGTCCTTGGCGGTCAGCAACTGGCCTTTGACGTAGATGAAACCGTAGGAAAACGCCACCTGCTTCTGCCGCTCGGCCGTCACCCCGGTGGAACCGCACTCCAGGTCCACGGTGCCGTTCTGCACCAGGGGAATGCGGGTCTGCGAGGTCACCAGGTTGTATTTCACCTTCAGGTTGGGCAGGTGCAACTGCTGCTGGATGCGCTCCACCACCTTGCTCGCCAGCTCCACGGAATAACCCATGGGCTTGCCGCTGTTATCCCCCACGTAGGAAAAGGGCACCGAGGCATCGCGATAACCCAAGGTAATACTGGCGCTGTTGGCGATCTTCGCCAGGGTGCCCTGCAGAGGCGCTTCATTGGCCTGGGACATGGCGCTGAACAGCAGCCCCAAGGTGCAGCCGAGCAACGTGATCTTATGCATTGTTATTCTCCGTTGTGGGTAAGGGCAGTTAGCGGCGGGCCGCGATGATGCTGATTTCTACAAGGATCTGCGGGCGCGCCAGGGCCGCCTGCAAGGTGGTGCGCGCCGGCGCCTGGCCGGGGGACAGCCAGGCCGACCAGACTTCGTTCATCACCGCGAAATCGGCCTGGATGTCCTTGAGGTAGATCGTCGCGCTGAGCAGGTGCTCCTTGTCGCTGCCGGCCTCGGCCAGCAAGGCGTCGATCTTCTCCAGCACCTCGCGGGTCTGGCCGCCGATATCGCTGCTGGCCCCCGGCACCTGCCCGGAAAGAAACACCAGTCCGGCAAAGCTCACCGCGCCACTCAGGCGCTCGTTGCTGTGGATACGCTGGATACTCATCTGAAGACTCCTTTTAACGTTCAGGCAACGCGGGGCGTCAGGCCCTGCATGTCGATACTGGTGCAACGCTGGCCGATCAGTTCGCCCAGCAACTGGCCGCTGCCACAGGCCAGGGTGAACCCTAGCGCGCCGTGGCCAAGGTTGAGCCACAGGTTGCGGTAGGCGGTGGCCCCGATCAGCGGCACGCCGCTGGGGGTAGCCGGACGCATGCCGGCCCATTCCACGGCTGCCTGATAGTCACCGGCCTCGGCGAAGGTCTGGGCCGCCTGACGGCGCATCAGGGCCAGGCGGCCGGGGTCTGGCGCCGGGTCGAAACCGACGATGTCGACCATGGCCGCCACCCGCAGTTGCTGGCCGATACGCGCATAGACGATCTTGCGGTTGTAGTCGGTGATGCTGATGTCCGGCGCCCGGTGC
The DNA here is from genome assembly GCF_014170225.1 of Pseudomonas sp. UME65. NCBI lineage: Bacteria > Pseudomonadati > Pseudomonadota > Gammaproteobacteria > Pseudomonadales > Pseudomonadaceae > Pseudomonas > Pseudomonas sp. UME65. The sequence goes on along the minus strand of NZ_LZZQ01000013.1, from coordinate 949,953 downwards.
TGCGGGCCGATGGGCACGCTGAGGCTGTAGCCCTTGAGCGGATACAGCGGCAGTTGGAGCCCGGGCAGGCGCAGTTCGGCGCTGCGGTGCCCGGCCGCCAGCACCAGTTGGTCCACCGGCAACATGCGCTCCCCCAGGTCGATGGCCTGGACCTTATCCCCCCCATGGTGAATGCCCCGCACCCGCTGGCCCAGTAGGATTTCGCAGCGCCCGGAAGCGCGCAGCCGCGTGGCCAGTTGCTGGCAGAAGGCGTGGCAGTCGGCCACTTCTTCATCCGGGGTATAGATACCGCCGACGAAGGGCGTATCCCCCAGGGCCGGTTCCAGGGCCGTGCATTCGGCGGCGCAAAGCACCTGTTGCTGGCCGCTGTCCGCCAGGTTGTGCCGGGCGTGCTCGAAGCTTTTTTGCTCGCGGAAAGTCACCAGCTTGCCGTTGCGCCGCCAGTCGAAGCCTTGTAGGCCATCCTCTTCGCGCCAGCTTTGCAGGGTGCTCTGGCTGAGCAGCGCCAGGCGCAGCAGGTGCGCGCCATTGCGCCGGTTCACCGAGTGCCGGCAAGCACCGAGGAACCCCGCCAGCCAGCGCCACTGCGCCGGGTCCAGGCGTGGCCGCAGCTTGAGCGGAGAGTCGCCCTTGAGCATCCAGCCCAGGGCCTGCCAGGGCACCCCGGCATCGGCCAGAGGCGCCACATAGCGATAGGACAGCTGCCCGCCGTTGGCGAAACTGGTCTGGCTGCCCAGGGACTCCTGAGCCTCCACCAGGGTCACCTCAAAGCCCTGGCGGACCAGGGCGTAGGCACTGGCCAAGCCGATGACGCCCCCTCCAATGATGCAAACCCGCTGACTCATGATTGCCCCTGGCCTGTTGGTCGATGGCCCAAGGTTAGGGGCAGGTGACAGACGCCGGACAATGAATAAAGATGGACCTCCCATAAACAAAGGTTATGGACTGCCCCATGCGCCTTCGTCATATCGAGATTTTCCAGGCCATCCGCCAGACCGGCTCCATCAGCGGCGCGGCGCAGTTGCTGCATGTCTCCCAACCGGCGGTGACCAAGGTTTTGCAGCACGCCGAACTGCAGTTGGGTTTCCCGTTGTTCCTGCGGGTGCGGGGCAAGTTGCAGCCAACCCCGGAGGCCCTGGAGCTGGAGCGCGAAGTGGACAAGGTCAGCGAGAGCCTGCAAGGGGTACGGCGCCTGGCCCAGAACCTGCGCCGGGCGCCGGGCCACAGCCTGCGCATCGGCGCCACACCGGCCCTGGCCCTGGCCTTGCTGCCGCCCGCCATCAGTGAATGGACCCGCCTTTACCCGGACAGCCTGTGCGAACTGTCCAGCGCCCATAGCCGCGAGCTGGTACAGAACCTGCTGATGCGCGAGATCGACCTGGCGCTGACCCTGCAACCCCCGGATCACCCGGGCCTGAGCGCCCAACCCCTGGCCCAGGGTGTGCTGGTGGCCCTGGCGCCGCTGGGCTTCTGGCCCGAACACAGCCGCGGCCAGCCCCTGGCGCTGCAGGAGCTGGCGGACGCGCCACTGATTGGCCTGAGCAGCGCCGACCCGTTGTCAGCCCGGCTCGACAGCTACCTCAAGTCGGTGGAGCCGCCGCCGCGGGTGAGCATTGCCGTGCAGACCTATTCCCTGGCCCGGGCCATGGTCGAGTCCGGCGCCGGGCTGGCCCTGATCGACCCCTTCACCGCCCTGGGCGCCTCAACGGCCAACACCGCTATCCGCCCCTTGAGCCCGCCGCTGCCGATCACCCTGTACGCCGTGACCCGCGCCGCAGAACCGCCGCCCCACACCCTGGCCAGCCTGCTGGAAATCTTCGCCCGCCAGGCCCAGGCCCAGCTCGACCGCCCCTTGTAGGAGCTGGCTTGCCAGCGAAAGCATCCGCCAGCCCGGTGCTAATCCAGAGGGCCTCTTCGCCGGCAAGCCGGCTCCTGCACCAATCCACAACACCCCGCCCCGCAGGAGCTGGCTTGCCAGCGAAAGCGTCCGCCAGCCCGGTGCTAATCCAGAGGGCCTCTTCGCCGGCAAGCCGGCTCCTACACCAATCCACAACACCCCGCCCCGTAGGAGCTGGCTTGCCAGCGAAGGCGTCCGCCAGCACGGTGCTAATCCAGAGGACCCGCTGCGCCGGCCAGCCGGCCGCTACAGGACGTAGAACAGGATCGCGACGAAATGCAGCAGGCTGCCGGCGATCACGAACAGGTGCCAGATGCCGTGGGCATGACGCAGGCGGCTGTCGAGGGCAAAGAAGATGATGCCCACGGTGTACAGCACCCCGCCCGTGGCCAGCCAGGCGAAGCCGGCTGGCCCCAGGGCCGCCAGCAGCGGCTTGACCGCCACCAGGACGATCCAGCCCATCACCGCGTAGATCACGATGGAGAGAATCCGCGCCTCGGAGCGCGGCTTGATCTCCTGGAGGATGCCGATCAGCGCCAGCCCCCAGACGATGCCGAACAGGGTCCAGCCCCAGGGCCCGCGCAGGGTCACCAGACAGAACGGCGTGTAACTGCCGGCAATCAGCAGGTAGATCGAAAAATGATCAACCTTCTGCATGATGTTCTTCGCCCGTCCGCGCACGCTGTGGTAGACCGTGGACACGCTGTAGAGCACCAGCAAGGTGAAGGAATAGATCGCCACGCTGACGATCTTCCACGGGCTGCCATCCAGGCTGGCCAGCACCACCAGCCAGATGCCGCCGATAAACGCCGCGATTGCCCCCAGCAGGTGGGTCCAGGCGTTGAATCTTTCTCCGTGATACATCAGTCGCTCACCCTTGAAACATTGAAAAAACACGCAAGGCTCAGGCCTGCAGCTTGAAAGCGCAATATGTCTATTGGGGCGCGGCCGAGAAAAAACCAGCGGCCACGTCCTGACCGATCGGGCATCATCAGCCCCTCCTCAGCAGAGTCCGGACCATGCTCATCGACGAAGAGTTGACCCTGAAAAAGCTCGAAGTGTTTCTGGCCTTCATGCGCACCGGCAACCTGGCACGCGCTGCCGCCGAGTTGCAGACCAGCAATGTCAGCGTGCACCGGGCCATCCACTCCCTGGAAAATGCCCTGCGCTGCCCGCTGTTCAAGCATGAAGGGCGCAACCTGACGCCCCTGGAAAGCGCCTTCGTCCTGGAAGAACGGGCACAGAAGCTGGTGCAGGACGTGGTCGAGAGCGTGCGCCTGACCCGCGAAGCCGCGGGCTTTTCAGCAGAACGCTTCAAGCTCGGCGCACTTTACTCGCTAACGGTGAAAACCGTGCCGCAGCTGATCATGGGCCTCAAGCTGCGCCGCAGCGAGCTGAACATCGACCTGATCCTGGGCTCCAACATCGACCTGTTGTACAAGCTCAAGAACATGGAAGTGGACGCCATCCTGATTTCCCTGGACGACAGCGCCCATGACCCGGACTGCGAGCAACTGCCGTTGTTTTCCGATGACATTTTTCTCGCCACCCCCGCCGATTCGCCCTTTGCCCAGCAGAGCGAAGTGGACCTGGCCGACGTGCGCGACGCCACCTTCATCACCCTGACCCAGGGCTTTGCCACCCATCAGGACGGGGTGCGAGTGTTCAAGCAGGCGGGGTTCGAACCCAAGGTGGCGATGCAGGTCAACGACATCTTCACCCTGCTGAGCATGGTCAGCTCCGGGGTCGGTTATGCGTTGCTGCCGGGGAGGATCGCGGCGGTGTATGAGAACCGCGTGAAACTGATACCACTGCAGGCGCGCTACCGCCTGCAGCAGCATATCGGCGTGGTGTTTCTCAAGGCCAAGGAGCGCGACCCGAACCTGTTGGCGCTCCTGGCCGAATGCCGGATGTACGCCAACCGGCAAAGTACCTAGAGGCCGGTGCCTACGCGCCCAGCAGGCCGCGCATCAGCAGGAACAGCAACGACGGCCCCAGCAGGCAACCCAGGGCGGTGTAGAACGCCGCCGTCAGGCAACCGTAGGGCACCAACTTCGGATCGGTGGCCGCCAGCCCCCCGGCAACACCGCTGGAGGTGCCCATCAGGCCGCCGAAGATCACCGCGCTGCGCGGGTTGTTGAGGCCGATCAACGGCGCCACGAACGGCGTCATCACCATCACCAGGATCGCCTTGATCAAGCCCGCGGCAATCGACAGCGCCATGACTTCGGAACTGGCGCCAATCGCCGCCCCGGTCACCGGACCGACGATGTAGGTCACCGCCCCGGCGCCAATGGTGGTCAGGCTCACCGCATCGGTATACCCAAAGGCCATGGCCACGCCGACTCCAGCCACAAAGGACGAGCCGACCCCGACGAACAGCGCCAGTACGCCGACGAATCCGGCGCGCTTGAGCTCCTCGACACTGACCCCGAAGGCCGTGGCGACAATCGCGAAGTCCCGCAGCATGGCCCCGCCCAGCAGGCCGATGCCCGACAGCAGCGGAATATCTACTACGCCCTTCTGCCCGCCGGTGAAGGCGCCGCCCACGTAAGACAGCACCAGCCCCAAAAGAATGGCGATGGCCGAGCCGTGCAGGCGGCCCTTGGTAAAGGTGTTGGAGATCCAGTAGGACACCCACATGGTGATCCCGATCACCGCGAAGCCGCTGATCAGCCCGTAGCCGGTAATGACCTTCATCATCGATTCGTACATGGCCCTTACCCCACTGTTTTCTGAGCAACGGCCGCATCCGGCGCCTTGTTGCCGATGCGTACCAGCACCGGTACCAGGGCGAAGGCGATCACTACCGCCAGGGTACCGGCGAGAATCGCCATCGGCCCGCCCTTGAGCGCGCCATAGACGTTCTGCTGGGCGGCCATGGCCACCACGATGGGGATGTACACCGCGCCCCAGAACTCCACACCCTGCTCGGACTTGCCGGCGAACAACCCGCGCTTGTGCAGGTAGCTGCCCAGGCCGATCAACAGCAGCATGGCAATACCGACGCCGCCGACATTGGCCGGTACGCCGATCAATTTGCCCAGCAGCTCACCGATGAAAATACCCACCAGGGTACAAAAGGCCAGGAAGGCCACACCGTAGATAATCATTGTCGTAGTCCTCAAAGTGCATCGTCGAAGTTGTTGTTCTTGTGCTTCGTCAGCCTGAGTCGGTGCTCTATCGGTCGCGGCTTCCCTCCTCACTCAACAGGGCTTGCAGGGTATCCAGGCGCGCGCCGTCGAAGGCGATCACCGTCCCTTGGGCAAACACCCGGCGGGCCAGCCCGGTCAGTACCGCGCCGGGAGGCAATTCGATCTGCAGGCGCACCCCGCGCTCGTACGCGCTTTGCACCGTGCCGCGCCAGTCGACGACGCGGCACATGTTGAAGGCCAGGTCGTCGCGCAACGCTTCCACGGAGCGCATGGGCCGCGCTCGGCTGCCACTGAGGTAGGCCAGCTTCGGCAGTTGCAGGGGTACCTCGGCAAAGGCGGCAGCCAGGGCCTGGGCCGGTTGTTCCAGCAGTGGGCAATGGGACGGCACGCTGACCGCCAGGCGCTTGGCCACGCCGACCCCGCAACCCCGGGCCAACTCGGCCACGGCATGCATCGCGGCATCGCTGCCGGCGATCACCACCTGGTTGTCGGCGTTGATATTGGCCAGGTACACCGGCCTCTGCGGGCTGTGGACCTGGGCCAGCAGCCCTTCCACCGCCGCCAGTTCCAGGCCGATCAATGCGGTCATGCCATAGCCCTGTGGATAAGCCTGCTGCATCAACTCACCCCGCAGGCTCACCAGGCGCAAGGCGTCGGCAAACTCCAGGGCCCCGGCCACCACCGCCGCCGGATAGGCGCCGATGGACAGGCCCGCCACGTAGTTCACCCGAGTATCGGGCTGCAACAGAGTGCGCGCCGCCGCCACGCCGGCGATCAGCAGGCACAGCTGCACCGCCCGGGTGCTGGCCAGGGCTTGGGGTGAATCCAGCGTCAGTACGTCCTGCCCCAGCACATCGCTGGCCTCTTGCAGGCAGGCCCGCGCTTGCGGGCTTTGCGGCAGACGCTGGAGCATCCCCGGCTGCTGCGCGCCCTGGCCCGGAAACACCAGCAGGCTGCTCATGCCGCCTGCTCCTGAGGGTTCCAGGGGTCGCTGACCAGGCGCGCGCCACTGGCGCTCTTGAGCAGAACCCGGGCAGCCGGCCCGGCCCATTCGCGCAGGGCCAGGGCGCCGCCGGGCACCTGCAATTGCATATCCACCGGGCAACCGGCGCCGTCCAGCAGCGCCAGCAATTCACGGGCCCGGGCCCGTGGCAGAAGCTCCGGGGTACGCAGGATCAGGTCCAGGTCGCTGTGCTGATGCAAGGCCGCCACGCCGCTGGCCAGCTCGAAACCGGCACTGCCACTCACGCCCCAGATCCACTCCTGGGCATCCAGTTCATCGCGCAAGTGCTGCAACGCCTGCAACGCCGGCCATGGGCCCTGGGGCGGTACATGACACAGCTGCTCGGGGCGCACCCCGCGCTGCACGGCTTGCAGATCCAGCAGCGCCGGATAGCGCTGTTCCCGGGAAACACCGCGCAAACCCACCGCAACCTGCCCCGGTGCAGTCAGGGCCCGGCGCACCACCACCGGCTGCCCGGCCTCCAGCACCGCATGGGCCCAGGCCGGCGCATCGCCCGGCAACTGTGCCGGGGTCATGCCCCACAGCAGGTCGTGGGGCAGCCAGGGGCCGCACCCGCTCACCACTGCTCCCGCAGCAACTGCCGGACTCGGCTCGACGCCGCCCGGTTCACCGCGCCCAGACGGCTACCGAGGTCGACGCCCTTGGCCCGCACATCGGCAATCGCCGCCAACAGGCATTGATTGACCCGGGCCAGATCCTCCGCCGTCGGCTGCTCAATCTGCCGCACCGACAGGGTTTCCCACAGCAGGCCCAGGCCCGCGTAGCTGTCGATGTCATAGGCCATGGGCGGCACGCTGGCGGCCAGGGCTTCCAGCTCCTCGACGCTGCGCAGGGTCACCCGCGCCGCCGAGGCCTTGCCCATGGCGTGCACCATCACCCCCGGGTCACGCAGGGCGATCAAGCGGTTGGCCTGATACCCATGGGCCAGAAAGGCCCCGGACATGGCCTTGCCCACCAGCAGGGCAATCACCGGGTGCCCGGCCAGGCGGGCCCGGGCATAGCTGTCGGCGGCGCCCGCCAGGGCCTGATGAATGCCCAGCGCCTCTTCGCGCCGGCCATAGGCCTGGCTCGGCACATCGACAATGGCGATCAGCGCCCGCTTGTGCTCCTGGTCCTGATCGGCGCGGATCACCTCATCCACTGCCTTGGCCAGCCCCCAGCCTTCCAGCAGGCCGACCTCGCCCTGGCGTGCGCGGGGAAAACGGTTGTCGGGGTCAGGCACTACCGCAATGAAGCGCGCCGGCTGCCCGTCCAACTGGCCGTCGGCAACCTTCAAGGAACGTGGCAGGCCGCTCACGGGGGTCGCATCGCCACTCAAGGCGTCGAACCAGTTCAGGCCCCGCAGGGAACTAGCAGTCATGGGCGGTCTCCTTGATACAGGTCGCGAACCGTCGCCGCATCGATTTGCGGCGTAGTGTCCAAGCGGGACAGACGTTGCAGGTACAGCTCGGCCTCGCGGCTGCGTTGCCGCGACGGCAAGCCCAGGGCCAGCAGCTCACGGACCTGGGCCTGGATCAGTGCCACATCGTCAGCCACGTAGCGGTCCACCAGGCCACTGGCGAAACGCTGCTCGCCGCCGGTCAGGCTCCAGATGAAAGGCCGGTCCCGGGAGTCGTATTCCTCAAGGCCCGCTTCCTGCTCGATCACCTGCGGGCCGTTGAGCCCCAGGCGCGCTTCCTGGGTGACCAGCAGATAACTGCACAAACCGGCGGCAATCGACATGCCGCCAAAGCAGCCGACGCTGCCGGCCACCACGCCGACCACCGGCTGGTACTGGCGCAGGTCGACAATCGCCGCATGAATGTCGGCAATCGCCGCCAGCCCCAGGTTGGCTTCCTGCAGGCGCACGCCGCCGGTTTCCAGCAGCATCACGGCGCGGGTCGGGATGCCGTTGCGGTTGTCCTCGGCGGCCAGCTCCAGGGCGCCGGCAATCTTCGCCCCGCCCACTTCACCGAGGCTGCCGCCCTGGAAAGCGCCTTCGATGGCAGCAATCACCACCGGCGAACCAGCGATGCTGCCCTTGGCGATCACCACCCCGTCATCAGCCTGGGGCACTACGCCCTGGCGCTCCAGCCAGGGCGACATGACCCGCTGGAACGGGTCCAGCAACTCACGAAAGCTGCCGGCATCCAGGAGTGCCCGGGCCCGCTGCCGAGCACCCAGCTCGACGAAGCTGTGCTTGTTCAACAAGCGTGCGCTGTCAGTCATGGCCGATCTCCTCGAAGCCCTGTTCCAGGCGCAGGCGCACCACCCCGGGGGTGGCACCGAAATCATGGATGTCGATCAACAGCGCCGGCGGCGTCTGGCCGTCGAACATGCGCTCGAACAGGTGCTGCCAGCGCGATGCGCTGCCGTTTACCGAGGTCTGTACCTGGATGCTCAATTTGCCGGGCTGCCCCGTCTCCAGCAGCACTTCCAGGTCGCCGGAGCCGACACAGCCCACCAGGGCGCGGCCACGGCCGGGCTGGCCGGCGGGGAATTCAAAGGACAAGGTTTCCATCAGTTCGCTCCCTGGTTAACAGCATCGCCGGATTCGATCCGGTCCAGCAGCAGGCTGGCCGCCAGCAAGTCGGCAGCGCCGCCGGGCGAGGCATTCAAGGTCAGTAGTTGCAGATCCAGTTCATGCAGGCGACGACGCCCGGCCAGGGTGGCGCTGCCACCAGCATCGAGCACCGCCCGGGCCCCCTGCTGCATGGCCTGCAGGCCCAGCTCACCGGCGCGATAGAGCACGCAGGTGTCCGCCAGCCGGCTCATGATCGCCAGCAAGGCATCGAGCCGGGCATTCTGTTCGCCATGGCCCTGGGCGCGGCTGCGCTTGAGCTGCGGCAGCCCCAGTTGCAGCACCGCGGGAAAGCCTTGCTGGGCTTCTTCGCGGGCACCGCGTACGCCGTAGCGCAACGCCACCTGGGCGCCATGGCTCAAGGGGCGTGGTGCATAACGGTCTTCGAGCAAGGCCAGGCGCGCGGCCCGCAGCGCGACACTGCCGGCACTCGTGGCTTGAGGTTCCAGCGCGGCGGCGGCCACCAGCAGCCCCAGGGCCCAGATCGCCCCGCGATGGGTATTCACCCCACCAGTGGTGGCGAGCATGGCCTGCTCGCCTTCTCGGCCAATGCGCCCCAGGGCTTCACGCAGGGGCAGGCCCACTTCCCCGAGCAGCAGGGCAGCGTCGGCCATTTCCTTGAAGGCCGGCCACAGCGACAGCGCCGAGGCATGCATCAGGCCCAGGTGCAGGTCGGTGTGGGCGCCATTGCCACGGCGGTCCACCAGGGCCGGCTTGGGCGACAGGTCGGCCTCGTCGATCAGCGCGTCCACCGCCAGATCCGCCAGGCGCTCGGTCAGGCTCGGGGTGGGTGATTGCAGGTTGAATGCGTGCATTACCAGCTCCTGAACTTGGCGGGCGGGTTGTACAGGCCACCGGACCACTCCACCAGGTCGGCCACGCTTTTCGCCGCCAGCAGCTCGCGGCTGGCGTCGGTGCGGCGAATGCCCAGGTCTTCCGGCAGGGCAATCAGGCCTTCACGGCGCATGCGCGCGGTGTCCTTGGGGTTGTGGCGCAAGCCGATGGCGGTAACCCCGGCCACGGCGGCGATCATCGCCTGGCGCTCTTCCAGGGAACGGGCCTTGTACAGGTAGGCGATGCCTTCCTCGGTCAGCAGGTGGGTGACGTCGTCGCCGTAGATCATGATCGGCGCCAGGGGCATGCCGCTCTTGCGCGCCACGTCCACCGCGTCGAGGGTTTCGACGAAGGTCGGTTTGCCGCCTTCCTGGAAGGTTTCCACCATCTGCACCACCAGCTTCTTGCCGCGTTCGAGCATGGCCTGAGGTGCATCGCTCTGATCCTGGCGCATATCGAGCCAGGCCGGGGTGCCGTGGCGGCGCCCGCGGGGGTCGTGACCCATGTTCGGCGCCCCGCCGAAACCGGCCAGGCGGCCACGGGTCACGGTGGAGGAATGGCCGTCGCCATCCACCTGCAAGGTGGCGCCGATAAACAGGTCCACCGCGTACTGCCCGGCCAGCTGGCAGAACATCCGGTTGGAACGCAGGGAACCGTCGCGACCGGTGAAGAACACGTCCGGACGCGCGGCGATGTAGTTTTCCATGCCCAGTTCGGTGCCGAAGCAATGCACGCTGTCCACCCAGCCACTTTCAATGGCCGGAATCAGGGTTGGGTGAGGATTGAGGGTCCAGTTGCGGCAGATCTTGCCCTTGAGCCCCAGGGATTGGCCGTAGGTGGGCAGGATCAGCTCGATGGCCGCGGTGTTGAAACCGATGCCATGGTTCAGCGACTGCACGTTGTGTTTTTCGTAGATGCCGCGAATCGCCATCATCGCCATCAGCACGTGCACCGGCTTGATATGGCGCGGGTCGCGGGTGAACAGCGGCTCGATATAGAACGGCTTGTCGGCCACCACCACGAAATCCACCCAGGACGCGGGAATGTCGACCCGGGGCAGCTCGCTGACATCGTCCACCAACTGGTTGACCTGGACGATGACAATGCCGTCGCTGAAGGCCGCCGGCTCGATCAGCGCGGGCGTGTCCTCGGTACTGGGGCCGGTGTAGATGTTGCCGGCGCGGTCGGCCATGAACCCGGCAGAGAGCACCACATTGGGGATCAGGTCCACCACCAGCCGCGCATAGAGTTCGATGTAGGTATGGATGGCGCCGATTTCCAGCAGCCCGTCTTCCAGCAACTGGCTGATGCGCAGGCTCTGGGTGCCGGCAAAGGAAAAGTCCAGCTTGCGGGCGATGCCGCGCTCGAACAGGTCCAGGTGCTCGGAACGGCCGACGCTGGGCATGATCATGTGCAGGTCATGCAGCCTGGCCGGGTCGGCCTTGGCCAGGGAGCGGGAGAGAAAGTCCGCCTGTTTCTGGTTGTTGCCTTCCAGCACCACCCGGTCGCCGGGCAGGATCAGCGCTTCCAGGGCCGCGACGATCTTGTCGGTCGGCAACACCACGCCATCGGCGATGGCCCGCACCTGCTCGAGGCGCCGCTGCTTTTCGCTGCGCCGCCGCGACCAGCGCGCGTCGGGGGAAATTATTGTTGTCATGCTCACTCCACGGGTTCGCTGTCGTGGCAGTCACCTTAGGAGTGAAAACGGGGAGCATCAATCAAGCACGGCGTTGGATCGTTACGCTCAGCGTAATGATTTGCGGAGAAATGGCACTCTCATGCTCTCTCGGTACACAATGCCCGCCGTACCGGCCCATGAGCGGCCTGGGCAGACCAAGATGAGAGTCAGCATGGACACACCGATTCGCTCGAACCAGGCGCTGCTGGAGCAGCTCAAGCATGGCCTGAAGCCCGACTACCTGATGTTCTGGGGGCACCAGCCCACCCGGGACGGACGCATCTCCCAGAGCTGTTTCAGCCAGTGGTTCGACGCAGGTCTGGAACTCGATGGCATTCGATACCCCAGCGCCGAGCATTTCATGATGGCCGGCAAGGCCCTGCTGTTCGGCGACCAGGAAACCCACGGGCGGATCCTCAAGGCCGTGACGCCCGCCGACGTGAAGCAACTGGGTCGCGAGGTGCGCGGCTTCGATGACGCCCGCTGGACCGAAGCACGCCTGGATATCGTGGTGCAGGGCAACCTGGCCAAGTTCAGCCAACATCAGGCGCTGGGTGAATACCTGCTGTCCACAGGCGACCAGGTACTGGTGGAAGCCAGCCCGGTGGACCGGATCTGGGGCATCGGCCTGGCCGCCGAGGATGCCAGGGCCAGCCAGCCGGAGCAGTGGCGCGGCCTGAATCTGCTGGGCTATGCGCTGATGGAGGTGCGGGACAGGTTGCGCATTGGCTGAGGGGCTGCCTTCGCTGGCAAGCCAGCTCCTACCGGCGGTGTTATGTAGCGGCCGGCTTGCCGGCCAAGAGGCCTAGAGCCCCGTCACCAGCAGCTCTTCCAGGGCCAGCAGGTCCGGCACCTTGGCCACCTGCTCGGCCACCTGCACCGCGGCCTTTTCCAGCGCAGCCAGGGGCACGTCGACATAGCTCAACTGGCTGTCGAGCTTGCAGGAGCGGGGAATGCCCTGCACCAGCAGGGCCATGAACTTCAACTCCGGGCGCCCGCCCAGGGCATTGAGCACGACGATCCGCGCCCGCTCGCCAATCACGGTCCTGCCACCGCAGGCCGACTCGAAGCTGATCAGCGGAATCCGCCGCTCGCGCCACAGCACCCGGCCCAGGTACCAGGGCGGTGAATCCAGGTCGAAGGTGCCCTGCTGATAGTCGATCAGCTCGGCCACGGCCACGTTGGGCAGGATCAGGGTACGGTCGGCCAGGGGCAGCAGCAGCCCGGTGAGAGTGCTGGCGCGGTGATCAAGCATGGGTCTTGCTCCACAGGGCGATGCTTTCCAGCAGCACCGACTCTTGATAGGGCTTGCCGAGGTAGTCGTTGACGCCGATGGCCATGGCCCGGTCGCGGTGTTTCTGGCCGGTGCGGGAGGTGATCATGATGATCGGCAGGTGTTGCAGGCGCGGGTCGTTGCGTACCTGGATCGCTACCTCGAAGCCATCCATGCGCGGCATTTCGATGTCCAGCAGCATCAGGTCCGGGGTGTGCTCGGCCAGCAGCGCCATGGCGTCGACCCCATCCTTGGCGGTGAGCACATTCATGCCGTGGCGCTCCAGCAGGCGGCTGGTGACCTTGCGCACCGTGACCGAGTCGTCCACCACCAGCACCAGCATCGGCCGCGGCGGTTGCACCTCGCTGGCCGGCTCGTCGCCCGCCAGGCGCGGCAGCGGTGCCTGGGCCTGCAAGGCGCGGATATGCGCCAGCAAATCGAGAATCAGCACCACCCGACCATCGCCGAGAATCGTCGCCCCGGACAGCCCCTGGACCGCGGCGAACTGCGGCCCCAGGCTCTTGACCACGATTTCCCGGGTGCCGGCGGTGGCATCCACCTGCACCGCGATGCGCTGCTCGTTGCAGTGCACCAGCAGCACCGGCAGCGGCTGCACCTGGCCCAGCAGCTTCGGCCGGGGCACGGTGTGCAGCAGCTCCCCCAGGTAGCACAGCTGATAAGACTGGCCGGCGTACTCATAGCGCGGTGGGTCGAGCTGGTAGTAGCCGTCCAGCTCTGCGGGCAGCACCCGGACAATGCCCTCCACGGTATTCAGCGGAATCGCGTACTGCTCGTCGGCGCACTGCACCATCAGCGCGCGGTTGACCGACACGGTGAACGGCAGGCGAATGCGAAAATGCACGCCCTGGCCGGCAACCGAGTCGATGCTCATGCTGCCGCCTAACTGGCGCACCTCTTCATGGACCACGTCCATGCCCACCCCGCGCCCGGAAATCTGAGTGATCTTCTCGGCGGTGGAAAACCCCGGCTGCATGATGAATTGCAGCACTTCGCGGTCGCTGAGCTGCGCCTCGGGGTCCAGCAGGCCGCGCTTGATGGCTTTTTTGCGCACGGCTTCCAGGGGCACCCCGGCGCCGTCGTCGCGCATGTCGAAAATCATGTCGCCGCCCTCGCGGGACAGGTCCAGGCTGATCCGCCCCTGTGCCGGCTTGCCCGCCGCAAGGCGCGCCTCGGCCGATTCCAGGCCGTGGTCCACGGCGTTGCGCAGCATGTGTTCCAGGGGCGCGACCATGCGTTCGAGGACGTTGCGGTCCATTTCCCCTTCGGCGTTGCCGACCACGAACTCCACGTCCTTGCCCAGCTCTTCGGCCACCTGGCGGACGATACGCTTGAGCCTGGGCACCATGCGCTCGAACGGCACCATGCGCGTGCGCATCAGGCCTTCCTGCAATTCGGTGTTGATCCGGCCCTGCTGCTGCAACAGGTTCTCGGCGTCGTGGTTGCGCCGGTCCAGGGTTTCCTTGAGGTCCAGCAGGTCCGAAGCCGATTCGAACAGGGCCCGGGACAGCTGCTGCAACTGCGAGTGGCGGTCCATTTCCAGGGGGTCGAACTCTTCGTAGCCCAGGCGCTCGGCCTCCACCTGCTGGCGGCTGAGAATCCGCCCCTGGGTTTCGGTGTCCAGGCGGCGCAACTGGTCGCGCATGCGCTCGATGGTGGTTTCCATCTCGCCCAATGCCGTGCGCGCATCGTTGACCTGCTGTTCGATACGGCCACGGAAGATCGAGGTTTCCCCGGCCAGGTTCACCAGGTCGTCCAGCAGCTCTGCCGAGACCTTGACCATGTCCCCCACCACTGCCACTTCCGCCGCGGGCGCAGCGGGCTCGGGCTTGGTGCTGGGCAGTGCAGCTTCTGCGGCAACGCCGGTCGCTACCCGCGGATGGCTCAGGTCGTGGATCGCATCGATGAGCTTCTGGGCCGGCTCGATGGGCTGGCCGGCACGGGCCGCATCGAGCATCTGGGCCAGGCGGTCGTGGCTCTTCTGCAACAGGGTGAACAGCACCGGGCTGGGTTGCAGCAGGCCGGCGGACAGGCCTTCGAAGAGAAATTCCAGTTCATGGGCCAGATCGCCGATGGGGGCGATTTCCACCATGCGCGCACCGCCCTTGAGGGTGTGCAGGTCGCGCAGCAGGGTTTCCACTTCCTGGCGACCCTGGGGCTCGGCCTGCCAGCGGGCCAGGGCCGCGGCAGAGCTGTCGATGATGTCGAAACCTTCTTCGAGGAAGATTTCCAGCAGCTCCGGGTCCTGGGCCGCGCGGTCTGCCTCGACCGTGCCCTGGGCCACTTCGCCGGTGCTGGCGGCCTGCTGCCGGTACGACCGCACGGCCTCGATCTGCGCCCGGGATTCGTCCAGGGGATGCTGCCCCTGCAACTGTTCCAGCAGCAGTGCCAGTTGCTCGTGGCTGCTGCGCAACAGCAGGCCCAGGTGCTGGCTGTGGCTGTAGCGCCGGTCCACCAGCCCCTCGTACAGCGACTCCAGCTCCTGGGCCAGTTCCGCCACCGGTGCCACTTCGGCCATCCGTGCGCCGCCCTTGAGGGTGTGCAGGTCTCGCTGCAGGGAAGACAGCGGCGCGCCATTGTCCGGGTCGGCCAGCCAGCGCTGCAGGGCCTGGTCGGCGCTTTCGAGGATATCCACCGCCTCTTCGAGGAAGATCTCGACAATTTCGTCGTCCGCCTGCATCGGGGCTTCAGCCTGCTCCAGGCGGGCCGTGGCCGCGCCCAGTTCGCTGATGCTCAGGGCGCGGCTGCCATCGCTCTTGATCAGGCCCGTGGCAGAAGGGTCCAGACCTTCATCCAGCAGCTCGCGCAAGGCCTGCACCCGTTCCGGGCGCGGGCTGACTTCCTGGCCAGCGGCCAGCTCGTCGAGCATGTTGATCAAGGCATCATGGGCGCTTTCGGCTTCGTGGAAGAATCGCTCGCTGACGGCCAGGCTGCTCTCTTCCACCGCGCCATAGAGATCGAGCAAGGCTTCGCACAGCTCGTCCACCGGGTACAGGTCGGCCAGGTGCGCGCCCTCGCCCAGGGTGGTCAACTCATCCAGCAGGGCGCTGAGTTCCTGACGCTCGCCCGGGTGCTGCTGCCAACGGCGCAGCAGGCTTTCGGCATCCAGCAGGATGTCCATGCCCTGGGCCAGGAAGTTGTTGATCAACTGCGGGTCGCGCTTGGCCCGGGGCGCGCTGTCCGGGGCGCTGAGCAGGGTTTCCAGGCGCTCCCCCAGCAGGGCCAGGGCGCGCCCCACCAGGGAGCGGGCGCCATCGATAGGCGCCAGCGGGTCGCTGTCCAGCTGCCGCAGGCCCCGGCGCAGCAGGCCTTCGGCTTCCAGCAGCAGCTCCACCTCGTCCAGGTCCAGGGGGATCAAGTGCGCCCGGTATTCCCGGGCCAATTGGTCCAGAGGGCCGGCCAGCTCGGCAATCGGCAGCACTCCGGCCATGGAGGCGCTGCCCTTGAGGGTGTGCAGGGCCCGTTGCAGTTCGTCGCTGGCCTGCAGCGGTACGTGTTCGGCGGCCTGCTCGAGAAAGCGGTTGATGCTGTCCAGGTGGGTCTGGGCCTCGGTGCGGAAGATCTCCAGCAACTGCGGGTCCAAGGCCTCGGCCGGCACTGGCGCCGAGCCTTGCGCGCCATTGGCCAGGGCATGGGCCCGGGCGGCCAGGCGGTCGACATCGTCGCGCTGGCGCTGGGCCTGCTGGGCGAACTCGGCGATCAGCTCCGGCAACAGTTGCAGGGTGTCGGCCACCAGTTGCCGGGCTTCGACACCGGGCTCCACGCTGTGCTCCAGCACCCGGTTGAGGAGGTTTTCCACCGCCCAGGCCAGCTCCCCCAGCACCAGCGCGCGCACCATGCGCCCGCTGCCCTTGAGGGTGTGGAAGGCCCGGCGCAGTTCGCTCAGGGCAGATGTGCCATGGGGGTCCGCGGCCCAGCGCGGCAGGTACTCGCGCAGCATCTCCAGCACTTCCTCGGTTTCTTCGAGGAAGACTTCCCGCAGTTCATCGTCCACCGGCTCCTCGTCCCCTGGCGGCGGCAACAGGCTGCCCGGGGTGATCAGGGCCGGCGGGTTGAGGGCCGAGACCGGCACCGCCAGGACATCCGCCAGGGACTGCGCCACCCGGGGATCGTCCAGCTCTTGCAGGTCCTGCATCACCAGGGCTTCGCTGGGGCTCAGGGGCTGATCGAGCAACGGCACCTGCTCCACCGGCACATAGCCCAGGGCGAGCAGGCCCTGCTGGGCCACATCGAGGATCTTCTCCCCCGGCGCCTCGTGGTCCTCGCTCAGGCGTTCCAGGTAGTACTCCAGGCTGGTGAGCACATCCGCCAGGTGGTCCAGTTGCTGCCAATCGGGCCGGGAACGGGCCGCCAGCAGGTGTTCGACGACAAACTGCTGGCAGGCCTGCATCAGCCCCGCCGCGCGGGGCAGCGGGATCATCGCCAGGGCGCCGCGCACCTGGGTCAGCAGCTCGGGCAGCGCCTGCAGGTGTTCGGCGTCCCAGTCGGCCTCGATGCACTCGGCGATCAGGTCCTTGGCCTGGTGCAGGCAAACCCGCGCCTCCTGTATCACCAACTGGTGGATCTGGGTCAGGTCGGTGGTGGGCAGGCGGCTTTCCTCACGGCTTTCGGGCTCCACGGTGCCGGCCATGCCGGCCAGGGTCGCTTCCACGTACAACAGGGCCCCCGCCACATCCATCAGCACCGCGTCGTCCGGCGCGCGCTGGCCCTGGGCCAGGCTCTGGACCACCGCCAACTGATCGATGATGACCTTGCGCGGCTGGCCGAAGCCCAGCACCGCCAGGGTGTCGGCGATCTGCCGCAGGGGCGACAGCAGCCCTTCGAGGTCGTCGGTGTGCTGGCGGTCGCTGCGCACGAACAGGTCGAGGCGTTCCTTGACCCGCACCAAGCCATCGCACACCGCAGTCAGCACCGAACGCATGGCATCCCGGTCGGGGCCGGCCAGGCGGGCCCGCTCCTCGTCCACCACTGCGCTGTCGGGCAAGGCGTCATCCAGTCCGTAACGTTCTTTCATGGTCAGCATCAATGGGGTGGGATGGCGCGCCTTGGCGATATAGAACAGCAGGCTCTTGAGCAATTCATCGGGGGCCGGCCGGTTGATCCCGGCCATGCCCTGTTCCAGCAGACGCTTGAGCTCCTTGTCGGCATCCTTGAGCAGGCTGCGCACCGCCGGGCTGTTGGCGATCTCGTCGTGGCGCATGCCTTCCACCAGGGCCGAGGCGATATGCCACAAGGGCGCCAGCGGGGCGTCCTGGCACAAGGCTTCCAGGCGTTCGAAGACCTTGGCCATGTAGCCCAGGCTCTGCTCGTCATCCTGCTCGCGCAGCAGATCCACCAGGGCGGTCTGCAACATGTGTCGCAGCTTGCGCAACTGGTTGGGCAATTCCAGGGGTTCCAAAGCCGCCAGGGCCTTGTCGCTCAGGGGCGGCAGGCTGGGCAGTTGCGGGCTGAACAAGCTGGTTTCCGAGAGCAGGCTCTCGCCCCGGGCACTGCGCAGGTCGTTGAGCAGCGGCAGCACCACCAGCGGCAGGTCGCGCCGCGCGCTCTGCACCCGGTCCAGGTACTGGGGCAACTGGCCGATGGCCTGGCGCAGCAGGCGCAGGGCTTCGTCGCGCTGGGCCACGCGCCCCTGCTGCAGGGCCAGGGCGAGCTTTTCCATTTCTTCAGCCAGCAGCGCGGCGCCGTAGAACTCCACCATCTGCAGGCTGCCATGGACCAGGTGAATGCCTTCCAGGCACTGGTCGATGGCCTCCAGGGCCTGGGGATCGTCCGCCAGATGCTCCAGCGCCTGATGCGCCTGCTTCAGGGTCTCGGCAATTTCGCCCTTGACCCACTCCAGGGCTACATAGTCGTGCCGATCAACCATAACCACTCCAGTCAAAGCCTTGTGTCAGCGGTTGTCATTCGGGGCCGGGCCCCGGGTGGCCGGCAGGGTGAAGCCGGACACCGAGCGGCGCAGCTGGCTGGCCATCTTCGCCAGGTTGCCGATGCTCTCGGCGGTGGCGGTGGAACCGGACGAAGTCTGCGAGGTGATCTGCTGGATCACGTTCATGGTCAGGGAAATCTGCCCGGCCGAAGAGGTCTGCTGCTGGGCCGCGTTGGAGATGCTCTGGATCAGCGCCGCCAGGGTCTTGGACACCCCTTCGATCTCTTCCAGGGCCACCCCGGCGTCCTGGGCCAGGCGCGCGCCGCGCACCACTTCGGTGGTGGTCTGCTCCATGGAGATCACCGCCTCGTTGGTGTCGGTCTGGATCGCCCGCACCAGGGTCTCGATCTGCCGCGTGGCCGCCGAGGAACGCTCCGCCAGCCGCTGCACCTCGTCGGCCACCACGGCAAAGCCGCGCCCGGCGTCACCGGCCATGGAGGCCTGGATCGCCGCGTTGAGGGCGAGGATGTTGGTCTGGTCGGCAATGTCGTCGATCAGGCTGACGATATCGCCGATCTCCTGGGAAGACTCGCCCAGACGCTTGATCCGCTTGGCGGTGTCCTGGATCTGCTCACGGATGTTGTCCATGCCGTGAATGGTGTTGTGCACCACCTCGTTGCCCTTGTTGGCGATTTCCACCGAGCGCTCGGCCACCGCCGAGGATTCCGCGGCGTTGGCCGATACCTGGTCGATGGACTGGGCCATTTCGTTGATCGCCGTGGAGGCTTCGGAAATCTGCTGGGCCTGATGCTCCGAGGCTTCGGCCAGCTGCATGGCGGTGGCCTGGGTTTCCTGCACTGCGCCGGCCACCTGGCCGGCGGTGAGGTTGATGGTGGCCACCAGGTCACGCAGCTGGTCGACGGAATAATTGATGGAGTCGGCAATGGTGCCGGTGAAGTCCTCGGTCACCGAGGCGGTGACCGTGAGGTCGCCGTCGGCCAGGTCCTCGATCTCGTCCAGCAAACGCATGATTGCGTTCTGGTTGCGCTCGTTCTTCTCTGCGGTCTCGCGCAACTGGCGGTTGGTCTCGCGCACCATCACCAGGCCAATGAGGATGATCGAAGCCAGGGCCAGCAGGCCCAGGACGTAGCCGCCGATGGTGTCCAGCTTGCGGCTGCCGGCCAGGTTCTCGAAGCCGCTGGCCAGCAGCGAAGCTTCGTCCAGCAGGGTCTGGGACAGGCTGAAGATGTTGCTCGCCGACTCGCGGACCTGGAACAGCTCGGGGGAGGTTTCGAGGATCTCGTCCACGGAGCCGGAGACGAACTCGAACAACTCGGAAATCTCCGCCAGCCGCCCCCGGGCATCCGGGTCTTCCACCTGGCTGATCTTCAGCCCCGGGTTGCCCTGCAACATGCCGTTGAGCACCTGGCCGAAGCGCGCGGCATCGCGACCGAAGGCATCGGCGGCCTGGACCGCGTTTTCGTCGCCGGCCAGCACCGTGTTGACCGCGCCGAGAATCCGCTCGGCCAGCAGCGACTGGCGCTGGGCCATGGCCACCTGGGCCGCCGGGGCGCCACGCTGGAGCAGGATCTCGACGACCTTTTCATACTCCACCTGCAATTGCGGCACGGTTTCCGCCAGGGTTGCCGCCACCTGGTGCAGGGACAGCACGGTCTGCTCGCTGGCGAGAATCGCGTCGGTGTTTTTCAGCAGTTTTTCCCAGTCCAGCTGCACCGCGCGCATTTCCTGGCGCAAGGCCACCGGGGCCCCGGGCAGCCCGGTGTCCGGGTCACCCTTTTTCAGGTAGCCCCAGCGCCGGGCGAAATCGTTGCGCGCATCCCCCAGCAGCTTGAACGCCGCAGCCTTGCCCGCCGCCGCTTCGGTGGCGTTCTTGGCAATGCGCTGGGACAGCACCCGCAGCTCGCCGGCATGGCCGATGTACTGTTTGTCGTAGGTGGCCTGGGTATTGAGGTAAGCGAAGTTGGCGAACAACAGCATGATGAACACGATCAGTGCGATGAACAGCACGATGATCTGCGAGCGACTGCGGGAGCCTTCCAGGGGCTTGCCGGTTTTGGCTTTGGTCATCGATCAGGCCTGTGGCGAGCGGGCGGTCCCGCATTCGAGTGCCCGGGGCGCGCGCAACGCCGGGGCAGCATGGGTTGATCCAGGGAAACACGCGCTTCCCGTGGCACGGCCAACGGGTTGCCCAGGCGCCGGGGCGCCCTTCACGCTGCCACCTCCAGGAACCCCGGCGAACGGGCCAGGGCGAAGGGGCTGAAGACCTGCCAGACCTGATCGCGGCGGAACTGGCCCTGCAGGTAGGGGTTGACCGCGGCGTCGGCAAAGTCGGTGATGCCGGGCTCCAGGCTGTCCTGGGCAAAGTGCTGCAGCCCGGCCACCTCGTCCACCAGCAGGCCGGCGAACAGCTCCTTGTACTCCACCACCAGTACCCGTCGCTGCTTGCGCAGGGGCGACAGCTCATGGCCGAAGAAACCGCACAGGTCCATGATCGGCAGCAGCCGCCCGCGCAGGTTGGCGACGCCCTTGACCCAGGGCTTGACCCCGGGCAGCAGGGTGTAGCGCGGCTCGTGCAGGACTTCGCTGATCTCGCCCATGGCGGCCACGTACCAATGCTCGCCCAGGCGAAAGCCGATGCCGCTCCAGCTGTGCTGGCGGGTTTCCTGGGACGGCAGGTCGGCGGCCAGCAAGCGGCAGCGCTGGTCGATCTCCAGCAGCAGCTCGAAGGCGGTCTGGGATTGGCTCATGGCGCGGCTGTCAGCCGGCCAGGACGTTGTTCAGGGTCTTGATCAGGGTCTCTTCGTCCACCGGTTTGGTCAGGTAGTCCTTGGCGCCCTGGCGGGTGCCCCAGACCTTGTCGGTTTCCTGATCCTTGGTGGTGATGATGATCACCGGGATATGGCTGGTCTCGGCATCCTTGGTCAACTGGCGGGTCGCCTGGAAACCGTTGAGGCCGGGCATGACGATGTCCATCAGCACCGCGTCGGGCTTTTCTTCCCGGGCCAGGGCCACGCCGTCGGCACCGTTCTCGGCCTTGAGCACTTCATGGCCGTGCTTTTCCAGCATGCCGGTGAGTTTGTACATTTCAGTCGGCGAGTCATCGACGATCAGAATACGAGCCATGGTCTTCCCCATACGGTATAGGCGCGCGGCCTGCTGGCCGGGCGTCGCTGTGCGTGTCTACTGTGGCGCAAGCGCGACAAAGTCCGGGACATGGGCCTTGATCGCGCTCAGCAGTTCTTCCTTGCTGAAGGGTTTGGTCAAAAACTGGTCGGAGCCGACGATGCGCCCCTTGGCCTTGTCGAACAGGCCATCCTTGGAAGACAGCATGATCACCGGGATGGACTTGAACGCGCTGTTGTTCTTCACCAGCGCACAGGTCTGATAGCCGTCGAGCCGCGGCATCATGATGTCGACGAAGATGATGCCGGGGTGATGGTCGACGATCTTCGACAGGGCTTCGAAGCCGTCCACTGCGGTGATGACCTCGCAACCGACGTTCTTCAGCAGCATTTCGGCCGTGCGGCGAATCGTCTTCGAATCGTCGATCACCATCACCTTCAAGGCGTTGGAATGCTGTTCCATATCTGCTCTGCCATCGCCCCAGCGAATGATTTGGTCCGGTACCGCCGGGCAATGGGTGAAACCCTTGAACTTCAAGGCTTGGGCCCGGCCTGCGAGCCTTTTTAGCACACTCTCCCCCCTGCAATCTATGGACCACGCCAGGCAGTGGTTTTTCCTTGACCCAGGCCCCTGTCAGCGCCACTCTGACGCCACTTTTTTTGCCTCGCTCCCACTCATTTTCTTAAAGGAATCCACCCATGAGCGTTCGCGTCGGGATTGTCATGGACCCTATCGCCAGCATCTCCTACAAGAAGGACAGCTCGCTGGCCATGCTGCTGGCCGCCCAGGAGCGCGGCTGGACCCTCTTCTATATGGAACAGCGCGACCTGTACCAGGGCGCCGGCGTGGCCCGGGCCCGCATGCGCCCGCTGCAAGTGTTCGCCAACCCGCAGAAGTGGTTCGAGCTGGACGCCGAGATCGACTGCCCGCTGAGCGATCTGGACGTGATCCTGATGCGCAAGGACCCGCCCTTCGACATGGAGTTCGTCTACTCCACCTACCTGCTGGAACAGGCCGAAAGCGCTGGCGTACTGGTGGTCAACAAGCCCCAGAGCCTGCGTGACTGCAACGAAAAGCTGTTTGCCACGCTGTTCCCCCAGTGCACCCCGCCCACCGTGGTCAGCCGCCGCGCCGACGTGCTGCGCGAGTTCGCGGCCCAGCATGGCGATGTGATCCTCAAGCCCCTGGATGGCATGGGCGGCACCTCGATCTTCCGCCACCGCGCGGGTGATCCGAACCTGTCGGTGATCCTGGAAACCCTGACCGTGCTCGGCAGCCAGCAGATCATGGCCCAGGCCTACCTGCCGGCGATCAAGGACGGTGACAAGCGCATCCTGATGATCGACGGCGAACCGGTGGATTACTGCCTGGCGCGCATCCCCGCCGCCGGTGAAACCCGCGGCAACCTGGCGGCCGGCGGTCGTGGCGAAGCCCGCCCGCTGAGCGACAAGGACCGCTGGATCGCCGCCCAGGTCGGCCCGACCCTGCGGGCCAAGGGCCTGCTGTTCGTCGGCCTCGACGTGATCGGCGAACACCTGACGGAAATCAACGTCACCAGCCCCACCTGCATCCGTGAAATCGACAACGCCTTCGGCATCAACATCGGCGCGATGCTGATGGATGCCATCGATCAGAAGCTCAAGGCCAAGTGATGTAGAACAACCAAGCACAAACCAACATTGCGTTATCATGCGCCGCCTGTGAAACCGTGATGTTGGTTGTGTGATGCCTCCTGTGATGTCGAACTGCCGATGAGCCTCCCGTCCGATCTGCCCCCCGAGCTTGCCCATAGCGGCGTGCGTGCGGCCGATCGCCTGGGTTTTACCCTGTTCCTGGCGGCGCTCCTGCACCTGGCACTGATCCTCGGCCTGGGCTTTTCCTTCGCCGAGCCCAAGGCCATCAGCAAGACCCTGGAAATCACCCTGGCCACCTTCAAGAGCGAGACCAAGCCGAAGAAGGCCGACTTCCTCGCCCAGGACAACCAGCAGGGCAGCGGCACCCTGGACAAGAAGGCCATTCCGAAAACCACCGAAGTCGCACCGTTCCAGGACAACTCGGTGAAGAAGGTCACGCCGCCGCCCTCGGTCAAGCCCGAGGTCAAGGACACCGCGCCCAAGGCCGCCGTGGCCACCACCGCACCCAAGCCGAAAAAGACCGTCACCCAGCGTGAAGAGGTCAAGAAAGACCCGACGCCCAAGGCCCCCACTCCGACGTTCGACAGCTCGCAACTGTCCAGCGAGATTTCCAGCCTGGAAGCCGAGCTGGCCAACGAACAGCAGTTGTATGCCAAACGCCCGCGCATCCACCGCCTCAGCGCCGCCTCTACCATGCGCGACAAGGGCGCCTGGTATAAGGACGAATGGCGCAAGAAGGTCGAGCGCATCGGCAACCTCAACTACCCCGAGGAAGCCCGGCGCAAGCAGATCTACGGCAACTTGCGGCTGATGGTCTCGATCAACCGTGACGGCTCGCTGTATGAAGTGCTGGTGCTGGAGTCCTCCGGGCAACCACTGCTGGACCAGGCGGCCCAGCGCATCGTGCGCCTGGCGGCGCCGTTCGCCCCCTTTACCGGCGACCTGTCGGACATCGACCGCCTGGAAATCATCCGCACCTGGCGCTTCGCCCGGGGCGACAAGCTTTCCAGCAACTGATCGGCCGGCAATCGGCCGCGCAACAGCGCCATGGCCGCACATCGCCAGCTTGTCAGCCGGGCCCGCCACCGCCACACTAGCGCTCATGAAAAATGTCAGCCCAAGCTATCTCAAGCATCATTTCCTGATCGCCATGCCCCATATGGCCGACCCGAACTTTGCGCAGACCTTGACCTACATCGTCGAGCACAACGCCAGTGGCGCCATGGGCCTGGTGGTCAACCGCCCCCAGGACCTGAACCTGGCCGATATCCTCGAACAATTGCGCCCTGACCAAGAGCCGTCCCTGCTGTGCCAGCACGTGCCCATTTTCAGCGGTGGCCCGGTGCAGACCGATCGCGGCTTCGTCCTGCACCCCAACGGCCCGGTCTACCAGGCCACGGTGGAACTCGAGGGGCTGTCCCTGTCCACGTCCCAGGACGTGCTGTTCGCCATCGCCGATGGCGTGGGCCCGGCCAAGAGCCTGATCGCCCTGGGCTATGCCGGCTGGGAAGCCGGGCAGCTGGAAGCCGAACTGG
The DNA here is from genome assembly GCF_014170225.1 of Pseudomonas sp. UME65. Classification (NCBI taxonomy): domain Bacteria; kingdom Pseudomonadati; phylum Pseudomonadota; class Gammaproteobacteria; order Pseudomonadales; family Pseudomonadaceae; genus Pseudomonas; species Pseudomonas sp. UME65. The sequence goes on along the minus strand of NZ_LZZQ01000013.1, from coordinate 925,335 downwards.
CGGACAACGCCTGGCTGACCTGCCCCTTCGACGCCGACATCCTGTTCAACACCAGCAGCGAACTGCGCCTGGAAGCCGCCGCCCGGCACCTGGGGGTCAACCTCAGCCTGCTCACCAGCCAGGCGGGCCACGCCTGATGGCCCTGCGACTGATCCTCGGCTTCGACTACGGCACCAAGCAGATCGGCGTTGCCGTGGGCCAGGCCATCACCGGCCAGGCCCGGGAGCTGTGCACCCTCAAGGCGCAGAACGGGGTGCCCGACTGGAACCAGGTGGAAGCCCTGATCAAGGAATGGAAGCCCGACGCCGTGGTGGTGGGCCTGCCCCTGAACATGGACGGCAGCCCCAGCGACATGTGCGTGCGCGCCGAAAAGTTCGCCCGGCGCCTGAACGGCCGCTTCAATGTGCCCTTCTATACCCACGACGAACGCCTGACCACCTTCGAGGCCAAGGGTGAACGCCTGGCCCGGGGCGGCCAGAAAGGCAGTTACCGCGACAACCCGGTGGACGCCATCGCCGCCGCCCTGCTGCTGCAAGGCTGGCTCGATGAAAACGCCGGCCTGTTGAACACCTGAGACCACATCCTGAAGATGCGCGGCCCCGGGGCTGCGCGCCTCCTGGCCCAACACCAGCCGTAAGTTCCCGCGCCCAGCTGCCCGGCAGCAGGCGCGAGCCCACGAAGGAGCCACCATGAGCCTGCCCAATCCCGCCGCCCTGATCAGCCAGATGGCCGCTGATCTCAACGCCCACCTGGCCCAGCGCGCCATCAGCGAGCCACGCTTCATCGGTATCCGTACCGGTGGCGTCTGGGTGGCCCAGGCCCTGCTGGAGGCCCTGGGCAGCGATTCGCCCCTGGGTACCCTGGACGTGTCCTTCTACCGCGACGACTTCAGCCAGAACGGCCTGCACCCGCAGGTGCGTCCTTCGGAGCTGCCGTTCGAGATCGAAGGCCAGCACCTGGTGCTGATCGACGACGTGCTGATGAGCGGCCGGACCATCCGCGCCGCCCTCAACGAACTGTTCGACTACGGCCGGCCGGCCAGCGTGACCCTGGTCTGCCTGCTGGACCTGAACGCCGCTGAACTGCCGATCCGTCCGAATGTGGTGGGCGCGACCCTGTCGCTGGCCGCCCACGAGCGGGTAAAATTGTCCGGTCCTGCGCCGCTTCAACTCGAGCTCCAAGACCTCGCCCTCTAACTCGCCCTTTTAAGAGTCCATTGCGATGACGCCTCTAGACGCCAAGCGCCCGCTGCAGCTCAACGATCAGGGCCAGCTGCGCCACTTCCTGTCCCTCGACGGCCTGAACCGCGAGCTGCTGACGGAAATCCTCGACACCGCCGACTCGTTCCTCGAAGTCGGCGCCCGGGCGGTGAAGAAAGTCCCGCTGCTGCGCGGCAAGACCGTGTGCAATGTGTTCTTCGAGAACTCCACCCGCACCCGCACCACCTTCGAACTGGCCGCCCAGCGGCTGTCGGCGGACGTGATCACCCTGAATGTCTCGACCTCTTCGGCGAGCAAGGGTGAAACCCTGCTGGACACCCTGCGCAACCTGGAAGCCATGGCCGCCGACATGTTCGTGGTGCGCCACGGCGATTCCGGCGCCGCGCACTTCATCGCCGAACACGTGTGCCCGCAAGTGGCGATCATCAACGGCGGCGACGGCCGTCACGCCCACCCGACCCAGGGCATGCTCGACATGCTGACCATTCGCCGGCACAAGGGCGGCTTCGAGAACCTCTCGGTAGCCATCGTCGGCGACATCCTGCACTCGCGAGTGGCGCGTTCGAACATGCTGGCGCTGAAAACCCTCGGCTGCCCGGACATCCGCGTGATCGCGCCGAAAACCCTGCTGCCCATCGGCATCGAGCAGTACGGGGTCAAGGTCTACACCGACATGACCGAAGGCCTGAAGGACGTGGACGTGGTGATCATGCTGCGCCTGCAGCGTGAACGCATGCAGGGCGGCCTGCTGCCCAGCGAAGGCGAGTTCTACCGCCTGTTCGGCCTGACCACCGCGCGCCTGGCCGGGGCCAAGCCCGACGCCATCGTCATGCACCCGGGCCCGATCAACCGAGGCGTGGAGATCGAATCGGCGGTAGCCGACGGCCCGCACTCGGTGATCCTCAACCAGGTGACCTACGGCATTGCAGTGCGCATGGCGGTACTGTCCATGGCCATGAGCGGGCAGACCGCCCAGCGACAATTCGAGCAGGAGAACGCCCAGTGAAGCTCAGCATTCTCGGCGCCCGCGTCATCGATCCAAGCAGCGGCCTGGATCAAACCACCGATCTGCACCTGGAAGCCGGCAAGATCGTCGCCATCGGCGCCGCGCCTGGCGGCTTCAATGCCGTTACCACCATCGACGCCAAGGGCCTGGTGGCCGCACCCGGCCTGGTGGACCTGAGCGTCGCCCTGCGCGAGCCGGGCTACAGCCGCAAGGGCAGCATTGCCAGCGAAACCCGCGCCGCAGCCGCCGGGGGCGTCACCAGCCTGTGCTGCCCGCCGCGCACCAAGCCAGTACTGGACACCTCGGCGGTGGCCGAACTGATCCTCGACCGCGCCCGCGAGGCCGGCAACAGCAAAGTGTTCCCCATTGGCGCCTTGAGCAAGGGCCTGGAAGGCGAGCAGCTTGCGGAGCTGATCGCATTGCGTGACGCCGGTTGCGTGGCCTTCGGCAACGGCCTGAAAGGTTTCCGCAGCACCCGCACCCTGTGCCGCGCCCTGGAATACGCCGCCACCTTCGACCTGACGGTGATCTTCCACTCCCAGGACCGCGACCTGGCCGAAGGCGGCCTGGCCCACGAAGGCGCCACCGCCAGCTTCCTCGGCCTGCCGGGTATCCCGGAAAGCGCGGAGACCGTGGCCCTGGCCCGGGACCTGCTGCTGGTGGAACAGAGCGGCGTGCGCGCCCACTTCAGCCAGCTGACCAGCGCCCGCGGCGTGGAGCTGATCGCCCAGGCCCAGGCCCGCGGCCTGCCGGTCACCGCCGATGTGGCGCTGTACCAGCTGATCCTGACCGACGAGGCGCTGATCGACTTCTCCAGCCTGTACCACGTGCAGCCGCCGCTGCGCTCGCGGGCCGACCGCGATGCCCTGCGCGAAGCGGTGAAGTCCGGGGTGGTGCAAGCCATTTCCAGCCATCACCAGCCCCATGAGCGGGACGCCAAGCTGGCGCCGTTCGGCGCCACCGAGCCGGGCATCAGCAGCGTCGAGCTGTTGTTGCCCCTGGCCCTGACCCTGGTGCAGGACGGCCTGCTGGACCTGCCGACCCTGCTGGCACGCCTGAGTGCCGGCCCCGCCGCGGCCTTGCGCCTGCCGGCAGGCAAGCTGGCAGCCGGTGGTGCGGCGGACCTGGTGCTGTTCGACCCGGCCAGTTCCACCGTGGCCGGCGAGCGCTGGCTGTCCAAGGGCGAAAACTGCCCGTTCCTCGGCCATAGCCTGCCGGGCGCGGTGCGCTACACCCTGGTGGACGGGCATATCAGCTATCAGGGCTGATCGCCTGGCAAACACCCTGTAGCCGCTGCCGCAGGCTGCGAACGGCGCCGAAGGAGCCGCCGCTCCTGATGGCGCCCTGCGGCAGTGGCTACAGGCTGCGCCATCACCGCCTGCGCCGATGACGGGATCAACGGCGCTTGGCGTTCTCCAGCGATACCTGATCGTTCAGGGTCCAGAAGTCGTACAGCACCCCCAGGAAGAACAGGCCGCCGGTGAACAGGTAGATCACCCCGCTCAGCCATTTGCCCTGGTACATGCGGTGCACGCCGAAAACCCCGAGGAAGGTCAGCAGAATCCAGGCCACGCTGTATTCCACCGGACCTGCGGTAAAGCGAAGGTCCGCTTCCCGGTCCATGGACGGGATCAGGAACAAGTCGATCAGCCAGCCAATGCCCAGCAGACCGAAGGTGAAGAACCAGATAGTCCCGGTCACCGGCTTGCCGTAATAGAAGCGGTGGGCCCCGGTAAAACCGAAAATCCACAACAGGTAACCGATCACCTTGCTGTGGGTGTCATGGGTGGATGCATCCTGACGATAGGTGTTCATTAAGTGCCTCTTTGCAGGTGATAGATAAATATTCTTAAAAACTTTGTGACTTTTTTACAGGCATTCGACGTGCGGGCAATGTTACCTTCTGTTCCGCCAAAGCCTTGTACTGCCTGACTTCTGACGGTTTTCTGCGTCAAGTTGCCACCTCTTTGCCGAAGTTGACCCCAAGGTTGAATCGACAAACGGCCACGGAAGTGACCTGAAAGCTGTTATAAAGTTGCGCGCTAACCAATAAGAGCCTTGCCTAATGCGTCCATTTTTCAAGACATGGCTAACCATTTGCCTATTAATGCCACTGGCCGCCCACGCCACCAACCGTGAGCAACGACTTCCCAACGTTAATGGCTACACCCCGAAACCGCACGTTTCGACGGTCACCGCCAAGAACAAGAGCACCATCAAGCACCCCACCCGCCTGAGCAAGGCCGACAGCAAGCTGGTGGCCAACAACGCCGGCCGGCCGAGCACCACGGTTCTCAGCCGCGCGGTCAATGTCCTCGGTACACCCTATCGTTGGGGCGGCAGCAGCCCAAGCAAAGGCTTCGACTGCAGCGGCCTGGTGCGCTACGCCTTCAACGATGTCGCCGCCGTGGACCTGCCACGCACCTCCAACGCCATGGCCAGCGGCCACGGGCAGAAGGTCGAGCGCAAGGACCTGAAGCCGGGCGACCTATTGTTCTTCAACATCAAGAGCCGCAAGGTCAACCACGTCGCCATCTACCTGGGCGAAGACCGCTTCATCCACGCCCCGCGGCGCGGCAAGGCAGTGACCATCGATACCCTGAAGAAGCCCTACTGGCAGAGCCACTATGTGGTTGCCAAGCGGGTCTTGCCCAAGGAGCACGCGCCCCTGCGGGTCGTGCAACGCTGATACCCCGCTTCGCCGGCAAGCCGGCTCCTGCACCCACCTGTAGGAGCCGGCTTGCCGGCGAATGCATTTCCAGCCCCGTCAAAAGCTCTCCGGCATCCGCGCCTGCTCCCGCGCCTGATCGCGGCTGATCAACCCCTGCCCGAGCAATGCCTTGAGGCTCATGTCCAGGGTGCGCATGCCCTGGGCGCCACCCGTCTGGATCGCCGAATACATCTGCGCCACCTTGTCCTCGCGGATCAGGTTACGGATCGCCGGGCTGCCCAGCATGATCTCGTGCGCCGCTACCCGGCCACCGCCCACCTTCTTCACCAGCACTTGCGCGACCACTGCCTGCAGCGACTCGGCCAGCATCGAGCGCACCAGGGCCTTTTCCTCCCCCGGAAACACGTCCACCAGCCGGTCGATGGTCTTGGCCGCCGACGAGGTGTGCAGGGTGGCCAGTACCAGGTGCCCGGTTTCCGCGGCGGTCAGGGCCAGGCGGATGGTTTCCAGGTCCCGCAGTTCGCCCAGCAGGATCACGTCGGGATCTTCCCGCAGCGCCGCACGCAAGGCCGTGGCGAAGCTCTGGGTATCGCGCTGCACTTCGCGCTGGTGCACCAGGCAGTTCTTCTGCGGATGCACGAATTCGATAGGGTCTTCGATGGTCAGGATGTGCTGCTGGCGGTGCCGGTTCAGGTGGTCGATCATCGCCGCCAGTGTGGTGGACTTGCCGCTGCCGGTGGGCCCGGTCACCAGCACCAGCCCGCGGGGCGCCTCGGTAATCTGCCGAAACACTTCCCCCAGCCCCAGCTCCTCCAGGCTCTGTACCCGCGCGGGAATCAGGCGCAGCACCGCACCGACGCCACGGGCGTGCCGGAAGGCATTGACCCGAAACCGCGCCACACCCGGCAGTTCATAGGCGAAATCCAGGTCATTGCAGGCGGCGAACGCCTGGCGCTGTGCTTCGCTCATCAGTTCATGGATCAGCGCCTGCACCTGTGGCCCTTCCAGGGCCGGGCCCGGCAGCGGGCGAATATCGCCATCGATGCGCAACATCGGCGCCAGCCCGGCGGACAGATGCAGGTCCGAAGCGCCCCGGGAAGCGCTCAAGCGCAAGAGTTCGGTGATGTCCATAGTGCCCCCCAATTCCAGTAGAATGCCGCGAGCTTCAGACCCGCCCGCGCCTGGCAGATTCAATGGCCAGGCCGCGGACGATGCCCGACGCGACCCTTGAGCGTGGCTCGGGCCGGCGGAGAATCGAGGTCTGGTGGATTCACGCGGCAGCCGGTGGCCAGGGCCGCCGGTACTTTTGAGACGAAATCGAATGTCCACGATAGCAGACAACATTTCCCAGGTAGCCGAGCGCATCCGCAACGCCTGCCAGGCCGTACAGCGCGACCCGCACAGCGTCCAGCTGCTGGCCGTGAGCAAGACCAAGCCCGCCGCCGCCCTGCGCGAGGCCCATGCCGCCGGCCTGCGGGATTTCGGCGAGAACTACCTGCAGGAAGCCCTGGGCAAACAGCAGGAACTGGCCGACCTGCCCTTGAGTTGGCACTTCATCGGCCCCATTCAGTCGAACAAGACTCGTGCCATTGCCGAGCATTTTGACTGGGTGCACTCCGTGGATCGCTTGAAAATCGCCCAACGCCTGTCCGAACAACGCCCGGCCGAGTTACCGCCACTGAACATCTGCATCCAGGTGAACGTCAGTGGCGAAGCCAGCAAGTCCGGCTGCGCCCCGGCCGACCTGCCGGCCCTGGCCAGCGCCATCGGTGCCTTGCCACGCCTGCAACTGCGGGGGTTGATGGCGATTCCCGAGCCTACCGAGGACCGCGCTGCCCAGGACGCCGCCTTCGCCGCGGTACAACGCCTGAACAACGACCTGCGGGACAGCCTCAAGCTGCCCCTGGATACCCTTTCCATGGGCATGAGCCACGACCTCGAAGCGGCCATTGCCCAAGGCGCCACCTGGGTGCGGATCGGTACCGCGCTGTTTGGTGCCCGCGACTACAGTCAGTCCTGATGCGACTGACCCCGACCTCTTGTAAGGACCTGTCATGAACACGACTCGTATCGCTTTTATCGGTGCCGGCAACATGGCGGCCAGTCTCATCGGCGGCCTGCGGGCCAAAGGCCTGGAGGCCTCGCAGATCCGCGCCAGCGACCCGGGCGAGCAGACCCGAGCGAAAGTCGCGGCCGAACATGGCATCCAGGTATTTGCCGATAACGCCGAGGCCATCGAAGGCGTCGACGTGATCGTCCTGGCGGTCAAGCCCCAGGCCATGAAAGCCGTGTGCCAAGCCCTGCGCCCGAGCCTGAAGCCGCAACAGCTGGTGGTGTCCATCGCCGCCGGCATCACCTGTTCGAGCATGAACAGCTGGCTCGGCGCCCAGCCCATCGTGCGCTGCATGCCCAATACCCCGGCACTGCTGCGCCAGGGTGTCAGCGGCCTGTACGCCACCGCCGAAGTCAGCGCCCAGCAACGCCAGCAGGCCGAGGAACTGCTGTCCGCCGTGGGTATCGCCCTGTGGCTGGACCAGGAGCAGCAACTGGACGCAGTGACTGCCGTCTCCGGCAGTGGCCCGGCGTATTTCTTCCTGCTGATCGAAGCCATGACCGCCGCCGGCGAGAAGCTCGGCCTGCCCCGGGAAACCGCCGCCCAGCTGACTCTGCAGACCGCCCTGGGCGCCGCCCACATGGCGGTCTCCAGTGACGTTGACGCCGCCGAGTTGCGCCGCCGCGTGACTTCACCGGCAGGCACCACGGAAGCGGCCATCAAGTCATTCCAGGCCGGTGGCTTTGAAGCCCTGGTGGAAAAAGCATTGGGTGCCGCTGCGCACCGCTCGGCCGAAATGGCCGAACAACTGGGCCAATAAGGAGCCAATGATGATTGGATTGAACACCGCTGCGGTGTATGTGCTGCAAACCCTGGGCAGCCTGTACCTGCTGATCGTGCTGATGCGTTTCGTCCTGCAACTGGTGCGCGCCAACTTCTACAACCCGCTGTGCCAGTTCATCGTGCGGGCCACCCAGCCGCTGCTCAAGCCGATGCGCCGGGTCATCCCGAGCATCGGCGGCCTGGACATGTCCTCGCTGCTGCTGGCGATCCTGGTGCAACTGGCCCTGATGGCCCTGACCCTGCTGCTGACCTACGGCACCACCGGCAACCCGCTGCAACTGCTGATCTGGTCGATCATCGGCGTCACCGCGCTGTTCCTGAAGATCTTCTTCTTCGCCCTGATCATCAGCGTGATTCTGTCCTGGGTCGCCCCTGGCAGCCACAACCCCGGCGCCGAACTGGTGAACCAGATCTGCGAACCCGCCCTGGCCCCGTTCCGTCGCATCCTGCCGAGCATGGGCGGCCTGGATATCTCGCCGATCCTGGCATTCATGGTGCTCAAGCTGCTGGACATGCTGGTGATCAACAACCTGGCGGCCATGACCATGATGCCGGACATCCTGCGCCTGCTGATCTGACCCGGGCGGCCTGCATGAGTTATTACCGCTGGGACGGTGACGATCTGATCCTCGATTGCCACCTGCAACCCAAGGCCAGCAGCGACGAGTTCGCTGGCCTGCACGGCGAGCGGTTGAAGATCCGCCTCACCGCGCCACCAGTGGAAGGCAAGGCCAATGCGCACCTGATGGCGTTCCTGGCCAAGGCCTTTGGCATTCCCAAGAGCAACATCAGCCTGGTCAGCGGCGAACTGAACCGGCAGAAGCGGGTGCGCCTGCAAGCGCCGAAGAAGCTGCCGGACCTGCCGGGGCTGGCTCGCCCCGCCTGATTCGCCGGCAAGCCGGCTCCTGCGCCCCATGTTCACTGCAGGAGCTGGCTTGCCAGCGAACCTCCCACATCATTTCCCGCAACGAAACACAGCCCCGGGCTTTGCTTGCCGCTGGGGGCAGCGGTCTTTAGACTTACGCCTCATTTAAATGAGAGCAGGGTCGATGCCAACTGCCTTTCCCCCCGATTCTGTTGGTCTGGTCACGCCACAAATAGCGCACTTCAGCGAACCCCTGGCCCTGGCCTGCGGGCGCGCGCTGCCGGCCTACGACCTGATCTACGAAACCTACGGTCAGCTCAACGCCAGCGCCAGCAACGCGGTGCTGATCTGCCACGCCCTGTCCGGCCATCATCACGCCGCCGGCTACCACAGCGTCGACGACCGCAAGCCCGGTTGGTGGGACAGTTGCATCGGCCCGGGCAAGCCGATCGACACCAATAGGTTCTTCGTGGTCAGCCTCAACAACCTCGGCGGTTGCAACGGCTCCACCGGTCCCAGCAGCCTCAACCCGGACACCGGCAAGCCGTTCGGCGCCGACTTCCCGGTGCTTACCGTGGAAGACTGGGTACACAGCCAGGCGCGCCTGGCGGATCGCCTGGGCATCGACCAGTGGGCTGCAGTGATCGGCGGCAGCCTCGGCGGCATGCAGGCCCTGCAATGGACCATCACCTACCCGGACCGTGTACGGCACTGCCTGGCCATCGCCTCGGCGCCCAAGCTCTCGGCGCAGAACATCGCCTTCAACGAAGTGGCGCGCCAGGCGATCCTCACCGACCCGGAATTCCACGGCGGCTCGTTCCAGGAACAGGGGGTGATCCCCAAGCGCGGGCTGATGCTGGCGCGAATGGTGGGCCATATCACTTACCTGTCCGACGACTCCATGGGCGAGAAATTCGGCCGTGGGCTCAAGAGCGAGAAGCTCAACTACGACTTCCACAGCGTCGAGTTCCAGGTGGAAAGCTACCTGCGCTACCAGGGCGAGGAGTTCTCCGGGCGTTTCGATGCCAACACCTACCTGCTGATGACCAAGGCCCTGGACTACTTCGACCCGGCGGCCAACTGCGACGACGACCTGGCCAAGACCTTCGCCCATGCCACCGCCAAGTTCTGCGTGATGTCCTTCACCACCGACTGGCGCTTCTCCCCGGCCCGCTCCCGGGAGCTGGTGGATGCATTGATGGCCGCGCGCAAGGACGTCTGCTACCTGGAGATCGACGCACCGCAGGGGCATGACGCCTTCCTGATCCCGATCCCGCGCTACCTGCAGGCGTTCAGCCACTACATGAACCGCATTACCTTGTGAGGACACGATGAGAGCCGATCTGGAAATCATCCAGGAATGGATCCCCGCCGGCAGCCGCGTCCTCGACCTGGGCTGCGGTAACGGCGAGCTGCTGAGCTGGCTGCAGGAGCACAAGCAGGTCACCGGCTATGGCCTGGAAAACGACCCGGACAACATCGCCGAGTGCGTGGCCAAGGGCATCAACGTGATCGAGCAGGACCTGGACAAGGGCCTGGGCAACTTTGCCAGCAACAGCTTCGACATCGTGGTCATGACCCAGGCCCTGCAAGCCGTGCACTACCCGGACAAGATCCTCGACGAAATGCTCCGGGTCGGCCGCCAGTGCATCATCACCTTCCCCAATTTCGGTCACTGGCGCTGCCGCTGGTACCTGGCCAGCAAGGGGCGGATGCCGGTCTCGGAGTTCCTGCCGTACACCTGGTACAACACGCCGAACATCCACTTCTGCACCTTCGAGGACTTCGAAGAACTGTGCCGCGAGCGGCAAGCCCGGGTGATCAACCGCCTTGCCGTCGATCAACAACACCGCCATGGGTGGGCCAGTAAGCTATGGCCTAATCTCTTAGGAGAGATCGGCATCTACCGCGTCAGCAGTCCCGGCCTGCAAGATCACAAGGTCGCGGTATAAACCACGTTGCATCGAGGAGAACCATCATGGGACGTCTGGTTACATTTCTACTGGCTGCCTGCCTGAGCGTCAGCGCCCTGGCGGCGGACCCGATCAAGGGCGAACGCCAGGAAGTGTTCGGTGACATCACCGTGCACTACAACACCTTCAACTCCACCTACCTGCAGCCTGATATCGCCAGGGCGGCGGAGCTGGTCCGCAGCAAGAACCAGGGCGTGATCAACGTTTCCCTGATCAAGGACGGCAAGCCGCTGGTCGGCCAGGTCAGTGGCACAGTCAAGGACCTGACCAGCAAGAGCATCCCGCTGAAATTCCGCCAGATCACCGAGCAGGGCGCGATCTACTACATCGCCCAGTTCCCGGTGGAGCAGCAGGAAAACCGTACGTTCACCATCAATGTGCAGACTGGCGGTGACACCAACAGCTTCAGCTTCAACCAAGAGCTATTCCCGGGCGAATAATGAACCTCACGCAACTCGTACTGGCCAGCCATAACGCCGGCAAACTCAAAGAACTCCAGGCCATGCTCGGCGCTTCGGTGCAATTGCGCTCGATCGGCGAGTTCAGCAGCGTCGAGCCGGAAGAAACCGGCCTGTCGTTCGTCGAAAACGCGATCCTCAAGGCGCGCAATGCCGCACGCATTTCCGGCTTGCCGGCACTGGCCGACGACTCCGGCCTGGCAGTGGACTTCCTCGGTGGCGCCCCGGGCATCTACTCGGCCCGCTACGCCGACGGCCAGGGCGACGCGGCGAACAACGCCAAGCTGCTCGAAGCCCTCAAGGATGTCCCGCAAGCCGAGCGCGGTGCGCAGTTCGTCTGCGTCCTGGCACTGGTACGGCACGCCGACGATCCGCTGCCGATCCTCTGCGAAGGCCTGTGGCACGGGCGCATCCTTACCGCCGCCAGCGGCGAGCACGGCTTCGGCTACGACCCGCTGTTCTGGGTGCCGGAACGCAACTGCTCCAGCGCCGAACTGGGCCCCGAGGAGAAAAACCAGCTCAGCCACCGCGCCCGCGCCATGGCCATTCTGCGGCAACGCCTGGGCCTGAAATGAGTCACGAGCCCTCCGCGTCGCCGCTGATTCTCGGCGGCGCGCATACGCCCCGGGCGGCGCTGCCCCAGTTGCCGCCCCTGGCGCTGTACATCCACATCCCGTGGTGTGTACGCAAATGCCCCTACTGCGACTTCAACTCCCACGCGGCCAGCCCGACGCTACCGGAAGAGGAGTACGTCGACGCCCTGCTGGCCGACCTCGACCAGGACCTGCACGCCGTGCACGGTCGCGAGCTGAGCTCGATCTTCTTCGGCGGCGGCACCCCGAGCCTGTTCAGCGCCCAGACCCTGGGTCGGCTGCTCAAGGGCGTGGAACAGCGCATCCGGTTTGCCCCTGACATCGAAATCACCCTGGAAGCCAACCCCGGGACCTTCGAGCAGGAAAAATTCACCGCCTACCGCGCCCTGGGCATCAATCGCCTGTCCATCGGCATCCAGAGTTTCCAGGAACAGAAGCTCAAGGCCCTGGGCCGCATCCACAACGGCGATGAAGCGATTCGCGCCGCTGGCATGGCGCGCCAGGCCGGGTTCGACAACTTCAACCTGGACCTGATGCACGGCCTGCCGGACCAGTCCCTGGACGATGCCCTGGGCGACCTGCGCCAGGCCATTGCGATGAAGCCGACCCACCTGTCCTGGTACCAGCTGACCCTGGAGCCCAACACGGTGTTCTGGAACCAACCACCGGTACTGCCGGAAGACGACACCCTGTGGGACATCCAGGAAGCCGGACAGGCCCTGCTGGCCCAGCACGGCTATGCCCAGTACGAAGTCTCGGCCTACGCCCAGCCCGGGCGCGCGGCGCGGCACAACCTGAACTACTGGAGCTTTGGCGACTTCATCGGGATCGGCGCCGGTGCCCACGGCAAACTCAGCCACCCGGACGGGCGCATCCTGCGCACCTGGAAGACCCGCCTGCCCAAGGACTACCTGAACCCGGCCAAGCAGTTCAAGGCGGGCGAGAAGGCCCTGGGCAACGAAGAGCTGCCGTTCGAGTTCCTGATGAACGCCCTGCGCCTCACCGATGGCGTGGACGCTGCGCTGTTCGCCCAACGCACCGGCCTGGACCTGGGCAGCCTCGCCGAAGGCCGGCGCCAGGCCGAACAAAGCGGCTTGTTGCAGGTCGAACCGTCACGCCTGGCGGCCACGGCCCGCGGGCAACTTTTTCTCAATGACCTGCTGCAATACTTTCTGATCTAAGGAAATCACATGGATCTGGTACTCGACCTGCTCGCCACCGTGTCCCGCTGGAGTCGCAGCAACCTCTCGGAAATCGCCCTGGCACTGGTGGGCTGCCTGCTGGTGCTGTTCGGCGCGGACATCAAGGGCTGGGTCGAACAGCGCCTGGGCGGCATCGCCGGCGCCCTGCGGGTGCCGCTGATGGCCCTGCTGTGCATGGTGGGCAGCGGCCTGGCGCTGATCTACGCCACGCCGTGGATCGTCCGCGGCCTGAGCCAGTTCAACAACTACAGCCTGGCGCCAGTGCTGTTGGTGGTACTGGTGCTGATTGGCGTGGTCGCTGATCGTCGTTAATTCGCAGGGCCCCTTCGCCGGCAAGCCGGCTCCTACACCAAGCCGGCGAACGCAATCCAACGGCTGCCCCCGTTATCAAGGAAGAACATGAGCAAGAAAGTCATCGAGGACACCAGTAAGTTCCTCAGCTATGTGCTGCGCCACGAGCCCCAGGCCATCGGCCTGGAACTGGACAGCGAAGGCTGGGGCGATATCGACGCGCTGATCAGCGGTGCGGCCAAGAACGGCCGGCGACTGAGCCGGGAATTGATCGAGCAGGTGGTCGAAGGCAACGACAAGAAACGCTTCGCCCTCTCGGCTGATAGCCAGCGGATTCGTGCCGTTCAGGGGCATTCCAACAAGGCCGTGCAATTGCAGCTTGAGGCAAAGCAACCGCCCGCCGTGCTCTTCCACGGCACCGCCACGCGCTTCATGGATTCGATCAACGAAAAGGGGCTGATCCCGGGTTCACGGCACCACGTGCACCTGTCCCAGGAAATCGACACCGCCCGGGCCGTGGGCCAGCGTTACGGCCAGGTGGTGATCCTGCAGATCGACGCCCAGGCCATGCAGGCCCAGGGCTTCACCTTCTATCAGGCAGAGAATGGGGTGTGGCTGACCGACCAGGTGCCGGTCGGCTTCATCAAAGCCCTGTAGGAGCCAGCTGGCTGGCGAAGGCGACCTTGAAGGCCTCTTCGCTGGCAAGCGGAACGCCGCCCGGCAGCTCCTACAGCAGCGTGTCCGCGGGGCTCAGGCGAGCTTTTCGAACTTCAAATCCCACACGCCGTGGCCCAGGCGCTCGCCGCGACGCTCGAACTTGGTGATCGGGCGTTCGGCCGGGCGCGGTACACACTTGCCGTCTTCGGCCAGGTTGCGATAACCCGGGGCGACGTTCATCACCTCCAGCATGTATTCGGCATAGGGCTCCCAGTCGGTGGCCATGTGCAGAATGCCGCCAACCTTGAGCTTGCTGCGCACCAGCTCGGCGAAGGAAGCCTGGACGATGCGGCGCTTGTGGTGCCGGCTCTTGTGCCACGGATCGGGGAAGAACAGCATCAGCCGGTCCAGGCTGTTGTCGGCGATGCAGCGGTTGAGCACCTCGATGGCATCGCAATCGTAGACCCGCAGGTTGGTCAGGCCCTGGGTCAGCACGCCATTGAGCAGCGCGCCGACACCCGGGCGGTGAACCTCAACGCCGATGAAATCCTGCTCCGGGGCCGCTGCGGCCATTTCCAGCAGCGAGTGGCCCATGCCGAAGCCGATTTCCAGGGAGCGTGGTGCCGAACGGCCGAACACCTGGTCGTAATCCACCGGGGCGTCGGCCAGGGGCAGCACGTACAGCGGCGCGCCCTGGTCCAGGCCGCGCTGCTGGCCCTCGGTCATGCGCCCGGCGCGCATCACGAAACTCTTGATGCGGCGGTGTTGGCGCTCGTCGCCGGCTTCCGGCTGGATTGGCGTGTCGTTTGATTCAGTCATCAATAGCTCTTACTTGATCAGACCATCCAGCGGCGAAGAGGCGCTGGCATAGAGTTTCTTCGGCATGCGACCGGCGAGGTACGCCAGGCGGCCCGCGACAATTGCGTGTTTCATGGCTTCGGCCATCATCACCGGCTGCTGCGCGTGGGCGATGGCCGAGTTCATCAGCACCGCCTCACACCCCAGTTCCATGGCGATGGTGGCGTCGGAAGCGGTACCGACACCGGCATCCACCAGTACCGGAACCTTGGCTTCTTCAAGGATGATCTGCAGGTTGTACGGGTTGCAGATCCCCAGCCCGGTGCCAATCAGGCCCGCCAGGGGCATGACCGCGATGCAGCCCATTTCCGCCAGCTGGCGGGCGATGATCGGATCATCGCTGGTGTAGACCATCACGTCGAAACCTTCCTTGACCAGCACTTCGGCGGCCTTGAGGGTTTCCAGCACGTTGGGGAACAGGGTCTTCTGGTCGGCCAGGACTTCCAGCTTCACCAGGTTGTGGCCATCGAGCAGCTCACGGGCCAGGCGGCAGGTGCGCACGGCCTCGACCGCGTCATAGCAGCCGGCGGTGTTGGGCAGGATGGTGTAGCGATCCGGCGGCAGGATATCCAGCAGGTTCGGTTCGCCCGGGTTCTGGCCGATATTGGTCCGGCGCACGGCAACGGTCACGATCTCGGCACCCGAGGCCTCGATGGCCAGGCGGGTTTCTTCCATGTCGCGGTACTTGCCGGTGCCTACCAGCAAACGCGACTGGTACGTCCGACCGGCCAGGACGAAAGGCTTGTCACTACGAACGTTGCTCATCGGAAATCCTCTGTTGGGGTGAGGTTCTTGCAGAATTCTTTATCAGGCCCGGGGCGCTGGTGACCCTCGATCCGGGGCCGGTGAAAGCATGTCGTCCATGAAAGGGCCCGGAATCGGGCCAGGGCGCTGCGCAGATGAGCAGCAGCGCTATTGAAGCCAGTGACTAGCCGCCGCCGATGGCGTGGACCACTTCAACCTGGTCACCTTCGTTGAGGGCGGTTTCGGCGTGCTGGCTGCGCGGAACGATATCCAGGTTGAGTTCCACCGCGATCCGCCGTCCGGTGAGTTCCAGATGGCTCAGCAGGGCCGCAACGGTCGAGCCGTCGGGCAGTTCAAAGGATTCACCGTTCAACTGAATGCGCATGCCAAGGCCGCCATCATTTTTAGGGGCCAGCATTCTAGCCCGATCATGACCTAAAGGTCAGCTACAAGCGTCAGCCGGCAACTTGCAGGCGCCAGGCGGCAAGCCCCAGCAGGAACCAGCCGACCAGGAAGGCCACACCGCCGAAGGGGGTGATGATCCCCAGCTTGCTGGTGCCAGTCAGGGTCAGCAGGTACAGGCTACCGGAGAACAGCAGGATGCCCAGGGTGAAGGCAGCGCCGGCCCAGGTCACCAGCCGCCCGGGAATATGAGCCGCCAGCAAAGCGACGCCGAACAACGCCAGGGCATGCACCAGTTGATAGGTAACACCTGTATGAAAAATAGCCAGGTAGTCCGTGCTCAGGCGGTTTTTAAGACCGTGGGCGGCGAAAGCGCCAAGGGCAACCCCGGTGAAACCGAAGAAGGCGGCCAGCATCAGGAAGCCACGCAACATGAGGAACTCCAGTCAGATTCAGCACAAAGGGTCTGTATAATGGCGCGCTCAACGGGTTCGGCCAAGCCATCTCTATGCTGCGTTATCTGTTTCGTCGTCTTGTAAAAGCCTTGATGTGGTTCATGGTCGGCAGCGTCCTGCTGGTGCTGCTGTTGCGTTTCGTACCGCCACCGGGCACCGCCCTGATGGTAGAGCGCAAGATCGAGTCCTGGGTCGACAACGACCCCATCGACCTGCAGCGCATCTGGAAGCCTTGGGATGAAATCTCCGACAACCTCAAGGTGGCGGTGATCGCCGGCGAGGATCAGAAATTCCCCGAGCACTGGGGCTTCGATATCGATGCAATCCAGGCAGCGTTGATCCACAACGAAAGGGGCGGCTCGATCCGTGGCGCCAGTACCCTGAGCCAGCAAGTGTCGAAAAACCTGTTCCTGTGGTCCGGCCGCAGCTACCTGCGCAAGGGACTGGAAGCCTGGTTCACCGCGCTGATCGAGGTGTTCTGGCCCAAGCAGCGGATTCTTGAGGTCTACCTCAACAGTGTCGAATGGGATGAAGGGGTGTTCGGGGCAGAAGCCGCGGCGCGCCATCACTTCGGCGTCAGCGCGGCCAATCTGTCACGCCAGCAAGCCAGCCTGCTAGCCGCTGTCCTGCCCAATCCAAGGGTGTGGAGCGCAGCACGTCCCAGCACTTATGTGATGCAGCGGGCGGGCTGGGTTCGGCGGCAGATGAGCCAGTTGGGTGGAGCCGATTACTTGAATCGGCTGAACGAGTCGCGCAGGGCGCCCTGGGCGGAGTAACCCGGATTTGGCTTTGCGCCGGTTCTTCTTGAGCATGTTCGAGATGGGTGCTGGGCTGGGGATTCGCCGGCAAGCCGGCTCCGACGCCAACCGCACAAACAAAAACGCCCCGAGGTAATCGGGGCGTTTTGCATGACGCTTCAGGCTTAAGCGGCGATGGACAGTTTCAGCTTGTTCATCGCGCTTTTTTCCAGCTGGCGAATCCGCTCGGCCGAAACGTTGTACTTCTGCGCCAGGTCGTGCAGCGTGGCTTTCTCTTCGGCCAGCCAGCGCTGGTAGAGGATGTCACGGCTGCGTTCGTCCAGCACTTCCAGGGCTTCGTGCAGGTTGCTGGTGGAGTTGTCGCTCCAGTCGGCATCCTCAAGTTGCAGCGCCGGGTCGTAGCGGTGGTCTTCCAGGTAGTTGGCTGGCGACTGGAAGGCGCTGTCGTCGTCCGCTTCCGCAGCCGGATCGAACGCCATGTCCTGGCCGGTCAGCCGGCTTTCCATTTCCCGCACTTCACGAGGCTCCACGCCCAGGCTTTCCGCCACGCGGTGAACTTCTTCGTTGTTCAGCCAGGCCAGACGCTTCTTCTGGCTGCGCAGGTTGAAGAACAGCTTGCGCTGCGCCTTGGTGGTAGCAACCTTCACAATCCGCCAGTTACGCAGGATGAACTCGTGAATTTCCGCCTTGATCCAGTGCACGGCAAAGGACACCAGGCGCACACCCATTTCAGGGTTGAAGCGCTTCACGGCTTTCATCAGGCCAACGTTGCCTTCCTGGATCAGGTCAGCCTGGGCCAACCCGTAGCCGGAATAGCTACGGGCGATATGTACGACAAAACGCAGGTGGGCGAGCACCATCTGCCGAGCCGCCTCAAGATCCTGCTCATAGTAGAGACTCTCGGCCAGTTCACGCTCCTGCTCGGGTGTCAGCAATGGAATGCTGTTCACCGTGTGCACATAAGCCTCCAGGTTTGCGCCTGGAACCAATGCGTAAGCAGGTTGCAAAGAAGTGGTCATACGAAAAAACCTCCGACTCACATAACTCGTGCCGTTCAGCACTGCGAAAATTGACCGGAAACCGCGAAACAAGTTCCCAAAAATGCTGAAAGGTCAATACAAGCAAAAAGATATTACTTCGGTGCCAGTTCCCTCAGGTGACGGGCCACCGCAATCCACGCACCGATATAACCCAACAGCACCGCCCCTAGCAAGAGCGACAGACCATCGGCAACCGGCACCCCCGCGAGGGCAAAATCGCTGCCATACAAGCCAGCCAGACCGATTACCGCATCGTTCAGCCAGTTCAGGCCAAACGCCAATACACCCCAGGACAGGATCCCCGCGCCGAAACCATACAGCGCCCCCATATAGAGGAAGGGCCGACGAACATAACTGTCCGTGCCGCCGACGAGTTTAATCACTTCTATCTCGGTGCGGCGGTTTTCAATATGAAGACGAATGGTATTGCCTATCACCAAAAGTAATGCAGAAACCAGCAGCACCGTCAGGCCGAAGACAAAGCGGTCCCCCAGCTTGAGGATCGCCGCCAGCCGCTCGACCCATACCAGGTCCAGTTGCGCCAGTTGCACCTTGGGCATTTCCGACAACCGCTGGCGCAGGGCTTCCAGGGTCGCCTTGTCCACTTCGTTCGGTGTGACCAGCACTACACCCGGCAGCGGGTTATGGGGCAGTTCGCGCAAGGCCTCGCCCAGCCCGGACTGCTGCTGGAACTCCTCCAGGGCCTTTTCCTTGCTGATGAACTCGGCATCCGCCACACCGGGCAGGCCCTTGATCTCTTCACTGAGCTTCTCGCCCTCGGTGGCAGAAGCCCCCAGATCCAGGTACAGCGAGATCTGCGCCGCGCGCTGCCAGGAACCGCCCAGGCGCTCGACATTATTGAGCAACAGCGACAAGCCCATGGGCAGGCTCAAGGCCACGGCCATCACCAGGCAGGTAAAGAAGCTGCCGATGGGCTGTTTGCCCAGGCGCCGCAGGCTGTCCAGCAGGCTGGCGCGATGGCTTTCGATCCAGGCGTGCAGCAGGGTGCCGAAATCCGGGCCGTCGTCCTCGTCACGCTTTTTCTTCGGCGGTGGTGCTTCGGAAGCCTTGGGCGCTACGCGCTCCGCCACTTTAGGGGTACGTGTAGCACTCATACGCCGGCCTCCCCGTCGCCGATCAAGCGTCCGCGTTGCAAGGTCAGCATGCGGTGGCGCATACGGGCGATCAGTGCCAGGTCGTGGCTGGCGATCAGCACGCTGGTGCCCAGGCGGTTGATGTCTTCGAACACGCCCATGATTTCCGCCGCAAGACGCGGGTCGAGGTTACCGGTGGGTTCGTCCGCCAGCAGCAGAGCCGGGCGGTGGACGATGGCCCGGGCGATGCCCACGCGCTGCTGCTGGCCGGTGGACAGGTCGCCGGGGTACAGATCGGTCTTGTCCGACAGCGCTACGCGCTCCAGGGCCGAGTCCACCCGCTTGGCGATTTCCGCCTTGGACAGGCCGAGGATCTGCAGCGGCAGGGCGACGTTGTTGAATACGGTGCGGTCGAACAGCAACTGGTGGTTCTGGAACACCACGCCGATCTGCCGCCGCAGGAACGGGATCTGCGCATTGCTGATCTGCCCCAGGTCCTGCCCGGCCAGCAGCAGCTTGCCGGTGGTGGGACGCTCCATGGCCAGCAGCAGGCGCAGCAAGGTGCTCTTACCGGCGCCGGAATGGCCGGTGACAAACAGGAATTCGCCGCGACGCACGCGAAAGCTCAGCTCATGCAGGCCAACGTGACCGTTGGGGTAGCGCTTACCGACCTGTTCGAAACGAATCATGAACGCTCCCGCTCGGCAAACAGTGCCTGGACAAAGGGTTCGGCTTCAAAGGTACGCAAGTCGTCGATGCCTTCACCGACGCCGATATAACGGATCGGCAGGCCGAACTGCTTGGCCAGGGCGAAGATCACTCCTCCCTTGGCGGTACCGTCGAGCTTGGTCAGGGCCAGGCCGGACAACTGCACCGTCTGGTTGAACTGCTTGGCCTGGTTGATGGCGTTCTGGCCGGTACCTGCGTCCAGCACCAGCAGCACCTCATGGGGCGCGTCGGCATCGAGCTTGCCGATGACCCGACGGACTTTCTTCAGCTCTTCCATCAGGTTGTCTTTGGTGTGCAGGCGCCCCGCCGTGTCGGCGATCAGCACGTCAATGCCACGGGCCTTGGCCGCTTGCACCGCATCGAAGATCACCGAGGCCGAATCGGCACCGGTGTGCTGGGCGATGACCGGGATCTTGTTGCGCTCGCCCCAGACTTGCAGCTGCTCCACTGCCGCGGCGCGGAAAGTGTCGCCGGCGGCCAGCATGACTTTCTTGCCTTCCAACTGCAGCTTCTTCGCCAGCTTGCCGATGGTGGTGGTCTTGCCGGCGCCGTTGACGCCCACCACCAGGATCACGAACGGCTTGTTCTGGGCGACGATCTGCAGTGGTTGTTCCACCGGCTTGAGCATGCTGGTGAGTTCGGCCTGCAGCGAGGCATACAGCGCATCGGAGTCGGTGAGCTGCTTGCGTGCCACCTTCTGGGTCAGGTTCTGGATGATCACCGAAGTCGCCTCGACCCCGACGTCTGCGGTCAGCAGGCGGGTTTCCAGGTCTTCCAGCAATTCGTCATCGATGGCCTTCTTGCCCAGGAACAGGCTGGCCATGCCTTCGCCAATGCTGGCGCTGGTCTTGGACAGGCCCTGCTTGAGGCGGGCGAAGAAGCCGATCTTGCTCTCTTCGGCGGGACGGACGGACTCGGTCACAGGCTCGGGCTCTGCCGCCGCCACAACCGGCTCGGCTACAGGAGCAGGAGCAGGAGCAGGAGCAGGAGCAGGAGCAACAGGTTCAGGGGCGACGAATACCGGGGCAACCGGGGCTTGCACCTCGACCACGGGGGCCGGGGTAACCACCGGGGCTTCGACCACCGGCTCAGGGTGCACGGCAACAGCCGGAATCGGCGGAGCCACATGCTCGGCCTGGGCGTCTTCCACCAGGGCCACGGGTTCTTCCGCCACCGGCAGGGTCAACCAGGGCTTGTGCTCGGCGCTTGGCGCCAGCGGCAGGTCGGGCGCCGCGGGGGCCGCCGGTTCAGGCGCGATGTGCGGTTGCAGCACCGGCTCGGCCATTGGCAGCACCACCGGCTCGGCCGGGGCTACGCTGGCGGCAGGTTCGATGACCGGGGTCGGTGCCGGCTCGGCAGGCACTTGCGGCTGTTCGACGACGGGTTCCTGCGGCTTTTTGCGCAGCCATCCGAACAGGCCTTTCTTCTCGCCAGCCGCGGCTGGGGTCTTTTTGTCGTCGTTGGAACCAAACATGGAGACGGCTATCTCAAGGTAGCGATGCGCCACTGGGCGCCTCGGTAAATAAATATTCGATGCAGAACAGACTGTGTTTCATCCAGCTTGTTCACGCGCAACATGTTGTCGAAATGCCCAAAAGCACTTCAAGGAGCGATTTTACTAAAGGACTGGAACGGCAAAATCGGCGAAAAGTCGAAGTCTAGCTGGTAAATCAGGGCTTCTTGCCGGTAACTCATACAACCTGCTCAAGTACATGCTGATCCGCGAAGACCTGATAGGCGTGGCCGCCAGTAAAACGGATCAGTATCCTAGCACCTCCTCGCCCGCACAGGCTAAGACCAAGCGGGCAGCCCAACAGGTTTAAAAACGAATGAATGCTCTAGCCCGCCGCGCCGCAGGCCTGCTGCTCAGCACAGTTTGTCTGCCCCTTGCAGCCCTGGCTGCCGACCCTCAACCCACCCATGAATTCACCCTCGACAACGGCCTCAAGGTCGTGGTCCGCGAAGATCATCGCGCGCCGGTGGTGGTGTCCCAGGTCTGGTACAAGGTCGGCTCCAGCTACGAAACCCCGGGCCAGACCGGTTTGTCCCACGCCCTGGAACACATGATGTTCAAGGGCAGCGAGAAAGTCGGCCCCGGCGAGGCCTCCCTGATCCTGCGGGACCTGGGCGCCGAAGAGAACGCCTTCACCAGCGACGACTTCACGGCCTATTACCAGGTCCTGGCCCGCGACCGCCTGGGCGTGGCCCTGGAGCTGGAAGCCGACCGCATGGCCAGCCTGCGCCTGCCGGCCGACGAGTTCAGCCGCGAAATCGAGGTCATCAAGGAAGAGCGCCGCCTGCGCACCGACGACAAGCCGATGTCCAAGGCCTACGAGCGCTTCAAGGCCATGGCCTACCCGGCCAGCGGCTACCACACGCCGACCATCGGCTGGATGGCCGACCTGAACCGGATGAAGGTCGAGGAACTGCGCCACTGGTACCAGGCCTGGTACGTGCCGAACAATGCCACCCTGGTGGTGGTCGGCGACGTCACCCCGGACGAGGTGAAAACCCTGGCCCAACGCTACTTCGGCGCGATCCCCAAGCGTGACGTGCCACCTGCGAAGATCCCCATGGAGCTGGCCGAGCCCGGCGAGCGCCTGATCACCTTGCACGTCAAGACCCAACTGCCGAGCCTGATGCTGGCCTTCAACGTGCCGAGCATCGCCACCGCCGAAGACAAACGCGCGGTGAACGCCCTGCGCCTGGCCGCGGCCCTGCTGGACGGCGGCTACAGCGCCCGCATCCCGACCCAGCTGGAGCGCGGCGAAGAGTTGCTGTCCGGCGGCTCCACCAGCTACGACGCCTACACCCGGGGCGACAGCCTGTTCATGCTTTCGGCCACCCCCAACAGCCAGAAGAAGAAAACCATCGCCCAGGCCGAAGCCGGGCTGTGGCGCCTGCTGGACCAGTTGAAGACCACCCCGCCATCCGCCGAGGAACTGGAGCGGGTGCGAGCTCAGGTGATCGCCGGGCTGGTCTACGAACGTGATTCCATCACCAGCCAGGCCACCGCCATCGGCCAGCTGGAAACCGTCGGCCTGTCGTGGAAGCTGATGGACACCGAGCTTGCGGAACTGCAAAGCGTGACCCCGGAAGACATCCAGAAGGCCGCCCGCACCTATTTCACCCGGGAACGTATGAGCGTGGCCCATGTACTGCCTGAGGAGTCCGCTCATGATTAAGCGCCAGAAAGCTTCACCGGTCCTGCTGGGGCTGGCCCTGGTGGCCCTGCTCACCGCCGGCGGCCTGTACCTGTCGAACTCCGGCCAGACCAACGCCAGCCAGGCCCTGGACAACGCCAAGACCAGCCAGAAGCTCCAATCCCTGGCCGAGCTGGATGGCAAGGCCCCCAGCCATCGCAACCTGGACGTGCAGACCTGGAACACCGCCGAAGGCGCCAAGGTACTGTTCGTCGAAGCCCGCGAGCTGCCGATGTTCGACCTGCGCCTGATCTTCGCCGCCGGCAGCAGCCAGGACGGCAACGCGCCGGGCGTGGCCCTGCTGACCAACGCCATGCTCAACGAAGGCGTGGCCGGCAAGGATGTAGGCGCCATCGCCCAGGGCTTCGAAGGCCTGGGTGCGGATTTCGGCAACGGCGCCTACAAGGACATGGCCGTGGCCTCGCTGCGCAGCCTGAGCGCTGTGGATAAGCGCGAACCGGCGCTGAAGCTGTTCGCCGAAGTGGTGGGCAAGCCGACCTTCCCCGCCGACTCCCTGGCGCGGATCAAGAACCAGATGCTCGCTGGCTTCGAATACCAGAAGCAGAACCCCGGCAAGCTGGCCAGCCTGGAGCTGATGAAGCGCCTGTATGGCACCCACCCTTACGCCCATGCCAGCGACGGCGATGCCAAGAGCATCCCGCCGATCACCCTGGCCCAGCTCAAGGCTTTCCACGCCAAGGCCTATGCCGCAGGCAACGTGGTGATCGCCCTGGTCGGCGACCTGTCCCGCAGCGATGCCGAGGCGATTGCCGCACAGGTCTCCGCCGCCCTGCCAAAAGGCCCGGCGCTGGCGAAGATCGAGCAACCTGCCGAACCCAAGGCCAGCATCGGCCATATCGAGTTCCCGTCGAGCCAGACCAGCCTGATGCTGGCGCAACTGGGCATCGACCGTGACGACCCGGACTACGCCGCTGTCTCCCTGGGCAACCAGATTCTCGGCGGTGGCGGCTTCGGCACCCGGCTGATGAGCGAAGTGCGCGAGAAGCGCGGCCTGACCTACGGCGTCTACTCGGGCTTCACCCCGATGCAGGCCCGCGGCCCGTTCATGATCAACCTGCAGACCCGCGCGGAAATGAGCGAAGGCACCCTGAAGCTGGTGCAGGACGTGTTCGCCGAGTACCTGAAGAACGGCCCGACCCAGAAAGAACTGGACGACGCCAAGCGTGAACTGGCTGGCAGCTTCCCGCTGTCCACCGCCAGCAACGCCGATATCGTCGGCCAGCTGGGCGCCATGGGTTTCTACAACCTGCCGTTGAGCTACCTGGAAGACTTCATGCGTCAATCCCAGGAGCTGACGGTGGAGCAGGTCAAGGCCGCCATGAACAAGCACCTGAATGTCGACAAGATGGTCATCGTCAGCGCCGGCCCCACCGTCGCACAAAAGCCGTTGCCGCCCCCCACTGACAAACCCGCCGAGCAGCCGCTCGGGGTTCCGGAGCATTAATGGCCCGTCCAGCCCGTCCCAGCAAGAAACCCGTCCACAACCAGCACAATGGCGTGGGCCAGTTGCGCATCATTGGCGGCGAATGGCGCAGCCGCAAGCTGAGCTTCCCCGACCTGCCGGGGCTGCGACCGACCCCGGACCGAGTGCGTGAAACCCTGTTCAACTGGTTGGCGCCCTATGTGGCCGGGGCCAAGGTCATCGACCTGTTCGCCGGCAGCGGCGCGGTGTTTCTCGAAGCCCTGTCCCGTGGCGCCGCCACGGGCCTGGCCCTGGACAGCAGCAGCGTGGCCATTTCCAGCCTGCGCGAGCACCTGGGGACCCTGCGCTGCACCGTCGGCCAGGCCCAGACCGCCGACGCCCTGCGCTACCTGGAAACCCAGCCGGCCACGCCGTTCGACCTGGCCTTCCTCGACCCGCCGTTCAATCAGAACCTGCTGCCCGCCGCCTGCGCCCTGCTGGAAGAGCGCGGCTGGCTGGCGGACGACGCCTGGATCTACACCGAAAGCGAAACCGCGCCATCGACCCTGGGGCTACCCGGAAGCTGGCGCCTGCACCGTGAACAAAAATCCGGGCAGGTGTATTACTCGTTGTGGCAACGTATGGCAGACAACGTCGCCTAGAACCTGATCACGACCTCGCGAGCAACGCTCAGGCCCGAGCCGCGCAGCAGATCGTAGACAGGCTCTCAAGCCGACCGGAACAAGGTACGCAGCCCGCCCGGGCTGCGCGCCGCTGCATCGAGACCCTCCCCGTGCCCGACTCGCCTGATCGCTTCACCCCCGCCTTCGGCCTTGGCAACCCGCACCTGCAGACCCTGTGGGGCCCGCTGTGGCGCCCGACCACTCACCTTGAGCGCCAGCGCGAACGCTTGTGGCTGGACGACGGCGACTTTCTCGACCTGGACTGGCACGGCCCCCATAGCGCCGACGCGCCCCTGGTGCTGGTGCTGCATGGTTTGACCGGTTCCTCCAACTCGCCTTACGTGGCCGGCCTGCAGCAGGCCCTGGCAACCCGGGGCTGGGCCAGCGCGGCGCTGAACTGGCGCGGCTGTTCCGGCGAGCCCAACCTGCTGCCCCGCAGCTACCACTCCGGGGCCAGCGAAGACCTGGCTGCAGCCATCGCTCACCTGCGGGCCAAGCGCCCCCAGGCGCCGCTCTATGCGGTGGGCTACTCCCTGGGGGGCAATGTGCTGCTCAAATACCTAGGGGAAAGCGGCAGCGACAGCCCGTTGCAAGGCGCCACGGCGGTATCGGTGCCGTTTCGCCTGGACCAGTGCGCCGATCGCATAGGCCAGGGGTTTTCCAAGGTCTACCAGGCGCACTTCATGCGCGAGATGCTGGCCTACATCAAGGACAAGCAGCGCCAGTTCCAGCACGACGGCCGCCACGAAGGCCTGGCCACCCTGGCGCAACTGGGGCCGCTGACCAAGATGCGCACCTTCTGGGACTTCGACGGCCGGGTCACCGCGCCGCTGCACGGCTTTGCCGATGCCCAGGACTATTACCGCCGTGCCTCCAGCCGCTATTTCCTGGGGCAAATCCGCACCCCGACCCTGATCATCCAGGCCGCGGACGACCCCTTCGTATTCCGTCACAGCCTGCCCGAAGCCAGCGAGCTATCCGCCAGCACCCAGTTCGAGCTGCAGGCCAAGGGTGGCCATGTGGGTTTTGTCGACGGCAGCCTGAAACACCCCGGCTATTACCTGGAGCGGCGGATCCCGCAGTGGTTGGCTGGCCTGGATCGCCATGGATAAGCCAGCCCGGGAATCGATCCGCTTCTGGCAGAGTGCGCCCCTGGCCGGGGTCGAGTTGCTGGCCGCGCGTTACATCGAGCAGCGTTTCGTGCCCCATGTGCATGAGGGCTATGTGATCGGCATGATCATGGCCGGTGCCCAGCGCTACCGCTATCGCGGAGCCGAGCATTTGGCGGGCAGTGGCACCCTGGTGCTGATCAACCCGGACGAGCTGCACACCGGGGCCAAGGGCGTGGAAGACGGCTGGCTGTACCGCGCCTTCTACCCGCAGAACCAGCAGATATTCGGCCTGCTGGATGAACTGGAACTGCCCAGCGGCAGCCTGCCGGCCTTCGGCGCCACCTTGTACCGCGATCCGGACCTGGTACAGGGTTTTGCCCGCCTGCACCACCTGCTGGAAAGCCCGGCCACGGCCCTGCAACAACAGACCCAATGGCGAGAAATGCTGCTGTTGCTGTTGCAACGGCACGCCGGAGTGCGGGCACCAGGTGAACCCGGGCAGGAACACCGGGCCATCGTCCAGGCCAAGGAGTTGCTGCGCTCGCAGCTGGCGGCGCCGCCTTCACTGGAGGAACTGGCAGCAGCGGTGAACCTGTCACCGTTCCATTTCGCCCGGGTGTTTCGCCGGGCTACGGGGATTCCGCCCCACACCTGGTTGATGCAACAGCGCATCGCCAAGGCCCGGGCCTTGCTGCGTGATGGCTGCCTGCCCCTGGAAGTGGCGACACAACTGGGGTTTGCCGACCAGAGTCACCTCAGTCGGCAGTTCAAGCAGGTGTATGGGGTAGCGCCGGCGGCTTATCGCAGTGCCGTGGTGTAGGCGGCGCGGCTATCGCTCCTACAGACTCACCTGCGTCCCTGCAAACGCTATCGCGAGCAAGCTCGCTCCTACAGGTTCGCGGGGGCCTGCGGGCCGTAGGAGCGGGCTTGCCAGCGAAGGGGCCGCGGGTAAAGGCCGTCAGTCACCGGTGGCGACAGGCCGCTGCGCATCGGTGATCCACTCGCTCCACGAACCGGCATACAGCCGCCCCAGGGGGTAGCCGGCCAGGCTCAGGGCAAACAGGTTGTGGCAGGCGGTGACTCCAGAACCGCAATAGGCCACCAGTTGCTGCGGGTCACGCCCGGCCAGCTTCTGCGCGAAACGCTGCTTGAGCTGATCGGCCGGTAGAAAGCGCCCATCCTCCCCCAGGTTGTCGGTGAACGCCGCGCATTGCGCCCCGGGAATATGCCCGGCCACCGGGTCGATGGGTTCCACTTCGCCACGAAAGCGCGGCAGGCCACGGGCATCCAGCAGGGTCAGGTCCGCCTGGCCCAGGCGCTTGCCCAGGTGCTCGGCATCCAACAGCAGGCTGTGATCAGGGTGCCCGACGAACTGCCCCGGCGCGTTTTCCGGGGCATCCAGGCTCAGCGGCAAGCCAGCGGCGTGCCAGGCTTTCAGGCCACCATCGAGAATGAAAACGCCATCACGCTTGCCCAGCCAGGCCAGCAACCACCAGGCACGAGCGGCGTAGGAACCGGGGCCGTCGTCGTAGAGCACGATCTCGCTGTCGTTATCGATGCCCCAGGCCTGCAGGCGCGCCACCAACTGCGCGGGCTCCGGCAACGGATGCCGACCGGTCACGCCCTTGATCACCGGCGCGCTCAGATCCCGGTTCAGGTCCGCGAAATGCGCCCCGGCGATATGCCCGTCGGCGTAACTGCGCTGGCCGTAATCCGGGTCTTCCAGAGCAAAGCGACAATCCAGAATCACCAGGCCGGGCTGCTGTTTCTTCTGGTCCAGGGCAAGCGGGCTGATCAACTGCGCGAGGGGCATGGCGGGCTCCTGTGAATAAGTTGGAGGTTGATCCTACTGCACTTCTTCCAGGGCTTGGGCCAAGGGCACATAAAACTCTTCGAACAGGCCGTTGACCGCCTCCCGGGCCTGGTCGGTGACGAAACCGGCCTCCAGCACCAGCACCTGGTACACCCCGCGCTTGATGGCTTCTTCGCTCAGGTGCGTGGAGTTTTCCCGGGTCGTGCACAGAAAGCGCACCCAGGAGGTGAGGATGATCCAGGCATTGAGGGTCAGGGATTCGATCTGCACCTTGTCCATGGCGACGATCCCGGCGTCGACGAAACGCCCGTAGATGGCCATGCCCTGGATCAGGCAGCGCTGGGAAAAGCGTCGGTAGCGCGCAGCCAGCTCGGGGTCGCTGTCCAGCAGGTGCTCCAGGTCGCGGTGCAGGAAGCGATAGCGCCACATGGCCGCCAGCAGAGCCTGCAGGTAGTAGCGCTTGTCTTGCACGGTGACCGCGCGCCCGGGGGGCGGTCGAAGGAAGCTGTCCACCAGGCTTTCGTACTCGGCAAACAGCACGGCGATGATCGCCTGCTTGTTGGGGAAGTGGTAGTACAGGTTGCCCGGGGAAATCTCCATGTGCGCCGCAATATGGTTGGTGCTGACGTTACGCTCGCCCTGCTGGTTGAAGAGTTCAAGGCTGAACTGGACGATGCGTTCGCGGGTTTTTATGCGTGGGGCCATGGGCGTGGGCTTTAATCAGAAGGCTGGCGTGCATCTTACGTTCTATCCCCCCGGGGATAAATCGCCACCGGCGCAGGAGGGCAATTGACATTTTAGAGCATAAGCTCTAAAAAACTAGCCACCTTACAAAGACGGAGCCCGTCCATGTCTGCCGAAATCGCTTACCTGCAGGATTCCCTTCAGCAACAGGACGAGCTGCTTGAGCTGTTCGAAGCCCAGCGCCGGGCCTTTGCCGCCAACCCGATGCCCCCCGCAGCGCAGCGCCAGCAATGGCTGAAGGCACTGCAGGAGCTGCTTAACAACGAGCGCCAGGCCCTGATCGATGCCATCAGCCAGGACTTCAGCAACCGCAGCGCCGACGAAACCCTGCTGGCCGAGCTGATGCCCAGCCTGCACGGCATCCACTACGCCAGCAAACACCTGAAGAAATGGATGAAGCCGTCCCGCCGCGCCGTGGGCCTGGCCTTCCAGCCGGCCTCGGCCAAGGTGGTCTACCAGCCCCTGGGGGTGGTCGGGATCATAGTGCCGTGGAACTACCCGCTGTACCTGTGCATGGGCCCGCTGGTGGGGGCGCTGGCCGCCGGCAACCGAGTGATGCTCAAGCTCAGTGAGTCCACACCCGCCACCGGGCAACTGCTCAAGCAACTGCTGGCCCGGGTCTTCCCCGAGGACCTGGTGTGCGTGGTGCTGGGCGAGGCCGAGGTGGGCATGGCGTTTTCCAAGCTGCGCTTCGACCACCTGCTGTTCACCGGCGCCACCAGCATCGGCAAGCACGTGATGCGCGCCGCCGCGGAAAACCTGACCCCGGTGACCCTGGAACTGGGCGGCAAATCCCCGGCCATCGTCTCCAGCACCGTGCCCCTCAAGGACGCGGCCGAACGCATCGCCTTCGGCAAGACCCTCAACGCCGGGCAGACCTGCGTCGCCCCGGACTACGTACTGGTACCGGAAGAGCGCGTCGGCGCCTTTGTCGAAGCCTATCGCCAGGTGGTGCGCGGTTTTTTCCCGACCCTGGCAGACAACCCCGACTACACCGCCATCATCAACCAGCGCCAGCTGGCGCGGCTCAACGGTTACCTGAGCGACGCCACCAGCAAGGGCGCGCAGCTGGTGCCACTGTTCGAGCAGAGCCAGGAACGACGCCTGGGCCACAGCCTGCTGCTCAATGTCAGCGATGACATGACCGTGATGCAGGACGAGATCTTCGGCCCGATCCTGCCCATCGTGCCCTACCGGACCCTGGACCAGGCCTTCGCCTATATCACCCAGCGTCCGCGCCCGCTGGCGCTGTACTACTTCGGCTACGACAAGGCCGAGCAGCAACGGGTGCTCAACGAAACCCACTCCGGCGGCGTGTGCCTCAACGACACCCTGCTGCATGTGGCCCAGGACGACCTGCCGTTCGGCGGCATCGGCCCTTCCGGCATGGGCCACTACCACGGGCATGAAGGCTTCCTGACCTTCAGCAAGGCCAAGGGGGTGTTCATCAAGCAGCGGTTCAACGCCGCCCGCCTGATCTACCCGCCGTATGGCAAATCGATCCAGAAGCTCATCCAGAAGCTGTTCATTCGTTAACCAGTACAACGCCGGGTAATAACAACAATGACCCCTAGCCTGTCTGAAACACCCGCGCTGTCACGGCGCGGCCTGCTGAAAATCGGCCTCTGCGCCAGCGCTTTCCTGGCCACTGCCGGGCTCGGCGCCAGCCTCAGCGGTTGCTCCGCCAGCACGCCCGCCAGCGGTTTCACCATGCTGCGCAGCAATGACCTGCCGTTCCTGCGGGCGCTAATCCCGGTGATGCTCGAAGGCGCCGTACCGGCGGACAAGATGCCCGCCGCCATCGAAGGCACCCTGGCCAACCTGGACAACGCCCTCAATCACCTGTCGACCGAGATGTTCAAGCTCACCCAGCAGCTGTTCGATGTACTGGGCATGGCGGTCACCCGCGGCCCGCTGACGGGGATCTGGGGCAGTTGGGAAAACGCCAGCGCGGATGACATCCGCAATTTCCTCAGCCGCTGGGAAAACAGCTTCCTGGCCTTGCTGCGCATGGGCCATGCCTCGTTGCTGCAACTGGTGATGATGGCTTGGTACACCCGGCCCGAGTCCTGGGCCCATTGCGGTTATCCCGGGCCACCAAAGGTCTGACCGGCCTTTGTAGCCGCTGCCACAGGCGCCGAACGAGCGGGACGCTCGCGGGGCACTGGGGGTTCGGCTGCAGATCGTCAAGCAAGGCCCTGGGGGCCTTTTCGCAGCTTCGCAGGCTCAGCAGCGGCTACAGTGGATGCGCGCCGAGCCATCAATAATAAGAGAGCACCCGATATGCCTGTACCTGATCTGTTCCGCGAAGGCCTGAATCGTGGCTGGAAAACCTACAACGGCTCGCAGCTGGAGCAGGACCTGACCCTGGAAGCCGATGTCGCCATCATCGGCAGCGGCGCCGGGGGCGGCACCACTGCCGAGATCCTCAGCGCCGCCGGCTACAAGGTGCTGCTGATCGAAGAAGGCCCGCTCAAGACCAGCGACGACTTCAAGATGCTCGAAGACCAGGCCTACACCAGCCTCTATCAGGAGGGCATCGGGCGCATGAGCAAGGATGGCGCCATCACCATCCTCCAGGGCCGCGCCGTGGGCGGCACTACCTTGATCAACTGGACGTCGAGCTTCCGCACACCTGACCCAACCCTGGAGCACTGGGCCCGTGAGCACGGGGTGGTGGGCCACAGCTCGGCCGAAATGGCGCCCTGGTTCGAGAAAATGGAACAGCGCCTGGGCGTCGCGCCCTGGGTCATGCCGCCCAACGCCAACAACGACGTGATCCGCAAGGGCTGCGAAGCCCTGGGCTACAGCTGGCACGTAATTCCGCGCAACGTGCGCGGCTGCTGGAACCTGGGCTACTGCGGCCTGGGCTGCCCGACCAACGCCAAGCAGTCGATGCTGGTGACCACCATCCCGGCGACCCTGGAGAAAGGTGGCGAGCTGCTGTACCTGGCCCGGGCGGAGCGCCTGCAGATCAAGGACGACAAGGTCACCAGCCTGCAATGCCAGGCCATGGACGCCCGCTGCGTGGCCCCCACCGGGCGCACCATCACGGTCAAGGCCAAGCATTACGTGCTGGCCGGTGGCGGCATCAACAGCCCGGCCCTGCTGTTGCGTTCCGATGCGCCGGACCCGCATTCGCGCCTGGGCAAACGCACCTTCCTGCACCTGGTCAACTTCTCCGCCGGGCAGTTCGACGAGGTGATCAATCCGTTCTACGGCGCGCCGCAGTCGATCTATTCCGACCACTTCCAGTGGCAGGACGGCACTACCGGCAAGATGTCCTACAAACTTGAAGTGCCACCCCTGCAGCCGGCCCTGGCCAGCACCCTGCTGGGCGGGTTCGGGCCGCAGAGCGGGCTGTCCATGGAGCAACTGCCCCACACCCACGCCATGCTTGCCCTGCTGCGGGACGGCTTTCACCCCGACAGCACCGGCGGCAACGTCGAACTGCGGGGTGACGGCACCCCGGTCCTCGACTATCAGGTTTCACCCTACGCCTGGGACGGACTGCGCCGGGCCTTCCACAGCATGGCGGAGATCCAGTTCGCCGGCGGCGCCAAGGCGGTCAAGCCGCTGCACAGCGATGCACGCTTCGCCAAGAGCCTCGACGAAGTGCGGGCGCAGATCGACGGCCTGGACCTGGCCCTGTACCGCACCCGCCTGGGCAGTGCCCACGTGATGGGCGGTTGCGCCATGGGCGAAGATCCGAAAACCGCGGTCACCGACAGCCTCGGGCGCCACCATCAACTGCACAACCTGTCGGTCCACGACGGCTCGCTGTTTCCCACCAGCATCGGCGCCAACCCGCAGCTGTCGGTCTATGGGCTCACGGCGCAATTGGCCAGCGCCTTGGCGGAGCGCCTGAAATCAGTGTGAAAAAGCGGGATATTCTCGTCGTCTATAGTGCTTTCTTCCCTAAAAGGCGACTTGGCCGACCGGGAAGGCTGCGATACCATCCGACTCCCCAACGGATTCCCGCCAGGACGACGCGATGAACCGAGTGTTGTACCCAGGTACCTTCGACCCTATTACCAAGGGCCATGGCGATCTGGTCGAACGCGCCTCGCGCCTGTTCGACCATGTGATCATCGCCGTTGCCGCCAGCCCCAAGAAAAACCCGCTGTTCCCCCTGGAGCAGCGCGTGGAACTGGCGCGCGAGGTGACCAAGCATCTGCCCAACGTTGAAGTCGTCGGCTTCTCCACCCTGCTGGCGCATTTTGCCAAGGAGCAGAACGCCAATGTCTTCCTGCGCGGCCTGCGGGCGGTTTCGGACTTCGAATACGAATTCCAGCTGGCCAACATGAACCGCCAGTTGGCCCCGGACGTGGAAAGCCTGTTTCTCACTCCGTCGGAGCGCTACTCGTTCATTTCCTCGACCCTGGTCCGTGAAATCGCTGCCCTGGGCGGTGATATCACCAAGTTCGTGCACCCGGCGGTCGCCGACGCGCTGACCCTGCGCTTCAAGAAATAAGCCGCGCGGCCCCGCACCGGGGCCCTCGCCTGACGTCAGCCATCGCGCCCGCGTGCACTGTGGGCGTCAATACGGCACAATTGCGCGCATTCGTTTTTACATGCCCGGGCCTGCCGCCCAGGCCGGAGTACCCCATGTCCCTGATCATCACCGACGATTGCATCAACTGCGACGTCTGCGAACCCGAGTGCCCTAACGCGGCGATTTCCCAAGGCGAAGAGATCTACGTCATCGATCCGAACCTGTGCACCCAGTGCGTCGGCCACTACGACGAGCCGCAGTGCCAGCAGGTGTGCCCGGTGGATTGCATTCCGCTGGACGAAGCCCGCCCGGAAACCGAAGAAGAGTTGATGGCCAAGTACCGGAAGATCACCGGCAAGGCTTGAGTGATATGGCGCCCTTTCGGCTCCCACAAACACCTGTAGGAGCCGGCTTGCCGGCGAAGCTTCTCAGCTCTGGCAACGCGGGCAATAGACACTGGCCCGCTGGCCCAGCTTGATTTCCCGCAGCCCGGTGCCGCAGACCTTGCAGTTCTCCCCGCCACGCCCGTAGACGAACAGTTCCTGCTGGAAGTAGCCCGGCTGGCCATCGCCACCGATAAAGTCGCGCAAGGTGGTGCCGCCGCGCTCGATAGCGGCCGCCAGGATGCGTTTGATCTCGATCGCCAGCTTCAGGTAGCGCGCTCGGGAAATCCCCTTGGCTTCGCGGCGCGGGTCGATGCCCGCGGCGAACAGCGCCTCGGTCGCATAGATATTGCCCACCCCCACCACCACCGCGTTGTCCATGATGAACGGCTTGACCGCCATGGAACGTCCGCGGGACAGCTGATACAGGCGCTCGCCGTCGAACAGGTCGGTCAGCGGCTCGGGCCCCAGGCGCACCAGCAATTCGTGATTCAGCGGGTCGTGGCTCCAGAGCATGGCGCCAAAGCGCCGCGGATCGGTGTAGCGCAGGGCCAGGCCGGACTCCAGCTCGATATCCACATGTTCGTGCTTGGCCGCCGGCAGCCCAACCTCCACCAGACGCAGGTTGCCGGACATTCCCAGGTGGCTGATCAGGGTGCCGACTTCGGCATTGATCAAAAGGTATTTGGCCCGCCGCTCCACCAGCACAATGCGCTGCCCGGACAGGCGCACGTCCAGATCTTCGGGGATCGGCCAGCGCAAGCGCCGGTCACGGACGATGACCCGGCTGACCTTCTGGCCTTCCAGATGCGGCGCGATTCCGCGCCGGGTGGTTTCGACTTCCGGTAATTCAGGCATATGCGCCCCTGGTACTCATCGCGAAATGAACGATCAGTGTGCGCCCAGCTCGCGCACGGTTTCCTTGAGGTTCTCGAAGTCGTAGTCCGACAGGCCGACGTAATCGAGAATCAGGTGGCCGATGCTGTTCCACTCGTGGTCTTCCACCTGATTGCCCAGCACCCGGTAGGACGCGCAGATGTGCTCGGCCATCTTGAGGATCGCCAGCAGGTTCTTCAGTTGGCTGTTGCGCGAGGATTCGTCGCTGAAGATCGCCAGGGCGTTGTGGTGGTTGGCAATGGCGTTGGTCACGTGCTCCGGCAGGCGCCAGGATTTGGCCGTGTAGTAGCCGACCACCGCGTGGTTGGTATTGAAGGCACGGTTTTCCGTGTCCACCACCCGCTGCTCCGGGCCGGCGCTGCCGTAGGCCTCTTCCAGCACAGTCATGTAGTCGGGGAAGCGCTTGAGCATCAGCGGCACGCCGCAGTCATGGAACAGGCCCAGGGCATAGGCCTCGTCCACGGCCTGGGAGCCGGTGCGCTTGGCCAGGGTCAGGCAGGTCATGGCCACGTCCTGGGCGGTGTCCCAGAAGCGGTTGAGGGTGACGATGGTTTCATCGCTCATCTCGCCCTTGATCGACTGCGCATTGATCAGGTTGATGATCGAACGGCTGCCCAGGAGATTCACCGCCCGCTGGATCGAAGCAATCTTGTTGCTCAGCCCGTAATACGGTGAATTGACGATCTTCAGCAACGCGCCGGACAGGCCCGGGTCCTGGGAGATCAGCTTGGCGATCACCTCCAGATCGGGATCGGGCATGTACTGCTCCATCTGCAAATCCACCATGATTTGCGGTTGGGGCGGCACGCTGATGCCTTGCAGGGCCTGTTGAATCTGTTCGGCTGATAGCTCTTGGGACATAAGTACACGCTCTGGGTGAGCCGGGGATTCTAACCTCTAACACGGGAATGTTGGGCGACCGGACAGGAACTTTACCCAATGGTTGCGGCAAAGGGCTCCCGCCGTAGGTCCATTGGCCATCGCTTGCGCCCCGCGACGGGGTATAATCGCGCCCTTTTTTCCGGAGCGACGTCATGTCCCTGCCAAGCCTGCGCCTCAAAGCCAACGCCGATCGCCGCCTGCGCGCCGGCCACCTGTGGGTCTACAGCAACGAAATCGATGTAGCCGCCACCCCTCTGCACGGCTTCAAGGCAGGCGACCAGGCAGTGCTGGAAGCCGCCGGCGGCAAGCCCCTGGGCGTGGTCGCCATGAGCCCGAACAACCTGATCTGCGCCCGCCTGCTGTCGCGCGATGCCAAGCTGGCCCTGGACAAGTCGCTGCTGGTGCACCGCCTGAACGTGGCCCTGTCCCTGCGCGAGCGCCTGTTCGACAAACCGTTCTACCGCCTGGTGTACGGCGACTCCGACCTGCTGCCGGGCCTGGTGGTCGATCGTTTCGGCGACATCCTGGTGGTACAGATCGCCTCCGCGACCATGGAAACCCACAAGGACGACATCATTGCCGCCCTGACCCAGGTGCTCAAGCCCAGCGGCATCCTGTTCAAGAACGACTCCGCCGCCCGTGACGCCGAAGGCCTGGGACGCTACGTCGAAACCGTGTTCGGCCTGGTGCCGGAGTGGGTCGCCCTGGAAGAGAACGGCGTGAAGTTCGAAGCCCCGGTGATCCAGGGCCAGAAAACCGGCTGGTTCTACGACCACCGCATGAACCGTGCCCGCCTGGCGCCTTATGCCAAGGGCAAGCGCGTGCTGGACCTGTACAGCTACATCGGCGGCTGGGGCGTGCAGGCCGCGGCTTTCGGCGCCAGCGAAGTGTTCTGCGTCGACGCCTCGGCCTTCGCCCTCGACGGCGTGGAGCGCAACGCCGCGCTGAACGGCTTTGCCGAGAAAATGACCTGCATCGAAGGCGACGTCTTCGAAGCCCTGAAGGAACTCAAGGCCAGCGAAGAGCGCTTCGACGTGATCGTTGCCGACCCGCCCGCCTTCATCAAGCGCAAGAAAGACCTGAAGAACGGCGAAGGCGCCTACCGCCGCCTTAACGAGCAAGCCATGCGCCTGCTCAACAAGGACGGCATCCTGGTCAGCGCTTCGTGCTCGATGCACCTGCCCGAGGACGACCTGCAGAACATCCTCCTGACCAGCGCCCGCCACCTGGACCGCAACATCCAGCTGCTGGAGCGCGGCGGCCAGGGCCCGGACCACCCGGTGCACCCGGCCATTCCGGAAACCCGCTACATCAAGAGCATCACCTGCCGCCTGCTGCCCAACAGCTGAGCCACTGCCTGCCCAGGGACGCCACAGCATCCCTGGGCAACCGCTCGAACGCCTCGCTCCCCTCTCGCCTTTCCCCTCTCGCCGCCCGGGCCATTGGATAACCCAGGGAAACCCGCGCTTATATACCTATGATCCATCAAAGTAACTAGCCAATATCCTACAGTGCTCTAGGCAATCACTTACCTAATAACTACTTGATTCCTCTCTATTGCTGTCTACTCTTCGGAAGTCGCTTAGGAAGCGACATTCATTCAAATCGTTTAGGAGCAATAACAATGAAAGCTATCTCCCTCGAATCGAAAAAGATCGCCAACCTGGCTTGCCTCGCAGCGGCTAAATCCCGCTAAGTAATTGATGAACTGGGGAGTGCCGGCTACCCAGCTTCATCTTTGGTCAAGTTCAGAGTTTTAAAAGAACATGCAAATAAACCCGAACTTTTTCATACTTGCCCGCCCGCCCTTCACTGTTATCTGGAACTATAAAGATCACACTCAGTTCGAACTGGACTCGATCTATTCCACACGCCTCATACAACTTGTCGAAGACCCTTCGCAGTATGACGACAAGAATGAAATAGATAGTGCATTCGCCGCCGCCGGGCTCCTGTCCAACGAGACTTTCGAGCCACTTGAATGGGGCTGGGATGAACTGTCGCGGATCTTCCACATCGGCACCAAGAACCTGCCCTTCGAGCAAGTGCCCCAGGATATTCATGAGTGGTCCGCCCAATACCTCGAGCATTGCGACCAGGTACTGGACACCCCGGCCCCCTCAGCCCGCTTTGCCGAAACCTCCCACGATGGTCTGATCCGCCTGCCCGCGCCGGTACTGGAAACCGCCAGCTCCCTGAACCAGGTGCTGCTGCAGCGCAAGACTTCACGCTCCTTTTCCCAGCAGGCCGTGGCCCTGGAAGAGCTCAGCACCCTGCTCTACCTGTCCCTGGGCTACCTCAAGGAACGGGAAGCCGACACGGACGAGACCGTCCCCGAAGCCCTGCGGCCAAGGCGCAGCAGCCCTTCCGGCGGTGGCCTGAACGCCTGCGAGGGCTATGTCTATGCCGCCAGGGTCCGCGGCCTGGAGCCGGGCCTCTATTACTACCACCCGGAGCTGCACGCCTTGCGGCCCGTGCACCCGCTTCCCGAAGAGCCCCTGGGCCTGCTGCTGGCTGGCCAGCACTTCGTCAACGAACTGCCCCTGGGCCTGTTCCTGACCTGCCGCTTCGACAAGCTGTGGTGGAAATACGAACACTCCCGGGCCTACCGCATGGCCTATGTCGAGGCCGGGCATATCTCGCAAACCTTCCAGCTCGCGGCCACTGCCCTGGGCCTGGACACCTGGCTGACGGGAGCCCTGAGCGACGAGCGCGTGGAGCAATTGCTGGGGCTGCAGGACGCCGCGGAGCAGCCGCTGTTCTTTGTCGGCTGCGGCCAAGGTGATGGCCAGGTGCAATGCAAGGAACTCAAGGCCCTGATCGAACAGCGGGAGCGCGAACAGTAATGCACCCCGCCGCATCGTCCAAAGAGGCCCAGGCAGGCCGGCGTCCCTACTCCCTCGGCGACTGGGACAACCGCTCCGCGGTGCGCTCGCGCAAGAGCAGCTACCAGCTACCGCCCCACAGCGAGCTCGAACAGGAACTGCAGACCCGTGACTGGTTTCCGCCGGCCTTCATCCCCTACTTCGCCGACCCGGCCATCCAGCACGCCGGGAGGACGGTACAGCAGCGCCTGGCGGCCAACCACCTGGTGTACTTCCTGCACTACACGACGATCCTGGAGCACAAGATCGTCAACCGCTCGGTGGAAACCCTGATCCACGGGGAACTGGCGATCGAGCTGCCGGAGACGATGAAAATCGCGGCCCTGCAGTTGTATACCGACGAGGGCTATCACGCCCTGTTCTCCTTCAAGCTGGCGGAGCAGGTGGCGAATGGGTACGCCATGCCAGCCTGGCAGCCACTGCCCAGGCGCATCCGCCTGATGCACGACCTGCTGGCCCGCTGCGCCGATTCTCAACGGCCCCTGGTCTGGTTCCTGCTGGGTTTCGTCTCCGAAACCATCATTGCCAAGGAGTTGCTGAGCATCACCGGTGACGGGCTGGTGTCCACGGTCTACCAGATGTTCAGGGAGCACCTGGAAGACGAGGCCCGGCACAGTCGTTATTTCAGCGAAGTGTTCGACTATGTCTGGGCACGACTGTCGCCGCAGCAGCAGGTTTTTTCCGCCAGCCAACTGATCGATATCATTTTCATCTTCGCTGCCGTGGACCAGGAGTGGCTGAGCGCAAGCCTGAACGAGGCCGGCATTCCCCTCGCCGCGGCACATGCCGCCATCCACAGCCTGATTCAGCCGAGTGCAGAAGTGCTGCGCGCCCGCTCGATCGCCGGCGCCACCCTGCAAGCCATGAAGCGCGCAGGTTTCTTCGAGCACGACGACAACCGCCGACTCTTCACCCAGACAGGACTGATCGATGCCTGAAATCAGGGATGACTCTGCCTCCACGACCAGGAAGGTCGGCGCCATTGTCTTGCTCATGGCCATGGTCATGCTCGGGGTGTTCCCGATCGACGTGCTCTTGCCTTCTTTTCCTGCACTGTCCCAACACTTTGCTACCAGCGCCGCCGACATCGCCCTGTCCGTCAGCCTGTTCGCCATCGGCATCTCGATCTCCCAATTGCTGATCGGCCCGCTGTCGGATGCCCTGGGCCGCAAGACCCTGCTGCTGGCCGGCATGGCCGTCTCGGTCGGCGGCGCTCTGGGCTGCGTCTGGGCCAGGGACTACAACTGGTTTCTGGTGTTTCGCGTGGTCCAGGCACTGGGCTGTGGCTGCTTCGTGCTGTCCCAGGCGCTGGTCCAGGACCTGTTCGTCGGCCAGGAGCGCGACCGCCTGCGGATCCTCATGGTCACCGCCAGCGGCCTGTGCATTTCCCTCTCGCCCCTGGCCGGGACCCTGCTGCAAAGCCTGATGGGCTGGCCAGGCAGCTTCTATGTGTTCAGCGCGATTGCCGTCCTGGTGTTTCTCAAGGCGCTGGCCACCCTGGAAAACCCGCCGATCGTCAGGAGCGGCCCGCGCACCGGCATCCTCCAGGCCTACCGACGGGTCTGCAGCAACTTCAGTTTCGTCGCCTACTGGCTGATCTCGGCCATCGTCTTCGCTTGCCACTTCTCGTTCATCGTGGTCTCGCCGCTGATCTTCCTGGAGCAACTGCAGCTCAGCAGCTACGAGTTTTCCCTGACTCTGCTGCTCTACGGCGCGGCCTACGTGATTGGCGGGGTGGTAGCCGGGGTGCTCAACAAATACCTGGAGCCCGGCACCCAGATCATTACCGGGTTGTGCCTGATCT
The DNA here is from genome assembly GCF_014170225.1 of Pseudomonas sp. UME65. Lineage (NCBI taxonomy): Bacteria > Pseudomonadati > Pseudomonadota > Gammaproteobacteria > Pseudomonadales > Pseudomonadaceae > Pseudomonas > Pseudomonas sp. UME65. Next base: position 885,099 of record NZ_LZZQ01000013.1, on the reverse strand, counting down.
TCCTCGCCGGGCTGGTCATGCTGTTGTTGGCCAGCCAGTTCGGCCTGTCCATCAGCACGGTGCTGGTGCCGATGATCATCTGCACCGCCGGCACCACCATCACCCGGCCCGCCGCCACGTCCAGGGCCATGGAACTGTTCCCGGACAATGCCGGCGCCTCGGCCTCGGCCGGCAACACGCTGATTTTCGTCATGGGCGGGCTGATCAGCGCCGTGATCAACCTCAGCGCCAGCGACCTGCAGACCACCCTGGCCCTGAGTTTCATCGCCCTGAGCAGCGTCGGCCTGCTGGTCAACCAGCGCATCAGCCGCCGCGCCCGGAACCTGCGCCTGGCCTGAAGCCCGGATTGGCCCGGGTCCTGGTGGCCATCAGGCGGTTGTGGCAGCTCCCACGCTGAAACGGGCCAGCCCGCGGCCAGTCAGGCACAGGCCAAGGGAGAAGGCCAGGGTCGGGCCGGCAAAGAACAGCAGGGACATCCACCCGCTCTTGAAAGGGTCGAGATGACGGTAAGCGAGCCACAGCTCGAACAGCTTCAGCACCAGCCAGGGCCATGGCAAGGCCAGCACCAGCCAGAGAACATTGCCCAGCAGGCGCCGGCCCAATCGTGCCCGCCCTTGCACCCGGCTCACCACGGCCACGGCGACCAGCAGCCCGGCCGCCACGCAGTACTCCATCCGCGGGCTGGAGGGTAGCTCGTCATACAGCCGTACCAGCCCCGCCGCCCCCAGGCCCAGCAGCAACATGAGCCCCCAGGTGCGCCACTGGTGCTGCTGCCCGGCCAACATTTGCAACCCCCCGCCGCCCACCAGTAGCGCAGCGCCCGTTGCGACAATGCCCAGGCCGGACCAATCGCTGTACAACACCAGCCACATCAGCAACAGCCCCTGCAGCAGGCCGACGCCCAGGCAGAACTTGAAGGATTGCAGAGTCGCGGACATTCCAGCTCCATTGGAAGGTAATCGAAGGGCGGCGAGTCTAAACCAGGATGGCAGCGTCCGGTGATATCCAGGCAATCAATGCCACAGAGCGGCCCCGGCATTCCTTCCTGACGCCAGCGGTGTAGAATCGGCGAATTCATCGCCAGTCATCCCCCGGCGGGTTTATGAGCTCAGGCTGAGGCGCGCGGCGATCCCGCGGCGTCATCGGCAGCTTTCGGACACACGGCCATTTCTGAGTGTTCCCGAGGTCAATAGAAGCTCACTCCCCATTTGTTACCTGATTAGCCGCCCGGAGTGCTCCATGCCTGATTACCGCTCGAAAACATCCACCCATGGCCGCAACATGGCCGGCGCCCGCGCCCTGTGGCGCGCCACGGGGATGAAAGATGCCGACTTCAAGAAGCCGATCATCGCCATTGCCAACTCCTTCACCCAGTTCGTCCCGGGGCACGTGCACCTGAAGGACCTGGGCCAGCTGGTGGCTCGCGAGATCGAACGCGCCGGTGGCGTGGCCAAGGAATTCAACACCATCGCCGTGGACGACGGCATCGCCATGGGCCACGACGGCATGCTGTATTCCCTGCCGAGCCGCGAGATCATCGCCGACTCCGTGGAATACATGGTCAACGCCCATTGCGCCGACGCCATCGTGTGCATTTCCAACTGCGACAAGATCACCCCCGGCATGCTGATGGCCGCCCTGCGCCTGAACATCCCGGTGATCTTCGTTTCCGGCGGCCCGATGGAAGCCGGCAAGACCAAGCTCGCCAGCCATGGCCTGGACCTGGTGGACGCCATGGTCATCGCCGCCGACTCCAGCGCTTCTGACGAGAAGGTTGCCGAGTACGAACGCAGCGCCTGCCCGACCTGCGGTTCGTGCTCCGGCATGTTCACCGCCAACTCCATGAACTGCCTGACCGAAGCCCTGGGGCTCGCCCTGCCGGGCAACGGTTCGACCCTGGCCACCCACAGCGATCGCGAAGAGCTGTTCCTGCGGGCCGGGCGTACCATCGTCGAGCTGTGCCAGCGCTACTACGGCGACAACGACGAGTCGGTCCTGCCGCGCAACATCGCCAACTTCAAGGCGTTCGAAAACGCCATGACCCTGGACATCGCCATGGGCGGTTCCACCAACACCATCCTGCACCTGCTGGCCGCCGCCCAGGAAGCCGAGATCGACTTCGACCTGCGGGACATCGATCGCCTGTCGCGCCACGTGCCGCAGCTGTGCAAAGTGGCGCCGAACATCCAGAAGTACCACATGGAAGACGTGCACCGCGCCGGCGGCATCTTCAGCATCCTCGGCGAACTGGCCCGTGGCGGCCTGCTGCACACCGACCTGCCCACCGTGCACAGCAAGAGCATGGCCGAAGGCATCGCCCAGTGGGACATCACCCAGACCAGCGACGAAGCCGTGCATCACTTCTTCAAGGCCGGCCCGGCGGGCATCCCGACCCAGACCGCGTTCAGCCAGTCGACCCGTTGGGACAGCCTCGACGATGACCGTGAAAACGGCTGCATCCGCAGTGTCGAGCATGCCTACTCGAAAGAAGGCGGCCTGGCCGTGCTCTACGGCAACATCGCCCTGGACGGCTGCGTGGTGAAGACCGCCGGTGTCGACGAGTCGATCCATGTCTTCGAAGGCAACGCCAAGATCTTCGAGAGCCAGGACAGCGCGGTGCGCGGCATCCTCGCCGACGAGGTGAAGGAAGGCGACATCGTGATCATCCGTTACGAAGGTCCGAAAGGCGGCCCGGGCATGCAGGAAATGCTCTATCCGACCTCCTACCTGAAGTCCAAGGGCCTGGGCAAAGCCTGCGCCCTGCTCACCGACGGCCGCTTCTCCGGCGGCACCTCGGGCCTGTCCATCGGCCACGCCTCGCCCGAAGCGGCAGCCGGCGGCGCCATCGGCCTGGTGCAGGACGGCGACAAGGTACTGATCGACATTCCCAACCGCTCGATCAACCTGTTGGTCAGCGACGAGGAACTGGCGGCCCGCCGTGTCGAGCAGGACAAGAAAGGCTGGAAACCGGTGGAAGCACGCCCGCGCAAGGTGACCACCGCGCTGAAGGCCTACGCCCTGCTGGCCACCAGCGCCGACAAGGGTGCGGTGCGCAACAAGGCCATGCTCGACGGCCTGTGATCGTAGCCCGCCAATGAAAATGCCCCGCCAAGTGCGGGGCATTTTTTTGACCTTGCCGGCGCTTGCGCTGGCAGCCTGGCCCCGTAGGAGCCGGCTTGCCGGCGAAGGCAGCGTTGAACCTTGCATCGCCCTCGACCGCGCCTTCGCTGGCAAGCCAGCTCCTACAGCAGCATTCAAGGTGGTGGCGCCGCCGCTAAAGCGGTGCCGGGAGCTCAAGGCATGCGTTCGCCCAATTGCCCGCGCAGGAAGCGATACAAGCCATCGGCGCTCTTGCGATAACCATCGGCGGTCAGGTGGATCAGGTCGTTGCGGGCCAGGTCGCTGCCCTGCCATTTGCTGATGGAGCAGTCCCCCCCCATGAATGCCTGCCAGTCCCAGAACAGGGTGCGACTGTTCTTCGCCACGTCCTTCTGGATCTGGATGATCTGCCGCAACGGCTGGGGCTGGGAGGCCGCGCAACTGCCAGCATTGCGACGCTTGATGGAATCCGGCGGCCCCACCAGCAAAATCACGGTCTTGGGCAGGTTCTTGCGCAACAGCGCGACCTTCTCCTGCAACTGGCTGCGGTACAACTGCAGATCCAGGTCGTCGTCGAAGGCTTCGTTGGTGCCGTAGGCCAGCACCACCATGTCCGGGCGCAGGGCCTTGAGGGCTTCCAGCCAGCCGGGCTGCCACTTGTCCAGCACGTCCAGGCGTGCACCGTTGATCCCCAGGGCGGAATAGATCACCCCGGCGCTCTTCTGCCCGAGGATGTTCCAGCCGCCCAGGGCCAGGCCCTGGTTGCTGGCCACGTTCAGGTCCAGGGGCAGGGTCAGGTTGTTGAACGGCGGGCTGAAGCGCCATTGCCCCCCCGTAGCGGCCAGCATGCGGCTGCTTTTGTTGAGGTTGTCCCGGGCGGTCAGGGTGCTGTTGCTGGACGCCTGGTACAGCGCGGAAATCCGGTACTGCTGGTTGCTCGGCTGGCGTTCGGCGATATGCACCCGCGCGCCTGGGGTCAGGGGCAGCGACAGGTAGCCGCCCAGGGGAAACTGGTTGCTCTGCTGGTTGCGTGCCGATACCAGGGACCACTGGCGCTTGGCGGCACCGAGAATCACCCGCTCATAGCGGGTGCCGGGCACCGGCGTGGCTGCCACGAAACCGATGCCGCCATCGCCGTATTGCGCCTGCAGCAGGCGCCGCACCTCACCGCTGAACAGGTCGGCGGCGGTGTGGGAGTCGCCCAGTTGCACAATGGTGATGGGGGTGCGGTTGGAAGTGCTGAATTTGCGTGCCAGCAGCGCCAGGTTCGGGTCGGTCCCGGTGGTCAGGACTTTTTTCGCCGTCATCCCGGACTTGGCCAGCGCCGAAGCGGGAGTGGCCTGGACCTCGGTGGTCGGGCTGCAACTGCTCAGCAAGGTGATGCCCAGCAACAGCGCAATGCCTTGCAGTCGCCCCATAGTCAGTGCTCCGTCAATTGTTGGCTGGGAAAGTTGATCAGCGAGATCACACGCTCAGCGATCAGCTTCTGCCCAGTGGTGGTGAAATGGATACCGTCGTCGACCCGGGTCTTGACCTTCTTGCCATCGCCGGTGGTGCGGTAATAGGAGAATTCGTCGCTCTGGTAACCGAGAATCTCGTTGGCCGAGACGTAGTGCTGGTGGTACTGCTCGATCTGGCCCTTGTACAGCTGGCTCAGGTAGGCCATGGCTGTAGACAGCTTGGGCTTCTCCATGTTCGGCGGCCCGACCCAGATCACCTGCACATTATGCGCCTGGGCGGTGTCGAGGATCGAATCGATGCGCTGGCGATAGGCTTCTTCCCAGTCCGGGGTCTTGAAGCGCAGGAACGGCTTGCCCTTGACCACCGGCATGTCCCAGGGGTCGTTGGGGCCGAGGAAAATCACCATCAGGCGAATGTTGGGGTTGCTGGCCAGGGTGCTTTCAACCGTCTTGGGCCAGTTGAAGAAGCTCGGGTAGGCAAGGCCGGTGCTCTGCTTGCTGAGGTTCAGGCTCTTGACGTTGTAGCGTTTGCGCAAGGTGTTGGCCATGTGTGGCGCCACGCCCTGCATCAGGGAATCACCGACGAAGAACACTTCATCCCCGGTGGCTAGGCTGGCCATCAGCGGCGTGGTTGCCCCCGGCTCGACCTTGGGCGGGTGGCTGACCACCGGGGCCACGGCCACCGGCTGCGGGTGCACTGCAGCCGGCGCCTGCGGAGCGGGATGCACGGGGGCCGGATGCACCGGCGCAGCATGGGCGGTCGCAACCGGCGCAGGTACGGGCGCAGGCTCCTCGGCCAGCGTCGGCAAAGGAGGCAGCTCTTGCTCCGCGGCGGCCTCGGCCACCATCACCTGGCCGGTAAAGCTGCCGACAAAGGCCACCCGGGCATTTTCCAGGGCCTGGTTGAGTTGCGCGCCAAAGCGCCACTGCGGGTTCTGCGACAACCCGGGGACCTCGCAGTCGTCGTGGTACTTCTGCTGGCAGTAGAGGCGGATCGACTGCTGGTTGAACCACACCAGCAGCAGGCTGGTGACCACCAGGGCGTAGAAGACCTTGGCCGCGCTACCGAGGCTGATCGACAAGGGCGAACGGTTAGAAACTGGCATAGATGAACCCCGGCACGCCCGACGGAGAGGCGAAGATGACCACGCAGATAAACAGCCCCAGCGGCACTGGATAGAACAGCCACGGCAAACCGGTGGCGGCATCGAACAGGCGGCGCAGCAGCGCCACGATCCGTGGGTAGAAGGCCACGAACAGCAGGCAGCCCAGCAGGCTGGCGCCGCCGCCGAGCAGGCCGCCCAAGGACAGCTCGCCCAGGCCCTTGAGCATGTCCATGGCATCGGAGAGGGTCGCGCAGCGGAAGAAGATCCAGGCGAACGCCACATAGTGGAAGGTCAGCAGCCGCGCCATGAGGTCGGCGCCGATCCAGCTCGGGCCCCGGGGCAGCAGCGGGCTGCACAGCTTGTACAGGGCCAGGCCGATACCGTGCAGCGCGCCCCAGATGATGAAGTTGGCGCTGGCGCCGTGCCACAGGCCGGAAATCAGCATCGCCAGCAGCATGTTCAGGTTGCCGCGCCACACCGGGCCACGGTTGCCCCCCAGGGGGATGTACACATAGTCACGGATGAAGGTCGACAGGCTGATGTGCCAGCGGCCCCAGAATTCCTTGAGGTTGCGCGCCGCGTAGGGGTAGTTGAAGTTCTGCGGCAGGCGGAAGCCCAGCAGCAGGGCGATGCCCGTCACCAGGTCGGTGTAGCCGCTGAAGTTGAAGTAGATCAGGAACGAATAACCGTAGACCGCACGCAGGATCTGCTCGGCAGAATAGGCCACCGGGCTGTCGAATACCGGGTCGACCCATTCGTTGGCCAGCCAGGAACTGAGGAAGAACAGCTTGACCACCGCCACCGCGATCAGGCCCAGGGCGCGCTGCGGCTCCAGCACCTGGCGCAACTGCGGCGGGTTGATCTGCGCCAGCATGGGAATCGCCCGGTTCACCGGACCGGCGATCAGGCTGGGGAAGAAGGCCAGGTACAGCGCCAGGTCGAAGGGCGAGCCCGGGGTCAGCTCACGGCGGTTGATCGACACCAGGTAACTGACCGAGTGGAAGGCATAGAACGACAGCCCCACCGGCAGCAGCACCTCCAGCAGCGGCAGCGACACCTCGACACCGAACTGGGCGAAGGCGTTCTGCACCGTACTGGTGAAGAAATCCTGGTACTTGAACAGGTAGAACGCCCCGAGCACCAGCAGCAGCATCAGTCCGTTGACCCAGCCGCGCCCGGGGTAACGCTGGCTCAACAGGCCGAGCAGGTACACCAGGGCCGTGTAGCCCAGCAGAATGTAGAGGAAGTTCAGGCTGAAGCTGGCAAGGATCGCGTAACTGGCAACCAGCAGCAGGGCGTTCTGCAAGCGCAGGCTGAAGCCCAGGCCCCAGTACAGAACGAAGAACAGGATGAAGCAGAGGCCGAATTCGATCGAGAGATAGCTCACAACGTAGTCCATTACGTGCAGTCGGGGACAAACCCGGCACAAGGGAGAGCAGGCGGGGGGATGGGAAACGGACGCGATTATGGCAGAGGGGGTTTGGCAGTCACAAGTTGAAACATTCTCCGCCTATAGCGGACGCCGGCTCCGCACCGAACGACAGACACCCCTTGCGGGAGCTGGCTTGCCAACGAAGGCGTCCGCGAGGGCGACGCCCGGCCCAAAGGCCTCTTCGCCGGCAAGCCGGCTCCTACAAATAGATCGCCGGTTTACCGTAGGAGCTGGCTTGCCAGCGAAGGCGTCCGCGAGAGCGACGCCAGATCCAAAGGCCTCTTCGCCGGCAAGCCGGCTCCTACAAATAGATCGCCGGCCTAACGTAGGAGCTGGCTTGCCAGCGAAGGTGTCCGCGAGGGCGACGCCCGGCCCAATGGCCTCTTCGCCGGCAAGCCGGCTCCTACAAATAGATCGCCGGCCTACCGTAGGAGCTGGCTTGCCAGCGAAGGCGTCCGCGAGGGCGACGCCCGGCCCAAAGGCCTATTCGCCGGCAAGCCGGCTCCTACAGAGGGGCGGTGTAGCGGGCAGGCTTACTGGATGTCTTCGGGCTTGACGATCACCCAGTTCTTGTCGGCAGTCACCGGCAACCCTTCCTTGGCCTGGGCCGCGGCGTGCTTGGCGATCATGCCGTTGAGCTGGGTCATGTACTTGTCCTTGCGGTTGATCCACAGGTGGATGCCGCCCTTGGCCACGTCAACATCGTGGAACAGCATGTAGCCGTCGCTGGTGGGGGTGTCGCCGCCCACCAGCACCGGTTTCTTCCACTCGTCGATGTAGGTCAGGATCGCCGCATGCTTGCCCGCCATCCAGGTGGCCGGGGTCCACAGGTAGGGGGTCAGTTCAAGGCCGAGGTTGGCCTTCTCGTCATATTTGCCTTCGCTGATCTGCTTGCGCGCGGTGGTCAGGGCGCCAGTCTTGCGATCCTTGAGCAGGGTGGTCACGCCGATGACGTTCTGCGGCTTGACGTTGTAGCCGTACTTGGGATCGGCGGCGACCATGCGCACCAGCTCTTCGGAGGCGGCGGTCATCACATAGACCTCGATACCGTTCTCCATCAGCTTGTTGTACAGCTCGGCCTGGCCGGTGAAGACCTTGGGCGGGTTGACCTCGATGGTCTTGACCACATCACCGTCGTAATAGGTGCTCGGCACCGGCTTGCCGGAAGCCATCAGCTCATCGACATAGCCCTTGAGCTCCTTGAGGGTAAAGCCGGAGAACACCTGGGCGACCCAGGGGTAGCAGACCATGTCGTCGATTTCACAGAGGCGGTAGTAGTAGCTGAACAGGCTTTCCTTGTGCTCGGCGGTGTCCTTGAACGGGATCAGCTTGAGCGACGGGTCAAGCGTGTCGCGGGTAATCAGGCCCTTGTTTTCCATGAAGGGCAGCAGGGATTCTTCCAGGTCGTAGCGGTAACTGGTGTTGTCCATGTCGAACACCGCGTAGTTACCCTTGTTGGCATTGGCCGCGATCATCGCGTCCAGCTGCTTGGCCTGTTCCGCGGGCCAGTGCTTCAACTCGGTGGCCAGGGCCTGGCCGGCGAGGCCCAGGCAGAGTGCGACTGCGAGCAATTTCGGAGCGAGTTTCATCGGCGGTTTTCTCCCTGAGTGAAAGCCTTCGACGCTAACAAATCCCTGTGACAGTTCTCGTCTCCACGCGACCGCTTGCGTCCCGTAAGCGCCAGCCACATGCGCCTGAACGTCAATCGCTTATTCCAAAAACGACAGTTGCCATGCGATATCGTTATTAATTCAATAGATTTCAAGCTGTTAGGCTTGCCGGTTCGCAATCGCCCTGAGCCGCGATTGGCACAAGCCTTATCGGAGCCCCAATGAATCTGCCGCTGTTCCTCAACCTGCTGGTGTTCCTGGCCTTGCTGCTGGGCCTGGCACAAACCCGCCATACCACCTGGAGCCTGGCCAAGAAAGTCCTGCTGGCCCTGGTGCTGGGCGTGGTCTTCGGCATCGCCCTGCACAGCCTCTACGGCGCCGGCAACCCGGTGCTCAAGGCCTCCATCGCCTGGTTCGACCTGGTGGGCAACGGCTACGTGCAATTGCTGCAGATGATCGTCATCCCCCTGGTGTTCGCCTCGATCCTCAGCGCCGTGGCCCGCCTGCACAATGCTTCGTCCCTGGGCAAGATCAGCTTCCTGACCATCGGCACCCTGCTGTTCACCACTGCCATTGCCGCGCTGGTGGGCATCGGCCTGACCAACCTGTTCGGCCTGACCGCCGAAGGGCTGGTGGCCGGCACCCAGGAAATGGCCCGCCTGCAAGTGATCCAGAGCGATTACGCAGGCAAGGTGGCCGACCTCAACGTGCCGCAGCTGCTGCTGTCGTTCATCCCGCAGAACCCCTTCGCCGACCTGACCCGGGCCAAGCCGACCTCGATCATCAGCGTGGTGATCTTCGCCGCCTTCCTCGGCGTCGCGGCGCTGCAGCTGCTCAAGGACGATGCCGACAAGGGCCAGAAAGTGCTCAACGCCATCGACACCCTGCAAGCCTGGGTGATGCGCCTGGTGCGCCTGGTGATGAAGCTCACGCCCTACGGTGTGCTGGCGCTGATGACCAAGGTGGTGGCCGGTTCCAACCTGCAGGACATCATCAAGCTGGGCAGTTTCGTGGTGGTGTCCTACATCGGCCTGGGGCTGATGTTCGTGGTCCACGGCCTGCTGGTGGCACTGGCCGGGATCAACCCGCTGCGCTTCTTCCGCAAGGTCTGGCCAGTGCTGACCTTCGCCTTCACCAGCCGCTCCAGCGCCGCCAGCATTCCCCTGAGCATCGAGGCCCAGACCCGGCGCCTGGGCATTCCCCAGTCCATCGCCAGCTTTGCCGCCTCGTTCGGCGCCACCATCGGCCAGAACGGCTGCGCCGGCCTGTACCCGGCCATGCTGGCGGTGATGGTTGCCCCGACCGTGGGCATCAACCCGCTGGACCCGCTGTGGATCGCCACCCTGGTGGCCATCGTCACCCTGAGTTCCGCGGGCGTGGCCGGCGTGGGCGGCGGCGCAACCTTCGCCGCGCTGATCGTGCTGCCGGCCATGGGCCTGCCGGTGTCTCTGGTGGCGCTGCTGATTTCCGTGGAGCCGCTGATCGACATGGGCCGCACCGCGCTCAACGTCAGCGGTTCGATGACCGCAGGCGCGATCACCAGCCAAGTGATGCAGCAGACCGACAAGGCGCTGCTGGACGCCGATGAGCACGAAGAACTGGCTCAGGCCTGATTGATCTCTTCGCCGGCCCGCCGGTTCCTTCGGGAGCCCGGCTGGCTGGCGGAGCGCTCAGCGCTTCTCCCACACCTCGAAGCTGTACGCCGGCTTGTCCCCTTCCGCCGGGTTCGGCACCTCTGACACCCGCTTCCACTGTTGCTCATCGAATTCCGGAAACCAGGCATCGCCTTCCGGGCTCAAGGCTACCCGCGTCAGATACAGGCGATCCGCCTGCTCCAGCCCCTGGCTGTAAAGCTGTGCGCCACCGATCAGCATCAGCTCGCTGGCGCCCTGCTCCAGTGCCCACTCCTCGGCCCGGGCCACTGCCGCCTCCAGGGAGGGGTAGACCTCGGCACCTTCGAGCGCCAGGCCGGTCTGACGACTGACCACGATATTCAACCGCCCCGGCAACGGCCGGCCGAGAGAGTCCCAGGTCTTGCGCCCCATGATGATGGGCTTGCCCAGGGTAGTGGCCTTGAAGAATTTGAAATCCCCCGGCAAATGCCAGGGCATGCTGTTGTCGACGCCGATCACGCGGTTTTGTGCGAGGGCCGCGATCAGGCTGAGAGGGAGAGATTTTTTCATGCCGGCGAGGATACCAGAGGACCAGGACCTGGCAACGTACCCCGATCCGCGCTGCAGCAGTTATGCTCAGCGCACTTTTGAGCGATGGAATGACGCGTGACTGCACTGACTCCCCTGCAACGCCTGTGGCTGACCGAAACCGTGCGCCTGCGCGAGGAACACGCCGGCCCGCTGGAAGATCAGGAAGCCAATCGCCTGGCCCGCAACCAGGGCGGCGACCTGGCGACCCGGATCCAGAACCGCGCCCTGTGGCTGGCCCAGCGTGACGGCCTGCACAGCGCCCTGCTGCACTGGCAGCAGGGCGCACGCCTGGCCCTGCTGGCGCTCTCGGTTCTGGCGGTGATCAGCGGTGCCGGCCTGGCCTTCAGCGCCCTGGGCAGCACCCAGCAACCGGTGAACGTGTTCTGGGCCCTGGGCAGCCTGCTGGGAATCAACCTGATCCTGCTGCTGAGCTGGCTGGCAGGCCTGCTGTTCGCCGGCGAGCACGGCGCCAGCCTGGGCCGCCTGTGGCTGTGGCTCAGCGAGAAATTCTCCCGCGATGCCAAGGCCGCGCAGTTGCCGCCGGCCCTGCTGCTGTTGCTGCAACGACGCAAGCTCAACCGCTGGGCCCTGGGCAGCCTGATCAACGGCCTGTGGTGCCTGGCCCTGTTCAGCGCCGTGGTCATGTTGCTGTTGCTGCTGACCACCCACCGCTACAGCTTTGTCTGGGAAAGCACCCTGCTGGGCAGCGATGCCTTCGTGGCCATTACCAACACCTTGAGTGCCCTGCCCCGTGGCCTGGGCTTTGGCGCGCCGAGCGTGGCGAGCATCCAGGCCAGCACCCGGGATGTCTACAACACCGAACTGATCCGCCAGTCCTGGGCCATCTGGCTGGTGGTGCTGGTGACGATCTACGGCGTGCTGCCGCGCCTGCTGCTGATGCTGTTCTGCCGCTGGCGCTGGAAACATGGGCAGGCGCGCCTGCAACTGGACCTCAACCTGCCGGGCTACGCCCAATTGCGTGAGCGCCTGATGCCCAGCAGCGAGCGCCTGGGGGTCAACGATGCGGCCCCCGAGCAGTTGCACCGGGTCGAAGGCGGCGTCAGTGCCCAGGACAGCAGCGGCGCCCTGCTGGTGGCCATCGAACTGGACAACCAGCGCCCCTGGCCGCCGCAACTGCCCGAGAGCGTCAAGGACGCCGGCATCCTCGACAGTCGCGAGTCGCGCAGCCGCCTGCTGGACCAGATGAGCCGTTTCCCCCCCGCGCGCCTGGTGATCGCCTGCGACCCGCGGCGCTCGCCGGACCGAGGCAGCCTGGGGCTGATCGCCGAACTGGCGCGCAACGCCAGCGCCACCCGGGTCTGGCTGCTGCAAGCTCCGCCCGGCCAGGCCCTGGACGCCGATCGCCTGGGCGACTGGCACAGCGCCCTGCACCAGCTGCAGTTGCCCTTCGCCGATTGCGCCCCCCTCGACTGGCTGGAGAACGGTCATGACTGATACCCGCCACAAGCCACTGAAACTCGCCGTGGTCGGCCACACCAACGTCGGCAAGACCTCGCTGCTGCGCACCCTGACCCGGGACGTGGGTTTTGGCGAGGTCTCCCATCGCCCCAGCACCACCCGGCACGTGGAAGGCGCCCGCCTTTCGGTGGATGGCCAAGCCCTGCTGGAGCTCTACGACACCCCTGGCCTGGAAGATGCCATCGCCCTGCTGGATTACCTGGAGCGCCTGGAGCGCCCGGGCGAACGCCTGGACGGCCCGGCGCGGATGGCGCGGTTTCTCGACGGTAGCGAGGCTCGCCAGCGCTTCGAACAGGAAGCCAAGGTCCTGCGCCAGCTGCTGGCCTCGGACGCCGGCCTGTATGTGATCGACGCCCGCGAGCCGGTGCTGGCCAAGTACCGCGATGAGCTTGAAGTGCTCACCGGTTGCGGCAAGCCGCTGCTGCCAGTGCTGAACTTCGTCAGCAGCGCCGACCAGCGCGAAGGCGACTGGCGCGATGCCCTGGCACGCCTGGGGCTGCACGCCCTGGTGCGCTTCGACAGCGTGGCGCCACCGGAGGACGGCGAACGGCGCCTGTATGAAAGCCTGGCGCTGCTGCTGGAGCACGCACGCCCGGCCCTGCAACGCTTGATCGACGACCAAGAGGCCCAGCGCCTGGCCCGCCAGCACAGCGCAGCGCGGCTGATTGCCGAGCTGCTGGTGGACTGCGCCGCCTGCCGCCGCAGCGTAGCCAGCGACGCCCAACAGGAACAACAGGCCATAGGCGAACTGCGCCAGGCCATCCGCCAACGCGAGCAGCGCTGCGTCGAGGCCTTGCTCAAGCTCTACGCCTTCCGCCCCGAGGATGCGTCGGCCAGCGACCTGCCGCTACTGGACGGGCGCTGGGGCGACGATCTGTTCAACCCGGAAACCCTCAAGCAACTGGGGGTGCGGGTGGGCAGCGGCATCGCCGCCGGAGCCGCGGCCGGCGCAGGGGTGGATTTGCTGGTGGGTGGTTTGACCCTGGGGGCCGCGGCGCTGGCCGGGGCTATTGCCGGCGGCGCCCTGCAAACCGCCCGCAGCTACGGCAGCCGCCTGCTGGGCAAACTCAAGGGCCAGCGCGAGCTGACCGTGGACGACAGCGTGCTGCGCCTGCTGGCCCTGCGTCAGCGCCAGCTGGTACAGGCCCTGAACCTGCGCGGGCATGCGGCCATGGACAGCATTCGCCTGGCCACGCCGGAGGACAAGAGCTGGCGCGAAGGCAAGTTGCCAGAGGCCCTGAACAAGGCCCGGGCGCACCCGCAGTGGTCATCGCTCAACCCGCAGAAGCGCCTGAGCCAGGCCGAGCGCCAGGAGCAGATCGAGGGGCTGGCTCAACATCTGCTGTAGCCGCTGCCGAGCCCGCGAGGCTGCGCAAAGGGCCGCAGGACCTTCAACAACCCCAACAGCGGCGCCTCCTTCGGAGCCGTTCGCAGCCTACGGCAGCGGCTACAAACCAAGCCTGTACCCGCTAAAGCAATGCCAGCGCCTTGTCCTTGAGCACCTGCAAATCCATCACCGGCACCCACATTTCCTTGGCCTGCTCGTCCCAGTGGCGCATGCGCAAACTCACCGCCCATAACGGGTCGAGTTCGAAGGCTGCCGCCTCTGCCGCGCTCATCACCCCACCCTGGTATTCCAGGGTGCGCCGGCTGGCTTCGCTCAGCCGCTGGTAATAACCGGGGTCCTTGAAGGTCAGGTAGCGCTTGGCCTGGACGTGGTATTCCACCAGCCGCACCAGGCGTTCGCTGAAACCCGCCCGGCGCAGGTAGTCCGCCCCCAGGCGCTCATGGCTGACCACGCCGAAGCCGCCCATGTTCTCGGCATCCTGCTGGCAGATATGCCCGATATCGTGGAAGAACGCCGCCAGCACCACCTCGTCGTCATAACCTTCCGCCAGGGCCAACTGCGCGGCCTGGGACATGTGCTCGATCTGCGACACCGGCTCGCCGATGTAGTCGCAGTCGCCGAAACGCTCGTACAGGCCGAAGACCTCGTCGACCACCTGCTGTCGCCGCTCCATCACGCTTCCTCCAGCAGTCGGGCGATATTGCCCTCGGCCATGGCCGGGCCAACGCTCATACCGACCCCGGTGTGCATCAGGGCCACATGGACCCCGGGGGCCGCCTCCAGGAAGGAGAACGGTGCCGGGCCGCGAGCGCCGTAGACACCCTGCCAGCGCTCCACCACCCGGACCCTGCAACCCAGGGTCTGCTCGGCCAGTTCGAGCAGCCAGTTGTCCACCTGTTCAGCATTGAACGGTGAAGGATCGCTACCGTAATCGTGGGAATCACCGATGATCAGCTCACCGTAGGGAGTCGGGCTGATCAACAGGTGGATACCATGCTCGTGCAGATGGGGCGCCTCGCGCAGAATCTGCGCTTGCACCGCGGCGGCTTCCGGTAGGTCGGCGAAGGCCCCGTAGTGCACGCAACTCAGACCGGTCAGCAGGGCATGTTGCAGGTTGAGATTGGCCTCGGGCCGCGCCCGGAGCATCTGCAAGCGGCAGATCTGCGGCTGCAAGGCAGCGATCTGATCCGCCAGCAGGGCCTGATAATCGTGCCCCGAACACAGCACGATCCGCGGCGCGTGGAAGTTGCCGGCGGTGCTGCGCAACTGGCCCGGCTGGATATCCCGCACCAGGGTCGAGAAGTGAAACTGCACCCCCAGGTCCCGGCGCAGGTAGTCGATCAACTGCGGGATCGCTTCACGGGAATACAGCTGCTGGTCGTCCAGGCCGTGCAAGGCCGCCCGGTGATGGCGGAACTGGCCGCCGTACAGATCATTCAGCGCCGCGCCCTGGAGCAGCTCCACGCGGTAGCCGTGCTCCAGCGCACGCCCGGCGCAGAAGGCTTCGAGCAACTGCTCCTCGGCTTCACTGCGGGCGAACAGGAAAGAGCCGTTGCGCTTGAGTTGCAGGCCCGCCAACTGTTGCCAGTCGGCCCAGATCTCGCGGCTGGCCCTGGCCAGCTCCAGCATGGTGCCCGGCGGCTGGCCGGTGACCAGGGCCTGGCCGAAGTTGCGCACCGAAGCGCCCAGGGGCGTGGCGCTGCGCTCGAAAACGTGCACCCGCAGACCGCGTTTGGCGGCGGCATAGGCATGGGACAGGCCCAGGATGCCGGCGCCGACGATCAGCAGATCGCTGTGATTGGTCATGAGTTGTTTCCTGGATGGGGAGCGCCTTCGCCGGCAAGCCGGCGAAGGCGATTGATCGGCTACTGCTTGGCAACCTTTTCCGACTTGCCGTCATAGCGCTTGCGCCATTCGGCGAGGATCTCGTCGCGGTTCTTCGAGGCCCAGGCAAAGTCGTTCTTGATCAGGCGCTGCTCGTAGTCGGCTGGCAGTTCGGTCTGCGGCTTGGCGATGCCCGGCTGGGCCAGCACGGCGAAGTTTTCCTTGTACAGCTCCATGGCCTCGGGGCTGGCGGAGAAGTCGGCGAGTTTCTTCGCCGCCTCTTCATGAGGCGTGCCCTTGATCACCGCGGTGGCTTCGATTTCCCAGCCCAGGCCTTCCTTCGGCAGGACAATGTCCAGCGGCGCGCCCTGGCGCTTGAGCTGCACGGCCGGGTACTCGAAGGAGATGCCAATCGGGAATTCACCGGCGGCGGCCAGCTTGCAGGGCTTGGAACCGGAGTGGACGTACTGGCCGATGTTCTGGTGCAGCTCATCCAT
The DNA here is from genome assembly GCF_014170225.1 of Pseudomonas sp. UME65. Lineage (NCBI taxonomy): Bacteria > Pseudomonadati > Pseudomonadota > Gammaproteobacteria > Pseudomonadales > Pseudomonadaceae > Pseudomonas > Pseudomonas sp. UME65. The sequence goes on along the minus strand of NZ_LZZQ01000013.1, from coordinate 869,040 downwards.
GTACTGCCAGCCCTGCTTCTCGCCGAAGGTCTGCAGCCAGGCGCTGACGTCGAGGAAGCCGGTGCCCGAGGAGGCCGGGTTGGGCATGACGATCTTGCCCTTGTACTCGGGCTTGGTCAGGTCCTGCCAGCTCACCGGCTTGGTCAGGCCCTGCTTTTCGGCCTCCACGGTGTTGAAGCAGATGGTGGCGGCCCAGACGTCCATGCCGACCCAGGCCGGTGGGTTGGCGGCGTCGCGGTAGTTCGGGCCGATCTTGCCCAGATCCTTGGGCGCGTAGCTTTGCAGCATGCCCTGCTGGTCGAGGATCGCCAGGCTGGACGCGGCCAGGCCCCAGACCGCATCGGCCTGCGGGCGGGCTTTTTCCGCCAGCAGTTTGGCGGTGATGATCCCGGTGGAATCACGTACCCACTTGATCTCCACGTCCGGATTGGCCTTTTCGAAGGCTTGCTTGTAGGACTTCAATTGCTCGGCTTCAAGGGCCGTGTAGACCGTCAGCTCGGTTTTCGCAGCAAAGGCGTTCAGGCTGACAGCAGAGAGGACGGCAGCGGCAAGAGCCAGGGGCTTGAACATGGTGCGGTTCCTTAGTGAGTGCAGATCAGAGTGGGGGTGGGGGTGGGTGAAGCGCATCAGTGGCCCGGCGTGCCCTGGCGCCAGGCCTGGGAACGGCGCAGCAGGCCGCGCGAAGCCCAGGCCAGGAGCAGCGAGACGCCGGCGGAGGTGAACAGGATCAGAGTCGACATCGCCGCGGCGCCGCCGACGTTGCCGGCGTCGTCCATGTTCAGCACGGCGACGGCGGCGAGGATGGTGTCCGGGCTGTAGAGGAAGATGGCCGCCGACACCGTGGTCATGGCCGAGACGAACAGGTAGCGCACGATGTCCAGCAGCGCCGGCAGGCAGATCGGCACGGTAACCCGCAGGTAATGCCGGTACAGCGGCGCCTTGAGCGACAGCGCGGCCGCCTCGAACTCGGCATCCAGCTGGCGCAGGGCGGTGGTGGCGGTCATCTGCGCGGTGGTCAGGTAGTGGGCGATGGTGCACACCACCAGCAGGGTCATGGTGCCGTAGAACACATGCAACGGATTGCCATTGAGGTTGAAGAAGAAGACGTAGCCCAGGCCCAGCACCAGCCCGGGCACCGCCATGGGCACGAAACTGAGCATGCGCAGCGCCAGGTTCAAGCCGCGCTGGCCGCGGGTTTTCTCCATCAGGTAGGCGCCGGTAAAGATCACCACGCTGCCGATCAGTGCCGTGCACAGGGCCATGGTCAGGCTGTTGCGGTAGGCCAGCCAGCCACCGCCGGCGGTGTCGTTGAACTGGTAGTGGTTCAGCGACAGCGACAGGTTGTAGGGCCAGAATTTCACCAGCGACGAAAACACCGCCATGCCGAACACCAGCAGCAGGGCCGCGCAGATCAGCAACACAATGGCCAGGTAGCAGCCATCGCGCAGCCGCGACGGCGCTGGCTTGAATACCTGGGCACGGCCGCTCATGGAGTCGCCATGGCGCCGGCGCAGCCAGGCGTCGACACCGAAGCTGAACAGGGCCGGCAACAGCAGGACCATGCCGATCAACGCGCCGCGGCCGAACTGCTGCTGCCCCACCACCGCCTTGTAGGCTTCCAGGGCCAGCACCTGATAGTCGCCGCCCACCACCACTGGCACGCCGAAGTCGGTGATGGTCAGGGTGAACACCAGGCAGAAGGCGGCGAACACCGCCTGCCGAGTGGCCGGCCAGGTGATGCTGCGAAAGGCCTTGGCGGGGCTGGCGCCCATGCTCGACGCGGCGTCGAACAGCCGCGCGTCCGCCAGGGACAGCGCCGAGAGCAGGATCATCAGGGCATGGGGAAAGGTGTAGATGACCTCGCCGAGGACGATGCCCCAGAAGCCGTAGATGTTCTCGGCGAACAGGCCACGCAGCATCCCCTGATTGCCAAACAGATAGACCAGGGCAATGCCCGGGAGCATCGACGGCGCCATCAGCGGCAACAGCGACAGGCCGCGCCAGATGCCCTTGCCGGGAATCAGAGTGCGTTGCAGGGCGTAGGCGAACAGGTAGGCCAGGGGCACCACGATAGCGGCCACGCTGAGGGAGACTTTCAGGCTGTTGCCCAGCAACCAGTGGAAGTTTTCGCTGGCCACCAGCTCGCGAGCCGCCAGCCAGCCTCCGCCCTGCCCGACCTCGGCGCTGAAGCCCCGCCAGAAGATCGCCAACAGGGGCAACAGCACCGCTACACCCAGCAGGACCAGAAGCAGGACCTTGCCGCCGACGACAAAAATACGGTCGCCGATCTCGGCACGAGAAGCCTGGCGCGCCCGCTTGGCGGGTAGCGGCAGGGACATGTGCGCAGTCATCTTAGGCAAACACCTGGAGGCTGCGCGGCGGCAAGGCGACCCAGATGTCCTGGGCGCCCAGACGCGGCATGGCTTCCGGGGCCAGCTCGGCCAGCAGCGCATGCCCCGGCAGCTCGTTGAGTTCGAAGCTCATGCGGCAGCGATTGCCGAGGAAAGTGATCTCGCGGACCTTGGCCGGGAACAGGTTTTCCTCGTGCACCAGCGGATTCACGCTAATGGCTTCGGGACGGCAGAACAGCCGGCCCGAGGCGGTCTTGGCCGAGCCGTCGGCCAGGCGCACATTCATGCCGCCAACCTGGGCATGGCTGTCGCTGTTGCGGCTGAAGGGCAGCCAGTTGCCCTGGCCGACGAATTCGGCGACGAACGGCGTGGCCGGACGGTCGTAGATTTCCTGGGGCGTGGCGTACTGCTCGACCTTGCCGTTGTTCATCACGGCAATGCGGTCGGCCATCAGCATGGCTTCGTCCTGGTTGTGGGTAACCATCAGGGTGGTGATCCCCAGGCGCCGCTGCAGCTGGCGCAGCTCGGTGCACAGGTGCTCGCGGACCCGTGCGTCCAGCGCCGACATCGGCTCGTCCAGCAGCAGCAACGACGGCGCCGGTGCCAAGGCACGGGCCAGGGCCACGCGCTGCTGCTGGCCGCCGGACAGCTGGCCGGGGTACTTCTTCTCGCTGCCGGTCAGCCCCACCAGTTCCAGCATCTGCGCCACGCGCTTGCGCGCTTCTTCGCGGCCACTGCCGGACAGGCCGTAGGCGATGTTGGCTTCTACCGTGAGGTTGGGGAACAGCGCGTAGGACTGGAACAGGATCCCGTAGTCCCGGGCCTGGGGCGCCAGCAGCGACACGTCCCGATCCCCGAGGTACAACTCGCCCTGGTCCTGGCGTTCCAGGCCGGCGATGCAGCGCAGCAAGGTGGTCTTGCCGCAGCCGGACGGCCCCAAGAGGCACACCAGCTCCCCGGCGGCGACGTCCAGGGACACGTTATCCAGCGCGTTGAAGGCACCGAAGCGCTTGTGGATACCGCGCACCTTCATCGGCGCACCGGGGTTGCTCAGGGCAGTTGCAGCGGAGTTGTTCATGGACGCACCTCATCTAGCAGATAAGGCAAATCCTAGAGTTGCAATGCGTCGGTCATATGGCAGTAAGGCAAAAACGACCGATAGTGGTATTCAGGGATTTGGGTTCACGTGTAAATCATGTGCTCGCGAAGGCATCGGCATGGCCGATGCAGGTCTTTCAGGCGGGAGCCATTTCCTGGGCCAGGCCGAGAAAGGCGGCGGGCAGGCGCGCGTTCTTGCGCTCCTTGAGGCAATACAGGTACTCGGCGATCTGCGGCGCGTTTTCGATGGTCAGTACCCGCAGCTGCGGGTCGTGGGGCACTTCCTGGCGGGCAATGATGCTGATGCCGATATTGCGCAGCACCGCCTCGCGGATCGATTCACGGCTGCCGATCTCCAGCAGCGGGCCAAAGCTGACGTTGGCGTTCTTCAGCAGACCTTCGGTGAGGCTGCGGGTGGTGGAGCCGGGTTCGCGCATCAGCAGCGTATGCCCGGCCAGGGCGTTGAGGGGCACGTGATCCAGCGCCGCCAGTGGGTGGTTGCGATGCACCGCCAGCACCAGCGGGTCGCTGCCCAGCACCCGACGGACCAACCGCGAATCCTCCAGCAGTTGCGAGGAAGCGGCCACATCCACCCGGTAGTCTTCCAGCGCCTCCAGGACCTGCTGGGAGTTGCCGATCTCCACCGAGACCTCCACCTGGGGCAGGCGCTGGCGGAAAGTCTTCACCAGATCGAGGATGTAGTACGGCGCGGTGGCGGCGATGCGCAATGTGCCCTGCACCTGCCCGCAGTTGCGCAGGAAGAATTCGATGTCCGACTCTTTCTGCAGCAGCTCCTTGACCATCGGCAGCAAGCGCGCGCCCTCATCGCTCAGGCTCAGGCGGCGACCGCCTCGGTAGAACAACTCCACCGCGTACTGGCTCTCCAGGTTGCGGACCTGGGTAGTCACCGTGGGCTGGCTGAGGCCGAGCTTCTTCGCCGCCTGGGTAATGCTGCCCAGGCGGGCGACCATGTAAAAAGCCTTCAGCTCGGCACTCAGCACAGGGTTCTCTCGTTGCTTATTTGCGCAGCAGGCGCAGACCGTTGAACACCACCAACAGGCTCACGCCCATGTCGGCGAATACTGCCATCCACATGGTGGCCAGCCCGGCAAAGGTTACCCCAAGAAAGATCGCCTTGATGACCAGGGCCAGGACGATATTTTGCTTGAGTACCACCGAGGTCTGGCGCGACAGGCGGATAAACGCCGGGATCTTGCGCAGATCATCGTCCATCAGGGCCACATCCGCGGTCTCGATGGCGGTGTCGGTGCCCGCCGCAGCCATGGCGAAACCGATTTCGGCACGGGCCAGGGCCGGTGCGTCGTTGATCCCGTCGCCCACCATGCCCACCCGATGGCCCTGGGCGTACAGGTCTTCGATGGCCTGCAGCTTGTCGGTGGGCAGCAGGTCGCCCCGGGCCTGGTCAATACCCACCTGGGCCGCGATGGCCTGGGCGGTATGCGGGTTGTCGCCGGTGAGCATCAGGGTCTTGATCCCCAACTCATGCAATTGCTGGATGGCTTCGCGGCTGGATTCCTTCACCGTATCGGCCACGGCGAACAGCGCCAGCGGGCCATTGCGGTCCAGCAGCAGGACCACGGTCTTGCCCTGCTTCTCCAGGGCGAAGAGTTTTTCTTCCAAAGCCGGGGAGCACAGGCCCAGCTCTTCCACCAGACGATGGTTGCCCAGATGGTACAGCTCGCCGTTGATCTCGCCGCGTACGCCTCGGCCGGTCAGGGCCTCGAAGTTATCCACAGGGTGCATGGCCAACTGTTTATCCACAGCCGCCTGGGCAATAGCCAGGGACACCGGGTGGTCGGAACGCCCTGCCAGGCTTGCGGCCAGGGCCGGGGCGGAGTCCTGGGCCAGCGGGTCCAGGGACAGGAAGTCGGTCTGCACCGGCTTGCCGTGGGTGATGGTGCCGGTCTTGTCCAGGGCCAGGTAGTCGAGCTTGTAGCCGCCTTCCAGGTAGACCCCGCCCTTGACCAGGATGCCCTTGCGCGCGGCAGCCGCCAGGCCGCTGACAATGCTCACCGGGGTGGAGATCACCAGGGCGCAGGGGCAAGCCACTACCAGCAGCACCAGGGCGCGGTAGATCCAGTCGAACCAGACGCCGCCCATGAACAGCGGCGGAATCAGCGCCACCGCCAGGGCGAAGGCGAATACCGCCGGGGTGTAGATTTTCGAGAAGCTGTCAACGAAGCGCTGGGTCGGAGCCCGGGCGCCCTGGGCCTGTTCCACAGCGTGGATGATCCGCGCCAGGGTCGAATTGTTGGCGGCGGCAGTCACTCGGTATTCCAGGGAGCCGGCCTGGTTGATGGTGCCGGCGAAAACCTTGTCGCCCACAGTCTTTTCCACCGGCAGGCTTTCACCGGTGATCGGCGCCTGGTCGATGGTGGAGTTGCCGGACACGACCTCGCCGTCGAGGCCGATGCGCTCACCGGGGCGCACCCGCACCAGTGCGCCCAGTTCGACGCTTTTCGCTTCCTGTTCGCTCCAGTTGCCGTCTGCCTGCTGCACCGTGACCCGTTCCGGGGTCATCTGCATCAGGCCGCTGATGGCGTTGCGCGCCCGATCCAGGGAACGGGCCTCGATCAATTCCGCCACGGTGAACAGGAACATCACCATCGCCGCTTCCGGCCATTGGCCGATCAGCACGGCGCCGGTCACGGCGATGCTCATCAGGGCATTGATGTTGAGGTTGCGGTTCTTCAGGGCGATCCAGCCCTTCTTGTAGGTGGTCAGGCCACCACTGAGGATCGACACCAGGGCCACCAGGGCAATCACCCAGTCGGGCGCGGCATTGGTGAAATGGATGACTTCGGCAGCCAGCGCGCCGATACCGGACAGGGCCAGCGGCCACCAGGGCTTCTTCACGGGCGCTGCGGCAGGCGCGGCTTGGTCACTCTCCTGTTCCAGGGGTTCGGCGTGCATGCCCAGTGACTTGACCGCCTCGATGATAGGCGCGGTGCTCGGCAGGTCGTGAGTCACCCCCAGCACCCGGTTCATCAGGTTGAACTCCAGCGCCTGGACCCCGGCCAGCTTGCCCAGCTTGTTCTGGATCAGGGTCTGTTCGGTGGGGCAGTCCATGGCTTCGATGCGAAAGCTGCTCAAGCGCGCGCCGGCGGTCGGGGTCTCGCTCAGGGTGACCCTGGACGGCGCCAGGTCGGCGGAACCGCAGCAGGATGCGCCGTGGGCGGCATGATCGTGTGCCTTGACCGGCTGCAACTTGCCCGCGGGCGCATGGGAATGGCTGTGGCCATGGCTGTGATCGTGATCGTGATCGTGATCGTGATCGTGATCGTGATCGTGATCAGCCTGGGGCCGCTGATCCGCGGATTTGCGCGGTCTGTGGAGAGAATCGCTCATTAGGGTCCCTTCCGAATTAAGGTGCTTGTTGCCAAGTGAACACCCTGTAGCCACTATAGGGTCAAGCACCCATTCGGAGACGACGGCAATGAAGATTGGCGAACTGGCGAAACTCACCGACTGTCAGGTCGAGACCATCCGTTACTACGAGCGCGAAGGGCTGCTGCCGGAACCGGCCCGCAGTGAAGGCAACTATCGCCTCTACACCCAGGCCCACACCGAGCGCCTGACCTTTATCCGCAATTGCCGCAGCCTGGACATGACCCTCGAGGAGATCCGCAGCCTGCTCAACCTGCGCGACAGCCCCCAGGACCAATGCGCCAGCGTCAACGCCCTCATCGACGAGCATATCCATCACGTCAAGGCGCGCATCGACGGCCTGCTGGCCCTGCAGGAACAACTGCTGGACCTGCGCCAGCGCTGCAGCGAGGGCCCGGACCTTGAGCACTGCGGAATTCTCCAGCGCCTGGAAGTCAGCGGCTCGGTGGCCCCCAATGAGAGCGAGCCCTCCCATGTCGGGCGCAGCCACGGGCACTGAACCCCTGGCGCGGTTTCAGGCGCCGCGCCGAACGCTGGCCGTCAGCCGCAGATAAGCCCCTTCGAGGATTGCCAGCAGCCGCTGGTCCAGCTGCTGCCAGGCCAGCGCCTGGCGCACCAGCCAGGCGCTGAGCCCCCCCACCAGGCAGCCACCCAGAATGTCGAAAGGGAAATGCACACCCAGGTAGACCCGTGCCCAACTCACCAGGAGCGCCAGGCCCAGCATCACCAGCCCGGTCTTGCGCAGGCTGGCCAGGATCAGCGCGAAAGCCATGGCGAACATGCCACTGGCGTGGTCGCTGGGGAAAGACGCCCCGGGCGCGTGGGCGAGGAAGTTCTGCCCCAGGCCGATCATGAACGGCCGCGGATGGAACCACAGCTCACGGATCAGCAGGTTGCAGACCAGGGCCAGGACAATGCTCAGGCCGGCGAGCAACACGATCATGCGCTGGCGGCGCTCGCCGAAAACCCAGAACACCACCAGCAGCAGCGGCACGCTGAGTACCACCCATTGCGCGAGGAAAACCGCCAGTGCACGCATCGGCATGGACGCCCCGGCACTGGCGTTGATGGCCAGGAACAGGCTGTGATTGAGTTCTTCCATTCGGGGCTCACGTTGAATGTCACAAGGACCACACCCCGCACCTGGCAGGGCCGCTACTCAGAGCGTAGCTGGCCGCCGGGCACAGCCATGCCCGGAACGGCTCCGGGCACAGGTCGATAAGGGCAACAGGATCAATCGACAAGGGCCGCGCGGCCCTTGCTGCAGTAGCTGGATGCTCAGACCGCCATCGGCGCCGTCATGGGCGCGTGGTGCTCATAGCCTTCCAGGGAGAAGTCGCTCGGTTCGATCAGCTCCAGCCACTCCGGCTGGTAGACACCGGTCTTGGCGAACTCCGGCACACGCTCGGAAATCACCAGCTTGGGCATCGGGAACGGCTCGCGCTTGAGCTGTTCGTTGAGCATGTCCAGATGGTTTTCATAGACGTGGGCATCACCGATGAAATAGGTGAACCAGCGCGGCGTGTAGCCGGTCAGGCGGCCGATCAGGCTCAGCAGCGCAGCACCCTCGGTGAGGTTGAACGGCGTGCCCAGGCCCAGGTCGTTGGAGCGGATGTAGAGGGTCAGGGAGATTTCCCGGGTCTCGACATTGGGGTGGAACTGGTACAGCAGGTGGCACGGCGGCAAGGCCATTTCATCCAGCTGGGCGCAGTTCCAACCGTGGAACAGGATCCGCCGGCTACCCGGGTCGTTGATGATGGTGTCGACGCACTGGCGCACCTGGTCGATGGCCTTGTACAGCACCACGTAGCCCTGGCCGTCTTCCTCGCCTGCGGCGATCTGCCGGTAGCCCTGGCTCAGCGCCAGGTCGATGGCCGCCTGGTTGCTGGTCTTGATCTGTTTGTAGGCCGGCCACTTGCGCCACTGCACGCCGTAGATCTCGCCCAGGTCGTCGTCGCCCTGGCGGAACGGGTTGGCCAGCCACTGGGCGTTTTCGTTGGCGTTCTGGTCCCAGACCTTGCAGCCCAGCGCACGAAACTCGGCGGCGTTGTTTACCCCGCGCAGGAAGCCGACCATCTCGCCGATGGCCGACTTGAAGGCCATCTTGCGGGTGGTGATGGCCGGGAAACCTTCCTTGAGGTCGTAGCGCAGCATGGCCCCGGGGAAGCTGATGGTGTTCACACCGGTGCGGTTGGCCTGCTTGGTGCCGTTGTTGATGACGTGGGCCACCAGATCAAGATATTGCTTCATGAATTACCTGCATCCTTGAACCCGGGGCACGCCCCGGGGTTCGAATTTATTGCGCCGCGCTCTTGGCCGGAGCGCGATGATAAGCCAGCCAGATCAACCCCAGGCCACCGAGAATCATCGGCACGCACAGGACCTGACCCATGGTCAGCCAGTTCCAGGCCAGGTAGCCCAGCTGGGCGTCCGGCACCCGGACGAACTCGACGATGAAACGGAAGATCCCGTAGAACAGGGCGAACATACCGGAAACCGCCATGGTCGGCCGGGGTTTGCGCGAGAACAGCCAGAGGATCAGGAACAGCGCCACGCCTTCCAGGGCGAACTGATACAGCTGCGAGGGATGGCGCGGCAATTGCGCCGGATCGCTGAACGGCGGGAACACCATGGCCCAGGGCAGATCGGTGGGCTTGCCCCACAGTTCAGCGTTGATGAAGTTGCCGATGCGCCCGGCGCCCAGGCCGATCGGCACCATCGGCGCGACGAAATCCATCAGTTCGAAGAAGGTCTTGTTGTTGCGCTTGCCGAACCACCAGGCCGCCAGCATCACCCCGATGAAACCACCGTGGAACGACATGCCGCCCTTCCACACCTCGAAGATCAGCGTCGGGTTGGCCAGGTAGGCGCTCAGGTCGTAGAACAGCACATAACCCAGGCGACCACCGACTATCACCCCCATGGACATCCAGAACACCATGTCCGAGAGCTTCTCCTTGCTCCAGGTCGGATCGAAACGATTCAGGCGGCGCGACGCCAGCAACCAGGCACCGCCAATGCCGATCAGGTACATCAGGCCGTACCAGTGGATTTTCAGCGGGCCGATGGCCAGCGCCACCGGATCAATCTGCGGGTAAGGCAGCATTGCGACTCCTCGTAAGGGTTAGAACTTCAGATTCCCGGGGCAAACTGCCAGCCCAGGATTAAGCCAGGATTGCGTCACCACTCAGAACAGGAAGCTGAGCCCCACGCAGAACAGTAGCGCGGCGAACATGCGTTTCAACAGGCGTGGCGACAGTTTGTGGGCCAGGCGCGCGCCGATGCGGGCGAACACCATGCTGGTCAGGGCAATGCCCAACAGGGCCGGCAAATAAACGAAACCGAGACTATGGGCCGGGAGCAGCGGATCATGCCAGCCCAGAATCATGAAACTTAAGGCACTGGCCAGGGCAATGGGCAAACCGCAGGCCGATGAGGTGGCCACCGCCTGCTGCATGGGCACGCTGCGCCAGGTGAGAAAAGGCACGGTGAGGGAGCCACCGCCGATGCCGAAGATCGCCGAGGCCCAGCCAATCACACCGCCGGCGGCCGTCAGGCCCAGCTTGCCGGGCACCTGGCGGCTGGCCTTGGGCTTGAGCTCCAGGGTCATCTGCAAGGCCACCACGAGGGCAAACACACCGATGATTTTCTGCAGGTGCGGGCCGGAGATCGCCTCGGCGGTCAGTGCGCCGAAACCGGCGCCCAGGAGGATACCCACGGTCATCCAGGCGAAGATCGGCCAGCGTACAGCGCCACGCCGATGGTGCTCGCGCACCGCATTGACCGAGGTAAAGATGATGCTGGCCAGGGAGGTGCCGACCGCCAGGTGGGTCAGCACCGAGACATCGAAGCCTTGCAGGGTGAAGCTGAACACCAGCACCGGGACTATGATGATCCCGCCGCCCACGCCGAACAGCCCGGCCAGCACGCCCGCACAGGCGCCCAGCAGCAGATAGAGCAGAAATTCCATGGGAGCATCCGAAAAATAGATCGGCATGGTAACGGAAGCGCCGCCCCGGACTCCACTGGATGGCGATGGATACCCGCCGGATCTGTGCGTAAAGTGGGCAAAAACACACAGGGGGCCACCTTAATGTGCTTGATCGTTTTCGCCTGGCGGCCGGGTCATGCTCAGCCACTGATCGTCGCGGCCAACCGTGATGAATTCTACGCGCGGCCGAGCCTGCCCCTGGGGCAGTGGCCGGAACTGCCGCAGATCCACGCCGGTCGCGACCTGGAAGCCGGCGGCACCTGGCTCGGGGTCGGCGCCGAGGGCCGCTTTGCCGCCCTGACCAATATCCGCAACCCGCACCAGCCTCCGGCGCGGCGCTCGCGGGGTGAACTGGTGGCGCGCTTTCTCGCCGGCGACGTGCCCCTGGATGATTATTTGCGCGATGTAGTCGGGCGCTCGGTGGAGTACGCCGGGTTCAACCTGCTGCTGGGCAATGCCGAGCAACTGTGGCACTACAACGCTCGGGACCCGCAGCCGCAACGGCTGGAGCCTGGGGTCTACGGCCTTTCCAATGCCGGGCTGGATACGCCCTGGCCCAAGCTGCTCAAGGCCAGGGCGGCGTTGCAGGAGGTGTTGCATGATCCACAGCCCCAGGCACTGCTGGCGCTGTTGAGCGACCCGCAGACAGCGCCCTTCGCCGACCTGCCGGACACCGGAGTGGGCTTGGCCACCGAAAGCCTGCTGTCCAGCGTGTTCATCGCCAGCCCCAGCTACGGCACGCGAGCCAGCACGGCACTGATCGTCCACGCCGATGGCTCGCGGCATCTGCTGGAGCGCAGCTTCGGCCCCTATGGCGGGCATCTGGGAGAGGTCGAACTGAAGGTCTGAAGCGTGCCCCGGCACGCCGACTCCCACGAACGCTTCGGTAGGAGCCGGCTTGCCGGCGAAGAAAACAACCCGATTACAGGGTCTTGCTCGAAGCCGGATTGATCATCCGCGCCAGCCCGAGTTTCTTCAGCGCCAGTTGCAGCGAACTGTGGATAACTTGCGGGTTGTCGATGGTCATCATTTCCGCCAGCAGTTCCTTGGCCTTGGTCATGCTGACCTGACGCAGCATCCACTTCACCTTCGGCAGGTTGGTGGCGTTCATCGACAGGCTGTCGAAGCCCATCGCCATCAACAGCACCGCCGCCGCCGGATCACCGGCCATCTCGCCGCAGATGCTCACTGGCTTGCCTTCGGCATGGGCATCACGCACCACGTTCTGCAGCGCTTGCAGCACCGCCGGGTGCAGGTAGTCGTAGAGATCGGCCACCCGTGGGTTGTTGCGGTCCACCGCCAGCAGGTACTGGGTCAGGTCGTTGGAGCCTACCGAGAGGAAGTCCACCTGGCGCGCCAGCTCCTTGGTCTGGTACACCGCGGCGGGGATTTCGATCATCACCCCCACTGGCGGCATCGGTACGTCAGTGCCTTCATCGCGCACTTCGCCCCAGGCCCGGTGGATCAGGTGCAAGGCTTCTTCCAGCTCGTGGATGCCGGAAATCATCGGCAGCAGGATGCGCAAATTGTTCAGGCCTTCGCTGGCCTTGAGCATCGCCCGGGCCTGTACCAGGAAGATCTCCGGGTGGTCGAGGGTCACGCGGATCCCGCGCCAGCCAAGGAAGGGGTTGTCTTCCTTGATCGGGAAGTACGACAGCGACTTGTCGCCGCCGATGTCCAGGCTGCGCATGGTCACCGGTTGCGGATGGAAGGCCGCCAGTTGTTCGCGATAGATCGCCAGCTGTTCCTTCTCGCTGGGGAAGCGCTGGTTGATCATGAACGGCACTTCGGTGCGATACAGGCCCACGCCCTCGGCCCCGCGCTTCTGCGCCCGGGCTACATCGGCCAGCAGGCCGGTGTTGACCCACAGCGGCATGCGGTGGCCATCGGGGGTGATGCAGGGCAGGTCGCGCAGGGCATCCAGGCCCTGGGCCAGTTGCCGTTCTTCTTCCACCACATCGGCGAATTGCTTGCGCAGCACGTCGCTGGGGTTGGTGTAGACCTCGCCGTGGTAGCCGTCGACGATCATCTGGATGCCGTCGACCTTGGAGTACGGCAGGTCCACCAGGCCCATCACCGTCGGGATGCCCATGGCCCGGGCCAGGATCGCCACGTGGGAGTTGCCCGAACCCAGCACCGAGACCAGGCCCACCAGCTTGCCTTCCGGCACTTCGCCGAGCATAGCCGGGGTCAGTTCCTCACTGACCAGGATGGTGTTGTCGGGATAGACCAGGGTCTGCTGGCGCTCTTCCTGCAGGTAGGCCAGGAGCCGGCGGCCCAGGTCCTTGACGTCCGAGGCCCGCTCGCGCAGGTAGGCATCGTCCATCAGTTCGAAACGGTTGACGTGATCGGTGACCACCTGGCGCAACGCGCCCTGGGCCCATTGCCCGGTCTTGATCACGGCCTTCACTTCACTGCCCAGGGAGGCGTCGTCGAGCATCATCAGGTAGACGTCGAACAGCGCGCGCTCTTCAGGGCGCAATTGGGTGGCGAGCTTTTCCGATAGCGCGCGCATATCGGCCCGCACCCCTTCCAGGGCGCTCTTGAACAGGGCCAGTTCGGCGTCGATGTCGGTGACGTGCTTGTCCGGCACCACATCCAGGTCGGCCGGCGGCAGCATCACCACCGCGCTGCCCACCGCCGCGCCGGGCGAGCCCGGTACGCCGACGAACTTGGCTTCCTGAATGCCCTTGCCCTGGCGACCCAGGCCACGGATCGAACCGGTGGCCTCGGCATGGGCGATAACCCCGGCCAGTTGGGCGCTCATGGTCACCAGGAAGGCTTCTTCGCCTTCGTCGAACTGGCGCCGCTCCTTTTGCTGGATAACCAGCACGCCCACCACCCGGCGGTGGTGAATGATCGGCGCACCGAGGAACGAGGCGTAACGCTCCTCACCGGTTTCGGCGAAGTAGCGATAGCGCGGGTGGTCGGCGGCGTTTTCCAGGTTGAGGGGTTCTTCGCGAGTGCCCACCAGGCCTACCAGGCCTTCGTTGGGCGCCATGCTGACCTTGCCGATGGAGCGCTTGTTCAAGCCCTCGGTGGCCATCAGGACGAAACGGTTGGTTTCCGGGTCCAGCAGATAGACCGAGCAGACCTGGCTGCCCATGGCCTCTTTGACGCGCAATACAATAATCCCCAACGCCGCCTTGAGATCCTTGGCGGAGTTAACTTCCTGGACGATCTTGCGCAGCGTATTGAGCATGGCTCGGGGTCGAACTCCGTCGTCAGTCGCGCACTAGCAGGCGCGGGGCAAGCTCTTTGAGAGCGCGGCGATACACTTCGCGCTTGAATGTCACCACCTGGCCCAACGGATACCAATAACTGACCCAGCGCCAGCCATCGAATTCCGGTTTACCGGTCAAATCCATCCGCACCCGCTGCTCGTTGGAGATCAGGCGCAGGAGAAACCATTTCTGCTTCTGGCCGATGCACAGCGGTTGGCTGTGGGTCCGGACCAGACGCTGCGGCAAACGATAGCGCAACCAGCCCCGGGTGCAGGCGAGAATTTGCACATCTTCGCGCTCCAGCCCCACTTCTTCGTTCAGCTCGCGATACAAGGCGTCTTCCGGCGTCTCATCGGGGTTGATTCCCCCTTGAGGAAACTGCCAGGCATCTTGATTGATACGGCGAGCCCATAGCACCTGTCCGGCATCATTGGTCAGAATGATCCCGACATTGGGGCGGAAACCATCGGGGTCGATCACGGCTACAACCTCGCAAACGCATGTCGCCGCATTGTTCCACAAAGCTTGGGAATGCAGCAACGAGGCTGCTTAGCTTATGTGCACTCTTGTGAAAAGACCGTATTCTGGGCACCTTTTTCCGCGACTTTTCAGCGAGTAACTGCAATGCGCCTGGCTTTATTCGACTTGGACAACACGCTTTTGGGCGGCGACAGCGACCACGCCTGGGGCGACTATCTGTGCGAGCGGGGCTTCCTCGACGCCGTCGCCTACAAGACCCGCAACGACGAGTTCTATCAGGATTACCTGGCCGGCAAGCTCGACAATGCCGCCTACCTGAACTTCTGCCTGGAAATCCTCGGCCGCACCGACATGGCCGTGCTCGAAGAGTGGCACCGCGACTTCATGCGCGACTGCATCGAGCCGATCCTCCTGCCCAAGGCCCAGGCCCTGCTGGACAAGCATCGCGCTGCCGGCGACAAGCTGGTGATCATCACCGCGACCAACCGTTTCGTGACCGCGCCGATCGCCGAACGCCTGGGCGTGGAAACCCTGATCGCCACCGAATGCGAAATGCAGGATGGCCGCTACACCGGGCGCAGTACCGATGTGCCGTGTTTCCGTGAAGGCAAGGTCACCCGCCTCAACCGCTGGCTGGAAGAGACCGGCCACAGCCTGGAAGACAGCTACTTCTACAGCGATTCGATGAACGACCTGCCCCTGCTGGAGCAAGTGACCACCGCCGTGGCCGTTGACCCGGACCCGAACCTGCGGGCCGAGGCCGAGAAACGTGGCTGGCAGGTCATCAGCCTGCGCGACTAGGCAGCTCGCCGGCGAGCCGGCTGTAGGCGCTGGCTTGCCAGCGAAAAAAACCTACGCCGGCTTGGCCACCATCAGATAGAAAATCGCCATGAAGGCCAGGAACGCCGGCCAGCCCAGGGCGAACCACCAGCGCATATAAAGGGTTGCCCGCAGCGGCATCGGCGTCCCGTCCTGCAGGGCCTGCTCGGCCATCTTGTGCACTCGGATCTGCAACCAGACCACCGGCAGCCAGCACAGCCCCGCCACCACATACAGCCCCAGGCTCCACATCAGCCACGCCTGCTGCAGCGACCAGCCTGCCAGGTGCACCAGCCCCAGCCCGCTCAACGGCTGGAATACCGCCGTGGTGGCGGTAAAGGCCCAGTCGGCGAACACCAGGTGCTTGAAGGTCACGGCGATCACTTCCACCCGGCCACTGCGCCAGGCCCGCAGGGCGTAATAGGCCGACCCCGCGCCGAGGCCGAACAGCACGGTGGAGGACAGGATATGCAGGGTTTTCAACAGCAGGTAAGCGCTCATTGGTGGGGTTCGGTCCACAGCAGCCATAGGGTCGCCACCATCAGCACCAGGTTCTTGGCGACGGCGGCATAAGGGTCAAACCAGAAGTGCGGCAGGATCAGGCTGATGATCAGGGTGTAGCCGAGCATCAGCCCCAACTGTGCCTGCAAGGCCCGCCGGCGCCAGCGCCGCAGCAGCAGGCCGACACCCAGCAGCGCATCACAGAGTGAACCGCCGATCACCGCCAGGGCCGCCCAGACGCCCTGCACGCCAGCCTCGGCCATGATCCGCAGGCCCCAGTCGTAACCCGGGCCAATGCACACCAGCGCGGTACCCAGCCAGATCAGCACCATCACTGCCAGCAACAGCGGGCGCAGGGCTGGTTGGGTGCTTTGCGCCGCCTGCGGCCAGTCCTGCAAGCGGGCCGCCAGCGGCGCCGCGTGATACCCGCAGACCGAGGCCAGCACCTGCGGATCCGCCAGGTTGTCGTGGCGGGCCATGGCCAGGCTCTGCCGGTTCAAGGCTCGCCAGCCCAGGCGATCGCCAGCAGCGGCCACCAGCCGCAGCAAGACCGCTGGCAGCTTGAAGTAGCGCGCCGGGGCCCAGCCCTGGGCCGACCGCAGGTGATCGAGCAGTTGCGCCATGGTCATGCGTTCCGGGCCGACCAGGGGCAAAACCATGGATTCCTGCGGCCACTGCCTGAGCAGCGCCAGCACCGCGGCGCTCAAGTCCTCTATATGCAAGGGCTGCATCTGCGCCTTGGCGGACAGCAAGGGAATCAGCGGCCAGGGCGACAGCCTCGTCAGCCAGCCGCTGCTGGCACCGCCAGCGCCGAGCACCAGCGAGGGCCGCAGCACCACCGCCGGTACCCCCAACTGCAGCAGGTAATCATCCGCCGCCGCCTTGCTGGCAAGGAACGGCACCTGGGGCAGGATCCCGGCCCCCAATGCGGAAATCTGCAGTACCCGCACGCCCCGGGCCGCCGCCAGATCGAACAGCGCGCGGGTACCCAGGTCCTGGGTCAGGCTCAACGCCCGCGCATCAGTGCTCAACAGCCCCGCGGCGTTGATCAGCAGGTCGGTGTCGGCAGGCAGGGCAAAGGGCTGGGGCTCGCGGCCCAGGCAATCGAGATCCAGCTGGCACCACTCCACCCCGGGCAACCCCTGGGGCTGCGGGCGACGGCTGGTGGCAATCAACTGATGGCCGGCAGCGTGCAATGCCGCCAGCAGATGACGGCCGACAAACCCTGTGGCCCCCACCAGAACGACCTTCATGGCAATCCTTGAGAGTTAGACCGGCTTGGCGCCCATAAGACCGGCAATGGTCACGAAACATGCGGCGCTGAACACCGCCAGCACCAGGGTGAACGCCAGGCCGCTGGCAACCTTGGCCACCCGCAGGCGGTTGAGGCGCACCATCAGCCACAGCCAGGCCAGGGCCCCCAGGGTGTAGAGCACACTGGAACCCAGGACCCAGGTCTGCCCCAGCGGCCAACCCACCAGATGCACCAGCCACCAACCGCTGAACGGCAATGTCAGCATGCCCAGCGCCAGCAACAGCCAGCCGAACAGGCCCGGACGGTGCAGCACCCGGCTATAAACCGTGGCATCCCCCTGGCGGCGCAGGCGCCAGACCCAGATCGCCAGCCCCAGCGCACTGCCCAATAGCAGCACGGTGGCCAGTACATGAAGCGTCTTCAGCGTGGTCAGTGTTTCCATGTTTTCGCTTCCTTAAGGCTCCGATCCTCAGCGTAGTCGTTCAGCCGAGGAACAGCTGGTAGGCCGGGTTGTCGCTTTCATCCCAGTACGGATAGCCGATCTGCTCCAGCGCCGCGGGCACCAGGTGACGTTCATCGGCCGGCACTTGCAGGCCGGCGACTACCCGGCCATCCGCCGCACCATGGTTGCGGTAGTGGAACATCGAGATATTCCAGCGCCCGCCCAGCTTGTTGAGGAAGTTGAACAGCGCCCCCGGACGCTCCGGAAATTCGAAACGCAGCACCACTTCGTCGCTGACCTTCTCGGCATGGCCGCCGACCATGTAGCGGATGTGCAGCTTGGCCAGTTCGTTGTCGGTCAGGTCGATCACCGGAAAGCCCTGCTCGGTCAGGCTGGCGATCAGGGCGCTGCGCGGATCGTTTTCCGGGTGGGTCTGCACGCCAACGAAGATGTGCGCCTCGCTGCCGGTGTTGTAGCGGTAGTTGAATTCGGTGATCTGACGCTTGCCCACCGCCTCGCAGAAGGCCTTGAAGCTGCCGGGCTTCTCGGGGATGGTCACGGCGATGATGGCTTCGCGGCCTTCGCCCAGCTCGGCGCGCTCGGCGACGTGGCGCAGGCGGTCGAAGTTGACGTTGGCTCCGGAGTCGATGGCCACCAGGGTCTGCCCGCTGATACCGCGCTGCTCGACGTACTTCTTGATCCCGGCAACGCCCAGGGCGCCGGCAGGTTCGGTGATCGAGCGGGTATCGTCGTAGATATCCTTGATTGCCGCACAGATCTCGTCGGTACTGACGGTAATCACTTCATCCACATAATACTTGCAGATGTCGAAGGTGTGCTGGCCAATCTGCGCCACCGCCACGCCGTCGGCGAAGATCCCCACGGTCGGCAGCACCACGCGCTCACCGGCAGCCATGGCCGCCTGCAGGCAGTTGGAGTCGTCCGGCTCGACGCCGATGACCTTGATCTCCGGGCGCAGGTACTTCACATAGGCCGCGATGCCGGCGATCAGGCCGCCGCCGCCGACCGGAACGAAGATCGCATCCAGCGGGCCGGGGTGCTGACGCAGAATCTCCATGGCCACCGTGCCCTGCCCGGCAATGGTGTGCGGATCATCGTAGGGATGGATGTAGACGTAGCCCTTCTCGTCCACCAGCTTCAGGGAGTAGGCCAGCGCTTCAGGGAAGGTAT
This sequence comes from Pseudomonas sp. UME65, assembly GCF_014170225.1. Classification (NCBI taxonomy): domain Bacteria; kingdom Pseudomonadati; phylum Pseudomonadota; class Gammaproteobacteria; order Pseudomonadales; family Pseudomonadaceae; genus Pseudomonas; species Pseudomonas sp. UME65. The sequence continues at coordinate 850,280 of NZ_LZZQ01000013.1, read as the reverse complement.
CGCCGTGCAGCACCACCTTGCCGCCACGGGAGCGCACGCCCTCGACCTTGATCTCGGGGGTGGTCTTGGGCATCACGATAGTGGCCTTGACCCCCAGCACCTTGGCCGCCAGGGCCAGGCCCTGGGCGTGGTTGCCCGCCGACGCAGTGACCACGCCGCGGGCGCGCTCGGCATCGCTGAGCTGGGTCAGCTTGTTGTAGGCGCCACGGATCTTGAACGAGAACACCGGCTGCAAGTCTTCACGCTTGAGCCAGATCTGATTGCCCAGCCGCTCGGAGAGCTGGCGGGCAGTCTGCAATGGGGTTTCTACGGCAACGTCATAAACGCGCGAGGTGAGGATCTTCTTGACGTACTGTTCGAGCATCGGAAAGCATCACTGAGCGGGTTGGGCAGGGCCAGGGAGTCTAACCCAGCGTTTGCCCGGGCGACCACACGAATACCGAGGTTTTAGCCGCCCCCTCGCCTTCTCTGAAGCCCGGCCGATTAGCCAAACGGGCAATGACCTGATCTGCCGCGGCGCCTATAATGCCGGCCTTTGTGCCCCCCCTTGCCCGCTTCGGAGCCCGCATGACCCAGGATCAACTCAAACAGGCCGTTGCCCAGGCCGCCGTCGACCTTATCCTCCCGAAACTCGATGACAAGAGCATCGTCGGGGTCGGCACCGGCTCCACCGCCAACTGCTTCATCGACGCCCTGGCCCTGCACAAGGGCGCCTTCGACGGCGCCGTGGCCAGCTCCGAAGCCACCGCCGCGCGCCTCAAGGGCCACGGGATTCCGGTCTACGAGCTCAACACCGTGAGCGACCTGGAGTTCTACATCGACGGCGCCGACGAAAGCGACGAACACCTGAACCTGATCAAGGGCGGCGGCGCCGCCCTGACTCGGGAAAAGATCGTCGCCGCCGTGGCCAAGACGTTCATCTGCATCGCCGACGCCAGCAAGCTGGTGCCGATGCTGGGCAACTTCCCGCTGCCCGTGGAAGTGATCCCCATGGCCCGCAGCCACGTGGCCCGTGAACTGGTGAAACTGGGCGGCGACCCGGTGTACCGCGAAGGCGTGATCACCGACAACGGCAACATCATCCTCGATGTGCACAACATGCAGATCACCAATCCGGTGGAACTGGAAAGCCAGATCAATGCCATTGTCGGCGTGGTCACCAATGGCCTGTTCGCTGCACGCCCCGCTGACGTGTTGCTGCTGGGTACCGCCGAAGGGGTGAAGACCCTCAAGGCCTGAGCCTGCCCCGCGGATAGGAGCCGGCGCGCGGGCGAAGGCGGCTTTGAAGGCCTCTTCGCTGGCCAGCCGGCTCCTACATCGGTTTCTTGAAGACGTAGAACAGGTTCGGTTCGCTCACCAGGTACAGGGTGCCGGCGTCATCCATGGCCATCCCTTCCGCCTGAGGCACCGCCTTGCTCAGGCCCTGGCGCCACTTGCCCAGGGCCAGGGTACTCAGCGGGCGCCCCTCGACATCCAGCTCCACCACCAGCCGCGACTCGTCCGACAGTGCCAGCAGGTGGCCACTGCGCTCGTCGTATTGCAGGCTGGAGAGGTCGCGCACGAACAGGCCGGCATCGCGCTTGGGGTTGTTCACCACATGCATCCCGTAGGACTGCTGCGGATCTTGATGGGGGAAGCCCTGCACTTCATAGATCAGCATCGGGTCGCGCTCCTTGGCGACGAACAGGCGCTTGCCCTGGGAGTCGTAGGCCAGCCCCTCGAAGCCTTTGTTGCCGGCAAGGTGCACGCCCAGGGTGATCTGCTCGGCTTCTGCCGCATCCACCGCCGTGGTTTCGTCGTCCAGCTGGATCTTGATCAGCCGGTGCTGGCGCTCGTCGCTGATCACATAGGTATTGGCATTGATGAACTCCACCGCTTCCGGATCGCCAAAGCCCACCAGAGCGATGCGGCGCAGGATCTGCCCGTCCAGGGACAGCTCGATCAGTTCGGAATTCTTGTTGGTCACGGTGAACAGGCTGTTGCGCAGTGGATCGTAGGTCAGCGCCGAGACCTCATCCAGGCCCTCGATGGGCTGCGCCTCCAGCACGACACGGTAATCGCCCAGCCCCAGGGATTGGGGGGCCGCCACCTGCCAGTAGGATTGCCAGTCGAACCAGGCACGCTGCCACAACCTGTGGTTATGGACAAACACCGCCAACAGCACGGCCATCAGGCAGAGGAGCAGGTAAAGGGGTTGCAGGCGGGTGAGGCGATACATGGCGGGCAGGCTCGAAATCAGGACAGGCTGATGAAATATCACAGCCGCCTGAATTAAAGCTTAATGCCCTGAATGGCCCGGCTCGGGTGCCAGGCCGGGACTCACTGCTTCTCGAAGCGATAGAACAGGTTGGGCTCGCTGACCATGTACAGGTTGCCGGCCTCATCCATGGCCACCCCTTCGGCCCGGGGAATGGTTTTTTCCAGGCCATTGAAACCACCGAGCAGGGCCATGAAGCTGACCTGTTCGCCCTGCTCGTCCAGTTCCAGCAACAGATGGGAATCAGCCGACAACACCAGGGTATGGCCGGTGCGCGGGTCGATACCCAGGGCCGAAAGGTTGCGCAAGTCGAGTTCGTCGCTGGCCAGCTTCTGCTTGTCGCCCTTGAGTACCTGGCTACCGTCGCTGCTCCAGGTAAACAACGCCGGCGGGCGCTCCTCCCCCAGCAGCAACTGTTGCTTGCGCGGGTTCCAGGCAATGGCTTCGAACGCCTTGTTCTGGTCTGCCGAAGGGCCCAGGTCGTATTTGGGGAAGTCCGCGACATTCAGCGACTGGGTATTGGCATCGACCTTGACGATCACCAGCGAATGCTCGCGCTCATCGACAATCGCCAGCAGGCCATTCTCCAGGACCGCAACCCCTTCCGGGTTGCTCCAGCCCACCAGAGGCATCTTGCGCAGGACGTCGCCTTGCAGCGACAGCTCCACCAGGAATGGGTGCTTGCCCATTACCGAAAACAGGGTCTTGGTCTGGGGGTTATAGGAAAGATCGGAGGCTTCGTCCCGCTCCATGCCTGGCAGGACCTTGGCATCGATCACCGCCCGGTAGCTGGGCAGCCAGATACTGGAGCTGCGTTCGGCGGTACTGACAAAACCTTCCTGGACCCAGAGTGCCCCACGGTCATCCCAATGCATGAGGCTGGCTACGCCATAGCAGATCACGCCCGCCAACAGCAGCCAGGAATACCAGCGCATGCGCAATCGCAAGCGGCGGATGAGGCGAGGTTTAGGTAGAGGGTGGGCGTCCATCACACAGATTCCAGAAGCACGGCCAAAGGTAATAGCACAGGGATTTCAGATCCGCGAACCATAAGCTTCGGAATTATCCGGGAAAAATGTGAAAAAACGGTTAAAGCCGGTGATCTCTCTGCGCCGGGCCCTGGATTACCGGGCCCAGCGCAGAAAGATTCGGATCAACGGACGCTGCTGGTGAAACGGCTGGCACCGGGAAGCTCCAGCACCAGCTCATCGCCGACATTCAGCGGCCCAACCCCGACCGGCGTGCCCGTGAGGATCACATCGCCGGCCTGCAGGGAGAAACAACCGGCCATGTACTGGATCATCGGCACTATGGGGTTGAGCATGATGGCGCTGTTGCCGTCCTGGCGTACTTCACCGTTGATGGTCAGGCGGATGCCGATGTCGGTCAGGTCGGCGAAGGTGCTGCCCACCACAAAGGGCGCGATCACCGCCGCGCCGTCGAACGACTTGGCGATTTCCCAGGGCAAGCCCTTGGCTTTGAGTTCGGCCTGCTTGTCCCGCAGGGTCAGGTCCAGTGCCGGGGCAAAGCCGGAAATGGCATCCAGCACTTCTTCGCGGCTGGGTTTGGTGGAGAGCGGCTTGCCGATCAACACCGCGATTTCCGCTTCGTAGTGCACCGAACCACGCTCGGTGGGAATGGCGAACCCACCCTCCAGGGGCACCACACAACTGCCCGGCTTGATAAACAACAGGGGTTCGGTAGGTACCGGGTTGTCCAGCTCCTTGGCGTGCTCGGCGTAGTTGCGACCGATGCACACCACCTTGCCCACCGGAAAATGGATCCGGGTACCGTCGACATACTGGTGCTGATAGCTCATTACCGACTCCTGCTCGTGTGCGTTATCTGGACACTACCCGGCTTCAGATCGCGAAGATCTTGCCCGGGTTCATGATGCCGTTCGGGTCGAACGCGGCCTTGACCGCCTTCATGTACTCGATCTCCACCGGCGAGCGGCTGTAGGTCAGGTAATCACGCTTGGTCATGCCCACGCCGTGTTCCGCGGAAATCGAGCCGTTGTACTTCTCGACCGTTTCGAACACCCACTTGTTGACCGTCGCGCACTTGGCAAAGAACTCGTCCTTGCTCAAGTTGTCCGGCTTGAGGATGTTCAGGTGCAGGTTGCCGTCGCCGATGTGGCCGAACCAGACGATTTCGAAGTCCGGGTAATGCTTGCCGACGATGGCGTCGATTTCCTGAAGGAAGGCCGGGACTTTCGACACAGTGACCGAAATGTCGTTCTTGTACGGCGTCCAGTGGGAAATGGTCTCGGAGATGTATTCGCGCAGCTTCCACAGGTTGTGCAACTGGGTTTCGCTCTGGCTCATCACGCCGTCCAGCACCCAGCCCTGCTCGACACAGTGCTCGAAGGTTTCCAGGGCGTGGTTGGCCACTTCCTCGGTGGTGGCTTCGAATTCCAGCAGCGCATAGAACGGGCAGTCGGACTCGAACGGCGCCGGTACATCGCCACGGGCCAGGACCTTGGCCAGAGCCTTGTCGGAGAAGAACTCGAAGGCCGTCAGATCCAGCTTGCCCTGGAAGGCGTGCAACACAGGCATGATCGAGTCGAAATCAGGGGTGCCCAGGACCATCGCCGTGAGGTTCTTCGGGGCCCGGTCCAGGCGCATGGTGGCCTCGACCACGAAGCCCAGGGTGCCCTCGGCGCCGATGAACAGTTGGCGCAGGTCATAGCCGGTGGCGTTCTTGATCAGGTCCTTGTTCAACTCCAGCAGGTCGCCCTTGCCGGTGACCACCTTCATGCCAGCCACCCAATTGCGGGTCATGCCGTAGCGAATGACCTTGATTCCGCCGGCATTGGTACCGATATTGCCGCCAATCTGGCTGGAACCTGCAGAAGCGAAATCCACCGGGTAGTACAGGCCGTTTTCTTGCGCCAGGTTCTGCAACTGCTCGGTTACCACGCCCGGCTGGCACACCGCGGTGCGGTCGGTCAGGTTCAGGTCGAGGATCTGGTTCATATAGTCGAAGGACACCACCACCTCGCCGTTGGCTGCCACCGCTGCCGCCGAAAGCCCGGTGCGACCGCCCGAAGGCACCAGCGCAACCGTGTGCTGATTGGCCCAGCGCACAATGGCCTGGACCTGCTCGATGGTTTTCGGAAACACGATGGCTGTCGGGGCCGGGGCGAAATGCTTGGTCCAATCCTTGCCGTAAGCATTCAGGGAGTCAGCGTCGGTCAGCACCTTGCCAGGCTCAACCAGGGTCTTCAGCTCATCAATCAGGGCAGGATTGGTCATCGACAGAACTCTCGAACAATTCATGGTCATCCTGAGAACGCTTCACGTCGCAGGAATGAGTGTTTAGCGGGGCGCGTATGCTAGCATACCGCCCCCGCAGGAGAGTGCCCAAGGGCCTTTCTGCGGTGTCGGCCCAGTGCCGCCCAGGTCAGCTCAAGCTGTCCACTTCCCTGCCATTTTTCTCCGGGACACAGGTTTACGCAGATGAGCAAGACTTCTCTCGATAAGAGCAAGATCAAGTTCCTTCTCCTCGAAGGCGTCCACCAATCCGCTGTCGACGTCCTCAAGGCCGCCGGCTACACCAGCATCGAGTACCTCACCGGTTCTCTGCCGGAAGCCCAGCTCAAGGAAAAGATCGCCGATGCACACTTCATCGGCATTCGCTCCCGCACTCAACTGACCGAAGAGATCTTCGACCACGCGAAGAAACTGGTCGCAGTGGGCTGCTTCTGCATCGGCACCAACCAGGTTGACCTGTCCGCCGCTCGCGAGCGCGGCATCGCGGTGTTCAACGCGCCGTACTCCAACACCCGTTCGGTTGCCGAGCTGGTGCTGGCCGAGGCCATTCTGCTGCTGCGCGGCATCCCCGAGAAAAACGCTTCCTGCCACCGTGGCGGCTGGATCAAGAGCGCGGCCAACTCCTTCGAAATCCGTGGCAAGAAGCTGGGTATCGTCGGCTACGGCTCCATTGGTACGCAGTTGTCGGTCCTGGCTGAAGGCCTGGGCATGCAGGTGTTTTTCTACGACACCGTGACCAAGCTGCCACTGGGCAACGCCACCCAGGTGGGCAACCTGCACGAACTGCTGGGCATGTCCGACATCGTCACCCTGCACGTGCCGGAAACCGCGGCCACCCAGTGGATGATCGGCGAGAAGGAAATCCGCGCCATCAAGAAGGGCGGCATCCTGATCAACGCCGCCCGCGGCACCGTGGTCGAGCTGGACGCCCTGGCGGACGCGATCAAGGACAAGCACCTGATCGGCGCGGCCATCGACGTATTCCCGGTGGAGCCGCGCTCCAACGACGAAGAGTTCGAAAGCCCGCTGCGCGGCCTGGACAACGTGATCCTGACCCCGCACATCGGCGGTTCCACCGCTGAAGCCCAGGCCAACATCGGCCTGGAAGTGGCAGAAAAACTGGTCAAGTACAGCGACAACGGTACCTCGGTGTCCTCGGTCAACTTCCCTGAAGTGGCGCTGCCGGCCCACCCGGGCAAGCACCGTCTGCTGCACATCCACGAGAACATTCCGGGCGTGATGAGCGAGATCAACAAGGTCTTCGCCGAAAACGGCATCAACATCTCCGGTCAGTTCCTGCAGACCAACGAGAAGGTCGGCTACGTGGTGATCGACGTCGACGCCGAGTACTCGGACCTGGCGCAAGAGAAGCTGCAGCACATCAACGGCACCATCCGTTGCCGCGTGCTGTTCTAAGCCTCGACCGCGGCACAAAAAAGGGAGCCCTCTGGGCTCCCTTTTTTATCGTGTTTACGATTATTTCACTGTTACTGTGATTTTCTTGGAAACGATCACCGGGTTGAAAGGCACGTGGTTCTTGTCCCCCAGTTCCAGTTGCAGGGTGTGCTTGCCGGGGGTCAGGGTCACTTCGGTTTCGGTCTGGGCCTTGCCGAAGTGCAGGTGGTTGGCATCCATCGGGATCGGCAGGTTCTCGGCAGGCAACTGATCGACATCGATCAACAGGTGATGGTGGCCAGTGTTGGCGGTCTGATCGCCCGCCGGAGCCAGGGCGATGCCTTCAACGCCGAACTTGACCTTGAAGGTCTTGTCCACGGTGGCCCCGTCGGCCGGGGAAACGATAGTCACCTTGGCGCCGGCAGGTGCCTCGGTACGCGGAATTTCCGCTGCACCGGCCAGCATCGAGGTTCCCAGCAACAGACCGGCCAAAGCAGCACGCGACATAAAAATTTTCATTATCTTCTCCAGTTTTTCCGCAAATCTTTTACGGTTATGACAACTTCGTGGCAATTCGTTGTCGAAGGCACTCAACACCTTAGCAAAGCGAGCCTGAACGGCGCATCGCTCATATAAATTCAAGGAGTGACCATGCGTTTCCTGCCTGGCCTGTTACTTTTGCTGCCCCTTGCGAGCACTTGCGCTCAAGCCGAACTGATGGACGATATCAATGACCGCGGCGAGCTGCGCATCGCCCTGGAAGCCGATACGCCACCCTTCAACTTCAAGGACGACGGCAAACTCACCGGTTTCGAGGTGGAGTTGGGGCAACTGCTGGCCAGTGAACTGGACGTACGCGCGGACTTCGTGGTGACCGAGGCCGCCGAACTGCTCCCGGGAGTGGAAAGCGGCAAGTTCGACGTGGCGATCAACCACATAGCAATGACCCCGGAACTCAAGGATCGTTTCGATTTCAGCGAACCCTACAGCTATTCCAGTGCGCAGTTGATTGTGCGCAAGGAAGAGCAGCGTCCGCTGTTTTCCCTGCAGGCCCTGCGCGGCCAGGCGCTGGGGGTGGCCCAGGGCAGCCAGTTCGTCGATCAGGCGCGGACTGTTGAAGGGATCAACCTGCGCAGCTACGCCGATGCCCAGCAGCCGATCAAGGACGTGGCGGACAAGCAGATCGACGCTGCCATCAGCGATCGCCTGCTGATTCCCTACGCCATTCGCGACAGCCGCCTGCCGGTGAAGGAAGGCGCCAAGGTCGGACCGACCCTGAGCCTGGCGATCCCCTTCCAGAAAGGTAACCCGGCGTTTCGCGCGAGCCTGGACAGCGCCTTGCAGCGGATCAAGGCCGACGGGCGCCTGATGGCCCTGTCGGAGAAATGGTTCGGCATGGACGCGAGCAAACCGCCGAAGGCCGAAGCCGGGCAGTAAACGACACAAGCTGCCTGGATTGACCTGTAGCCGCAGCCTGCGAACGGCCCGAAGGGACCCAGGGGCTTCATGGCTGCTAGAGGTCGGCGGGAAATCGTCAAGCAAGGCCCTTAGGGCCTTTTCGCAGCCTCGCTAAAGCTCGGCAGCAGCTACGAGGACAATGCGGCCAGGGCGCTGGCGGCCTCGGGCAGTTGCAGCTCGCTGAAGACTTGCACCCCGTGCTGCTTGAGCAACGCGGCGGTGACGCCCTCCCCCGAAACCTTGACCCCGCTGAAGCTGCCGTCATAGGTCAGCAGGTTGCCGCAGGATGGGCTGTGGGCCTTGAGCACGGCAACGCGGATCCGGTGCTTCTCCACCAGCTCCAGGGCCTGGCGGGCGCCAGCCAGGAACTGGGCGCTGACATCTTCACCTTCGCAGGTCATCACCGGTGCCCGGCCCTCGAGCACATCGACACCCTGCCCGCCGGGGATCTCCGCCGGCGCCCGTGGCGTGGGCAAACCCCCAGCAACCTCCGGACACAAGGCAACCACTCGTCCCTCTTGCTGCCAGGCGGCCAGTTGATCGAACGGGCCGCTGGCACCGCCGTCGTAGCGTACGCGGTGGCCCAACAGGCAGCGGCTGACCAGGATCTTGTGCATATTCAGAACGGCTCGTTACCACGGCGCCGGAACCAGCCGGTCAGGGACAGGCGTTCCCGGGTCGCAGGCATGACTTCATGGGGGACTTCGCCGGAAAGAAACACCACCAGCCGCCCCCCGACAGGGACTACATCGTATTGCCCCCGGTCATTGAGGTACATGCGCAATTGCCCGCCCTGCTCGGGCAGCCACTCCTCATTGAGGTAGACCACCGCCGAGACCATGCGCCGGTCGTCATCGCGAAAGCGATCCACGTGGCGCTTGTAGAAGGCTCCCGGCGGGTACATCGCGAAATGGCATTCGAAATCTTCAAGCCCGAGGAACAGGCCTCGGTTCAGAGCCTCGCGCAGGCTGTCCATCAGTTCCAGGTAGCTATCGCAGGCCTGGGCCTGACCGGGTTCGAGCCACTGGATATGGTCGCCGCGAATACCCTCGCGGATCTCCTGGGCCGGCCCGCGTCCTACCGCCGCCGGCGCCAGTTCACCTTCAGCCGCACGTTTACGGCACTCAGCCGCCAGTTCGAGGGTCAGAGCCTCGGACAGGAAGACATTTTGCTGCGACCAGCCACAGGCGGCCAGGTCGTCGACAATGTTCAACAACAGCGGATGATCAGAGGGTATTTGCATGGCGCGCATAGTATCCAGCCTCAGAAAAATCTGACAGAGCCGCAGAGCGGAGGATGAAGCATTTTTTTCAATGGGCTTACACATCATCGGTTTGCCGAGGGATGCTGATACGAATTCTCGACAACCACCCTCTTGCCCCGGAGAATAGTCGCCTGCTGACAGGAGTCCTTATGCGCCGTTTGCTTTTCTCACTGTTGATCTTCTGCGCCTTGCCTGCCTGGGCAGACAGCCACGACCAGTTGTACCAGGTCGCCGGTTGGGCGCAACAGCGCGCGCATTTCAACGATGCCCTCAGCGCCGCCCAGCAGCGCTACCAGAGCAGCCTGCCGCCGGCGGTCTATCAAGCCCTGGTGGACAACAGCAACCAGCGCTTCGCACCCCAGGCCGTGGACCGTCGCGCCGAGGCCCAACTGCGGCAGAACCTGGCGGACCCCGCACCGGCCCTGGCCTTCTTCCAGTCGCCCCTGGGCCGCAAGATCGTCGCCGCCGAACTGCTGGCGACCCGCCGCGACCAGCTGGCCAAGAACGCCCAGGGCCTGCCGAAGATGCAGGCCAGCGACAACCGCCAGTTGATCATCGGCCACCTGGCCCAGGCCCTGCCGGCCCGGGAAGCGGGTGCAGAGGTGAGCCTGGCGATTGCCGGTGTCGCCGCCGACAGCCTGAGCCAGATGATTCCCGGCCTGCTGGGGGGCGGCCAGGCCCAGGGCATGCTCAACGGCCAGCGCCAGCGGCTGATGCAGCAGATCGGCAACGACCTGAACAACACCTTGCTGTACGTCTATCGGGATCTGTCCGACACGGAGCTGGAAGAGTTCGCCACCTTCGCCGAATCCAGCGAAGGCAAGGCCTACTACCAGGCCGCCCTGGCAGCGATTCGCGCCGGCCTGGCGGTCGGCCAGAGCACTTCCAGCCTCGCCCCCTGACCCGGCAACTCGCCTGTGACCGCTGCCGAGCCCGCAGGCCCTTGCCTGGCAATCGCCTGACGAGCCTGCAGTAGCCTTGGGCTCTTGCGTCCCTTCGGGCCGTTCGCAGCCTGCGGCAGCGGCTGCACCAATCTCTAGAGGTGCTGGGTCAGAAAGGCGAAGTACTGATCGCGATACAACGGGACTTCATTGGCCAGGTGGTGCCGCGCATCGGGCAGCATCAACAACTCGGGCGCGGCAAACTTGCCACGAATCACCTGCAGATTGTGCTGCCAGTCCACGGTCATGTCCGCATCCCCCTGAACGATCAACGGCTGCCTGGAACTGCGGGGCGCCGCCTCCAGGCGCTTGATCCAACGCGACAGCGCTCCCACCCAGGCCGTCGGCAAGCGTTGCGGCTGCAACGGGTCGACCTGCAGGAACGCGAGGAAATCCGGGTCGTTGGAGTTTTCACTGAAGCGCCGGGCAATGCCGGTGACGAAGGGCCGCAGCGCGTAATAACTAAGCATCGACCAGCCCCAGGCCCGCGGCCGCACCAGCGGCGAGAGCAGCATCACCTGCCCCTGGGCCGGGCTCTCGGCGCCCTGGTTGAGCAGGTGGTCCATGATGATCGCGCCGCCGGTGCTTTGCCCGAACAGGTGCCAGGGCTCGGGGAGCTCCAGAGACCGGGCCTCGGCGAACAGGCCTTGCAGCACCCGCTGGTACACCGCGAAATCATCGATACTGGCCCGCTCGCCACTGGAAAGACCGTGCCCGGGCAGGTCGCAGGAAATCACCACGAAACGCCGTTGCAGCGCCCACTCGATCACATGCCGGTACAAGCCCATGTGGTCGTAGAAGCCGTGGAACAGAAACAGCGTGGCCCGTGGCTGCTCCGGCCACCATACCTGGCTCACCACGTCGTAGCCGTCCATCTGGAAACGCCCCAGGCGGCTGCGCGGCACCAGCGCCCGCCCGGCGAAATCCAGCCCATAGAAGCGCTGGTAGGCCTGCCCCTCCACCGACAAAGGCTGCCCGGCGACCAGAGGTTGCAGGCTGGCACGCAGGTGGTCGGGGTCGAAAGTGGCGGGCATAGAGAATTCCAAAGCGGGGGTACCGGCGACAAAACGGGCTTTCTGGGCCTGCGATATTCATCTGTCGCGGCAAGCATGGCAAGCTACGCGACCTTCGAGGACCGATCTTAATGCGCCAGTCTTACCGCACGCCCCTGCTTGCCAGCCTGCTTGTCCTGATCTGCGCCGTGGTGCTGTGGAACGCCTACGAATGGTTCCAGGGCCGCTATCTGCGGGCGTTCAGCGAGCACACCGCGATGTTCTCCGGCGACCCGTTGCAACTGCCCGCCGAACTGGCCGGCCCCGGGGCGATCCGCCTGGTGCATTTCTGGGACCCGGCCTGCCCCTGCAATGTCGGTAACCAGCAGCACCTGGCCGAGCTGATCGAAACCTATGGCCCGCGGGGCGTGGAGTTCTATGCCGTACAGAAGCCCGGCAGCCACGGCCAGCTACCCGCCACCCTGAGCCGCCTGAAGCACCTCGACAGCCTGCCCGGAGCGGAACAGATCCCCGCCAGCCCGGCAGTGGCGATCTGGGACCGCAACGGCAAGCTGGCCTACTTCGGCCCCTACAGCGAAGGCCTGACCTGCAATTCCAGCAACAGCTTCATCGAGCCCATCCTCCAGGCCCTTGAGGACAATCGCCCGGTCAGCGCCACCCACACCCTGGCCATCGGCTGCTACTGCCCCTGGCCGGCCGAACAAGGCATTCGCGACTAATCAAGGACTGCCTCCTGCGCGAGGCCCCTGACTTGTGCTAAATCTCTGCAGCTCTCCCAAGGCGGCATTGAATACAACAACAGCAAGGAGCCCGCATGAAACGCAGCCTGACCGTCGTCGCCGTACTGATCCTCGCCCTGCTGGCAGGGCTTGCCGGCTACCTGTACAGCAAGCAGCCGACGCGTCAGGGCCAGGTCGAGCTCAATGGCCTGCAAGGCTCGGTCACCGTGCGTTACGACGAACGCGGGGTGCCGCACATTCGCGCCGAAAACGAAGCCGACCTGTACCGCGCCCTGGGCTACGTGCACGCCCAGGACCGGCTGTTCCAGATGGAAGTGCTGCGGCGCCTGTCCCGGGGCGAGCTGGCAGAGGTGCTGGGGCCCAAGCTGGTGGACACCGACAAACTGTTCCGCAGCCTGCGGATTCGCGAACGGGCCGACAGCTATATCGCCGGGCTCGACCATCAGTCACCCGCCTGGAAGGCCCTGGAAGCCTATCTGGACGGCATCAACCAGTATCAGGACAGCCACGCCAGCCCCATCGAGTTCGACGTCCTGGGTATCCGCAAGCGGCCTTTCACCGCAGAAGACACCGTCAGCGTCGCCGGTTTCATGGCCTACAGCTTTGCCATGGCCTTTCGCACCGAGCCGCTGCTGACCTACATCCGCGACGAGCTGGGCAATGACTACCTGAAGGTGTTCGACCTCGACTGGCAGCCCAAGGGCGTGCTGGCCAAGGGCAAGACCCCACCTTCAGCGCCACTGGCCGCCGTCGACTGGCAGGGCCTGGGCCGGATCGCCCGCCTGAGCCAGCAAGCCCTGGAAGAAGCCGGGCTGCCGCAATTCGAGGGCAGCAATGCCTGGGTGGTTTCCGGCTCGCGGACCAAGAGCGGCCGCGCGCTGCTGGCCGGCGACCCGCATATCCGCTACTCGCTGCCGTCGGTGTGGTACGAGGCCCAGCTCTCGGCCCCTGGCTTTGAACTCTACGGTCATCACCAGGCCCTGGTGCCCTTCGCCTTTCTCGGCCACAACCTGGACTTCGGCTGGAGCCTGACCATGTTCCAGAACGATGACCTCGACCTGATCGCCGAAAAGGTCAACCCGGAGAACCCCAATCAGGTCTGGTTCCACGACAAGTGGGTGGACCTGATCACCAGCGAGCAGCAGATCGCCGTCAAGGGCCAGGCCCCGGTGACCCTGACCCTGCGCCAGTCGCCCCACGGCCCGATCATCAACGACATGCTCGGCACCACCGTGGGCAAGGCGCCGATCGCCATGTGGTGGGGTTTCCTGGAAACCCCGAACCCGATTCTCGACGGCTTCTACCAGCTCAACCGCGCAGACACCCTGGCCAAGGTCCGCGCTGCGGCCGCCAAGGTCCATGCACCGGGCCTGAACATCGTCTGGGCCAACGCCAAGGGCGACATCGGCTGGTGGGCGGCGGCGCTCCTGCCCAAGCGCCCGGCGGGGGCCAAGCCGGCCTTCATCCTCGATGGCAGCACCAGCCTGGCGGACAAGGAAGGCTTCTACCCCTTCAGCGCCAACCCCCAGGAAGAGAACCCGGCCCGGGGCTATATCGTCTCGGCCAACTTCCAGCCGGTATCCCCCACCGGCATGGAGATCCCCGGCTACTACAACCTGGCCGACCGTGGTCAGCAACTGGATCGGCAGCTCAGCGACAAGAGCCAGAAATGGGACCTGGAGAACACCCAGAAACTGCAGTTGGGCACCACCACCGCCTACGGGCCGCGCCTGCTGGCGCCGCTGTTGCCGGTGTTGCGTGAAGTGGTCAGCGACCCCGAGGAACTGAAGTTGGTGGAGCAACTGGCGAAATGGCAGGGCGACTATCCGCTGGAATCCACCAGCGCGACGCTGTTCAACCAGTTCCTGTTCAACCTGGCCGATGCCACTTTCCATGAAAAACTCGGCGACGCCTATTTCGACGCCCTGATCCAGGCCCGGGTGGTGGACGCCGCCCTGCCCCGGCTGGCGGCGGACCCCGACTCGCCCTGGTGGGACAACCGCACCACGCCCCAGCGCGAAAGCCGCGCCGACACGGTCAAGCTGGCCTGGCGCGCCAGTATCGACCACCTGCGCCTGACCCTGGGCGCCAACCCGGCGCAATGGCGCTGGGGCCAGGCCCACACGCTGACCCACGGCCACCCGCTGGGCATGCAGAAGCCCCTGGACCGACTGTTCAACGTCGGCCCCCTGGACGCCCCCGGTAGCCACGAGGTGCCGAACAACCTCACCGCCAAGATCGGCCCGGCGCCCTGGTCAGTAGTCTACGGGCCCTCGACCCGGCGCATCATCGACTTCGCCGACCCGGCCCACAGCCTGACCATCAACCCGGTGGGCCAGAGTGGCGTGCTGTTCGACAAGCATTACGACGATCAGGCCGAAGCCTATATCGAAGGGGTCTACCAGCAGGCGCACTTCAGCGACGAGGAAGTCACCGCCAACACCCGCAGCACCCTGAAGCTGCTGCCGGCACGCCCCCGGGTCCCGGCGCCTTGACCAGCGGCGGGTGTAGAAGCGAGCTGGCCAGCGAAGAGGCCAGCAAGCCCTGCACTCCGCTGAAGGACGCCTTCGCCGGCAAGCCGGCTCCTACAAGGGCACGGTGCTGAAGTTCAGGCGGAACTGTTGCGGGGTCAGCCCCAGGCGCCGGTTGAACACGCTGCGCATGTGCTGGGCATCGCGAAAACCGCAGGCGTAGGCCACGGTCTTGAGCGGCGCCGCGCTGCGTTCGAGCATCCCCCGCGCCGCATCCATCCGCGCGCCTTCGACAAATTCCGCCGGAGTCACCCCCGCTTCTCGAACGAACACTCGGGCAAAATTGCGCGAGCTCATGTTCACCGCCCGGGCCAGCTCGGCAATGCTCAGGTCCGCCTGCAACCGGTCCTGCACATGCTGCTGGACCCGAGCCACGGTGGAGGTGGTCTCGGCCTGGGGCAGCAGAAACGGGCTGAACTGCGACTGCCCCCCCGTGCGCTGGGTGAACACCACCAGACGCTTGGCCACGCTCAGGGCCACCCCCGCACCATGATCCTGGGCCAGCAGGTACAGCGACAGGTCGATGCCGGCGGTGACCCCCGCCGAAGTGAACAGCCTACCGTCCTGGACGTACAGGCGATCAGCCTCGACCCGGGTGCCCGGGCACAGCGCAGCCAGCGCCGGCGCATCGCTCCAGTGGGTGGTCACCGTGCGCCCTTCCAGCAACCCGGCCCGGGCCAGGATGAACGCGCCGTTGCAGATCGAGCCGAAGCCCTTGGCCCGGGCGCAGGCCTCCCGCAGCCAGGCGTAGAAGGCCGGGCTGAACTGGCTGCCAGGCACCTGCGGGCCGCCTGCCACCAGCAACAGGTCAAAGGGCTCCAGGGCCTGGGTGAAGGAACAATGGGCCTGCAACAGCAGGCCATTGGAACAGGCCTGCGCCCCAGCCTCGACGCCAATCACCCGCAAGCGGTAATGATCCTCGGCCGGCAGAAACCGGTTGGCTTCGCAAAACACATCCATGGGCCCGGTGACATCGAGGGCCTGGACACCCGGAAAAACCAGCACGGCAACGCTTCTACCCATGGTGCAAATAGCCCTCTATGACCCGCGCCCGGCAACCCCGAGCGGCGGGCAATTGTCGCAAGCAAAGCTCGGGGGAACATAGCACTGGCAGGAAATGCACGCAGGTTGGCCGGGATCGCAGCCCCGGTGCGATTGTGGGCCGAAAGGGCCGGTAACAGACTGAAGGCTCCAGCGCCAGCACGGCGCCCGCCACGAGGAACGCCCCATGAGCTCCACCATCGCCGGGATCCGGATACCCGACAGCGCCCTGGCCCGGGCCACCACCGAGTACATCCGCGATGTCGAATCCGACCTGCTTTATCACCACTCGCGCCGGGTGTTCCTGTTCGGCGCCCTGAGCGGCGAACGCCGGCAGCTGGCTTACGACCCGCAGTTGCTCTACGTCGGCGCCATGTTCCACGACCTGGGGTTGGTGGAGGGCCTGCGCAGCGCCGACCAGCGCTTCGAAGTCGACGGCGCCAACGCCGCACGCGACTTTCTCCAGCCCTACGGCCTCAGCGCCGACGATATCGAGCAGGTCTGGCTGTCCATCGCCTTGCACACCACCCCAGGCATCCCCCAGCACCTGCGCCCTACCGTGGCCCTGGTCACCGCCGGGGTCGAGATGGATGTGCTGGGCATCGACTACGCCGCGTTCCCCGCGGCCCAGCGTGAAGCCGTGGTCCACGCCCACCCGCGCGGTGAAGGCTTCAAGGAATGCATCATCTGCGCCTTCGCCGACGGCCTGCGCCATCGCCCGCAAACCACCTTCGGCAACGTCAAGACCGACGTCCTGGCCGACCAGCAGCCAGGGTTCAAGGCGTTGAATTTCGTCGAGGTGATTCGCCGTTCACCCTGGCAATCCTGACCCATCACCAGCGCTGCAGGAGCTGGCTGGCCAGCGAAGAGACCCGCAAGCCCAATCCCCTTCTGAAGGACGCTTGCTCCGGCAAGGGCCAATAAAAAACCTCGCTCCCGGAAACCGGGGCGAGGTTTTTTGATGACACAACCGCAACTCAGGCGGTTTCCGGCGCCTGGGCCCGACGCACGTCCGGCTGTTTCCAGGAGTCGGCAGCGCTTTCCTCGATGGCCTGCTGGATCGCCCGCTTGCGGGCTTCTTCAGCGCGCCGGCTGAAGAACCAGACCAGGAAGGTCACCAGAGACACCGCCAGCAGGATCAGGCTGGCCACGGCGTTGATCTCCGGCTTCACCCCCAGGCGCACCGCCGAGAACACTTCCATCGGCAAGGTGGTGGAACCCGGGCCGGAAACGAAGCTGGCCAGTACCAGGTCATCCAGGGACAGGGCGAAGGACATCATGCCGCCCGCTGCCAGCGAAGGCGCGATCATCGGGATGGTGATCAGGAAGAACACCTTCCACGGCCGCGCGCCCAGGTCCATGGCCGCCTCTTCGATGGACAGGTCCAGCTCACGCAGGCGGGCCGACACCACCACTGCCACATAGGCGGCGCAGAACGTGGTGTGGGCGATCCAGATGGTGACGATGCCGCGCTCCTGAGGCCAGCCGACCGCCTGGGCCATGGCCACGAACAGCAGCAGCAAGGAAAGACCGGTGATCACTTCCGGCATCACCAACGGCGCGGTGACCAGGCCACCGAACAGGGTACGGCCCTTGAAGCGGGTGATCCGGGTCAGCACGAACGCCGCCAGGGTGCCCAGTGCCACCGCTGCTACAGCGGTGTAGCAGGCGATTTCCAGGGAGCGCATCACCGAGCCCATCAGTTGCTGGTTATCCAGCAGGCCGATGTACCACTTGATTGACCAGCCGCCCCACACCGTCACCAGCTTGGAGGCGTTGAACGAGTAGATCACCAGGATCAGCATCGGCAGGTAGATGAACAACAGGCCGAGCACCAGCATCAGGCTGGAGAAACTGAAGCGCTTCATTCCTTGCCCTCCATTTCCTTGGCCTGACTGCGGTTGAACAGGATGATCGGCACAATCAGGATCGCCAGCATCACCACCGCCAGGGCGGATGCCACCGGCCAGTCACGGTTGTTGAAGAACTCTTGCCACAGCACCTTGCCGATCATCAGGGTTTCCGGACCGCCCAGCAGTTCCGGAATCACGAACTCACCCACCACCGGGATGAACACCAGCATGCAGCCGGCGATGATGCCGTTCTTGGACAGCGGCACGGTGATTTTCCAGAAGCTGTTGAAGGTGCTCGAACCCAGGTCGGCCGCGGCCTCCAGCAGGCTGGTGTCGTGTTTCACCAGGTTCGCGTACAGCGGCAGGATCATGAACGGCAGGTAGGAATAGACCACCCCGATATACACCGCGATGTTGGTGTTGAGGATCTGCAGCGGCTCGTTGATCCAGCCCATGGACATCAGGAAGCCATTGAGCAGGCCGTTGTTGCTGAGGATGCCCATCCAGGCATAGACGCGGATCAGGATCGCGGTCCAGGTCGGCATCATGATCAACAGCACCAGCACCGTCTGCAATTCCTTGCGGGCACTGGCGATGGCGTAGGCCATCGGGTAGCCGATCAGCAGGCAGAGGATGGTGCTGAAGAACGCCATCTTCAGCGAACCGAGGTAGGCGGCGATATAGAGTTCGTCGTCGCCGAGCATCGCGTAGTTGCCCAGGTTCAGCAGCAACTGCAGCTTCTGGTCGACGTAGCTGTAGATCTCGGTGTACGGCGGAATGGCTACGTCCGCTTCGGCGAAGCTGATCTTCAAGACGATGAAGAACGGCAGCATGAAGAACAGGAACAGCCAGATGAACGGAACCCCGATGACCAGCTGACGGCCACCGGGAATTATTCGATTGAGTCGGCGCTTGAGCTTTCGCATGTTCATGAGCGCAGTACCACGCCGCTGTCGTCTTCCCACCAGACGTAGACCTGGTCACCCCAGGTCGGCCGCGCACCACGGCGCTCGGCGTTGGCGACGAAGGATTGCACCAGCTTGCCGCTCGGCAGCTCGACGTAGAACACCGAGTGGCCGCCCAGGTAGGCAATGTCGTGGACCTTGCCGCTGGACCAGTTGTACTCGCAGGTCGGCATCTCGGCAGTCACCAGGAGCTTTTCCGGGCGGATCGCGTAGGTCACCGATTTGTCCTGCACCGAAGTGCTGATGCCGTGGCCGACATAGATGCTGCGGTCCAGGTCCTTGCAGGTGATCAGCGCGTGGCCCTCGGCATCGTCCACCACTTCACCCTCGAAGATGTTGACGTTGCCGATGAATTCGCAGACCAGGCGGCTGACCGGGGTCTCGTAGATGTCGATCGGGCTGCCGATCTGGGCGATCCAGCCCAGGTGCATGATGGCGATGCGTTCGGCCATGGTCATGGCCTCTTCCTGGTCGTGGGTCACCATTACGCAGGTCACGCCCACGCGCTCGATGATCTCCACCAGTTCCAGTTGCATCTGCGAGCGCAGCTTCTTGTCCAGGGCGCCCATGGGCTCGTCCAGCAAGAGCAGCTTGGGACGCTTGGCCAAGGAACGGGCCAGGGCCACGCGCTGGCGCTGGCCGCCGGAGAGCTGGTGCGGCTTGCGCTTGGCGTACTGGCTCATCTGCACCAGCTTGAGCATCTCTGCCACCCGGGCGTCGATCTCGGCGGCAGGGATCTTGTCCTGCTTGAGGCCGAAGGCGATGTTCTGGGCCACGGTCATGTGGGGGAACAGGGCGTAGGACTGGAACATCATGTTGATCGGCCGCTCGTAGGGCGGCATGTCAGTGATGTCTACACCATCGAGGAAGATTCGCCCCTCCGTTGGCCGTTCGAAGCCGGCCAGCATCCGCAGCAAGGTGGACTTGCCTGAACCCGAACCGCCGAGCAGGGCGAAGATCTCGCCCTTCTTGATTTCCAGGGACACATCGTCCACGGCAACCGTCTCGTCGAACTTCTTCGTGACCCGGTCGATTTTGACCAGCACCTGCTTAGGTGTCTGGTCGCCCTCGAGGGCTTTCTTATAGGCGCCGGAGGCAACTGCCATTTGCGAAACTCCCAACAAAATTTGCAGCCCGCCCCATGCGGGCGGACCTTGGATAGTTTGAGCCTGTGGAACTATTTACCCGTCTTGACCTTGGTCCAGCTGCGGGTCATCAAGCGTTGGATATTGGGTGGCAACTCGGTGGACACATAGGTCTTGTCGAGCACTTCCTGCGGTGGGTAGACCGCTTCGTCGGTGCGAATGGACTGCTCCATCAGCTTGTCCGACCCGGGGTTGGGGTTGGCATAACCGACATAGTCACTGACCTGAGCGATCACTTCAGGTTGCAGCAAATAGTTGATGAAGGCGTGGGCCTGCTTGACGTTGGTCGAATCCTTGGGGATCGCCAGCATGTCGAACCACAGGGCACCGCCCTCCTTCGGAATCGCATAGGCGATGTTCACACCCTTGCCGGCATCGGCGGCCCGGGCCTTGGCCTGGAACACATCGCCGGAAAACCCGATGGCCACGCAGATATTGCCGTTGGCCAGGTCCGAGATGTACTTGGACGAATGGAAGTAGGTCACGTAGGGGCGTACCGCCAGCAGCGTGGCCTCGGCCTTCTTGTAGTCCTGGGGGTTGGTGCTGTTGGCGTTCAGGCCCAGGTAGTTGAGGACCGTGGGCATCATCTCGTCGGCGGAGTCGAGGAAGGCCACGCCGCAGCTGTTGAGCTTCTTGATGTTCTCCGGCTCGAACAGCACGCTCCAGGAGTCGATCTTGTCCACGCCCAGGGCGGCCTTGACCTTGTCGACGTTGTAGCCGATGCCGTTGGTACCCCACAGGTACGGCACCGCGTACTGGTTGCCCGGATCGTTCATTTCCAGACGCTTGAGCAGTACCGGGTCAAGGTTCGAATAGTGGGTCAGCAGGCTCTTGTCGAGCTTCTGGAAAGCCCCGGCCTTGATCTGCTTGCCCAGGAAGTGGTTGGACGGCACGACCACGTCATAACCGGTACGGCCGGCCAGCAACTTGCCTTCCAGGGTTTCATTGGAATCGAATACGTCATACACCGGCTTGATACCGGTGGCCTTTTCAAACTCGGCCAGAGTGTTCTGACCGATGTAATCGGACCAGTTATAAATATGCACGGTCGGTGCAGCCTGGACGCCAGCCATCAGCGTCAGGCCGGCGGCGGCCAGCATGGCTTTGCGAAATAAAGAAATAGGCAAGTGGAGGTCCTCTTAAATAGTTGGGCCCAAGTTGCCCCGCGCTACCTGACAGCCTCCAAGCTGCCCAGCAACAAAACCGGCGCGCAACTTACCCTCGATAAACCAATCCAGCAAAACTTTCTGTCATTTAATTGTTTCCTGTTGCCGCCCTCGCCACGACGACGGCAACAGGGAGTGCTGCAAATCGGCTTATTTGCCGGATTTGATCTTGGTCCAGCTGCGGGTCAGGATGCGCTGGGTCGCGGCCGGCAGGTCGGCGATCGCGTACAGCTTGGCCTGCACCTCAGCTGGCGGGTAGACGCCCGGGTCGCTGGTGATGTCTTTATCGACCAATGGGGTTGCAGCCGCGTTACCGTTGGGGAAACGCACGGCGTTGGTGATTTCGGCCATGACTTCAGGCTTTTGCAGGAAGGTCATGAACTTGTAGGCGCCTTCGACGTTTTCCGCGTCTTTGGGGATGGCCACCATGTCATAGAAGCTGCCAGCACCTTCTTTGGGGATGTTGTAGCTGACCTTGACCTTGTCACCGGCTTCGGCGGCACGGGCCTTGGCCTGGTAGATGTCGCCCGAGTAACCCACGGCGACGCAGATGTTGCCGTTGGCCAGGTCGGAGATGTACTTGGAGGAGTGGAAGTAGGCGATCGAAGGACGGATCTTGAGGAACAGCGCTTCGGCTTCAGCCAGTTGCTTCTTGTCCTGGCTGTCGGTCGGGTAGCCCAGGTAGTGCAGCGCCACCGGAATCATCTCGGTTGGCGAATCGAGGAAGCTGACGCCGCAGGCCTTCAGCTTCTCAGCGTTCTCAGGCTTGAACAGCAGGTCCCAGGAGTTGGTCGGTGCATCGGCACCCAGCGCGGCCTTGACCTTCTCGGCGTTGAAGCCGATACCGATCGAGCCCCACATGTAAGGGAAGGCATGCTTGTTGCCCGGGTCGCTCACCGAAACCGCCTTGAGCAGCGATTCGTTGAGGTTCTTCCAGTTCGGCAACTTGGAGCGGTCCAGTTCCTGGTAGACACCGGCCTTGATCTGCTTGGCCAGGAAGTTGTTGGAAGGCACCACAACGTCATAACCGGACTTGCCGGCGAGCAACTTGGCTTCCAGGGTTTCATTGCTGTCGAACACGTCGTAGACAACCTTGATGCCCGACTCGGCTTCAAACTTCTTGATAGTGTCCGGCGCGATGTAATCGGACCAGTTGTAAACGTGCAGCACTTTATCGTCCGCTTGTGCCGCCGCCGCCATCACGCCCATCAGGGACATGGCGAGGAGGGTCTTGCCAGCTAACTTCATACCTAATGCCTTCATGCGTAATGCTCCAATTATTCTTTTTAACCACTCGCTCAGCGGCCAATATCCGGGCAACCAAAACGGCGGGTAGTCTGGCAAGATCCAAGGCCGGCTTTCAAGAAAAGACCAGGCTTTTACATCTGCTTTGAACGCAGTGCCCGCAAGCACCGCGCTCAAAGCCTAGCACTCAGCCCTCGAGCACACTCAAGGTCAGGTCCAGACACTTGCGCGCCTTGGCCACCAGCTCGTCGATCTCCGCCTCGCTGATCACCAGGGGCGGCGCAATGATCATGGTGTCACCCACCGCGCGCATGATCAGGCCGTTGTCGAAGCAGAACTGCCGGCAGATCATGCCCACGCCTCGGCCTTCGTAACGCGCCCGGGTGGCCTTGTCCTTGACCAGTTCGATGGCCCCCAGCAGCCCTACCCCGCGAACCTCGCCCACCAGCGGGTGGTCGCTCAACTCGCGCAGACGTTTCTGCAAATACGGTGCCGCTTTTTCATGGGCGCGCTGGATAATTTTCTCTTCGCGCATGATGCGGATGTTTTCCAGGGCCACGGCAGCGGCCACCGGGTGCCCGGAATAGGTGAAACCGTGGTTGAAGTCGCCGCCCTCGTTGAGCACCGCCACCACTTCGTCGCGCACGATCAGCCCACCCATGGGGATGTAGCCGGAGGTCAGGCCCTTGGCGATGGTCATCATGTCCGGCTTGAGGTCGTAGAAATCGCTACCGAACCACTCACCGGTGCGCCCGAAGCCACAGATCACTTCATCGGCGACGAACAGGATGTCGTACTTGGCAAGGATTTCCTTGATCCGCGGCCAGTAGCTGTCCGGCGGCACGATCACACCACCGGCGCCCTGGATCGGTTCGGCGATAAAGGCCCCGACATTGTCCACGCCCAGTTCGAGGATCTTCTCTTCGAGCTGGTTGGCGGCCCAGATACCGAACTCTTCGGGGCTCATGTCGCCGCCTTCGGCGAACCAGTAAGGCTGCGGGATATGGACGATACCCGGGATCGGCAAGTCGCCCTGCTCGTGCATGTAGGTCATGCCGCCGAGGCTGGCACCGGCCACAGTGGAACCGTGGTAGCCATTGACCCGGCTGATGATGGTTTTCTTGTTCGGCTGGCCCTTGATCGCCCAGTAGTGGCGGACCATGCGCAGCATGGTGTCGTTGCCTTCGGAGCCGGAACCGGTGAAGAACACGTGGTTCATGCCTTCTGGCGCGATATCGGCGATCGCCTTGGACAGCTCCAGCACCGGTGGGTGGGCAGTCTGGAAGAACAGGTTGTAATAGGGCAGTTCGCGCATTTGCTTGCTGGCGGCTTCCGCCAGTTCGTCACGGCCATAGCCGATGGCTACGCACCACAGGCCGGCCATGCCGTCGAGAATCTGATTGCCTTCACTGTCCCAGAGGTACACACCCTTGG
Source organism: Pseudomonas sp. UME65 (assembly GCF_014170225.1). Taxonomy (NCBI): domain Bacteria; kingdom Pseudomonadati; phylum Pseudomonadota; class Gammaproteobacteria; order Pseudomonadales; family Pseudomonadaceae; genus Pseudomonas; species Pseudomonas sp. UME65. The sequence goes on along the minus strand of NZ_LZZQ01000013.1, from coordinate 826,557 downwards.
CATGGGTGATGATCCGCGGGCCCTTTTCCTTCAGTTGCTTGAAGTCACTGAACGGTGCCAGGTGGTGATCACTGCTGAGGGTTTGCCACTCGCGGGTTTGCGGGTTTTTATGAGTCATCAATCTCTCCTTAGTGTCAGTGAAGGCGCCACTGGCGGGCAGTGGCGCCCGGCGGATCAGACGGCGAACAACAGGAACTCCCGCTCCCACGAACTGATCACGCGCTTGAAGTTTTCGTGCTCGGCCCGCTTCACCGCGACATAGCCGGTGATGAACTTCTGGCCCAGGTACTTCTCGATGGTCTTGCTGTTTTCCATACGCTCCAGCGCGTCTTCGATGGTCAGTGGCAGGCGCAGGTTGCGGCGCTCGTAGCCACGGCCCACCACGGGCGCGCTCGGGTTGTGGCCTTCGACCATGCCGATGTAGCCACACAGCAGGCTGGCGGCGATGGCCAGGTACGGGTTGGCGTCGGCGCCCGGCAGGCGGTTTTCCACGCGACGGTTCTGTGGCCCGGCATCCGGCACCCGCAGGCCCACGGTGCGGTTCTCTTCGCCCCACTCGACGTTCACCGGCGCCGAGGTATCGGGCAGGAAACGACGGAACGAGTTGACGTTGGGGGCGAACAGCGGCAGCAGCTCGGGAATGAACTTCTGCAAACCACCGATGTGGTTGAGGAACAGCTGGCTCATGGTCCCGTCTTCATTGGAGAAGACGTTCTTGCCGGTGTTGATGTCGATGATGCTCTGGTGCAGGTGCATGGCGCTGCCGGGCTCGCCGGTCATGGGCTTGGCCATGAAGGTGGCGGCCACGTCGTGCTTGAGCGCGGCTTCGCGCATGGTGCGCTTGAACACCAGGATCTGGTCGGCCAGGGACAGGGCATCGCCGTGACGGAAGTTGATCTCCATCTGCGCCGTGCCGTCCTCGTGGATCAGCGTGTCCAGGTCCAGCTCCTGCAGTTCGCACCAGTCGTAGACATCTTCGAACAGCGGGTCGAATTCGTTCGCAGCTTCAATGGAGAACGACTGGCGCCCGGTTTCCGGGCGGCCGGAGCGGCCGATCGGCGGCTGCAATGGGTAGTCCGGGTCGTCACTGCGTTTGGTCAGGTAGAACTCCATCTCCGGCGCCACGATGGGCTGCCAGCCGTGGTCGGCATAGAGTTTCAGGACCTTCTTCAGGACGTTGCGCGGCGACAGCTCGATGGGGTTGCCCTGCTTGTCGTAGGTGTCATGGATCACCTGGGCAGTGGGCTCGATGGCCCAGGGCACAAGGTACACCGCGTTCTGGTCCGGGCGGCAGACCATGTCGATGTCGGCCGGGTCCAGCAGTTCGTAATAGATGTCGTCTTCGACATAGTCGCCGGTCACGGTCTGCAGCAGCACGCTCTCGGGCAGGCGCATGCCTTTTTCGGCAATGAACTTGTTGGTCGGCGAGATCTTGCCCCGGGTGATCCCGGTCAAATCGCCGATCATGCATTCGACTTCTGTGATCTTGTGGTCTTTCAACCAATCGGTGAGCTGGTCGAGGTTGTTACTCATAAATGCCTCTAGGCTGAGTTTCCTGACTCTCTATTAAGTCAGGCCTTATGTGACGCTTCGGCGTCGCGTTGTCTTGCCCGCTTGCGGCAGGCATCACCAAAAGCCTGGAAGATGGCCAGGTAGTGAGGGTTGCAGCTTACCTGCCATTCGGGGTGCCATTGCACCCCTAGTGCAAAAGCCTTGCTGGCTTCTACCGAGACCGCCTCTACCAACCCGTCGGGAGCCAGCGCCTCGACCCGCAGCCCCGGGGCCAGACGCTCGACGCCCTGGGCATGGATCGAGTTGACTTGAATCCGCTCCGGCAGGCCCAGCTCCGCCAGAACACCACCGGCCTTGATATGCAGGTCGTGGGCCGGCGCGTACCAGGCGTCCAGGGGCTGGCCGGGCTGTTCGGTGTGCCGGTGGTCCATGAAAGGCTGCACCTGCTGCACGTTCTGATGCAGGCTGCCGCCCAGGGCCACGTTCATTTCCTGGAAGCCGCGGCAGATGCCCAGCACCGGAACACCACTTGCGACGGCGGCGCTCAGCAGCGGCAGGGTGGCAGCATCCCGTGCAGAATCATGAGCAGTGCCCGGCGCGCTGGCAGGACCCTGGTAATGGAAAGGTTCGATATTGGAGGGAGAGCCGGTAAAGAGAATGCCGTCCAGACCGTCCAGAATATCGGACGGGGAAAGCAGTTCCGCCATGGACGGGATAATCACCGGCACGCCCTGGGCTGCGCTGGCTACTGCGTGGACATACTCGTCGCCACTGATGTGATAAGCATGCAGACCGATCTGCCTGGAGCAGGCGGTGACGCCGATTAACGGCAGGCGAGACATGAAACACCCCGGTATTATTGCTGTTATGGGTTTGATTCGAGCTTAGCCTTGTTCATTTTTTTACACAACACCCCCGTAAAAAATACAACACGGCCTGCTCAAGCCTGCGGTACCCAGGGCGGCCGAGCCCCAAAAAACGCCCTGTTTTGCCCCAAAAGAGCCTTGCCAGCCCTTTATTAGGGCATAAAAGGCCTTACTTGACTTCGGCATGCCGTTCGGGTTGACTGAAACCAGAAAAGATCAATGATTGATATTTTTAACAACAAAGGTGTTGCATCATGTCGGTACCCCCGCGTGCCGTTCAGCTCAACGAAGCGAACGCGTTCCTTAAGGAACATCCTGAGGTTCTGTACGTTGACCTTCTGATTGCGGATATGAATGGTGTGGTGCGCGGCAAGCGCATCGAACGCACCAGCCTCCACAAGGTTTACGAGAAAGGCATCAACCTGCCGGCCTCCCTGTTTGCCCTGGATATCAATGGCTCTACGGTGGAAAGCACCGGCCTGGGTCTGGACATCGGCGACGCCGACCGGATCTGCTATCCAATCCCCGATACCCTGTGCAACGAGCCCTGGCAGAAGCGCCCTACCGCGCAATTGCTAATGACCATGCACGAACTCGAAGGCGACCCCTTCTTTGCCGATCCACGGGAAGTCCTGCGCCAGGTGGTGACCAAGTTCGACGAACTGGGCCTGACCATCTGCGCCGCTTTCGAGCTGGAGTTCTACCTGATCGACCAGGAGAACGTGAACGGCCGGCCACAGCCACCACGCTCGCCGATTTCCGGCAAGCGCCCGCACTCCACCCAGGTCTACCTGATCGACGACCTCGACGAATACGTGGACTGCCTCCAGGACATCCTGGAAGGTGCCAAGGAACAAGGCATCCCAGCCGACGCCATCGTCAAGGAAAGTGCCCCGGCACAATTCGAAGTCAACCTGCACCACGTGGCCGACCCGATCAAGGCCTGCGACTACGCGGTCCTGCTCAAGCGCCTGATCAAGAACATCGCCTACGACCATGAGATGGACACCACCTTCATGGCCAAGCCTTACCCGGGCCAGGCGGGCAACGGTCTGCACGTTCACATTTCGGTTCTGGACAAAGATGGCAAGAACATCTTCGCCAGCGAGGATCCCGAGCAGAACGCCGCACTGCGTCACGCGATCGGCGGTGTGCTCGAGACCCTACCGGCGCAGATGGCCTTCCTCTGCCCGAACGTCAACTCCTATCGCCGTTTCGGCGCGCAGTTCTATGTGCCGAACTCGCCGAGCTGGGGCCTGGACAACCGTACCGTGGCCATTCGCGTCCCCACCGGCTCGGCCGATGCAGTGCGCATCGAACACCGGGTCGCCGGCGCCGACGCCAACCCCTACCTGCTGATGGCTTCGGTCCTGGCGGGCGTGCACCACGGCCTGACCAACAAGATCGAGCCGGGGGCGCCTACCGAAGGCAACTCCTACGAGCAGAACGAGCAGAGCCTGCCGAACAACCTGCGTGATGCCCTGCGCGAGTTGGACGACAGCGAAGTCATGGCCAAGTACATCGATCCGAAATACATCGATATCTTCGTCGCTTGTAAGGAAAGTGAGCTGGAGGAGTTCGAACACTCCATCTCCGACCTCGAGTACAACTGGTACCTGCACACCGTGTAAGCGCCAGCTGCATTGAAGAACGCCGCAGGGTTTATCCCGGCGGCGTTTTTTTATGCCCGTGATTCGGATGCGCCCAGGCTGCGGCTACAGGGACAACGGCCCACTCGCGTACAATGCCCGCTGCCCTGTAGGAGAGACTGATGACGCGCACCGCCCCGCTTCGCAAACCCCGTGCACGCAGCCAGGCCCGGATCGACTCCATACTCGACGCCGCACGGACCCTGCTGGCGGCCGAGGGCGTGGCCAGCCTGTCGATCTACAGCGTGGCCGACAAGGCGCAGATCCCGCCATCCTCGGTCTATCACTTCTTCGCCAGCGTCCCGGCCCTGTTGGAAGCCCTTACCGCCGATGTCCACGCGGCGTTCCGCGCCTGCCTGCTGGAACCTATCGACCATGAGCGGCTCAGCAACTGGCGCGACCTGTCACGCCTGGTGGAGCAACGCATGCTCGACATCTACGGCGAGGACGCGGCGGCCCGCCAACTGATCCTCGCCCAGCACGGCCTGACCGAAGTCACCCAGGCCGACCGCCAGCACGACATCGAGCTGGGGGACCTAATGCACAAGCTGTTCGATCATCATTTCGAGTTGCCGACGCTGCCCGTCGATGTCGACGTGTTCGCCCTGGCCATGGAGCTGGGAGATCGGGTGTATGCCCGCTCCGTGCAGCAGCACGGGCAGATCACCCCGCGCATGGCCGAGGAAGGCATGCGCGTCTTCGATGCCTACCTGGGCCTGTACCTGCCGCCCTACCTGGCCAAGCGCCCCACCCCGCCCTGAACGCCGGCTCAGGCCTGACGCAGCAGCAACCGGTCGATGCTGTGGTCCGCCGACTTGTGGATGATCAGGTTGGCTCGCTCCCGAGTCGGCAGGATGTTTTCAACCAGGTTCTTCAGGTTGACCCGGTCCCAGGTATCGGAGGCCACTGACAGCGCCTCGGAATCGGACAGGCCCTTGTACTTGTTGAAGTAGGAATCCCCCGACTGGAAGGCAGTGTTCTTCAGGTAGACGAACCGCTCCAGGTACCAGGTCTTGATGGTCGCTTCGGGAGCGTCGACATAGATCGAGAAGTCGATGAAATCCAGGGCGTTCAGGCCCTCGCCCTGCTCACCCTGCAACACATTCAAGCCTTCCAGGATGATGATGTCCGGCGCCTCCACCGACTGCGCCTCATCGGCCAGGATGTCGTAGCGCACATGGGAATAGATGGGAATCCGCGCCGCTTCGCCCCGGCGGCACACCGCCTGGAGAAAATCCAAGAACAGCGGTTCGTCATAGGACTCTGGAAAGCCCTTGCGGTGCAGGATGTTTTTTTCCTGCAGGGTGGCCAGCGGGAACAGGAACGAATCCGTGGTCACCAGGTGCACATTGGGCTTGCCCGGCCAATAGGCCAGCAGCGCCGCCAGGACCCGGGCAAAACTGCTCTTGCCCACCGCCACGCTGCCGGAAACACCGATCACGTAGGGGGCCTTGAAACCTGTCTGCGGCACCTTCAGCGATTGCACCTGCGCCGCATGCAAATGCAGCAGGCGCGACAGCGGCAGGAGGATCTGCCGCACTTCTTCGGACGCCATGGGCTGGGTCGGACTGGTCAGCGTCTCCATCTCGGATGGCGCAAGACTCATCGGCTCACCGGCCCGCAGAGCGGCCCAATGGTCGCGATCGAACTCCAGATACCCCACATTTGGACCCTGCTCTGTTGTCATGTTTACTGTTCAGGTCTTGCCGAAAGCAGGGAAAGTATCAAATCTGACCGGTATTTACAGCGCCCATGAAAAAGCCCCGAAGGGCTCGCACCGTTCGGGGCCGTGATCGGGCGCCGTTCACAACTTGGCGATCGATACCTCGGTGGACTTCACAAAGGCGATCACTTCGCTGCCAATCGACAGCTCCAGCTCTTTCACCGAGCGGGTGGTGATCACCGAAGTGACAATGCCGGAAGCGGTCTGCACGTCGATTTCCGACAGCACGTCGCCTTCGACGATTTCCTTGATGGTGCCCTTGAACTGGTTGCGTACGTTGATGGCCTTGATGGTCATGGTGTTTCTCCTGGGGTCGAAATGAGCGGCTGTTTTAAAGTGCCCAGCGCAGTTGCGTGGGCAAGGGTGAAACGGGTTCCGGTTCCGGCGGCGAGCCGGGCAATGACAGCACGCGGTTGAGGACTTCGGTTTCCAGCGCCGCCAGGCGATGGGAACCCCGTACCCGCGGGCGTGGCAGCTCGACGTGCAGGTCGAGACCGACCTCGCCGTCTTCGATCAGGATCACCCGATCGGCGATCGCCACCGCTTCGCTGACATCGTGGGTGACCAGCAGCACGGTGAAGCCATGCTGCTGCCACAGGCGTTCGATCAACTGCTGCATCTCGATCCGCGTCAGGGCATCCAGCGCCCCCAGCGGCTCGTCCAGCAGCAACAGCCGCGGCTGGTGGATCAGGGCACGGGCCAGGGCCACGCGCTGCTTCTGCCCACCGGACAGGGCCGCCGGCCATTCCTGGGCGCGGTCCGCCAGGCCCACGGCTTCCAGAGCCTGCAGGGCTTGGGGGCGCCAGTTGCCCTTGAGCCCGAGCCCGACGTTATCGATGACCTTTTTCCAGGGCAGCAGGCGCGCCTCCTGGAACATCAACCGGGTGTCTTCAATGGCAGCGCTCAAGGGCGCGGAACCGGCCAACAGTTCGCCAGCACTTGGCTGGTCGAGACCGGCCAGCAGGCGCAGCAAGGTACTTTTGCCGCAGCCGCTGCGCCCCACCACCGCCACGAACTGGCCGGCGGGAATGTGCAGGTCGATTTCCCGCAGCACCTGCCGCGAGCCGAAGGTCTTTTGCAGTTTGCGCACCGCCAGGGGAATGCCCTGCAGCAGCCGCGGAGGTTGTTGAGCCGTCATTGGGCACCGCCTTTGGCGACCTGGTAGGCCGGATGCCAGCGCAGCCAGACCCGCTCCAGGCCACGCGCGGCCAGGTCCGCCAGCTTGCCGAGCACCGCGTACAGAACGATCGCCAGCACCACCACGTCGGTCTGCAGGAACTCCCGGGCGTTCATTGCCAGGTAGCCGATGCCGGAGCTGGCGGAAATGGTTTCGGCGACGATCAGGGTCAGCCACATGAAGCCCAGGGCAAAGCGCACCCCCACCAGGATCGAAGGCAGGGCGCCGGGCAGGATCACCTGGCGGAACAGGGCGAAGCTGGACAGGCCGTAGCTGCGCGCCATCTCCACCAATGCCGGGTCGACGTTGCGGATGCCGTGGTAGGTGTTGAGGTAGATCGGGAACAGCGTGCCCAGGGCCACCAGGAAAATCTTCGCCGACTCATCGATGCCGAACCACAGGATCACCAGGGGAATCAGCGCCAGGTGCGGCACGTTGCGGATCATCTGTACCGAGCTGTCCAGCAGCCGCTCACCCCATTTCGACAGGCCGGTGATAAAGCCCAGCGCCAGGCCGATGCCGCCACCAATGACAAAACCCAGGCCGGCGCGCCAGCCGCTGATGGCCAGGTGGGTCCAGATATCGCCACTGCGTACCAGGCTGACCCCAGCCTCGATCACCGCGCTGGGGGCCGGCAGGATGCGGGTCGACAGCCAGCCCGCCGACACCGACAGTTGCCACACCGCCAACAACAGCAGCGGCAAGCTCCAGGGCGCCAGACGCTGCACTATGCGTTGTCCGTTCATGGCCACACCTCAGCTCTGGGACACGGCTTTGGGAATGATGTCGTTGGCGACCATCTCCCCGAACGGGCTGACGTAACCCGCCGCCTCAGGCAGCTTGGGACGTTCGATGTCCAGGTGCGGGAACAGCAGTTCGGCCACCCGATAGGCCTCTTCCAGGTGCGGATAGCCGGAGAAGATGAAGGTGTCGATGCCCAGGTCCGCATACTCCTGCATGCGGGCCGCCACGGTCGGGCCATCGCCCACCAGGGCCGTACCGGCACCGCCGCGCACCAGGCCGACCCCGGCCCAGAGGTTGGGGCTGACTTCCAGCTGGTCGCGGCGGCCGCCATGCAAGGCGGCCATGCGCTGCTGGCCTACGGAATCGAAGCGCGCCAGGGACGCCTGGGCCCGGGCGATGGTGTCGTCGTCCAGATGGGAAATCAGCCGCTCGGCAGCCTGCCAGGCCTCGGCGTTGGTTTCCCGCACAATCACGTGCAGGCGGATGCCGAAGCGTACGGTGCGCCCGAGTTTGGCGGCCTTGTCCCGCACCTGCTGGATCTTCTCGGCCACTGCGGCCGGCGGCTCGCCCCAGGCCAGGACCATCTCCACCTGCTCGGCGGCCAGGTCCTGGGCCGCTTCCGAGGAGCCACCAAAATACAGCGGCGGACGGGGTTGCTGCAGCGGCGGATAGAGCAGCTTGGCGCCCTTCACGCTGATGTGCTGGCCGTCGTAGTCCACGGTTTCACCTTCCAGCACCCGGCGCCAGATACGGGTGAACTCCACCGAAGCCTGGTAACGCTCCTCATGGTCGAGGAACAGGCCGTCGCCGGCCAGTTCGTCCGGATCCCCCCCGGTTACCAGGTTGAACAGCGCCCGGCCGCCGGACAACCGGTCCAGGGTCGCTGCCTGGCGCGCCGCTACCGTCGGGGAGATGATCCCCGGGCGCAGGGCCACGAGGAACTTCAGACGCTGGGTCACCGGGATCAGCGACGCCGCCACCAGCCAGGAGTCCTCGCAGGAGCGCCCGGTGGGGATCAGCACGCCGCCGAACCCCAGGCGATCGGCAGCCTGGGCGATCTGCTGCAGGTAAGCATGATCGACGGCGCGAGCGCCTTCGGCGGTGCCAAGGTAATGGCCGTCGCCGTGGGTAGGCAGGAACCAGAAGATATTGAGGCTCATGGAGTTGTCTCCTAAGGGGTCGAATTACGGCGCTTTGGCCACGGCGGCGGTGGGCGTCCAGATCACGTCTTTGATGCTCAACGGCTTGGGAATCAGCTTGAGCTGGTAGAAGCTGTCGGCGATTTTCTGCTGCGCGGCGATCACTTCCGGGGTCAGGAAGCCCGCGCCATAGCCCTGGCGCTTAACCGAAGTGAGGGTGATGTCGGCCGGCAGGCCCAAAAGCGGTGCCACCTGTTGGGTGACCTCCTGCGGATTGCCCTTGGACCACTCGCCCACCGCCCGTACTTCTTCCACCAGGGCGGTAATCACCTCGGGATGCTGTTGCGCGTAGGGTTTGGTGGCCAGGTAGAACTGGTGGTTGTCGACGATGCCCGAGCCGTCACGCAGGGTACGAGCCTGTAGCTGCTGCTCGGCGGCTGCCTGGTAGGGGTCCCAGATGGCCCAGGCATCGACGCTGCCCCGCTCGAATGCGGCGCGGGCATCAGCCGGCGGCAGGAACACGGTCTGGATATCACTGTATTTCAGGCCGGCGTCTTCCAGAGCGCGGACCAGCAGGTAATGGACGTTGGAGCCCTTGTTCAGCACCACCTTCTTGCCCTTGAGGTCCTGCACCGACTGGATCGGCGAACCCTTGGGTACCAGGATCGCTTCGCTATGGGGGGCCGGCGGCTCGTAGGCCACATACAGCAAGTCGGCACCGGCGGCCTGGGCAAAGACTGGCGGGGTCTCGCCGGTCACGCCGAAGTCGATGGACCCGACATTGAGGCCCTCCAGCAACTGTGGGCCTCCGGGAAATTCAGTCCACTGCACCTCGACGCCCTGCTGCGCCAGGCGCTTCTCCAGGGAACCCTTGGCCTTGAGCAGCACCAGGGTGCCGTACTTCTGATAACCGATCCGCAAGGTCTCGGCCTGAGCTTGAACAATGGCGCCGAAGGACACAGCCGCAGCAAACAGAGCGACCAGACCGCGACGCAAAATGACAGGGCGCATGGCGCTCTCCTTTTTGCTATGGGGTTGTGGCTGCACCTGCTTGCCCGTTGGCGGGCGAGTAAGGCGAGTATTTCAATCGGGGGTGAGGCTCAAATGCTCCAGCGAGCACTCAACAGGCGTTCATTGAGCAGATGCGGATCCAGCGGTTTGGGGCGACGGGCCATGGCGCTGTGGAACTGCTCGAGCGCTTCTTTCAAGCGTTGCTCCAGGGCCTCGGCCAATTGCGGCTGGGCGCTGCCCTCGCCGTAGGCGATCTGGCTGTCCTCGGCAAAGATGCCCTGGAGCATCTCCTGGGCCTTGAGGGCCGAAAGCACCGGCTTCAATGCGTAATCCACCGCCAGCATGTGGGCAATACTGCCGCCGGTAGCCATGGGCAGCACCACCTTGTGGCTCAGGGCCCGCTCGGGCAGCAGGTCGAGCAGGGTTTTCAGGGCCCCGGAAAACGACGCTTTGTACACCGGCGTCGCAATCAGCAGGCCGTCGGCCTGTTCGATCTGTTGCAGCAGGTCGATGACCTTGGGGCTGTCGAAGCGCGCGTGGAGCAGATCCTCGGCCGGGAAGTCCCGTACCTGGTAGCTGACCACTTCCACGCCTTGCTGCTGTAACCAGCGCTTGGCCAACTCCAGCAGCACCCCGGAACGGGAGCGTTGGCTGGGACTGCCACCGAGAGAGACCACCAGCATGCAGAGAATTCCTTGAACGAAGAAAGCGATTCGCGGGATGCGATCTCGCCGAATTGGAGAGACCTTAACAGCCTATTTTTATATCCATAAATCTTATTTATTCATTTGTTTATTCCTTAAAAATATATAAGAAAGTATTTTCCGCAGGCAAAAAAATAGGCCGTCGGAACGGCCTTAAAACCCCTGCTTTATGGATCTGTTGCTCCTGCGTGCTTCGTAGGAGCGGGCTTGCCCGCGAAAGGGTCCGCGAAACTTGCGCCGGCCTCACGACCGCCTTTGTCGGCAAGCGAGCTCCTACGGCGGTTGGTGTATCAGCGGTTGGGTTGCGGCGTCAGGCGCAGATAGGGCTTCACTGCGCGATAGCCCTTGGGAAAGCGACGCTTGATCTCTTCCTCGTCCTTGAGCGAAGGCACGATCACCACTTCGTCTCCGTCCTGCCAGTTGGCCGGGGTGGCCACCTTGTAGTTGTCGGTGAGTTGCAGCGAATCGATTACCCGCAGGATTTCGTGGAAGTTGCGCCCGGTGCTGGCCGGGTAGGTGATGGTCAGGCGAATCTTCTTGTTCGGGTCGATGACGAACAGCGAGCGTACGGTCAGGGTGTCGTTGGCATTGGGGTGGATCAGGTCATAGAGGTCCGAGACCTTGCGATCGGCATCCGCCAGGATCGGGAAGTTGACCCGGGTGTTCTGGGTCTCGTTGATGTCTTCGATCCACTTGTGATGGGAGTCCACCGGGTCCACCGAGAGGGCAATGGCCTTCACCCCGCGTTGTGCGAATTCGTCCTTGAGCTTGGCGGTAAAGCCCAACTCGGTGGTGCATACCGGAGTGAAATCCGCCGGATGAGAAAACAGCACGCCCCAGCTATCGCCCAGCCACTCGTGGAAACGAATCTTGCCGGCACTGGAATCCTGTTCGAAGTCGGGGGCGATGTCGCCCAGTCTAAGGCTCATGGGTGCTGCTCCTGTGAGTGCGTGATGAAGCTACTCTGCCTGCACGGGAGACTATTTAAAAAGAATAAATATCGATTTATTAATAATCGAAAGGAATATTAAAAATCTCTTCACTGGACTCGCGCGCAGGCGAAGACCACCCTTCTCAACAAGGTTCGAGAAGGCCTTGAGTAGCTGTAGAAGAGGGGGACTCAGGAAGGGCTCACGGGGGTGGGCCTGACTTGAAGCAATACCTCGCCCGGCATTGCGCCGGGCGAGGTTTTTAACCCGCGATTACATCAGCGGGATCGAGTAGCTGACGATCAGGCGGTTTTCGTCCTGGTCGCGCTGGCCCGGAATGTCGTTACGCCACATGGCGTTTTTCCAGGTCAGGCCCAGGTTCTTCAGCGGACCTTGCGGAACCACGTAAGACAGGGTCAGATCGCGTTCCCACTCGGTGCCACCAGTGCCCAGAGTGGTGACTTGAGCAGCACCGACTTTACCGGCAGTGTTGATGTTATTGCCACGCAGGTAAATGATGCCGGCGGTCAGGCCAGGCACGCCAACCTTGGCGAAGTCATAGGCGTAGCGAGCCTGCCAGGTACGCTCGCCGGCGCGGGCGAACTTCTGGATCTGCATGTCGGTGATGGTGCTGTTGGACGAACCGTCACCCTGGTTCAGCCAAGGGAAGTCGCTGTCACCGTTGCTGTACTGGTAGCCGCCACCGAAGGTGTGACCTTCAACCGAGTACAAAGCCAGGTAGCTGTACAGGTTGTTGTCGACTTTACCTTTGGTGATGGTCGACAGGCCGTTGTCCGGGTAGTAGCCGCTGGTGTAGTAGGCAGCGGTATCGCCGTTGGAGCCGTTGTCGCGGCTGCGGTAGTAACGCAGGTCGCTTTTCAGCACGCCAGGACCGATGGACCAGTTGTGTACCAGGCCCAGGAAGTTCTGCGAGTAGAAGTCTTTCAGCTCACCGTAGTAGTACGAAGCGGTCAGATCCTTGGTGATCTTGTAGTCAGCACCACCGTAGTAGAACTTGTTGCTGAACTTGCCCTTGCTGAAATCGGAGCCGCCGTTGGCGCCCGCAATCGACAAGCCTTCGTTGTTAGTCGAGTTACGCCCTTTGGCGTGCTCGATCTGACCTGCGGTCAAGGTCAGGTCCTTGATCTCGTTCGAAGTGATCTGGCCACCCTGGAAGGTTTGTGGCAACAGACGACCGTCGTTGTACTTGATCACCGGGTTGTTCGGTTGCAGGGTGCCGATTTTCAGCTCGGTCTGGGAAACCTTGACCTTGCCGGTCAGGCCAAGGCTGGAGAAGTCGTTGACCGCTTCAGCGTTGTTACCGTTGGTAGAGTGAGTCGGGAATACGGTGCCGCCATAAGAGGTCTTGGTCGCCCCGTTAGTACCACCACCGGAGTCCAGACGAACGCCCAGCAAACCGATCGCATCCAGGCCGAAACCTACAGTGCCTTGGGTGTAGCCAGAGGTGAAGTTGAAGATGAAGCCTTGGCCCCATTCTTCGTTCTTGCTCTGGGCCTTAGCGGCTTTGGTATCGCCATCACGGTTATCAGTATTGATATAGAAGTTGCGCAGCCCCAAGGTAGCCTTGCTGTCTTCGATGAAACCGGCGGCGCCTGCCTGCTGCGCCAAAACCCCTACGGCCACAGCCAGGGCCAAGGTGGACTTGTTCATGTATCGCTCCTCTCGTTTCTAATTCTTGTGGTTCCTGGCCCCGGATCGAACGCCCGGGTGCCACAGATGCGCGATTAGCGCCAGACCGTGACTGATAAGTCAATCGTAACGACCTGTGTCTACGACCATGGTCTAATCGCAGTGATTTGGTCCATGCAGGGTAATGAATTACTCATAAACCCAAAAAGAATTGTTTAATTCTTTTTCATACCTTTCAGGAATAAAGCTCGCCATTATCAAACGGCGAATCGCAGCGTAGACGCTCGCAAGCTTATTTCTGAAAAATATTCCCCTGACTCAGCCCCCAAGATCCCCTGCGTGTACAAGCGCAAAACGTCATTCAGGATCAAAAAAGCGACGCAATCATGGCTAAGAGCCTATCCTCCCGTCAATTTGTTACAGTTTTTGTATCGAAATGAAATTTTTCTGACATGTGCAACTGGCCGCCACGGTTCGATCAATTGATCGGGCCGTGGCGGCCAGTTGCGCAAAGAGGCGGGTTCAGAGGGCTTTTTCGAAGATCTTCGAATTGCGCTGGTAGTTGTACAGCGAGGCCCGGGCCGATGGCAGGCGCTCGACACTGCTGGGCACGAAACCCCGCTCGCGGAACCAGTGAGCGGTACGAGTGGTGAGGACGAACAGCGTCTTCAAGCCCTGGGCCCGAGCGCGGGTCTCGATCCTTTCCAGCAGCTCGTCGCCACGCTTGCCATGGCGGTACTCGGGGTTCACCGCCAGGCACGCCAGCTCACCGGCATCGGAATCGGCAATCTGGTACAGGGCCGCGCAGGCGATGATCATGCCCTCGCGCTCCACCACACTGAACTGCTCGATCTCGCGCTCCAGCACCTCGCGGGAACGCCGCACGAGGATGCCCTGCTCTTCCAGCGGGCTGATCAGCTCCAGCAAGCCGCCCACGTCCTCGATCGCCGCCTCGCGCACCCGCTCGAACTGTTCCTGGGCCACCAGGGTGCCGCCGCCGTCGCGGGTGAAGAGTTCGGTCAGCAAGGCGCCGTCCTCGGCGTAGCTGACGATATGGCTGCGTCCGACTCCGCCGCGGCACGCCTCGGCGGCGGCATCCAGCAGCTCGGCCTGATAGTTGCCCCCCAGGCGCTGCAAATGCGCCGGCACCTGTTGCGGGCGCAATTCGCGCACCAGCTTGCCGTTTTCATCCAGCAGGCCCGGGTCGGCGCCGAACAGCAGTAGTTTGTCGGCCCCAAGGTCGATGGCGGCGCGCGTGGCCACGTCTTCGCAGGCCAGGTTGAAGGTTTCCCCGGTGGGGGAATACCCCAGGGGCGAGAGCAGGACGATGGAGCGCTCGTCCAGCAGGCGATTGATGCCCTTGCGATCGACCCGGCGCACTTCGCCGGTGTGGTGATAGTCGACGCCTTCCAGCACGCCGATCGGACGGGCAGTCACCAGATTGCCGCTGGCCACCCGCAACCGCGAGCCCTGCATCGGTGAAGAGGCCATGTCCATGGACAGGCGCGCCTCGATAGCGATGCGCAACTGGCCCACGGCATCGATCACGCACTCCAGGGTTGCCGCGTCGGTGATCCTGAGGCCGTGATGGTAATGGGGCGTCAGGCCACGGGCCGCCAGACGGGCTTCGATCTGTGGGCGCGAGCCGTGCACCAGCACCAGGCGCACCCCCAGGCTGTGGAGCAGCACTAGGTCGTGGACGATATTGCCGAAGTTGGGGTGTTCAACGCCGTCGCCGGGCAGCATGACCACGAAGGTGCAGTCGCGGTGGGCATTGATATAGGGAGACGCGTGGCGAAGCCAATTGACGTATTCGGGCATGAACCTGAGCCTGTAAATAAAAAGCAGCCTATGAAAGGACGAAACGGAAAACTCACAGCGGGCTGATGGTTATCGTCGGAACAGGCTTGGCAACACGCTTACTCTCCTCATGGGTACGGACAAGGCCACCGGCAATTTACTGAAATTGGGCCGGCGTCAGGCAGTAATGTTCAATCAATTCACGTAATAGATGCACGGTAGGCTGCAAGCGTGACATTTCGAGGTACTCCCCCGGCTGGTGGGCACAGGCGATATCACCCGGGCCGAGCACCAGGGTCTCGCAGCCAAGGCGCTGAAGATAAGGTGCTTCGGTGCCAAACGCTACTGCTTCGGCACGATGCCCGGTCAACCGCTCTGCCACTCGCACCAACTCGGCATCCTCGGGCTGCTCGAAAGGCGGGACCGCGGGGAACAACGGCGCATAGTCGATCTTCACTTCATGGCGTTCGGCAATCGGCTTGAGCTTCTGCCGGATGGCCTCGCGCAGCACGTCCGGATCCATGCCCGGCAGGGGCCGCAGGTCGAACTCCAGGGAACACTGGCCACAGATGCGGTTGGGGTTGTCGCCGCCATGGATGCAGCCGAAGTTCAGGGTCGGTTGCGGGACGCTGAACTGCGCATTGCGGTACTCGCGCTGCCACAGCAACCGCAGGCCCCGCAGCTCGCCAATGGCATCGTGCATGGCTTCCAGGGCACTGCGACCCAGGCTCGGGTCCGACGAATGACCGCTGCGGCCGAGGATATCGATGCGCTCCATCATCACCCCCTTGTGCAGGCGGATCGGCTTGAGCCCCGTAGGCTCGCCGATCACCGCCGCGCGCCCCAGGGGCCGGCCGGCTTGCGCCAAGGCCCGCGCCCCGGCCATGGAGCTTTCTTCGTCGCAAGTGGCGAGGACCAGCAGCGGCTGCTTGAAAGGCTGATCCAGCAGGGACCGCACTGCCTCGATGATCAGGGCGAAGAAACCCTTCATGTCGCAACTGCCCAGGCCGACCCAGCGGCCGTCAACTTCGGTCAGCTTCAAGGGGTCGGTCTGCCACAGCGCGCTGTCATAGGGCACGGTGTCGCTGTGCCCGGCCAGTACCAGGCCGCCAGGGCCACTGCCGAAACTGGCCAGCAGATTGAACTTGCCGGGGCTGACCTGCTGGATATCACAGGCAAAACCCAGGTCGCCGAGCCAACCGGCCAGCAGGTCGATCACCGCACGGTTGGATTGATCCAGTGCTGCTTGAGTGCAGCTCACCGATGGCGCGGCGATCAGCGCGGCAAACTGATCCTTCATGGACGGCAGGGGCATGAGCTGTCTCCGGGAATCCCAATGTGAGGCCCATCATAGAGGCATCCCGCAAGCGGAAGGAACCGCCGCGGCACCTGCGGGCGCCTTGTCCTGTACACTGCACGGCCTTGGCAGCCAACTCTTCCCCGGCTGCGCTCCCGATCCTGGATTTTCCGGCCATGCAGAAAGAAACCGAAATCAAACTCCGCGTCAGCCGCGAAACCCTCGCCGCCCTGCGCGAGCACCCGCTACTGAAAAAACGCAATAAAAGTGGCTGGGAACGCCGTGAACTGATGAATCAGTACTTCGACACCCCAGAACGCGACCTGGCCCGGGCCAAAGTCGCCCTGCGCCTGCGTCGCGACGGTGACGCGGTGATCCAGACCCTGAAGACCAGCGGCCAGAGCGTCGCCGGCCTGTCCGAACGCAACGAGTACGACTGGCAACTGGCCAAGGCCAAGCTGGACGTGAAAAAGCTCGAAGGCCAATGCTGGCCCGAAGCCCTGGCCGAACTGGACAAGAAGACCCTCAAGCCATTGTTCACCACGGATTTCGTCCGCGAGCGCGCGGAAATCGCCTGGGGCCGCGGCAAGGCCAAGGTGGTGATCGAAGCCGCCCTGGACTTGGGCCAAGTCATCGCCGGCAAGCAAAAGGAAGAAATCTGCGAGCTTGAACTGGAGCTGCGTGAAGGCGAACCGGCTGCCCTGCTGGAGTTGGCAGCAGAGCTGGCCCTGACCCTGCCGCTGATGCCCTGCGACATCAGCAAGGCCGAGCGCGGCTATCGCCTGTTCGACGCCGGCAGCTACTCCCTGAGCCTGCCCGCGCCGCAATTGAGCGCCGAGACGCCCCTGGACGAAGCTTTCGCCGCTCTGGCCTGGCACCTGCTGGGCAGCAGCCAGCGCCTGGCCGAGCAGTACCGCTTCAATGGCCACTGGCGCCTGCTGCAGGACTGGGTGGACAACCTTGCCGAGCTGCGAGCCCTGGCCAGCAGCCTGGGCCAGGCCGCACCGCGCCAGTCCACCGCTGAATTGCGCAGTGCCCTGGACGCCCTGCTGGAAGACTGGCGTCCGCTGGTACAGGCCGGTCTTGATGACGAAGACGTGCGCAAGGCCGCGCCGGAGCAGTTCATCGAAGAGTTGCAGGACGTGCGCTGGGGCCTGTTCTCGCTGAATACCTCGCGCTGGCTGCTGGCCCGGGCCTGGACCACTGACCGCAACACCCGGGGCAACCGCCAGGGCGCCGCACAGCTGGGCAGCTGGTTGCCACGCCTGCTGGCCGAGGAAGCCACCTCCCTGCAACTGCCGCGCTATCAGCAGCAACCGGAAGACCTGGCCGAGCAGTTGCCGCGCATTGAACGCATCCAGGCCTGGTTGCACCACGCCCGCTCCGCGCTGGAGATCCCGGAGCTGGACCGTCTCTATGGCGAGTTGAACAAACTGGCCCAGCTGGCCAACGAGCCGATCACCGACGAAGCCCTCGACGCCCGCAAGCAGCAGGCCATCGCGGTGTTCCAGAACCGCGCCTGGAAAACCCTCCTGCGCCTGTAACCCCGCCCCTCAGCGCATGACCGGCAGGCTGGTGGTGGACTTGATCTCCGACAGGGCAACGATCGAGTTCACCTCCTGGATACCCGGCACCATGGACAGCTTCTCGAAGAAGAAGCGTTCATAGGCTTCGATATCCGCGGTCACGATCCGCAGCAGAAAGTCCACCGCGCCCATCAGCACATAGCACTCCAGCACTTCCGGAAAGCCGCGGATCGCCTCGGTGAACTCGGTGAAGTTGGAGCGCCCGTGAGCGTTGAGCTTGATCTCGGCGAAGATCTGCGTGTTGAGGCCGATCTTCTTGCGGTCCAGCAGGGTCACCTGGCCGCGGATCACCCCCTCCTCCTTCATCCGCTGGATCCGTCGCCAGCATGGCGACTGGGACAACCCCACCTGCTCGGCGATCTGCGCACTGGAAAGCGAGGCGTCCTCTTGCAGCAGCGCGAGGATGCGGCGATCATAGGCGTCCAGGTCGCTATGCATAATAAATACCCATAAACATTAAAAAATGAATTGAACAATTCATATTTAAGCAAACAAACCCAATCTTAGATAAGAAATACCCGAAACCGAATGTAAAAATTTCTCCACTGACCTGGAGACCGCCATGCCCCCTTTCGAGCCAGCCCCCCGCGCCGATGCCTGGAACCTCAACAATGCTCACTGTCGCGTGCACTACCGGATAGTGGCCGACGCCGAGGCCGATGTGCTGTGCCGCATCCTCAACCACTTCGCCCTGCAGTTCCTGGTGCCGCAGCGGGTGTCGATGCAGCAGCAGGACGCCACGCTGTATATGGAGGTGGAACTCGACGACCTGAGCTGGCATCGGGCCCAGGTGATCGGCGCAAAGCTGCGCAACCTGATCAGTGTCTGTGACGTGGAGCTGGAGCTGGAGCTGGCGGAACCTTCGCGCCTGCAGGCCGCGGGTTGATCCCGGCAAAACCCTGCAACCCTTGGCAAGCATTCCCTTGAGGCCCCGGGGACTATTCTTGGCTGTTCGTGGTCAGAGACCCACATCTGGACAACAGCCCCAAGGAATCGCCCATGAGCGCCGCGCACCTTCCCCAGGACCGCTGGCTGGACCTCAGCGAACTGCTGCGTGAACTGCTGGCCCAGGGCCGCATCAGCCAGGATGCCGCCGAACAGGTCATGAGCGTCCGGCATCAGGCAGCCGGTAACCTGCTGCATCCCCTGGAAGTGATCGCCGGCCAGCAATTGCCCGACCTGCAGCAACTCGGCACACATCTGGACCTGGACAGCCTCACGGCCTGGCTGGCCCGGCAAGCCGGTCAGCCTTACCTGCGTATCGACCCCCTGCGCATCGACGTGGCCAGCATCACGCCGCTGATGTCCTTCGCCTTCGCCCAGCGGCACAAGATCCTTGCCGTGGCCGTGGATGGGCAGAGCGTTACCGTGGCCAGCGCCCAACCTTACGTCAGTGCCTGGGAAGCAGACCTGGCCCATGTTCTCAAGCGCACGGTGCGACGGGTGGTGGCCAGCCCGCTGGACATCCAGCGCCTGACCCTGGAGTTCTATCGCCTGGCCAAGTCGGTCAGCGGCGCCAGCAGCGAACAGAAAGCCAGTGGCCTGGGCAACTTCGAGCAACTGCTGAAACTGGGGGCCAGCGACCAGGAGCCGGATGCCGACGATGCGCACATCGTCAATATCGTCGACTGGCTGTTCCAGTACGCCTTTCAGCAAAGGGCCAGCGACATCCATATCGAACCCCGCCGCGAGCACGGCACCCTGCGCTTTCGCATCGATGGCGTATTGCACAACGTCTACCAGTTCCCGCCGCAGGTCACCCTGGCCATCGTCAGCCGCCTCAAGAGCCTGGGGCGCATGAACGTCGCGGAAAAGCGCAAGCCCCAGGATGGCAGGGTCAAGACGCGCACCCCCGACGGCAGTGAAATCGAGTTGCGACTCTCGACCCTGCCCACGGCGTTCGGTGAAAAGCTGGTGATGCGCATCTTCGATCCCCAGGTCCTGCTCAAGGATTTCGACCAATTGGGCTTTGGCACCGATGACCTGAGCCGCTGGCAAGCCATGACCGCCCAGGCCCACGGCATCATCCTGGTCACCGGGCCCACCGGCTCGGGCAAGACCAGCACCCTCTACACCACCCTGAAGAAGCTCGCGACCCCCGAGGTCAACCTGTGCACCATCGAGGACCCGATCGAGATGATCGAACCGGCGTTCAACCAGATGCAGGTCCAGCACAATATCGACCTGAGTTTTTCCAGCGGCGTGCGTGCACTGATGCGCCAGGACCCCGACATCATCATGATCGGCGAGATCCGTGACCTTGAGACTGCGGAAATGGCCATCCAGGCCGCACTTACCGGGCACCTGGTGCTGTCTACCCTGCACACCAACGACGCCCCCGGCGCCATCAGCCGGCTGCTGGAACTGGGCGTGCCCCATTACCTGATCAAGGCCACCCTGATCGGGGTCATGGCCCAGCGCCTGCTGCGCACCCTCTGCCCGTACTGCAAGGTTCCCGCCGAGCTGACGGCGGATGACTGGGAAAGCCTGACCGGAACCCGGCACCTGCCACCCGCTGCCGGCGGCCAGCGCGCGGTGGGCTGCGCCGAATGCCGGGGTACCGGTTACCACGGGCGCACCGGGGTCTACGAAATCATGCCCTTGGGTTCCCCCCTCAAGGCCCTGATCCATCGCGACCTGGATCTTGCCCGCCTGCACCACCAGGCCTGCGCGGACGGCATGCGCAGCCTGCGCCTGGCTGCCGCGCACAAGGTTGCCCAAGGCCTGACCAGCCTTGAGGAAGTGCTAAGGGTCACGCCCGGCAACCAGCCCCCATAGCGGCACAGGAGGCGAACCCCAGGCGCTGGACTACGCTTGAGTCACCGCCGAGAAAAGCAGGGAGCCCGGTATGAACATTCGTCAAAACATGCTCGCCACCGGGGTTGTCAGCCTCCTGGCCATTGCCCTGGTGGCCGGGCTGGGTTTATGGGGCCAGTCACGCCTGGCGCGGGCACTGGTGGACAACGAGCTCAACGCCAGCGCCCTGCGCAACCACCTGGAGGCCGACATGATGCACGACGCCCTGCGGGCCGATGTGCTGGAGGCCCTGAGCAGCCAGCCCGGCGATGCCGCCGCTGGCGAAGAGGTCCGCAATAGCCTGCGCGAACACGGCGACTGGTTCCGCAAGGCCCTGGCGGAAAACGCCAAGTTGCCCCTGGCACCGGAAATCCGCAACGCCATCACCGAGCTGCAGCCGGTGCTGGAAAACTACATTCATGCCGCCGAGAACATCGCCGGGCAGGCCCTCAAGGACCCACAGGCCGCGCGCCTGCAAATGCCGGAGTTCTCCCAGCGCTTCAGCGAAGTGGAGAGCCGCAACGCCGCCCTCAGCAGCCAGATCGAAGCCAGCACCGCCCAAACCCGCGAACTCAGTGAAAGTGCGGTCCGCCAGGCCGCCTGGTGGCTGATCGGCGGCAGCCTGCTGGCCGCCCTGGCACTGGCTCTGTTGACCCGGCAGCTGCTCACCCGGGTGCTCAAACCCCTGGAAAAATCCGTGGCCACCGCCCGGGCCATTGCCCAGGGCAACCTGACCACGCCCATCAGCGTCGACAGGCATGACGAGGCCGGCCAACTGCAACGGGCCCTTGGAGAAATGCAAGACAACCTGCGGCAGATGATCACCACCATCCGCCATGAAAGCGAAGAGTTGCGCGGCCGCTCCCACAGCCTCAGCGACACGTCGCTGAGCATTGCCGACGGCGCCACCGAACAGGCCGACGGCGCCACCAACATGGCCGCAGCCATGGAGCAGATGATCAGCAATATCGCCCAGGTGGCCGAACACGCGCGCAATGCCCAGGGCATTGCCGCCCAGTCCGAATCCCTGGCCGGTAGCGGCGGCCAGGTAATCCTCGGGGTCGTGGACGGCATGAGCCATATTGCCGAGGCGGTGAACCAGTCTTCCCGCAGCATCACCGCCCTGGGCCAGTCCTCGGAAGAGATCCACTCGATCATCCAGGTAATCAACGGCATCGCCGAGCAGACCAACCTGCTGGCCCTGAACGCCGCCATCGAAGCCGCCCGGGCCGGGGAAGCCGGCCGGGGGTTCGCCGTGGTGGCTGACGAAGTGCGCAATCTGGCAGCCCGCACCGCACAGTCCACCCGGGAAATCACCGGCATGATCGAGCGCATCCGGGAAACCACCGAACAAGCCGTGAACAGCATGCAAACCGGGGTCAGCCGGGTCAACGACGGGGTCCAGATGGCCCAGCAGGCGGGCACCTCGATCAATGAGATCCGCCAGGGCGCCCAGCGCTCGGCGGTGATGGTGGAGGAAATTTCCCTCACCATCGGCGAACAGTCCAAGGCCAGTAGCGAAGTGGCGCAACGGGTGGAGATGATCAGCCTGGTAGCCCGGCGCAACAGCCAGGCCATGCGTGAGCTGACCCAGACCGTGGAGCAGATGGAAAACTCCGTGGCCACCTTGCAGACCTCGGTCACCCGCTTCCAACTGTGAGGCCACGGGCACGCCGGTGATGTGTGTCCTGATGATGCAAGGGCCACGGTATCTCTGCGCGCGACCGGGCGCCGCCGTACACTCGCCCCCTGTGCCCCTTGATCACATCTGAGCAGGAGAATGTTATGCAGATCGGAAGCGTGTTGTTACTTTTCGTCGGCCTCGCCGTGGCCATCGTCTTCATGGGTTTCAAGGTCGTGCCCCAAGGCTACCAATGGACCGTGGAACGCTTCGGCCGCTACACCAACACCCTGAAGCCGGGGTTGAACATCATCATTCCGGTGATGGATCGCATCGGGCGCAAGATCAACGTGATGGAAAGCGTGCTGGATATCCCACCCCAGGAAGTCATTACCGCCGACAACGCCACGGTGCAGATCGACGCCGTGTGTTTCTTCCAGGTGGTCAACACCGCCCAGGCCGCCTATGAGGTCAACAACCTCGAGCACGCCATCCGCAACCTGCTGCAAACCAATATCCGTACGGTGCTCGGTTCCATGGAACTGGACGCCATGCTCAGCCAACGTGACGGCATCAACGAGAAACTCCTGCGAACCGTCGATGAGGCCACCGCCCCCTGGGGGATCAAGATCACCCGGATCGAAATCAAGGACATCAGCCCACCCGCCGACCTGATGGCGGCCATGTCCGGGCAGATGAAGGCCGAGCGGGTCAAGCGTGCGCAGATCCTCGAAGCCGAAGGCCTGCGGGCCGCCGCCATCCTTACCGCAGAAGGCAAGAAGCAGGCACAGATTCTTGAAGCCGAGGGCGAACGCCAGGCGGCATTCCTCGAATCCGAAGCCCGGGAGCGCCAGGCCGAAGCCGAGGCCCGGGCGACCCAAGTGGTGTCCGAGGCGATTGCTACCGGCAACGTCCAGGCGATCAACTACTTCGTCGCGCAGAAATACATCGATGCCCTGGGCAAACTGGCGTCGGCCAACAACAGCAAGGTGATCCTGATGCCCCTGGAGGCCAGCCAGGTCATCGGCGCCGTGGGCGGCATCGGCGAGATCGTCAAGGCCACGTTCGACAGCAAGAAGGTCTGAGGCAGGCTTCATGTTGGCATTTGTGCAAGCTCTATCGTTCTGGGACTGGCTGGCCCTTGGCACCATCCTGCTGATCTTCGAAGTATTCGGGGCCGGCGGCTACCTGCTGTGGATCGGCCTCGCAGCCGCCACAGTCGGGGTCCTGACCTTTCTCATTCCCGGCCTGTCATGGGAGGTGCAGTTCCTCCTGTTCGGCCTGCTGTCGGTGCTCACCGCACTGTACTGGTGGCGCCGCCAGCGCAGCGTGGTACGCCCCAGCGATCAGCCGAACCTCAACCTGCGGGGCCAGGAGCTGATCGGCAAGACCTTTGTGGTGCACCAGGCGATTGTCGACGGCCGCGGGCGGATCAAGGTGGCCGACGGCGTGTGGATCGCCAAGGGGGCCGACGCCCCCGTGGGCGCCCGGGTGCGGGTGGTGGGCCAGGAAGGCGCAATCCTGTTGGTCGAAAACCTTGACTGATGAGTCACGGAACTCCGCGGGGTTATCTAGAATCAAACGATGCAGATACCCCCTTTCGGAGTCACCCATCATGCGTCTGAAAATTGCTGTCGCCACCCTTGCCCTGCTGTCTCTTCCCGTTGGTTCGGCAATGGCCGACACCTTCTGGCGTAACGTCATTTCCTCCGGGGCCACCACCGGCTCCACCTACCTGACCTTCAAGGACCACAAGTTGATCGTCGCCGCCCAGGATGACGCCGGCAGCTTCGTTGCCAGCGATGGCAGCATTCGCGGCCCGTACCTGGAAGCCGCCATGCAGAAAGTCCGCGCCGACAACCCCGGCCTCAAGGCCACCGACATGGAACTGGCCAACGCCATCCTGGCGAAGAACGCTGTCGCTCAGGAGTAACCGTTGCCCCAGGGATGGCCGACAGCAAACGCCGACCCCAGGGTCGGCGTTTTTGTGTGCCCGATCAGCCGGCTAGACCCCAGGTGTGCGGGACACTGCAGCCAGGCCGGCCAGGGCATAACTCATCATGTGCTCGATCAACGCCGGTGGATCCAGCTCCAGGCCGGGCAATACATTGCGCGCCAGCGGCTGATGGGCGATCAGCAGGAACAGGCAGGGCGCAAAAACGCTGACGGCGCTGCGCAGGGTAACCGGGTCCTCAGGCGATAGATCCATGATCTGGCCGAGGATGGTGCGCACGATCTTCGCCTTGGGAAACGCCTGCTCCTCCAGGATCGCCGGCAGCACCGCGGAGGGTGACAACAGTTCGCGGGTCAGGACTTTCAGCGCCCAGCCCTCACGCTGGTTGCCCAGCCCCTCGATGAGCACGGTGATGATCGCCCGCAGCTTGTCCTCGGGGCTGCCCTGGCTTTCACTCAGGCTGATCATGGTCTCGATCCGCACCAGGCGGTCGTGGGCCTCGCGCAGCACCGCCCGATACAGGCCGTCCTTGTTCTCGAAGTGGTAGTTGACCGAGGCGTTGTTGGCCCTGGAGTTCTCGCAGATCTGCTTGCTGGTGGTGTTGGCGTACCCCAGCTCAGCAAAAAGCTGGCCGGCCGTCTCCAGGATCTGTTGGCGGGTAGCCTGGCCATCCTGACGCGGCGTACGGGCCGCAGTGGGCTGCGGGGAAGCGGAAACGGCCATAGGCGCTCTCACTAAGTTAAATTCAAATTTGACTTTTGTTTATGGACTGCTTAGCTACAAAGCGCCAGTTTCTCGTTCAGTTCCGTCAAGGGTTGCAGCGAAATGGCGGCTATCTGTCAATTCACGCCAAAGGATATCAGCATGGAAGCGCGCAACATGACTCCCTTCACCTACTTCTCACTGCCCATGCAGAAGCTGTTCCTACGCAATCAGGCGGCGGTCAGGAACAAGCCCTACGCCAAGTATTTCCGGTCGGAAATGCGCGTGCCGCTGTCCGCCGTCCGCAAGATTCAGCAAGGCCCCATGGCCCTGGAAGACACCCTGACCCCGAGCATCGAGGACATCAATCGCCTGCTCGAACCGGACTTTGTCAGCGAGGAATCCGGTTACGCCCTGCTACCGGGCCCGATGGCCTACGTGCAAAGCCGCAAGTTCTTCCCCGGCTGCACCGCGCAGATGTTCAAGTGGTGGTTCATCTGGCACCCCGCGGAATCGGAGCGCTACACCCTGTGGTTCCCCTATGCCCATGTCAGCAACCCATGCGTGCACCACCAGCGCCTGTGCGATGAGTCCCTGAGTTTTGAGGAACGGCTGTATGGCAACACCTTCTGCGCGTCGGAATATGTCGGCGATCGCCTGATGCACCTGCATATCGACTTCCAGCAGCCGGCCAGCCTGGGCCTGAACACCGATCTGTATCGCGAAGCGAAGATCGACGGCAGTGTCAGCGCCCTGATGAGCCTGGCGGATCATCCTGAGGTACCGGTGTCGTTGATGGTGCATCTGTTCAAGGAAGTACCGGACGGCATGTACCTGACCAGCCGTTACTGGGTCGGGGCGCACCCGTCGATGGCCCGCTTTCCCGGGGCAGAAAAGGCTGCATCGCTGCTGAAGGAAAATGGCTTTGGCGAGGCCGAACTGGAGACCCTGGCCTACGAGTTCGCGGTGCACGACATGTGCGAGTTCAATCATCTGGCCAGCTTCCTGCCGGACCTGTATCGAGAGTTCGGCACCCCCGCGGCCTGAAACAACAGCCATTAAGCCCGAGAAACTCCAGGGCTTAATGGCTCGAAAGGATCAACGTTGCGTACCAGGACAAACACCGTTGATCAGCAGAGAAGTGAACTCCTCGATGTCCTGCTCCACCGTCAGTTGCTCAGTCAACAGCCGATACCAGCAAAAGCCGAAGATCATATCCAGCAGTAATTCACGGTTGGTGTCCTTGGGCAGCTCGCCGTTGCTGATGGCATTTTCCACCAGTTTTTTCGGCATTTCCCTTCTGCGCTCCATGAACTGATCCTTGAGCTGGGTCAAGGTTGCGGGATCCAGTTGCGCTTCGGCGATCACACAGCGAAAGGCTTCGCCGCAAATAGTCTCCCTCCAGACTTTCCAGAGATTTCGCAGCAAAAAGTCGAGATCTGCCTTGAACGAGCCGAGATCAGGAAACTTTCTGACTTGTTCGCTCTCGTTTTCATAAACCTCGGCGATCAACGCCGCCTTGTTCGTCCACCAGCGATAGATAGTTGGCTTGCTGGCCCCCGCCCGACGGGCGACGGACTCGATACTGAGCCCGGAATAGCCGCATTCCTTAAGGATTTCGATGGTGGAAGTGAGAATGGCTTTATGAGTATGGGGACTTCGCAAAGAGCCGATGGAGCTGCGAGAGGGGGTACGAGCCACAATAAAAAATCTCCAGGCAGGGCGCTTGACAAACGCAACGCAGGGTATAGGATTCCCTCGAATCGAAATGAAACGGTCCGTTTCGTTTCATTCTTGAAAGAATCATGAATTTCTTACACCGATCTATCTAGTTTTTAAAATATCGCGTAAGGGTTGAGCAGCTCAGGCCTTGTAACTTGGAGTTCCTCGAATTCGAGGCTTCGGCCCTTTTCCCTTAAGAGATTAGATCGTCTGAAATTATTACTAAACGAAACGTTCCGTATCATAGCACAGCGAGGTGAATAAAAACAGCTTTCGAGTGGGTTTTCCCCTATTTGGAGTCTGCTGTTAAACCGCTCTGGCCTGCAGGTTTCATCAGGTGTGGCCAGGAGAAAGGCAGCAAAACTGTTTTCCGTATGTTTCAAGGGTGCTTCTGAGCAGGCACGACCCAGTTTTCTGAAAAGAATGGAATCAAGAGGAAAATGAACGTGAAAAAGATAGGTATTGTCAGCTATGGCGCGGGTATTCCGGTATGCCGCCTGAAAGTCCAGGAAGTGATCAACGTCTGGAAAAACACCGACCTCAAGCTGGTGGAGGAAAACCTCGGCGTCACGGAAAGAGCCGTGCTGCAACCGGATGAAGATGTCATCACCCTCGGGGTGCTGGCGGCGCAACGGGCCCTGGATAAAGTCCCCGGTCATCAGATCGAAGCCCTGTACCTGGGCACCTGCACCAATCCCTATGACTCACGGGCCTCGGCTTCGATCATCCTGGAAATGCTCGGCAGCGGCTACGACGCCTATTGCGCCGACGTGCAGTTCGCCGGCAAGTCCGGAACTTCTGCCCTGCAGATCTGCCAGGCGCTGGTGGCTTCCGGCATGACGGGCAGCGCCCTGGCCATCGGCGCCGACACCATCAACCGCAACACCGCGCCGGGCGACCTGACCGAATCCTATGCCGGGGCCGGAGCCGCTGCGCTGCTGATCGGCAGCCAGGATGTCATCGCCGAATTCGACGCCAGCTTCTCCTGCGCCGCCGATGTCGCCGATAACATCCGCCCCCAGGGTGATCGCTACATTCGTTCGGGCATGGGCCTGGGCTCGGACAAGAACAGCATCGGCCTGGAAGACCAGACCCGCCGCGCCGCCGAAGGCCTGATGGCCAAGCTGCACACCAGCCCCGCCGACTATGACTATGTGGTGTTCCAGCAAAACCTGGTGTCCACGCCCTACTCCCTGGCCAAGCACCTGGGCTTCAACCCCAAGCAGGTGGAACCGGGCATCTATGCCGGCAACGTTGGCGATGCCGGATCGGCCAGCCCGCTGCTCGGCCTGATCAACGTACTGGACCAGGCACGCCCGGGGCAGAAAATTCTTCTGGTGTCCTACGGTTTCGGCGCCGGCAGCGACGCCATCGCCCTGACCGTCACCGACGCCATCGAGCAGTACCAGAAGCACAATAAGCCTCTGCGCGAACTGCTGGAATCCAAGATCTACGTCGACTACGGCACGTCCATCAAGTACGAGTTCAAGTACCTGCGGGCTGACTACGCCCTGACCGCCTATCTCTGATTACGCCTGTCTACGCAAGGAGCATGCACATGTGCGCACGTCGTGTTGCAATCGTTTCGGCCGCCTATACGCCGAAACCCGGAAGTTCACGAGTTCGGCAGACGTTCAAGGAAATGATCGTCGAGTCCGCCTACAAGGCTCTCAAGGACGCCAAGATGCACCCCCGGGAAATACAGGCCGTGGCCTATGGTTATCACGGTGAAGGCATTTCCGAATATGGCGGCCTGGGCCCGACCATTTCCGACGCCCTGGGCATCAGCCCGGCGCCGACCTTCATGAGCACCGCCAACTGCACCAGCAGCTCGGTGTCGTTCCAGATGGGCCACCAGATGGTGGCGTCCGGGGAGTACGACATCGTCCTGTGCGGCGGCTTCGAGAAGATGACCGATCACTTCAACTACGCCGAATACATCGGCTCCAGCACTGAATGTGAATACGATTATTTCCTCGGCATTTCCCACACCGATGCCTTCGCCCTGGCCACCGCCGAGTACTTCCAGAAGTTTGGCTATGCCGGTCGCGAGGCCGACGTACTGGCCACCTTCGGCCGGCAGATGCGCATCTACGCACAGAACACCCCCACCGCCACCCGTTATGGCCAGCCGATTCCATCCCTGGAAGCGTTGAAGAACAGCGAGGCCTGCGGCTCGATGCTGGCCTGGGGCGAAGCCAGTGGCTGCGCGATCCTGGTGGCCGAACACCTGGCCCACAAGTACACCGATAAACCGGTGTTCGTACGCGGTTGCGCCTATACCGGGGTCTCACACTATTTCGGTACGCGCTTTCACAACCCGACCCTGCATCATCCGGGCCTGCCCAAGGATGTGGGCATGGCGGTTTCGGCCAACTCCATCGCCTGTGCGGAAATCGCCTACAAGAAAGCCGGGATCACCGCCAAGGACATCGACGTGGCCCAGGTCTACGACCTGCTCGGCGCCGGGCTGATCCAGATGGAATCCATGGGCATCTGTGGCAAGGGCCAGGCCGGCGACTTCGTGCTCGAAGGCGGCATCGCCCTGGATGGCCAGCTGCCGCTCAATACCGACGGCGGCAACATCGGCCGCGGCCATGCCTCCGGCTGCGACGGCATCCTGCACATCACCGAGCTGTTCCGGCAGCTGAGGGGTGAATCCGACAACCAGGTCAAGGGCGCGCGCATCGGCGTGTCGCAGAACCTTGGCGGTTACGCGGCGCACAACTCAGTGATTGTCCTCTCGAACGACTAAGGAGCCCGGACCATGTCCATGTACCCAGAACAGATCCACAGAATGACCACCGCCAGCATGCTTCGCGAATGGCGCGAGCATGGCGGCAAGTACCGCCTCGAAGGCAGCCAGTGCGAAGAATGCAACGAAATCTTCTTCCCCCGGCGCACCGTCTGCGGCGCTTGCAACTCCCTGAGTGTGAAGCCGTATCGCTGCGCGCGCAGTGGCAAGATCGAGGTCATGGCCCCGGCCGAGAACCCGATCCTGGCCGCCATGGGCTATGGCGAAACCGTGCCGCGCATCATGGCCATGGTGCGCCTGGACGACGGCCTGGTGATCGCTTCGGAAATCGTCGATGTGTGCGATCAGCAACAGCTGAAAGTCGGTGCGCCGGTGCGCATGGTGATCCGCAAGCATGTGCGCGAAAGCAACCTGGCCTGGCAATACGCTTATAAGTTCGTACTCGATATATAAGTTGTTATTCAAGGTGCCTTTATATAAGGCACCTTGAAGTTAGCCATTAAAATAAAATCCAACTTAAAAGTTACATCAACGGCAACTTCACGCCCCGAAGTTGCCTTAAGGCCCTGATTTCCTTTAGGGCCTACAGATTCCTGTGCCTATAAACGGGGACTATCCCCACCCCTTAACTTGTTGGCTTACTTAAAGCCAAGGACCCATCATGTCTACACTTTGCCTTCCACACGTCATGTTTCCGCAACACAAGATCACCCAGCAACAGATGGTCGATCACCTGGAAAACCTGCACGCCGACCATCCACGCATGGCCCTGGCCAAGCGCATGATCGCCAACACCGAAGTCAACGAGCGCCACCTGGTGTTGCCGATCGACGAACTGGCAGTGCACACCGGTTTCACCCACCGCAGCATCGTCTACGAGCGTGAAGCCCGGCAGATGTCGTCGGCCGCGGCGCGCCAGGCCATCGAGAATGCCGGGCTGCAGATCAGCGACATTCGCATGGTGATCGTCACTTCCTGCACCGGCTTCATGATGCCGTCGCTGACCGCGCACCTGATCAACGACCTGGCCCTGCCAACCTCCACCGTGCAGTTGCCGATCGCCCAGCTGGGCTGCGTGGCCGGTGCCGCGGCCATCAACCGCGCCAACGACTTCGCCCGGCTCGATGCCCGCAACCACGTACTGATCGTGTCCCTGGAATTCTCCTCGCTGTGCTACCAGCCGGACGACACCAAGCTGCACGCCTTCATCTCCGCGGCGCTGTTCGGCGATGCGGTATCCGCCTGCGTGCTGCGCGCCGATGACCAGGCCGGCGGCTTCAAGATCAAGAAGACCGAGTCGTACTTCCTGCCCAAGAGCGAGCACTACATCAAGTACGACGTGAAGGACACCGGCTTTCACTTCACCCTCGACAAGGCGGTGATGAACTCCATCAAGGACGTGGCACCGGTCATGGAGCGGCTCAACTACGAGAGCTTCGAACAGAACTGTGCGCACAACGACTTCTTCATCTTCCACACCGGTGGTCGCAAGATCCTCGACGAGCTGGTGATGCACCTGGACCTGGCATCCAACCGGGTCTCGCAATCGCGCAGCAGCCTGTCGGAAGCCGGCAACATTGCCAGCGTGGTGGTGTTCGACGTGCTCAAGCGGCAGTTCGATTCCAACCTCAATCGCGGCGACATCGGCCTGCTGGCGGCCTTCGGCCCGGGGTTCACCGCGGAAATGGCGGTGGGCGAGTGGACCGCCTGATGTGACTGCCTGTGCCTGTCCCGCCTGACGTTGCCGGGCTGTATGGCAACGTCAGGTTGCCTCCCACGGCGCTTGCGCCGGGTTCATGGTTTCACAAGGAAGCTGAGCGATGAACACTGGAATGCCAACCACGGCTGCCAACAGCCGTTACGAAAGATCCATGGTGCTGTTGCTGTCACTGAGTTTCGGGCTGGTGGGGCTGGATCGCTTCATCATCCTGCCGCTGTTTCCGGTGATCATGCACGACCTGCAACTGGACTATCAGGACCTGGGCTACCTGTCCGCCGCGCTGGCCTTCACCTGGGGGCTGTCCGCCCTGGGCATGGGCAGCGTGATCGAGCGCCTGGGCACCCGCCGCGTGCTGGTGACCTCGATTGCCGTGCTTTCGCTACTGTCCGGTTTTTCCGCGCTGGCCACCGGCGTGCTGGGGCTGGTGATTCTGCGCGGGCTGATGGGCATCTGCGAGGGTGCCTTCACCCCCACCAGCATCATTGTCACCAATGAAGTCTCGCGCCCCGACCGGCGCGGGCTGAACCTGGGTATCCAGCAGGCGCTGTTCCCGATTCTCGGCCTGTGCCTGGGGCCGCTGATCGCCGCATACCTCCTGCAAATCACTGGCTCGTGGCGTGCGGTGTTCGCCATCATTTCCCTGCCGGGCCTGCTGCTGGCCGGCTACCTGTGGAAAATCTACCGACCGCTGCCGGCGCCCCAGACCGACCGCACCGCAGGCACCTGGCTGGCGGCTTTCAAGAGCGGCAACGTGAGCCTGAACATCCTGATCATGTTCTGCATACTCACCTGCCAGTTCGTCCTCTGCGCCATGCTGCCCAGCTACCTGACCGACCATATGCACCTGGAAACCCTGTCCATGGCCTTCGTCATCTCGGCCATCGGCGTGGGCGGCTTCATCGGCCAATTGATCATCCCCGGCATGTCCGACCGTCTCGGGCGCAAGCCGGTGGTGTCGGTGTGCTTCATGACCAGCAGCACCCTGGTGGGCCTGCTGATCGTCAGCCCGCCCCTTCCCTGGCTGCTTTTCCTGCTGCTGTTCCTGCTGTCGTTCTTCAACTTCAGCCTGATCTGCATGACAGTCGGCCCGCTGACCAGCGAATCGGTCACCCCGGCCCTGCTGCCGACGGCGACCGGAATCGTGGTGGGGTTCGGCGAGATCCTGGGTGGCGGGTTGTCACCGGCCGTGGCCGGGTTCGCCGCCAGCCATTTCGGCCTGCCATCGATCCTGTACGTGGCCCTGAGCGGCAGCCTGGCCGGCTTGCTGCTGTCATTCCTGCTCAAGGAACAGGCCCTCGAACCGCGCCGTTTGCGCGTGCGCGAAGCGCTGCCCATCCTCCCCGCCCCCTTGCCCCTGAAGGACTAGAGAATCATGGACGATTACCTGCTGTTGCTGGATGTCTGCCACAAGGACCAGCGCGCCATCGGGCTGTTCGACTTTCACAATGGCCGCAGCGTGCGGGCCTATTCCGAACACGGCGGGCTGTACGAGACCCTGCTGTTCTGCAGCCGTCGTCATCTGGGCTGGAGCGAACACCTGCGCAGCCTCGCGCCCCACCCGCAACTGCCCGCGGACGGCCCCCAGCAAGGCCCGTTGCGCCCACCGCTCAAGCCTCGGGACAACCTGCTGGTGCAGGTCAGCGAAGTCACCCTGAACACTCCGCACACCCGCCAGGGCTGGTTCTACAAGGGCAATGGCAGCCTGCTGAAGACCGACGGCGAGCCGCTGATGATTCCGTACCACGCCCAGAGCATTTCCAGCCAGCCCGGGGTGGTGTGCGTGTACCTGGTGGACCCCTTCGGCCAGTTGCGCTTTGTCGGCTTCAGCCTCGGCCACGACATTCACGACCCGTTGCTGAGCCATCAGGACGCCAGTTCCTGCGCGCAATCGCGTTTGCGCCAGTGCGCCATCGCCCCGGCGCTGATCCTCGGCGAACTGCAGAACAGCCTGTCACTCAATGTCCGGGTCGAACGCCAGGGCACGCCGTTGCCGCAGCGCAGCTATCGCCTCGACCAGCACAACTGGTGGGCTATTCGCAAATACTCCCAGGCCTTCCTCGAACAGCACGAACAGTTCCTGCAACCGGGCATGGTCCACTATGTGTTCCACAGCGCCAGCCGGCGCGAGAGCGACCTGCAGTTGCAGCACGGTGACTGGCTGGACCTGGACTGCCCGGAGCTGGAACTGGGCCTGAGCAACCAGGTGATCGAGGAAGAGTT
Source organism: Pseudomonas sp. UME65 (assembly GCF_014170225.1). Taxonomy (NCBI): domain Bacteria; kingdom Pseudomonadati; phylum Pseudomonadota; class Gammaproteobacteria; order Pseudomonadales; family Pseudomonadaceae; genus Pseudomonas; species Pseudomonas sp. UME65. Next base: position 793,280 of record NZ_LZZQ01000013.1, on the reverse strand, counting down.
GCTGCACCTCTATCCCCTGGAAACCCAACCAGCCCGTGCCAGCACCCATGGCAGACAGCCGGCGCGAACGCGCCACCACTACTGAGGCCCGTTCAGCGGTAGTCCGCCAGCGGCACGCAGGCGCAGAACAGGTTGCGGTCGCCATAGACGTTGTCCACCCGGTTCACCGCCGGCCAGTACTTGTGGGCCCGGGTATGGGCGGTGGGCAGCACCGCCTGTTCGATACTGTAGGAGCGCTCCCAGACTCCGGTGATATCCGCCAGGGTATGGGGAGCGCCCTTGAGCGGGTTGTCCTCGGCCGGCCAGTTGCCCTCCTGCACCTGGGCGATCTCGGCGCGGATGCTCAGCATGGCTTCGATAAAACGGTCGAGCTCAGCCTTGGATTCGCTTTCCGTGGGCTCCACCATCAGGGTGCCCGGCACCGGGAAGGACATGGTCGGGGCATGGAAGCCGCAGTCCATCAAGCGCTTGGCCACGTCTTCCTCGCTGATCCCGGTCTGGGCCTTGAGCGGGCGCAGATCGAGGATGCATTCGTGGGCCACCCGGCCGTTGCGGCCGCTGTAGAGCACCGGGAAGGCACCGCTCAATTGCTCGGCCAGATAGTTGGCCGCAAGGATCGCCACCTCGCTGGCATCCGCCAGCTGCGGCCCCATCAGGGCGATGTACATCCAGCTGATGGGCAGGATGCTCGCACTGCCCCAGGGCGCGGCGCTGACGGCGCCGTTCTCTGGCAACGGCCCGTCGATGGGCACCACCGGGTGGTTGGCGACAAACGGCGCCAGGTGCGCGCGCACGCCAATCGGGCCCATGCCCGGGCCACCGCCGCCATGGGGAATGCAGAAGGTCTTGTGCAGGTTCATGTGCGAGACATCGGCGCCAATGTCCGCCGGCCGCGCCAGGCCTACCTGGGCGTTGAGGTTGGCGCCGTCCATGTACACCTGGCCGCCGTGGCTGTGGATAACTTCGCAGATCTGGCTGATGCCCTCTTCGTACACGCCGTGGGTCGAAGGGTAGGTAGCCATCAGGCACGACAGGCGCTCGCCGGCCGCCTGGGCCTTGGCCTTCAAGTCTTCCAGGTCGACGTTGCCGGCCTCGTCGCACTCGACGATCACCACCTGCATCCCGGCCATCTGCGCCGAGGCCGGGTTGGTGCCGTGGGCCGACGCCGGGATCAGGCAGACATGCCTACCGCCTTGCCGGCGGCTCTCGTGGTAGCGACGAATCGCCAGCAGCCCGGCGTACTCGCCCTGGGCCCCGGAGTTGGGCTGCATGCAGATGGCGTCGAAACCAGTGATGGCGCACAGCCAACGCTCCAGCTCCGCGATCAGCAGGCCATAGCCGGCAGCCTGCTCCCGGGGCGCGAAGGGATGCAGGTTGGCGAATTCCGGCCAGGTGATGGGGATCATCTCGCTGCTGGCATTGAGCTTCATGGTGCAGGAGCCCAGGGGAATCATCGACTGGTTGAGCGCCAGGTCCTTGTTCTCCAGCTGCTTGAGGTAGCGCAACATTTCGGTTTCGCTGTGATGGGCACTGAACACCGGGTGGGTCAGGTAGCGCGTGCGTCGCAGCAGCGGGTCGGGAATCCCCGACTCCAGCGCCTCGGCGTCCAGGCTGCTGACATCCAGCCCGTGGTCGGCACCCAGGAACACGTCGAACAAACGGGCCACGGTGCTTTCGTCACAGGTTTCATCCAGGCTCAGCCCCAGCCGGCCACGGCCGAGAATCCGCAGGTTGATCTGCTGCGCCCTGGCGCTTTCGATGATCGCCGTCTGGCTGCCGCCGACCTCCAGGGTCAGGGTGTCGAAGAAGTGCCGATTGACCCTGGCAATGCCGTGGCGCTCCAGGCCGACCGCGAGGATGCAGGTCAGCCGGTGTACCCGCTGGGCAATGCGCTTGAGCCCGGCCGGGCCGTGATAGACGGCGTAGAAACCCGCGATATTGGCCAGCAGCACCTGGGCGGTGCAGATGTTCGAGTTGGCCTTCTCGCGGCGAATATGCTGCTCGCGAGTCTGCAAGGCCATGCGCAGGGCCACCTGGCCGCGGGCATCCTTGGACACGCCGATGATGCGCCCGGGCATCGCGCGCTTGTACTCGTCGCGGCAGGCGAAAAACGCCGCATGGGGGCCGCCGTAGCCCATGGGCACGCCGAAGCGCTGGGACGAACCGAGCACCACGTCGGCCCCCAGTTCGCCCGGCGGGGTCAGCAACAACAGGCTGAGCAGGTCGGCCGCGACACAGGCCAGGGCCTGCTGGGCGTGCAACTGGTCGATCAGCGGCCGCAGGTCGCGGATCTCGCCATGGGTGTCCGGGTACTGCAGCAACGCGCCGAACACCTGGTGCCCGGACAATTCGTCGACCCCGCCGACCACCAGCTCGAAACCGAAGCCTTCGGCCCGGGTGCGGACCACGGAAATGGTTTGCGGGTGGCAGTGTTCATCGACAAAGAACAGGTTGCTCGAAGACTTGCTCACACGCTTGGCCAGGGCCATGGCTTCGGCGGCGGCGGTGGCTTCATCCAGCAACGAGGCGTTGGCCAGGTCCAGGCCGGTGAGGTCGATGGTCATCTGCTGGAAATTCAACAAGGCTTCGAGCCGGCCCTGGGCGATTTCCGGCTGGTAGGGGGTATAGGCGGTGTACCAGCCGGGGTTCTCCAGCACGTTGCGCAGGATCACCGTCGGCGTCAGGGTGGCGTGGTAACCCATGCCGATCAGGCTGGTCCAGACCTGGTTCTGCCCGGCATAACCCTTGAGCCTGGCCAGGGCGGCCGCTTCGTCCAGGGCCGGCGGCAGGTCCAGTGCGCGGTTGAAGCGGATTCCCGGCGGCACCGTCTGCTCGATCAGTTCGGCCCGGCTGCCCAGCCCGAGGCTGGCGAGCATCGCTTGCTGCTCCTCGGCGTCGGGCCCCAGGTGCCGGTTGAGAAAAGCGTTGGGCTCGCGTAACTGGCTCAAAGATAGCAACTGGGACATGACCGGCTCTCTCCGATAAACGGCGCTCAGCGTCGCTGCAACAGGGTGCCAAGCAGCATAGCAGTCGATTTCCCGCGTCGATGCTCTGGCGTCCCGGGGCAATCGGTACCATCATGCTCGACGTCAACGCGCCAGCCCCGGCGCATCGCAACCTGTGCCCCTATCGTCCGCTTATCGGGTGTCCCATCGTCATGAGCCAACTGCCTTTCCTGCCGTTCTCCAAACCCACCATCGATGAACCCACCATCGCCGCTGTCGGCGAAGTCCTGCGTTCGGGCTGGATCACCAGCGGCCCCAAGGTCCAGGCCTTCGAAGCCCAGCTCTCTGAGTTTTTCGGCGGGCGCACGGTACGCACCTTCAACTCCGGCACCTGCACCATGGAGATCGCCTTGCGCATTGCCGGCATCGGTGCCGGTGATGAAGTCATCACCACGCCGATTTCCTGGGTGGCCACCGCCAACGTCATCCTCGAAGTCGGGGCCACGCCGGTGTTCGCCGATATCGACCCGGTCACCCGCAATATCGACCTGGCCCAGGTCGAAGCCGCCATCACCCCGCGCACCAAGGCCATTATCCCGGTGTACCTGGCCGGGCTGCCGGTGGACATGAGCCGCCTCTACGCCCTGGCCAACAAGCACGGCCTGCGGGTAGTGGAAGATGCCGCCCAGGCCCTGGGCTCCAGCTGGAACGGCCAGCGCATCGGTGCCGGTGGCGACTTCGTGTCCTTCAGCTTCCAGGCCAACAAGAACGTCACCTCGTCCGAGGGCGGCTGCCTGGTGCTCAACACGCCAGAGGAGGTGCGCCTGGCCGAGAAGTATCGCCTGCAGGGCGTGACCCGCAACGGCTTCGACGGCCTGGATGTGGATGTGCTTGGCGGCAAGTTCAACATGACCGACGTGGCGGCCGCCATCGGCCTGGGGCAGTTCGCCCATATCGAGGCGATCACCACCCATCGCCGTGAGTTGGCCCGGCACTACTTCGAATGCTTTGGCAGCGATTTCGAAGCCCGCTATGGCGCCCAGCTACCGCCGGCGGACTTCACCAACAGCAACTGGCACCTGTTCCAGCTGGTACTGCCAGAGCGCAAGGATGGCAAGCCGGCCCGCGCCACCTTCATGGAGCAGATGCAGGAACGGGGGATTGGCATCGGCTATCACTACCCGCCGATTCACTTGCTGAGCCTGTACCGCGAGCGCGGCTTCAAGGAGGGGATGTTCCCGGTAGCGGAACGGGTCGGTCGGCTGATCGTCTCGTTGCCGATGTTCACCGCCATGAGCAAGGCCGACGTGGAACGCGCGGTGGCGACGGTGAAAGAGGTGTTGCAGGCTTAAGAGCCTTCGCCAGCAAGCCCGCCCTGCGCAAACGGGGCGGACGCGCCGGCGAGAACGGCTTACTCGCCGATGGCGGCCTTGTAGCCGGCGGCGTCCAGCAGCTTGTCCAGATCGCCCGGGTTGCTTGGCTTGAGCTTGAAGATCCAGGCACCGTACGGATCGCTGTTGAGCAGCTCGGGGCTGGCGCTCAGCTCTTCGTTGACCGCAATCACTTCACCGGCCACCGGCGCATAGATGTCGGAAGCGGCTTTCACCGACTCCACCACACCGGCCTGGTCCCCTGCGCCAAACACGTTGCCGACTTCAGTCAGCTCGACGAAAACCACATCGCCCAGGGCTTCCTGAGCGTGGTCGCTAATACCTACGGTCACGCTGCCGTCGGCTTCCAGGCGGGCCCATTCGTGACTGTCGGCAAAACGCAGGTGGGCAGGGATATCGCTCATGTTCTGTGTCCTCAAGAAGAAGTGTCAGCGGCGCAATGCCTGCTGGAAATAGTTAGATCAGGGTTTTGCCGTGGCGCACGAAGGTGGGTTTGACCACCCGGACCGGGTACCACTTGCCGCGGATTTCCACTTCGGCACGGTCGGCGGTGGCCATCGGCACCCGCGCCAGTGCGATCGATTTACTCAGCGTAGGGGAGAAACTACCACTGGTGATCTCACCTTCGCCAACATCGGCGATACGAACCACCTGATGCGCGCGTAAAACCCCGCGTTCTTCGAGCACCAGGCCCACCAGTTTCTGCTTCACCCCGGCCGCCCGTTCGGCTTCCAGGGCACTGCGACCGATGAACTGACGTGACGCCGGTTCCCAGGCAATGCTCCAGGCCATGTTCGCCGCCAGGGGCGAGACATCCTGATGGATGTCCTGGCCATAGAGGTTCATGCCGGCCTCCAGGCGCAGGGTGTCCCGGGCGCCCAGGCCGATGGGCGAGATCCCCGCCCCCACCAGGTCGTTGAAGAAGGCCGGGGCCTGGTCGGCAGGGAGGACGATCTCCAGACCGTCCTCGCCGGTGTAGCCGGTCCGGGCAATGAACCAGTCGCCGTCAAAGCCGGCTTCGAATGGCTTGAGCTGCTGGATCAGGGTGCCGCGGGACTGGGTTACCAGCTCGGCAATCTTGTGCCGCGCCTGAGGGCCCTGGATCGCCAGCATCGCCAGCTCCGGGCGCTCGTGCAGCTGCACCTGGAAATCCCCCAGCTGCGCCTGCATCCAGGCCAGGTCCTGATCACGGGTGGCGGCATTGAGCGCCAGGCGATAAGCGTCTTCGAGGCGATAGACGATCATGTCGTCAACGATGCCGCCCCGTTCATTGAGCATGGTGCTGTACAGAGCCTGGCCGGGGTTGTGCAGGCGTTCGACATCATTGGCCAGCAACCGCTGGAGCCAGGCCTTGGCCTGGGTACCGCTGACATCGATCACGGTCATGTGGGATACATCGAACACACCGCAATCACGTCGCACCTGATGGTGCTCCTCGACCTGCGAGCCGTAATGCAAGGGCATATCCCAACCGCCAAAATCGACCATTTTCGCGCCGAGGGCGAGATGCAGGTCATACAGAGGCGTACGCTGTCCCATGGGTTTCTCCTTCCGGGCGTGGCGAGGGTGCGGACTGGCGCTGTTGGTGTGAAAGCCTTGAAATAGATGGCTTTCAGCCGATTTCAGCGTCCCGGCCAAACAACAGGCCGCACCGAATGCCGCGCATTGTAGCTGCAAGGTGCAAGGCTGGCACCTAACCGATTCGATGGGCCGAGCGGCGGATCAGGCCAATCACCGGCAGCAGGCCCACCAGCACCAGGGTCAGTGCCGGCAGCGAGGCCCGGGCCCACTCCCCTTCACTGGTCATCTCGAAGATCCGCACCGCCAGCGTGTCCCAGCCAAACGGGCGCATCAGCAAGGTGGCGGGCATTTCCTTGAGCACATCGACGAACACCAGCAAGGCGGCGCTCAAGGTCCCGGGCAGCAACAACGGCAGATACACTTTGAAAAACAGTCGCGGGCCAGCGACCCCCAGGCTGCGCGCCGCTTCGGGGAGCGACGGGCGGATCCGCTCCAGGCTGTTTTCCAGCGGCCCGTAGGCCACGGCGATAAAACGCACCAGATAGGCCAGCAGCAAGGCGGACAGGCTGCCCAGCAGCAGCGGCTTGCCGGCCCCGCCCAACCAGCCGGACAGCGGGATCACCAGCTCGCGATCCAGGTAACTGAAGGCCAGCATGATCGATACCGCCAGTACCGAGCCGGGCAAGGCGTAGCCCAGGTTGGCCAGGCTGACCCCGGCGCGGATGCCCCGGGTCGGCGCCAGGCGTCGGGCAAAGGCCAGGAGCAGAGCCACACTGACAGTGATCAGCGCCGCCATGCCGCCCAGGTACAAGGTGTGGATGATCAAGCCGGCATACCGCTCATCCAGGTCGAAGCGCCCGCGCTGCCAGAACCACGCCAGCAACTGCAGCAGCGGAATCACGAAGGCACAGGCGAATACCAGCAGGCACCAGCCCGTGGCCGCCAACGCCTTGAGCCCGCGCAAGTGGTACAGCGCCTTGCCCCGGGGCCGTTCGTTACCGGTACGGCTGGCGCCACGGGCGCGGCGCTCGCCGTACAGCACCAGCATCACCGCCAGCAGCAGCAGGCTGGCCAGCTGGGCGGCGCTGGAAAGGCTGAAGAAGCCGTACCAGGTCTTGTAGATAGCGGTGGTGAAGGTATCGAAGTTGAACACCGACACCGCACCGAAATCCGCCAGGGTTTCCATCAGCGCCAGGGCCACCCCGGCGCCGATGGCCGGCCGCGCCATGGGCAGCGCCACCCGCCAGAACGCCTGCCAGGGCGATTGCCCGAGGACCCGCGCTGCCTCCATCAACCCCTTGCCCTGGGCCAGGAAGGCGTTGCGCGCCAGCAGGTAGACATAGGGATAGAACACCAGCACCAGCACCAGGATCACCCCGCCGGTGGAACGCACCCGCGGCAGTCGCAGGCCGCTGCCGAACCATTCCCGCAGCAGGCTTTGCACCGGCCCGGAAAAATCCAGCAGGCCGACAAAGACGAAAGCCAGCACATAGGCCGGGATCGCAAAGGGCAGCATCAAGGCCCAGTCCAGCCAGCGCCGTCCGGGAAACTCGCAGAGACTGGTGAGCCAGGCCAGGCTCACGCCCAGCAGCGTGACGCCAACGCCCACCCCAAGCACCAGGGTCAGGGTATTGCCCAACAGCCGCGGCATTTGCGTGTCCCACAGGTGGGACCAGATCTGCTGGTCGACGGCCTGCCAGGACAATAGCAGCACGCTCAGCGGCAAAAGGACCAGGGCCGCTACGGCAAAGACCAGGGGATACCAGCGACGTTGAGCGGGATGGGCCACAAAAAACTCTCGGGCAGGTGGAACAGACAAAAATACTTGCGCAAAACGCGTGGGGCCAGGGAGCGGCACCCGCTGGGCGCCATGGCCGCCCCAACGGCTGCAACCACGTTACGCCAGTTGAATCACGTATTCAGGGCTTGCCACCGCTGCGCGGTGGAACGGGAGCCAGCTCCCTCGCCACTAAAGCCCAGCCGCTAAAGAAAACGCCCCGCAAAAGCGGGGCGCAGTATAACGGCAGGCTCAGTTCCAGCCAGCGCGGTCCATCAGGCGAATGGCTTCGGCCTGGCGCTTGCCGGCGATTTCAACCGGCAGGGTGTCGGCTACGAACTTGCCCCAGCTGGCCACTTCCGCGGAAGGCGCTACCGCCGGGTTGGCCGGGAACTCCTGGTTGACGTCGGCAAAGATCTTCTGCGCCTCAGGCGTGGTCATCCATTCCACCAGGGCCTTGGCCGCTTCCGGGTGCGGTGCGTGTTTGGTCAGGCCGATGCCCGACAGGTTGACGTGCACCCCGCGATCGCCCTGGTTCGGCCAGAACAGCTTCACCGCCAGGTTCGGTTTCTGCTTGTGCAGGCGGCCGTAGTAGTAGGTGTTGACGATGCCGACGTCGCATTGCCCGGCGTTGATCGCCTCGAGCACCGCGATGTCGTCGGAGAACACATCGGTAGACAGGTTGTTGACCCAGCCCTTGATGATCTCTTCGGTCTTCTCGGCACCGTGGGTCTCGATCAGCGTGGCGGTCAGCGACTGGTTGTAGACCTTCTTCGCCGTGCGCAGGCACAGGCGGCCTTCCCACTGCTTGTCCGCCAGGGCTTCATAGGTGGTCAGTTCTGAAGGTTTGACCCGGTCGGTGGAGTAGGCCAGGGTCCGCGCCCGCAGGCTCAGGCCGGTCCAGGCGTGGTTGGAGGAGCGGTATTGCAGGGGAATGTTGCTGTCGATGACCTTGGAGGTGAACGGCTGCAGGATGCCCATCTGCTCGGCCTGCCAGAGGTTGCCGGCATCCACGGTGAGCAGCAGGTCGGCGGTGGCGTTCTCGCCCTCGGCCTTGATCCGCTGCATCAGCGGCGCTTCCTTGTCGGTGATGAACTTGATCTTCACCCCGGTCTTCTGGGTGTAGGCATCGAACACCGGCTTGATCAGCTCATCGATACGCGAGGAGTAGACCACGACTTCATCGGCGGCGTAGGCGGTGCCACCGATGAGTGTGAGGGCCAGGGCGGTCAGTAGACGCTTCGGTGCCAACATGGGAGCGGTCTCTCGATTTCAAAGTGAGGCGAAATGATAAGGACTCCCATTTGCCATCTCAACCGAACCCGGCGCTGAGGAGTTACCAGATGTTGCGTAGGCTCGTCCTCGCGACGCTTGGCCAGCAAGCCGGCGCCTAGGCTCTGGCCAGTTCCGGCAAGTCGCCGCTCAGGCCCAGGGCCTGGCGCACGAACAGGGCCTTGGCCTCGGGCATCTGGTCGATCACCTTGAGGCCGGTGTTGCGCAGCCAGCGCATGGGCAGCGGGTCGGCCTGGAACAGCCGCTCGAAGCCCTCCATGGCCGCCATCAGCGCCAGGTTGTGGGGCATGCGCCGGCGCTCGAAGCGGCTCAGCACCTTGACCTCGGCCAGGCGCTCACCGCGGCTGGCCGCTTGCAGCAGCACTTCGGCCAGCACGGCGGCATCGAGGAAGCCCAGGTTGACCCCCTGCCCCGCCAACGGGTGGATGGTGTGGGCGGCGTCGCCGATCAGCGCCAGGCCTTCGGCCACGTAGCGCTTGGCATGGCGTTGGCGCAACGGCACGCAGAGCCGCGGGTCGGCGCTGATCACCGAACCCAGGCGGCCTTCGAAGGCGCGCTCCAGTTCGGCGCAGAAGCTCTCGTCGTCCAGCGCCATCAGGCGCTCGGCCTCACTCGGGGTGGTCGACCAGACAATCGAACACCAATCATGCTGCCCGTCCCGTACCAGGGGCAGGAAGGCCAGCGGGCCGGTATCGGTGAAGCGCTGCCAGGCGGTCAATTGGTGAGGCTGGCTGCTGCGCACGCTGGTGACGATGGCGTGATGCAAGTAATCCCACTCGCGAGTGGTACAACCGGTGAGCCGGCGCACGGCCGAGTTGGCGCCATCGGCAGCGATCACCAGCGGCGCACGCAGTTGCCGGCCATCCGCCAGGGTCAGCAGCCAGTCGTCGCCGGAGCGGCGCATCTGCTCCAGACGGGCATTGGCCAGCAGGCCGATATCGCATTCATGCAGACGCTCGAGCAAGGCGTCCTGAACCACCCGGTTCTCGACGATATGACCCAGCACCTCGGCATGCACGCTGGACGCCGAGAAGTGGATCTGCCCGGTGCCGCTGCCGTCCCAGACCTGCATGTCGCAGTAGGGGCTGCTACGGCGCCGGGCAATGCCGTCCCAGGCGCCCAGGCGCTCCAGGATGCGCTGGCTGGCCGCCGACAAGGCACTGACCCGAGGCTCGAACGGCGCCTGGTCATCGAAGGGTTTGACACTCAGGGAACCGCCATCGAGCAGCAGCACTTCCAGGCCGCTGCCCTGCAACGCCAACGCCAAGGCACTGCCGACCATTCCGGCTCCGACAATCAGCACATCTGCGCGCATTTCCATGCTTTAGGCCTGTCTCACTGGCGGCTTGAGCCGCACATAAAGGGTTTTATCGACCCGCGCCACCAGGGTGCCGGAGCCGTCATGAATCTCTACCTGCCACTGCGGCAGGTACTTCTCGCCCGTTGCGGTCTGCTGGCGAACATCGTCGAGCAGCGCCTGGTCGATACTGAGCCGGGCAAACACCGGCCCTCTGCCCGGGGCGATGAAATCGATGGTCGCGGCCTTGTCCCAGACGATGTAGCCGGGACCCAGGTTCTCCATCAGCATCAGCATGAAGAACGGGTCCACCATGGAATACAGGCTGCCGCCGAACTGGGTGCCGACATAGTTGCGGTTGTACCAGCCCAGGCCCATGCAGACCTGGACGTCACGGAAATCCGCACTGATGTGCCGAACCCGCACGCCAGCCCCGAGGTAGGGCGGGTACAGGTTCAACACCCAGCGCAACAGGCGGGCCTTGCCGAACCGCCGGGTCAGCCAGTCACGCATCCGGGCGAGTGCCCAGGCCCATGGCCTGGCGAGCGAACCAGCGTTTGGCCGGTGGCAGCAGGTCCAGGCCAAGCAGGCCCAGGTTGCGCCCCACGGACAGCAGCGGCAGTTTGCTGCCGAACAGCCGGGTGACCTGATCGGAGAAGCCCACGGTCAGGTTCTGGTCCAGGCGCTGACGTTCGCGGTAGGCCTGCAGCACGGCAAAATCCCCCGGCAGCGCTTCGCTGGCCAACAAGGCGTCCGCCAGGGCCTGGGCATCGCGCAGTGACAGGTTGAAGCCCTGGCCGGCGATCGGATGCAGGCTGTGGGCCGCATTGCCCAGCACCACCAAGTGGGGGCGCACCTGTTCCTCGGCTTCCACCAGGGACAGCGGGTAGAGGTGGCGGGCGCCGACTTGTTTCAGGGTTCCCAGGCGGTAGCCGAACACGCCCTGCAATTCACTGAGGAAGCAGCGCTCGTCCAGGTCGGCCAGACGCTGTGCATCCATGCCCTGGCGGGTCCAGATCAGTGCACAGCGATTATCCGGCAGCGGCAGCAAGGCCATTGGGCCATCGTCGGTGAAGCGCTCGAAGGCCATGCCGTTGTGGGCTTCGCTGGGGGTGATGTTGGCAATCAGCGCACTCTGGTTATAGGGGCGGTTCTTGACCCCGATGCCCAGTTGTTCGCGCAGGCCGGAGCGGCCGCCGTCGGCCAGCACGGCGAGATCGCATTCCAGGGTGGTTTCGTCGTTCAGGGTCAGGCGATAGCCGCCTGCCAGGGGCTCCAGACGGGTGACTTCGGCCGGGCAGCGCCAACTGATCACGTCCTTGTCCAGCCCTTGCCACAGGCATTGGCCGAGCCAGGCGTTTTCCACCACATAGCCCAAGGCCGGCACCCCTTCTTCCATGGCCGACAGGCGCGCGGTGGAGAACCGCCCACGGTCGGACACGTGAATCTGCTTGATCGGCTCGGCACGCCGGGAGATCGCCTGCCACAGCCCCAGGCGCTGGTAAATCTGCCGGGCGCCAAAGGACAGGGCCGAGGAGCGGGCGTCGTAGCTGGGCTGGAAACTGTCGCCCGGGGCGAAGGGCTCGATCAGCACGATCTTCCAGCCCCGGGCCTTGGCCCCGGCCTGCAGCGCCAGGGCCAGGCTCGCGCCTACCAGACCGCCACCGATGATGGCCAGATTGACCCGGCTCATGACGCCTGGGTCCGCGCAGCGGCCATCAAGGCCTCGATCTCGGCCACGCTCTTGGGCACGCCACCTGTCAGAATTTCACAGCCCTGCTTGGTCACTACCACGTCGTCCTCGATGCGCACGCCGATGCCGCGCCACTTCTTCGCTACCTGCTGGTTGTCCGGGGATATGTAGATGCCCGGCTCCACGGTCAGCGCCATGCCGACCTCCAACACCCGCCACTCGCCGCCGACCCGGTACTCGCCGACGTCGTGTACATCCATGCCCAGCCAGTGTCCGGCACGGTGCATGTAGAACGTCTTGTAGGCCTCGCTGGCAATCAGCTGGTCCACATCGCCTTCCAGCAGGCCCAGTTGCACCAGGCCGGCGGTGATCACCTGGACCGTCGCCTCATGAGCCTGGTTCCAGTGCTTGTTCGGGGCGATCTGGGCAAACGCCGCTTCCTGGGAAGCCAGCACCAGTTCGTAGATCGCCTTCTGCTCCGGCGAAAACTTGCCGTTGACCGGCCAGGTGCGGGTGATATCGCTGGCATAGCAGTCGATCTCGCAACCGGCGTCGATCAGCACCAGGTCACCGTCCTTGAGCACGGCGTCATTCTGCTGGTAATGCAGGATGCAGCTGTTGCGGCCCGCCGCGACGATCGAGCCATAGGCCGGCATCTTCGCCCCGCCCTTGCGGAATTCGTAATCCAGCTCGGCTTCCAGGCTGAACTCATGCAACCCGGGACGGCTGGCCTGCATTGCGCGGATATGGGCCTGGGCGGAGATCCGTGCGGCCTCGCGCATCACCTTCACTTCTGCCGCCGATTTATACAGGCGCATGTCGTGCAGCAGATGATCCAGGGCAACGAATTCGTTCGGCGGCTGGGCGCCGAGGTGCGCTTTAGAGCGGATCACGTTGATCCAGTCCATCAGGTGACGATCGAATTCGGGGTTGCTGCCCATGGCCGAGTAAACCCGGTCGCGGCCTTCGATCAAGCCCGGCAGGATGTCGTCGATATCGGTGATGGGAAATGCGTCATCGGCACCGTAGTCGCGAATCGCGCCCTCCTGGCCGGCCCGCAATCCGTCCCAGAGTTCGCGCTCCGGGTTGCGCTCGCGACAGAACAGCACGTACTCGCCGTGCTCCCGGCCGGGGATCAGCACAATCACCGCCTGGGGCTCGGGAAACCCGCTGAGGTACTGGAAATCGCTGTCCTGGCGGTAGACGTGCTCCACATCGCGATTGCGAATGGCCACGGCCGCCGCCGGCAGGATCGCGATGCTGTTGGGCTCCATCTGCGCCATGAGCGCCTTGCGGCGACGGCTGTATTCCGCTTTCGGGATATGAATCATGGGCGGACGCAGTTCCCTGTCAGTCAGTGCAGAGAAGGCTTGGCAGCCGGCGCAACAGTCTTGTTGGTCTCGGTGAATAGCAGCAGAGGCGCAACCCGCAGGTACTCCATCACTTCCATGTAGTCGCTTTCACCGTCATCGGATTCCTCCAGCGCGTCCTGGACCTGAGCAATGGCTGCAAGGTCCTGCAACACTTCCGTGGCCTCGACGCTAAGGGCACTGCTGTCGCGGGAGTTGAGGCCGAAACCGGCGAGGAAGCCCTGGCACCACTGGCCCAGGGCAGCGGCACGCTCGGCCAGGGGGGCGTCGTCGCTGGGCAGCAGCAGGACCACGGTCATGTCATCGCTGGTGAGCTCGCCCTTGACCATCTCCTGCAGGCCGATCAAGGCGCTGCGCACGTTGTCTTGCGGCTCGCCTTCGAGCAGTTCGGCGGCGTCCACCAGCCAGCCGTCGACTTCGAAGCCGGCGCCGGCGCAGCTGCGACCCAGCAACAGGCCGTGCAGCTCGGCAGGAGAAACAGGATGACCGCTGCTGCTGAGCAGGGTGGCGAAGGCGTTGTACGGGGAATTCTGAATGGGCATGGGCAGCTAGGCGCCAAGCGGCGCAATGTCTAGAATGAAGGCCTTGTATCGTAGGGCGTGTCATCATTCATTGCCAGCGCCGCGTTGTGCTTTGCGCCCCGTTACAGTGGCCCGCAGGGCCTCGGGCGACAGACAGATCGCCGACCGGACAACGCCAGATGCGCCACGACTGCTCAGGCCATTGAGGCGCTGCCCAGCCAGTTGCCACTCATCAGACCAACTTCAGTGGGACACAATGGAAGACACCGACCTGCACGCACTGATGGCCAGACTCGAACTGCTTATTACCCGGGTCGAGCAACTAAAGAGTCAAAACGCACTCTTATTAGCTCAGGAAAAGACCTGGCGCGAGGAACGCGCGCACCTCATTGAAAAAAACGAAATCGCCCGGCGTAAGGTCGAATCGATGATTTCGCGCCTCAAGGCCCTGGAGCAAGACTCATGAGTTCAAGCAATAGCGTTACCGTGCAGATCCTCGACAAAGAGTATTCGATCATCTGCCCCCAGGAAGAGCGCAGCAATCTGGTGAGCGCCGCCCGTTACCTGGACGGCAAGATGCGCGAGATCCGCAGCAGCGGCAAAGTCATCGGCGCCGATCGCATCGCGGTCATGGCCGCCCTGAACATCACCCACGACCTGCTGCACCGCCAGGAGCGTCCGGATGTGCAGGCCAGCGCCACCACCCGGGAACAGGTGAGGGATCTGCTGGAGCGTGTTGACCTGGTTCTGGCCACCGATTCGGACACAAGCAAAGCTGATTCCTGACAGCGGTTGCGGTATACTCCCGCCACTCCCTGGGGTGCTTGCCAGTTGGCGATGTCCCTGAGCCGATTCGCACTACCCTGGAAGTTGCACGTTGGGCTGGTGTGCATGTCCGCTAGACGGAAAGCCTTAAAGCCTGCTGCATCTTCCGCCTTGAACTTTCGGGTTCAAGGGCTAAGTCGACAGCGGTTCGCCTGGGGAGCCTGAATTGTCAGCCAATGCCAGTTATCCATGCTGGCATTGGTTTTTCCGGGTAGGCTGTTCTGCCAAATCCGACCTTCTCATAGCCTCTTTCATGACCGAACCTGCGCCGCTTTCCCGCCCGCAACTTCGCCGCATGCTGCGCAAGGCCCGTCGCGCCCTGAGCCCTGCCGAGCAACGCCAGGCAGCCCTTGGCCTGTACCGCCAACTGGCTCAGGACCCGGTGTTTCGTCGGGCACGGCACCTGTCCCTGTATCTGCCCACCGACGGTGAAATCGACCCGCGCCTGCTGCTGCGTGCCGCCCAGCGCCGGGGCAAGGCCACCTACCTGCCGGTGCTCAGCGCCTGGCCCCGGACCAAGATGGTTTTCCAGCGGGTCCTCCCGGGAGAAACGCTGCGGCCCAATCGTTTTCGCATTCTCGAGCCCCGGGTCAATTGCGCGCGGCAACGCAAGGTCTGGGCCCTGGACCTGGTGCTGCTGCCCCTGGTTGGCTTTGATGAAGAAGGTGGACGCCTGGGGATGGGTGGCGGCTTTTATGACCGCAGCCTGGCCTACCTTGCGCGGCGCCAGAACTGGCGCAAGCCGAAGCTGCTGGGGCTGGCCCATGAATGTCAGAAAGTCGGAAAGCTGGACCAGGCCAGTTGGGATGTACCCTTGCACGGTACGGTGACGGACCGGGGGTGGTACTTCGCTCGATAGGTGCCGCGTTCGATCAGCGGCACCCGAGCGGGTTCAGCGCTTGAAAGGCTGCGGCTGCTGTTGTGCGATTTCGATGGGGGCATCGGTCTTGCTGGCCCATAAGCTCTGCGCATAACCGGTGGTCACAACGCCCAAACCGAACAAAATAACCAAAATCCATAGTAAATCCGGTTGGCGTTTCATCGATTGCCCCCCCTCAGGCAAATCACACACGCTCCAGGCATGGTTTCCATAACAGGCCATGCAGCAGCGTCAAGCTTAAAATCCCGGCATTCTGCGATAACGTGAACCGACACGCAAATGCTGACGTCAACCGACCGTCGGTTTGTCATAAAATTGCCCGACAACCTGCCCAATCACCCTTTGGAGGGTAAGAAAGATGGCCTATTGGCTGATGAAATCCGAGCCCGACGAACTCTCGATCCAGGGTTTGCAGCAACTCGGCCAAGCCCGTTGGGACGGGGTGCGCAATTACCAGGCGCGCAACTTCCTGCGCGCCATGGCGGTAGGCGACGAGTTCTTCTTCTACCACTCCAGCTGCCCGGAACCGGGTATCGCCGGCATCGGCCGGATCATCAAGGCCGCCTACCCGGACCCCTCCGCCCTGGAGCCGGACAGCGTCTACTTCGACCCCAAATCCAGTGCCGAAAAGAATGCCTGGAGCGCCATCGACGTGGCCCATGTGGAAACCTTCACCAAGGTGCTGCGCCTGGATTACCTCAAGCAGCAGGCAGCTCTCGCCGAAATGCCTCTGGTGCACAAAGGCAGCCGCCTGTCGGTCATGCCGGTCACCGCCGAACAATGGGCTGCCGTACTCGCCCTGCGCTGACCACCCCGCCCCCCTGGCGCCGGGAGTCGGATCTGTCCACGGCGCCAGCCCGAACGTTTTTTTGCCCCGATCATCATGCAGCCTGCAAACAATAGGTTTAGGCTTGGCCCTTTCATTTGACGGGCATCAAGCCGTAGAAAGCCTTGAGCCGTCAGACTTGGACGCTATTGCCGCAGGACGCAGAACACATGTCGACGAACCACCGTTCCTCCCGCCTTTTTGCTGTTTCCCTGTTGATTCTGTTACTCGCCGCCGGTGCTTTCGGCTACTGGAAATCCCTCCAGGATCGCCTGCCCGAAGGCCTGAGCATGGGCAACGGCCGGCTCGAAGCCACCGAAGTGCAGATCGCCAGCAAGATTCCCGGGCGCCTGGCGGAAGTGCGGGTCAACGAAGGCGACAAGGTGCTTCAAGGCCAGTTGCTGGCACGCATGGACACCCGCACCCTGGAAGCCCAGCGCAATCAGGCCGAGGCCGAAGTGCTGCGCGCCCGAGAGAACCTGTCTGCGGCCGAAGCCAATGTGCAGTTGCGCCAGAGCGAACTGCTGCTGGCCAATCAGGAACTCAGGCGCTCTCAGGAGCTGTTCAAGCGCGGCTTCGCCAGCCAGCAGATCATCGACCAGCAGCAGGCCCGCCTGAACACCGGCAACGCAGCAGTCCTGGCGGCCCAGGCCCAGGTCGCAGCGGTGAAGGCCGCCATCGGCGCCGCCCAGGCCCAGGTTGCCCAGCTCACCAGCGAAATCGACGACAGCAGCCTGCGGGCGCCCATCGACGGCATCATCCAGCTGCGCCTGGCCGAACCCGGCGAAGTGCTGGGCGCCGGCGGCCGTGTGCTGCTGCTGATCGACCCCAATGACCAGTACATGAACCTCTACCTGCCGGCTTCGGTCACCGGCCGCCTGACCGTTGGCGACGAGTCGCGGATCCTCCTCGACGCCCTGCCCAACCAGCCCCTGCCGGCGAAGATCAGCTTCGTCGCGGCCAAGTCCCAATTCACCCCCAAAGAGGTGGAAACCCGGGACGAGCGCCAGAAGCTGGTGTTCCGGGTCAAGGTGCGCCTGACTCAACCCGCCGCCGTGCCCCAGGCCAAACCGGGCATGCCCGGCGCCGGTTATGTGCGCACCGCCCCCGTGGACTGGCCGGCCAACCTGCAATGAGCGCCCTGGCGCTGCAAGCGAACGGCATCAGCCATCGCTATGGTTCACAGCAGGCCCTGAGCGACATCAGCTTCAACCTGCCAGCGGGCACCCGCTGCGGCTTGATCGGCCCGGACGGTGCCGGCAAGTCGAGCCTTCTGGGGCTGATCGCCGGGGTCAAGAAACTTCAGCAGGGCGAGCTCGACGTGCTCGGCGGGCCGATCTCGCAACGGCGCCACCGCAGCAGCCTCTATCCGCGCATCGCCTTCATGCCCCAGGGCCTGGGGGGCAACCTGTATCCCGAGCTGTCCATCAGCGAGAACATCCGCTTCTTCGCCACCCTGTTCGGCCTGCCCAAGGATGAATGCGAACAGCGCATGCACAGCCTGTTGCTGGCCACCGACCTGCTGCGCTTCGCCGAACGCCCGGCGGGCAAGCTGTCCGGCGGGATGAAGCAGAAGCTTGGCCTGTGCTGTGCGCTGATCCACGAACCGGACCTGCTGATCCTCGACGAGCCCACCACCGGGGTCGACCCCCTGTCGCGCCGGCGTTTCTGGGAATTGGTCGAAGACGTACGCCGGCAACGCCCGCAACTGACCCTGCTGGTGGCAACCGCCTACATGGAGGAGGCCGAACAGTTCGAGCACTGCCTGATGCTCGACCAGGGCAAGTTGATCGCCCAGGGCCTGAGCCAGGAGCTGGCGCAGATCACCGCCAGCGGCAAGCTGGACGACGCCTTCACCCATTTCCAGGGCGACAGCGGTCATGACAACCAGCCCCTGGTGATTCCGCCGCGTTCCGGCGACAACCAGGACATCGCCATCGAGGCCCATGAGCTGACCCTGCGCTTCGGCGACTTCACCGCGGTCAACAAGGTCAGCTTCGCCATCGGCCGCGGGGAGATCTTCGGTTTCCTCGGTTCCAACGGCTGCGGCAAGACCACCACCATGAAGGTCCTCACCGGGCTGATGCCCGCCAGCGAGGGCAGCGCCAAGCTGTTGGGCAACCCGGTGGACGCCAAGGACCTGGCCACCCGCAAGCGGGTCGGCTTCATGTCCCAGAGCTTTTCCCTGTATGGCGAGCTCAGCGTGCGCCAGAACCTGGAACTGCACGCCCGCCTGTTCGACCTGCCGAAAGCCGAAAGCGGCCCGCGCATCGAGGAACTGATCCAGCGCTTCGACCTCGGGGCGATTGCCGAACAACAGTCCGGCGCCTTGCCTCTGGGCCTGCGCCAGCGCCTGTCGCT
Source organism: Pseudomonas sp. UME65 (assembly GCF_014170225.1). Classification (NCBI taxonomy): domain Bacteria; kingdom Pseudomonadati; phylum Pseudomonadota; class Gammaproteobacteria; order Pseudomonadales; family Pseudomonadaceae; genus Pseudomonas; species Pseudomonas sp. UME65. The sequence continues at coordinate 774,580 of NZ_LZZQ01000013.1, read as the reverse complement.
GGCAGTGGCAGTGTTGCACCGCCCGGAAGTGCTGATCCTCGACGAGCCCACTTCCGGGGTCGACCCGGCGGCCCGAGACGACTTCTGGCGCCTGCTGATCGAGCTGTCCCGGGAACAGGGAGTGACCATCTTCCTGTCCACCCACTTCATGAACGAGGCCCAGCGCTGCGACCGCATTTCGCTGATGCACGCCGGCAAGGTACTGGCCTGCGACACCCCGGCGGCGCTGCAGCAACAGTTTGCCGGCGATACCCTGGAGGCCGCCTTCGTCCGCTGCCTGGAAGAGGCCCAGGGCACGCCGGACACACCGGCGCCATCACCGGAGGCGGCTACCCCCACCGCTGCCGGCACCCTAGCCGCCCCGCGCTCGGGCCTGAGCCTGGCGCGCCTGCTGGCGGTGGCCAGCCGTGAGGGCAAGGAACTGCTGCGGGACAAAGTGCGCCTGGGCTTCGCCCTGCTGGGGGCGATCTTCATGATGGTGATCTTCGGCTATGGCATTTCCCTGGACGTGGAGAAACTGGCCTTCGCCGTCTACGACCAGGATCAGACGCCACAGAGCCGTGCCTACCTGGAAGCCTTCCGCAGCTCACGCTACTTCGAGGAGAAACCGACCATCCGCAGCTCCGCCGAACTGCATCGGCGCCTGCAACGCTCGGAGATCAAGCTGGCCCTGGAGATTCCTCCCGGCTTTGGCCGTGACCTCTATGCCGGACGCCAGCCCGCGGTGGCGGCCTGGCTGGATGGCGGCATGCCGTTTCGTGCGGAAACCAGCCGCAACTATGTCGAGGCCGTGCACCAGGCCAACCTCGAGCTGCTGGCGGAGCAAAGCAGCCCGGCCCTCAGCACCAGGCCGGCGGCCAAGCTGGAAACGCGCTTTCGCTACAACCAGGACGTGGTCAGCGTGAATGCCATCGGCCCCGGGGTCATGGCGCTGATCCTGGCGTTCATTCCGGCGATGCTCACGGCCCTGGGCATCGTCCGCGAAAAGGAGCTGGGCTCGATCACCAACTTCTACGCCACGCCCCTGACCCGCCTGGAGTTCCTCCTTGGCAAACAGGCGCCCTACCTGGCCGTCAGCCTGATCAACCTGGCCCTGCTGGTGGCCATGAACCGCTGGCTGTTCGGCGTGCCCTTCAAGGGCAGCGGCCTGACCCTGGCCCTGGGCGGCGTGCTCTATGTGCTGGCCACCACCAGCATGGGGCTGCTGATCTCGGCATTCACCCGCACTCAGATCGCAGCGATTCTGGGCACCATGATCATCACCAGCCTGCCCACCATCCAGTTTTCCGGGCTGATCGTGCCGCGCTCGTCCCTGGAAGGCTCGGCGGCGGTCATGGGCCAGCTGTTTCCCGCCGGTTACTTCCTCGACATCGCCGTCGGCACCTTCACCAAGGCCCTGGACCTGCGCGAACTCTGGCCCCAGTGCCTGGCCCTGGTGGGCTTTTTCCTTGGTTTCACCGGGCTCAGCCTGGTCATGCTGAAAAAGCAGGAGGTCTGATGAATCGTCTCGCCCATATCCTGCGCCTGGGCTTGAAGGAGCTCACCAGCCTGCGCCACGACAGCGTGCTGCTGCTGTTCTTGATGTATGCCTTCACCGTGGCCATCTACCTGCCCGCCGCCGGCTCGGTGATCGGCGTGCACAACGCCAGCGTGGCCCTGGTGGACGAAGATCACAGCGCCCTCTCCCGGCAACTGGCCGAAGCGCTGCAACCCCCCGAGTTCCAGGTCCCGGTGCCGCTGCCCTATGACCAGCTGGACTCGGTGATGGACAGCGGCCAGTACACCTTTGTGATCAATGTCCCGGCCAACTTCCAGAGCGACTTGCTGGCCGGGCGCCAGCCTGCGGTACAGGTCAACGTCGATGCCACCGCCATGAGCCAGGCCTTCATGGGCGCCGGCTACATCGGCCGGATCTTCCAGCGCGAGCTGCTCACCTACGCCAACCAGGCGGACGCCACCAGCAAGGCCCCGGCACTGCTGACCACCCGCGCCCTGTTCAATACCAACCTGGAGGGCGGCTGGTTCCTGGCGGTGATCCAGATCGTCAACAACATCACCATCCTGGCCATCGTGCTCACCGGCACCGCGCTGCTGCGCGAACGCGAGCACGGCACTCTCGATCACCTGCTGGTACTGCCGCTGACAGCGCTGGAGATCATGCTGGCCAAGGTCTGGAGCAACATGCTGGTAGTGGTGCTGTGCACCTGGGTATCGCTGGAGGTGATAGTCAAGGGTGTGCTGGGGGTGCCGCTGGCGGGGTCCATGGCGCTGTTCCTGATGGTCACCGCGCTCTATCTGTTCGCCAGTACCGCCCTGGGGATCTTCCTCGCCACCCTGGCCCGCTCGACCCCGCAGTTCGGCCTGCTGGCGATTCCGGTGATCATCCCGATGCTGCTGCTGTCCGGCGGCAGTACGCCGCTGGACAGCATGCCGCAGTGGCTGCAGTGGGTGATGCAGGGTTCGCCGTCGACGCACTTTGTCAGCCTCAGCGCGGCGATCCTGTTCCGCGATGCGGGAGTCAGTGTGGTCTGGCCCGACCTGCTGGCCCTGGCGACCATCGGCCTGGTGTTCTTCGCCATCGCCCTGGCGCGCTTTCGCAAGAGCCTGGCTTCATGACCCACACCGCGTAGGAGCCGGTTTGCCGGCGAAGGGCCGCAGGGACGCCTTCGCTGGCAAGCCAGCTCCTACGCCTGTAGCGGGGGCAGGCTTACTGAATGATCAGGTTGTTGAACAGCAGGTCTTCCACCACCGGCTTGCCGGTTTCGTCGTTCATGACTTGCTGCACCTGCTTGAGGGCTTCCTGGCGCAGCTTTTCCTTGGCTTCGACGTTATTCATGGTGTCGCTGGTCTGCTGGGCGAACAGCGCCACCAACTGGTTGCGGATCAGCGGCTCGTTGGCCTTGACCGCCTGGGCCGAGGCGTCGCCGGTTACCCGCAGGGCCACGTCGGCCTTGTAGACCTTGAGTTTAGGGCCGCCGTCCAGGCCGTAGTTGCCCACGAAGGGTGGGTTCAGGCTGATGTAGCTGACTTTCGGTGCTTCACCTTCTTTGGCCTCTTCGGCCATCGCTGCCATGGGCAGGGAGAGGGCCAGCAGCAACATGATCCACGCTTTCACAATTCGCTCCTTAATCCGGTTTGCGGCCTAGCATAAAGGCCCGCCCGCCTGAGCCCAAGCACAAGCACAAGCTTATGGCTGGTCATCAGGACCGGGCATGTTCGTTGACCGCCTGATTCACACTCCTACACTTATCGGCCACCACTCCCAAAGGAATAGCCCTGATGAAAGCCGTGCTGTGCAAAGCCTTCGGCCCTGCCGAAACGCTGGTGCTGGAAGAGGTCGCAAGCCCCGTGCCGAAGAAGAACGAGATCCTGCTGGAAGTGCATGCCGCAGGCGTCAACTTCCCGGACACCCTGATCATCGAGGGCAAGTACCAGTTCAAGCCGCCATTCCCCTTCTCCCCGGGGGGCGAAGCGGCCGGCGTAGTCAGCGCAGTGGGTGAGAAGGTCGGCCACCTCAAGGCCGGTGACCGGGTCATGGCCCTGACCGGCTGGGGCAGCTTCGCCGAGCAGGTGGCCGTCCCCGGTTACAACGTGCTGCCGATTCCCGCCGCCATGGACTTCAATACAGCCGCCGCCTTCAGCATGACCTACGGCACCTCGATGCACGCCCTCAAGCAGCGCGGCAACCTGCAGCCCGGTGAAACCTTGCTGGTGCTTGGTGCCTCGGGCGGGGTCGGGCTGGCCGCCGTGGAAATCGGCAAGGCCATGGGCGCCCGGGTGATTGCCGCTGCCAGCAGCGCGGAAAAGCTCGCCGTGGCCAAGGCTGCCGGTGCCGATGAGCTGATCAACTACAGCGAAAGCAGCCTGAAGGACGAGATCAAGCGCCTGACCGGCGGCAATGGCGCGGATGTGATCTACGACCCGGTGGGCGGCGACCTGTTCGACCAGGCCATCCGCTCCATCGCCTGGAACGGCCGGCTGCTGGTGGTGGGGTTCGCCAGCGGGCGCATCCCCGAGCTACCGGTGAACCTGGCCCTGCTCAAGGGTGCAGCGGTGGTGGGTGTGTTCTGGGGCTCCTTCGCCCAGCGCCAGCCCCAGGACAATGCGGCGAACTTCCAGCAACTGTTCGGCTGGTTCGCCGAGGGCAAGCTCAAGCCGCTGGTCTCCCAGGTCTATCCGCTGACGGAGGCTGCGCGAGCCATCGATGATCTCGGCCAGCGCAGAGCGGTGGGCAAGGTCGTAGTGCAGGTGCGCTAAGACCGGCTACAGGGCCTCAATGGGCGTCCGCCCCCTTGCAGCGCTTGAGCCGCGCCTCCAGGTTGCGATCTGGCATGGCGTGGCTGCGCAGGGCCTGGACCGTCTGTTCGACATAATCGCGGGTGGTGCCATACCGCCCGCAAGCGCTTTCGAACACCTGGTTCAGGACATCGTCCGGCAGATTGCCGGCATAGCTGGGCAGGTGCCGCTCCAGCACAAAGCCCAGGGCCTGAACCTGGCTGCCATCCTCAAGGCGGCAGTTGAGCCAGTGCGGGCGATAGGAGGGATAAGGCATTTCACGCTGCCACAGGGCGTACAGCGAGGCGTCCAGTTGCTCTTCCGGCAGCCGATAGGCGAAGCCGCTGCAGGAGCCGCCACGATCCAGGCCGAACACCAGCCCCGGCAGCTCCGGCGTGCCGCGATGCTCGTGGGACCACAGGTACAGGCCGCGATGATAACCATGCACCCTGCCCCGCTTGCGTTCGACCGCCGAGCATTCCGGCCGCCAGATCAGTGAACCGTAGGCGAACAGCCACACCGGCCCACCCTTGTGCCGGGCCATGGTGGATTGCATGGAACTGCGAAGTTGGTCGTGCGTCAGCTGCGGGCCCAGATCGAGCCGTGGAGGGTAAGCCAGATTCAGATAACTGGATTCAAGGGCTGTCATGGCGAATAGCGTTCGGCTCCCCGCGTAAAAGAAGTTACTTAATAGAACGCTTGGCAGTAACTGCAAGACACATGAGTTTCAAGGCAAGTTAAGTGCCACTAAGCAGTGGCACTTAAGTTGGAGGCTTATATATAACCTACCGGCATTTATTTAATTAGATAAATACCGATAGGCTATATACAGAGTTATAACGCGCCGCGCAGGCCCGATGCAGTCAGGGCCGCGGGGCGTAGGCAAACACGTCGGCGCGCATTTGATGGGCATCCATCCCGGCACTCACCAGCGCATCCAGGGTGGCGTAGATCATCGCCGGCGAGCCGCTGGCGTAAACGTGTACCGCCGACAGGTCGGTAATGTCCTCGCACACCGCTTCATGCAGCATGCCGCAGCGCCCCTCCCAGCCACACAGGTCGCTGACCACCTTGTGCAGGTAGAGGTTGGGCAGTTGCTGCCACTCGTCCCAGTGTTCCAGCTGGTAGAAATCTTCCGGCCGGCGCACGCCCCAATACAGGTGCACCGGATGCTTGAAGCCGGCGGCCCGACAATGCTCGATCAGGCTGTGCATCTGCGCCATGCCGGTACCAGCGGCGATCAGCACCAGCGGCCCATCCGGCAACTCGGCCAGGTGGGTGTCGCCAAAAGGCAACTGCACCCGAGCCATGCGGTTGCGCTGCAGTTGCTCCATCAGGCTTTGCGCACTGTTCTCGCGCACCAGCACATGCAGTTCCAGATCTCGCCCGCTGTGAGGCGCCGATGCCAGGGAAAAGGCCGACTTCTCACCGTTGTCCCGCTCCAGCATCAGGTACTGCCCTGCGTGATAGCGCGGCGGCTTGCCGGCCGGTGCCCGCAGCCTGACCCGCCAGACATCGCCGCCGACCTCCAGGCATTCAGTAAGCTGACACGACAGGCTGCGCACCGGCAATTCTCCCAGCGCAAGGACGCCATCCCACAGCACGATGCAGTCTTCCAGCGGCTCTGCAATGCAAGTGTAGAACTCGCCGTGATCACGCACGTCGCCAGCTTGCTGCACGCTGCCCTCCACCAGCAGCGCCGCACAGACATGACAGTTGCCATTGCGGCAGCTCTGCGGGCATTCATAGCCCAGGCGCCGCGCCGCATCGAGAATCCGCTCGCCGGGCAGCGTCTCAAGCACGGCTCCGGAGGGCTGCAAGGTTACACGCATCAATCTATTCCTAACTGATTCCAGATGGCATCGATCCGGCGGGTGACCGCCTCATCCTTGACGATGACCCGGCCCCACTCTCGGGTGGTTTCTCCGGGCCACTTGTGAGTCGCATCGAGCCCCATCTTCGAACCCAGGCCAGACACCGGCGAGGCGAAGTCGAGGTAGTCGATCGGGGTGTTGTCGATCATCACCGTGTCGCGCTTGGGGTCCATGCGCGTGGTGATGGCCCAGATCACATCGTTCCAGTCCCGGGCATTGATATCGTCGTCGGTGACGATAACGAACTTGGTGTACATGAACTGTCGCAAAAACGACCAGACACCCAGCATGACCCGCTTGGCGTGGCCCGGGTACTGCTTCTTCATGGTCACCACCGCCATGCGGTAGGAACAGCCTTCAGGCGGCAGGTAGAAGTCGGTGATTTCCGGAAACTGCTTCTGCAGGATCGGCACGAAGACTTCGTTCAGCGCGACGCCGAGGATCGCCGGCTCATCGGGCGGCCGGCCGGTGTAGGTGCTGTGGTAGATCGGCTTGATGCGGTGGGTGATGCGCTCCACGGTGAACACCGGGAAGCTGTCGACCTCGTTGTAGTAGCCGGTGTGGTCGCCGTACGGGCCTTCATCGGCCATCTCGCCGGGATGGATCACCCCTTCAAGGATGATTTCAGCCGTGGCCGGAACCTGCAGGTCGTTACCGCGGCACTTCACCAGCTCAGTGCGGTTGCCCCGCAGCAGGCCGGCAAAGGCGTATTCGGAAAGGCTGTCCGGCACCGGGGTCACGGCGCCGAGAATGGTCGCCGGGTCCGCGCCCAGCGCCACCGACACCGGGAACGGCTGGCCCGGGTGCTTCTCGCACCACTCGCGGTAATCCAGCGCGCCGCCGCGGTGGCTCAGCCAGCGCATGATCACCTTGTTGCGGCCGATCACCTGCTGACGATAGATACCCAGGTTCTGCCGGTCCTTGTTCGGGCCCTTGGTCACGGTCAGGCCCCAAGTGATCAGCGGGCCGACATCGCCCGGCCAGCAGGTCTGCACCGGCAGCATGCCAAGGTCGACGTCGTCGCCTTCGATCACCACTTCCTGGCACACCGCATCCTTGACCACCTTGGGCGCCATGGAAATGATCTTGCGGAAGATCGGCAGCTTGGACCAGGCGTCCTTGAGCCCCTTGGGCGGCTCCGGCTCCTTGAGGAACGCCAGCAGCTTGCCGATCTCGCGCAGTTCGCTGACCGCCTCGGCGCCCATGCCCAGGGCCACGCGCTCGGGGGTGCCGAACAGGTTGCCGAGCACGGGGATGTCATAACCGGTGGGGTTTTCAAACAGCAGGGCCGGGCCTTTGGCACGCAAGGTGCGATCGCAGACCTCGGTCATTTCCAGCACTGGGGACACCGGAACCTGGATGCGCTTAAGTTCCGAGCGCTGTTCCAGGCCGCTGATAAAGTCGCGCAAGTCGCGATACTGCATGCGTGAGCCTCGTTTTCGCCGTGGCATTCGGGGCAGGCAGTTTAGCGCCGAACCCACAGGTTCAGAATAGAGAATGTCAGATAGCAAAAAGCCGGGTTTCCCCGGCTCTTGCTGGCCTGATCGATTTACTTGCGTTTCATCGACAGGAAGAACTCATCGTTGGTCTTGGTCTGTTTCAACTTGTCGACCAGGAATTCGATGGCAGCGACTTCATCCATGGGATGCAGCAGCTTGCGCAGGATCCACATGCGCTGCAGCTCGTCGTCGGCGGTCAGCAACTCTTCGCGGCGGGTGCCGGAACGGTTGATGTTGATGGCCGGGAAGACGCGCTTTTCAGCGATCTTGCGGTCCAGGGGCAGTTCCATGTTGCCGGTGCCCTTGAACTCTTCGTAGATCACTTCATCCATCTTCGAGCCGGTTTCAACCAGCGCGGTGGCGATGATGGTCAGCGAGCCGCCTTCCTCGATGTTCCGCGCGGCGCCGAAGAAACGCTTCGGTTTCTCCAGGGCGTGGGCATCGACACCACCGGTCAGGACCTTGCCGGAGCTCGGGATCACGGTGTTGTAGGCACGGGCCAGACGGGTGATGGAGTCCAGCAGGATCACCACGTCCTTCTTGTGTTCGACCAGGCGCTTGGCCTTCTCGATCACCATCTCGGCCACTTGCACGTGGCGGGTTGGCGGCTCGTCGAAGGTGGAGGCGACCACTTCGCCGCGCACAGTGCGCTGCATTTCGGTCACTTCTTCTGGACGCTCGTCGATCAGCAGCACGATCAGATGAACTTCAGGGTTGTTGCGCGTGATGTTCGACGCGATGTTCTGCAGCATGATGGTCTTGCCCGCCTTTGGCGGAGCAACGATCAGACCACGCTGGCCTTTACCGATCGGGGCGCACAGATCGATCACACGACCGGTCAGGTCTTCGGTGGAACCGTTGCCGGCTTCCATCTTCATGCGCACGGTCGGGAACAGCGGCGTCAGGTTTTCGAACAGAATCTTGTTCTTGGCGTTCTCTGGGCGGTCGTAGTTGATGGTATCGACCTTGAGCAGCGCGAAGTAACGCTCGCCTTCCTTGGGAGGGCGGATCTTGCCAACGATGGTGTCACCGGTGCGCAAGTTGAAGCGACGGATCTGGCTTGGCGAGACGTAGATATCGTCCGGGCCAGCGAGATAGGAGGCGTCAGCAGAGCGAAGGAAGCCGAAGCCGTCCTGGAGGATCTCCAGCACGCCATCACCGGAGATTTCCTCACCGCTTTTCGCGTGCTTTTTCAGCAGGGAGAAAATCACGTCCTGCTTGCGCGAACGGGCCATATTTTCTATGCCCATCTGTTCGGCCAATTCGAGCAGTTCGGTAATCGGCTTTTGCTTGAGTTCAGTCAGATTCATATAGGAATGACGTAATCATTTATAGAGGGGGGAAATTAAGCTTTTGGCTTAATGAGGCCGCGCCGCAGAGAAGGCGACAGGATCGCGTACTAATTCGAAAAGGAGAGCGTCGGCGACGGCTTGCAGGGGGCAATGGAGAAACCAGTGCGGGGCCGAATGTAACACCTGAGTTTCGGAGCGTCTAGCCCTCAATTACGAAAAAGCCCCGCATTTTGCGGGGCTTTTCCAGGGCACTGAAAATCGACGCTTAGATGTTGGCGTCGAGGAAGGCAGCCAGTTGCGACTTCGACAGTGCGCCAACCTTGGTAGCTTCGACGTTGCCGTTCTTGAACAGCATCAAGGTCGGGATACCACGCACGCCATGCTTGGCCGGGGTTTCCTGGTTCTCGTCGATGTTCAGCTTGGCAACGGTCAGCTTGCCCTTGTAGGTTTCAGCAATTTCGTCCAGAACCGGAGCGATCATTTTGCATGGGCCACACCACTCGGCCCAGTAGTCGACCAGTACAGCGCCTTCGGCTTTGAGTACGTCGGCCTCGAAGCTGGCGTCGCTGACGTGTTTGATAAGATCGCTGCTCATGGAATTCTCCAGGTTGTAAGCAAAAAAACGTGGCCCATCATATCTGCCCTTCCCGCGTTCAGGAAGCCGGAGATGATTGACTCTAACTATGGTGCCCCACGAGTTTGGGTATAGCTCAGCTGGGGACGTTACGCGGGTTGCACAGGCCATTCGGCAACCCCGGCCGGCACCACGCACCTGTTGCAGCAGGGTCTTTGCCTGGCTGCCAAGGAGCGGCTCGCCCGATTGAACGGGATCTTTCCTGGCCACGGAACCGCCGGGCCACCGCCCCGGCGCAGGCTTTTATGCGTTGAATCAACGCATTGGACACTGCGCGTTGGCGCGAGCCGTTGATCGTGGCAGGATGGCGAGGTTATCGACCGAGACCCCCAACCATGCCCCAATCCCAAGCCAAGAATCTGTCCCTGATCGCCGCGATCGATCTGGGCTCCAACAGCTTTCACATGGTCGTGGCCAAGGCCCGGAACGGTGAAATCCGCATTCTCGAGCGGCTCGGAGAAAAGGTTCAACTGGCCGCCGGCATCGACGAAGAACGCCAGCTCAACGAAGAATCCATGCAGCGCGGTCTCGACTGCCTCAAGCGCTTCGCCCAACTGATCAACGGCATGCCCCAGGGCACGGTGCGCATCGTCGGCACCAACGCCCTGCGCGAAGCCCGCAACCGCGGCGAGTTCATTCGCCGTGCCGAGGAAATCCTCGGCCACCCGGTGGAAGTCATCTCCGGCCGTGAAGAAGCCCGCCTGATCTACCTCGGGGTGTCCCACACCCTCGCCGACACCCCGGGCAAGCGCCTGGTGGCCGACATCGGCGGCGGCAGTACCGAATTCATCATCGGCCAGCGCTTCGAACCCCTGCTGCGCGAGAGCCTGCAGATGGGCTGCGTAAGCTTCACCCAGCGCTATTTCCGCGACGGCAAGATCACCCCTGCCCGCTATGCCCAGGCCTACACCGCCGCACGCCTGGAGATCATGAGCATCGAGCATGCCCTGCATCGCCTGACCTGGGACGAAGCCATCGGCTCGTCCGGAACCATTCGCGCCATTGGCCTGGCCCTCAAGGCTGGCGGCCAGGGTAGCGGCGAGGTCAACGCCGAAGGGCTGGCCTGGCTCAAGCGCAAGCTGTTCAAGCTCGGCGACGCCGAGAAGATCGACTTCGAAGGCATCAAGCCCGACCGCCGGGCGATCTTTCCCGCTGGCCTGGCAATTCTCGAAGCGATCTTCGACGCCCTGGAACTGCAACGCATGGATCACTGCGAAGGCGCCCTGCGTGAAGGCGTGCTCTACGATCTGCTGGGCCGCCATCATCACGAAGACGTCCGTGAACGCACCCTCAGCTCGCTGATGGAGCGCTACCACGTCGACCTGGAACAAGCCTCTCGCGTTGAAGGCAAGGCCCTGCGCGCCTTCGACCAGGTGGCCGCGGACTGGGACCTGGAAGACGGCATCTGGCGCGAACTGCTGGGCTGGGCGGCCAAGGTCCATGAAGTGGGGCTGGACATCGCCCACTATCACTACCACAAGCACGGTGCCTACCTGATCGAGCACTCGGACCTGGCGGGTTTCTCCCGGGAAGACCAGCAGATGCTGGCTCTCCTGGTGCGCGGCCACCGCCGCAACATCCCCAAGGAAAAATTCGCCGAGTTCGGCGACGACGGCATCAAGCTGATCCGGCTGTGCGTGCTGCTGCGTTTCGCCATCCTCTTCCATCACATCCGTGGCACCCAGCAAATGCCTCAGGTGAGCCTCAGCGCCCTGGGCGATCAGCTGGACGTGGAGTTCCCGGAAAACTGGCTGGATGAAAATCAGCTGACCCAGGCCGACTTCGCCCTGGAAGCCGAATGGCTGACCCGGGTGGGCATCGTGCTCAACGTCAACTGACCCTGCCACGGAGCTGCAGGAGCCGGCTTGCCGGCGAAAAGGCCGCTACCCCTTGCATCGCCCTCAGGGGCGCCTTCGCTGGCAAGCCAGCGCCCACAGTTCTTGCAAGCCGCACAAAAAAGGCCAGCCCGGTGATCGGGCTGGCCTTTTTATTATCAGCGACGCCTGACGCGCTTAGCGCACCGGCAGTACCGGGCTGCCAAGGCGCTCCAGCAGGGTCGCCTGGGCACTGCGCGGGTTCTGATTACCGGTCGGCGTATTGCGGATGTAGCGACCGTCGGACTGCAGGCTCCAGCTGTGGGTGTTGTCGGTGAGATAGCTCTCCAACTCTTTCTTGACCCGCAGAATCAGCTTCTTGCCTTCCACCGGGAAGCAGGTCTCGACCCGCTTGTCGAGGTTGCGCTCCATCCAGTCGGCGCTGGAAAGGAACATCTGTTCCTCGCCGCCATTGAGGAAGTAGAACACCCGGGTGTGCTCCAGGAAGCGGCCGATGATCGAGCGCACGTGGATGTTGTGCGAGACCCCGGCAATGCCCGGACGCAGGCAGCACATGCCACGCACTACCAGGTCGATGCGCACCCCCGACTGGCTGGCCTTGTACAGCGCGCGAATGATCTTCGGATCGGTCAATGAGTTGAACTTGGCGATGATGTGCGCCGGTTTGCCGTCCAGGGCGAACTGAGTCTCCCGGGCGATCATGTCGAGCATGCCCTTCTTCAGGGTGAACGGCGCATGCAGCAACTTCTTCATGCGCAGGGTCTTGCCCATGCCGATCAGTTGGCTGAACAGCTTGCCCACGTCCTCGCACAAGGCATCGTCGGAGGTCAGCAGACTGTAGTCGGTGTACAGACGGGCGTTGGCCGCGTGGTAGTTGCCGGTGCCCAGGTGCGCATAACGCACGATCTCGCCGGCTTCGCGACGCAGGATCAGCATCATCTTGGCGTGGGTCTTGAACCCCACCACGCCGTAGATCACCACCGCACCGGCCGCCTGCAGACGGCTGGCCATCTGCAGGTTGGACTCTTCGTCAAACCGCGCACGCAATTCGATCACCGCGGTGACCTCCTTGCCGTTGCGCGCCGCGTCCACCAGGGCGTCGACGATCTCCGAGTTGGCACCACTGCGGTACAGGGTCTGGCGCACTGCCAGCACATGCGGGTCCTTGGCAGCCTGGCGCAGCAGGTCGACCACCGGGGTGAAGGATTCGAACGGGTGCAGCAGCAGGATGTCCTGCTTGCTGATGACGCTGAAGATGTTCTCGCTGTTCTGCAGCAGCTTGGGGATCTGCGGGGTGAACGGGATGTATTGCAGCTCCGGGTGGCTGTCCAGGCCGGTGATGCTGAACAGCCGCGTCAGGTTCACCGGGCCGTTGACCTGGTACAGCTCGGTCTCGTGCAGGTTGAACTGCTTGAGCAGGTAGTCCGACAGGTGCTTGGGGCAGGTGTCGGCCACTTCCAGGCGCACCGCGTCACCGTAGCGACGGGAGAACAGCTCGCCGCGCAGCGCACGGGCCAGGTCTTCGACGTCCTCGGTGTCCACTGCCAGGTCGGCGTTTCGGGTCAGGCGGAACTGATAGCAGCCTTTTACCTTCATGCCCTGGAACAGGTCATCGGCGTGGGCGTGGATCATCGACGAGAGGAATACATAGTTGTCGCCAGGGCCGCCGACTTCTTCCGGCACCTTGATGATCCGCGGCAGCAGGCGCGGCGCGGGGATGATCGCCAGGCCCGAATCGCGACCGAAGGCGTCGATGCCCTCCAGCTCGACGATGAAGTTCAGGCTCTTGTTCACCAGCAATGGGAAAGGGTGCGTCGGGTCCAGGCCGATGGGGGTGATGATCGGCGCGATCTCGTCGCGGAAATAGCGGCGAACCCAGGTCTTGAGCTTGGTGGTCCAGTAGCGGCGACGGATGAAGCGGATCTGATGTTTTTCCAGTTCCGGCAACAGGATGTCGTTGAGGATCGCGTACTGGCGGTCGACATGCCCGTGCACCAGTTCGCTGATGCGCGCCAGCGCCTGGTGCGGCTGCAGGCCGTCGGCACCGGCCTGTTCGCGAGCGAAGGTGATCTGCTTCTTCAGGCCCGCCACACGGATCTCGAAGAACTCGTCCAGGTTGCTGGAGAAGATCAGCAGGAACTTCAGGCGCTCCAGCAACGGATAGGACTCATCCAGTGCCTGCTCCAGCACGCGGATGTTGAATTGCAGCTGCGACAGCTCGCGGTGAATGTACAGGCTGCTGTCATCCAGGTTGGGAATGACGATGGCCGGTGCCGGTTGCGTCTCGGCCACCGCGGCCGGGGCCACTGGCTCCAGTTCCGGCGGGGTCTCCACCACTTGCTCGACCACCGGCTGAGCTTCTTTTACGGCAACTTCTGAGAGTCCTTCAGTATTCATCGCGTGTTCCTGGGAGGGCTATTTTTGCTCTCGTAACAATTGAGCAGCACGAACGGCAAAGTAAGTCAGGATGCCATCGGCACCTGCACGTTTAAAAGCGGTCAGGGATTCAAGAATAACCCCCTCACCCAACCAACCATTCTGGATTGCTGCCATGTGCATGGCGTATTCGCCGCTGACCTGATAGACAAAGGTCGGCACCTTGAATTCATCTTTGACCCGCCAGAGGATGTCCAGGTACGGCATGCCCGGCTTGACCATGACCATGTCCGCGCCTTCGGCGAGGTCCGCCGCCACTTCATGCAGGGCTTCCTGGCCGTTGGCCGGGTCCATCTGGTACGAGGCCTTGTCGGCCTTGCCCAGGTTCAGCGCCGAGCCCACCGCATCGCGGAAGGGGCCGTAGTAGGCGCTGGCGTACTTGGCCGAGTAAGCCATGATGCGCACGTTGGCATGCCCGGCCAGTTCCAGGGCCTCGCGGATCGCCTGGACCCGCCCGTCCATCATGTCCGACGGTGCCACCACCTGGGCGCCGGCCTCGGCATGGGACAGGGCCTGGCGCACCAGGGCGTCGACGGTGATGTCGTTCTGCACATAACCCTGTTCGTCGAGGATGCCGTCCTGGCCATGGGTAGTGAACGGGTCAAGGGCAACGTCGGTGATCACCCCCAGGGCCGGAAAGCGTTCGCGCAGGGCGCGGGTGGCACGCTGGGCGATGCCGTCGGGGTTCCAGGCCTCGGCCGCATCCAGGGACTTGAGCGCCCCGGGCGTCACCGGAAACAGTGCCAGTGCCGGAATTCCCAGTTCGACCCAGTTCGCCGCCTCTTCCAGCAGCAGGTCGATGGTCAGGCGCTCGACCCCGGGCATCGAAGCCACCGCTTCGCGGCGATTCTCACCCTCGAGCACGAACACCGGCAGGATCAGGTCATCCACGCTCAGGCGGTTTTCCCGCACCAGACGGCGGGAAAAGTCATCGCGACGGTTGCGCCGCAGACGAGTGGCTGGAAACAGACGGTTGGCGGGGGTAAAGCTCACGGCGGACTCCAGGGCTCGCGCTGGCGGACGAGCGGGACAGTTATAAGCGGGCATTATGACGAACAGATGACAGTTGTGCTCAAGCTGTTGACCGGCAGCAACACTCATTGTCATTGGCCGGATTGTTCACGTCGAGACACATTTCGATACTTTCCCGAACGTCGTCGAAGGGGTAGGCTGCGCGTTCATTTCGCCAGCATCCAGACAATGCTCCAACAATTTCTTCAGGATTTCGGCTACTTCGCCCTCTTTCTCGGCACGTTTTTCGAAGGCGAAACCATTCTGGTTCTTGCCGGATTTCTCGCGTTCCGCGGATACATGGATATCAACCTGGTGATGGTGGTTGCCTTCTTCGGCAGCTACGCCGGTGACCAGCTGTGGTACTTCCTGGGGCGCAAGCATGGCCGCAAGCTGCTGGCGCGCAAACCGCGCTGGCAAATGATGGGTGACCGGGCGCTGGAGCATATCCGCAAGCACCCGGATATCTGGGTACTGAGCTTTCGCTTCGTCTACGGGCTGCGCACCGTGATGCCGGTGGCCATCGGCCTGTCCGGCTATCCGCCGGGCCGCTACCTGCTGCTCAACGGTATCGGCGCAGCGATCTGGGCCATAGCCCTGGCCCAGGCGGCCTACCATTTCGGCGCAGTCATGGAAGGCATGCTCGGCAGCATCAAGAAGTACGAGCTGTGGGTGCTGGGCGCCCTGCTGGTCCTGGGCTTCGGCCTGTGGCTGCGCCGGCGCTTCAAGAACGCACGCCTGGCCAAGCAGATCTACGAAGCCGAACAGGCCTCCGCCCGGGAACCTAAGACGCCAGCCGAGTAACACGCGAGCCGCAGCCATACAGCCCGCAGACACTCAGCAGGCTGTAGCTGCCCAGCGCTACCCAGGCCAAGGGGCTGGCCGGCCACAGACCGACCAGCGGCGCCAGCCATACCAGGGGCAGATTCAGCAGCAGCCGCGCCCCTTCCAGTTTCAGGCTCCAGGGCCGATCCTCCAGAGCCGCGCCCAGTACGAACAGCCCCAAGGCCATAGCGCCCCAGCCCAGCAGCAGTGCCTGGACCGACAGGCTGCTCTGGGCATTCATCAGGTAGCTGCCCAGGGCTACATACACCGCGAACTGCAGCACCACGTACACCTGACGCCGCACATCCAGGGCCACCTCGAATTTGCGAAACTGGCTCAGCTCCGGCTTGGCCAGGGGATAACGGTCCTGCACATCCGCCGGGCGCCAGCCGGTGCGCATGAACCAGATCCGCAGCTTGTCCCGCACATGCTCGGTGCGCCGGGCATCATTCCAGAGCTGGGCATAGAACTGCAGATTGGCCCACAGCGGGTTCCAACTGGCCAGCGGAGTCGTCACGCCGAACACCACGGGCTCGTTGTCGTCCTCTTCCTGGTAGGTGCCGAACAGCCGGTCCCAGAGAATGAACACCCCGCCGTAGTTGCGATCCATATAAAGAGCGTTCTGCGCGTGATGGGCCCGGTGATTGGAGGGGGTCACGAAGAACCATTCGTACCAGCCCAGCTTGCCGATGTGCCGGGTATGTACCCAGAACTGATACAGCAGATTGAGGGCTGCCACCGTGACGAACACCACCAGCGGCACCCCGAGTACCGCCAGGGGCAGGTAGAAGATCCAGCTCAACAGGAAGCCGGTGCTGGTCTGGCGCAGAGCCGTGGAGAGGTTGTAGTCCTCGCTCTGGTGATGCACCGAGTGAGCGGCCCAGAGGATATTGCGTTCATGACCGCAGCGATGCAGCCAGTAGTAGCAGAAGTCGTACAGGACAAAGGCCCCGATCCACACCCAGAGGCTGTGCGCCGGCAGCTCGAACAGCCCCCAGTGCTGGAGGGCGAAGGTATAAGTGACCAGGCCCAGCCCCTTGGTCAGCAGGCCCGTGGTGGTGGACAACACGCCGGTGCTGATGCTATTGACCGCATCGGCAACCCGGTAGTTATTCACTCCCCGCCAGCGATCGGCCAACAATTCAGCAACAATCAACACAAAGAAAAACGGCACCGCATAGAGGATGAGGTTCATGGCGCGACCCGATCGAAATCGATAACCAAGATTAGGTCCGACGACTCCATCCCCCTATGGCCAGGTGTGACAAACAGGCGGACATTTAGCGCCATGAATCTGGAGAAAAACCCATGAGCAAAAAAGTTGCAGTGATCCTTTCCGGTTGCGGCGTGTTCGACGGCGCCGAAATCCACGAAAGCGTGATCACCCTGCTGCGCCTCGACCAACGCGGCGCCCAGGTGCAGTGCTTCGCCCCGAACATCCCCCAGATGCATGTGCTCAACCACCTGACCGGCGAAACCATGGCCGAGACCCGCAACGTGCTGGTGGAATCGGCGCGCATCGCCCGGGGTGAGGTCAAGGACCTGCGCGAAGCCCGCGTCGAAGACTTCGATGCGCTGATCATTCCCGGTGGCTTCGGGGCAGCCAAGAACCTCTCCAGCTTCGCCACCGAAGGCGCTGCCTGCACAGTCCAGGCCGACGTCCTGGCCCTGGCCGAAGCCTTTGCCGAAGCCGGCAAGCCGGTGGGCCTGATGTGCATCGCCCCGGCCATGGCCGCGAAGATCTACGGCCCCGGCGTGACCTGCACCATCGGCAACGATGCCGACACCGCAGCCGCCCTGGGCAAGATGGGCGCCACCCACGCCGAATGCGCAGTGGGCGAGATCATCGAAGACAAGGCGCGCAAACTGGTGAGCACCCCCGCCTACATGCTGGCGAAATCCATCAGCGAAGCGGCCTCGGGCATCAACAAACTGGTGGACCGGGTGCTGGAGCTGACCCACGAAGGCGACAAGTGAGCCTCTAGCGAGCGCCCCTCAGGCCTGGCGCGCCAAGCGCGTCAGGATGCGGTCCAGGGCGTTGGCGAAGGCCTGTTTTTCCCGGTCGCCATAGGGCGCTTGCCCACCACTGACCTGCCCCTGTTCACGCAGGTCGGTAAACAGGTTGCGCACCGCCAGCCGCTCGCCCATGTTCTGTGCGTCGAACTCCTTGCCCCGCGGGTCCAGGGCCGCCACGCCCTTTTTCACCAGGCGGTCGGCCAGCGGCACGTCACTGCAGATCACCAGTTCACCGGGCACTGCGTGCTCCACCAGGTAATCGTCGGCGGCATCCGGGCCGCTGGGCACCACGATCAGCCTGACGCAGGCGAAGGCCGGCTTGATCTGCGCCTGTCCGGCCACCAGCACCACTTCGAACTGGCGCTTCAGGGCGAAGCGCACTACTTGATCCTTGGCCGCCTTGGGGCAGGCATCGGCATCGATCCAGACACGCATTGAATGTTCTCCCTCCAGAATGCAGAACGGGCAAGCCGCCCCTTCAGGAGCGGGCTTGCCCGCAATCAACTACGCCGGCTCAGGAAGCCTGCACGCGGCGCTTCTCACTCATGCGGCTGCGGCTGTAGAGCACCACGATCGCCAGGATCGCCACCGCCTGGGCACCCAGCGAGTAGGCGTCGGCATGAATACCCAGCCAGTCGAAGTCGAAGAACGGCACTGGCCGCGTACCGAAGATACCCGCTTCCTGCAACGCCTTGACGCCGTGCCCGGCGAACACCACCGACAAGGCGCAGAGCAGTGCCGCGTTGATGCCGAAGAACAGCGCCAGGGGCAGCTTGGCCGAGCCCCGCAGGATCACCCAGGCCAGCCCCACCAGCAGCACCAGGGCGGTGGCGCCACCGGCCAGTACCGCGTTGTGCCCGGCAGGGCCGGCCTGCAGCCACAGGGTTTCGTAGAACAGGATCACTTCGAACAGCTCGCGATAGACCGAGAAGAACGCCAGCACCGCAAAGCCGAAACGCCCGCCGCCGCCCACCAGGCTGCTCTTGATGTAGTCCTGCCAGGCCGCCGCATGCCGGCGGTCATGCATCCACACCCCGAGCCACAGCACCATGACACTGGCGAACAGCGCGGTGGCGCCTTCGAGCAGTTCACGCTGGGAACCGCTGACATCGATCACGTAGGCCGCCAAGGCCCAGGTACCCAGGCCGGCCAGCAAGGCCAGTCCCCAGCCGACGTTGACACTGCGCACCGCCGATTGCTGGCCTGTGTTACGCAGGAAGGCGAGGATGGCCGCCAGCACCAGGATCGCTTCCAGGCCTTCGCGCAGCAGGATCAGCAGGCCGGAAATAAAACTCAGAGACCAGCTCAGGCTGTCGCCGCCCAGAAGCTCGGCGGACTCCTTGAGCTTGGCCTTGGCCGCGTCCAGACGCTGTTCGGCCTGGGCCACCGGCAAACCGTCCTGCAACGACTGCCGGTAGGCCATCAGGGCCTTTTCGGTGTCTTTGCGGACGTTGGCATCGACGTTGTCCAGGGAGCTTTCTACCAGCTCGAAACCTTCCAGGTACGCCGCTACCGACAGATCGTAGGCCTGTTCGTGATCACCGCTGCGATAGGCCGCCAGGCTCTTGTCCAGGGTCGATGCGGTGTAGTCCAGCAACTGCGCCGGCCCCCGCTTGACCTGAGGCGGCTGGGCCCGCTGGGCACGGAAAGTCGCGGCTGCCTGCGGGCCCTGGGCGGCCAGTACTTCACCCGGAGTCTGCCGGGCCAGGTCGGCCAGATTGAAGCTCTGCTCGCCCTTGGCGGCCGCGGGGTCGGCGCTGAAACTGGCGATGTAGGTGGCCAGGTCCCAACGCTGGCGATCATCCAGTTGATCAGCGAAGGACGGCATGTCGGTGCCTTCCACGCCCAACCCCAGGGTGTTGTAGATGGCATACAGGCTCAGACGGTCGAGACGTTCGGCATCCCGCAGGTTGGCCGGTGGTGGGGTCATGCCCACGCCCGCCGGACCATCGCCGGCGCCCTGCTCGCCATGGCACACCGAGCAGTGCTGGGCGTACAACGGCGCGCCACGGGTCGGATCCGGGGTGATGATCGGCGCCTGGCTGACCTCATAGGCTACCGCCAGCCGAGCCCCCATCTGCCGCGCCTGGCGAGCTACCTGATTGCCATCGACGCGGTCATCCACCGCTTTGCGCAGGCTGACAACGCCTTGCTCCAGTTCAGCCTTTTCCGGTTTGGCCGGCAGATCGGCGATCAACCCCTGCAGGACGCCGAGAAACTCCACCTGCTCACGGTACTCGGACTCGTCAATGACCTTGCCCCCCTCGACCGTGGCGGGATAGTCCGCGCCAATGTAATCCAGCAGATGCAGGGCCTTGGGCGCGCCGTCGACGGTATCGGCCAGCAGGTTGAAGCTGAAAAGCGCCAGCACCGGCAACACTAGCAACGCCAGTAAACGGGAAGGGGCAATCATGAATAAATCTCAAAGGGAAATAAGAAGTAACATATTGTTCCCTCCCAACGAGTTTCACTCAAGGCTTATCAGCCCCGCTGAAACATCTTCGCTCACAGGCCACCAGCCTCACGCCCAGCTAGCACCCGCTCCCCTGCGTGCGCAAAGTGTCCAAGCCCCTGGGCGAAGACGTCACCCGGCAGTTGGGTCGTGACAGCTGCGAGCAACCGCGCCAAGCGCCGATGCGCAACAACCAGCCGCCGGACACGGCGCCAGTGATCCTGCGCTAAACCGCACGCAAACGAAAAAGGCGACCCGGTGGGTCGCCTTTTCTTGTTCCTGCAAACCTAGGCCGCCGCTTTGCGGATAGTTGCCAGAAAACCCGCAGCGCCGAGGAACAGGCCGGCGAAGGTGCGGTTCATCCGCCGCTGCTGGACCGGGGTGCGCAACAGGCGCAGGACCTTGGACGCCAGCCCCGTATAGCCGGCCATGACGATCAGGTCGACCACGATCATGGTGGCGCCGAGAATCAGGTACTGCTTGACCAGGGGGGCATGGGGATCGATGAACTGCGGCAACACCGCCAGCATGAACACCAGCGCCTTGGGGTTGCTGATGTTTACCAGGAAACCGCGAAACACCAGGGCCAGGGGCTTGCCGATGGGGCGAATGGCGGCGTCATCACTGAGGTCGCTGGGCAGCGCGCGCCACTGCTTGACCGCCAGGTACACCAGGTAGGCGACACCGAACCACTTGATGGCATAGAAGGCCGTGGCAGAGGCCGCGAGAATGGCCCCAACACCGGCCGCGACAATGGCAATCTGCATGGCCAGGCCCAGTTGCAGCCCCAGGGCGTTCCAGTAGCCGCGCCAGAAACCGTATTGCAGGCCGCAGGACATCGACGCAATGGCGCCGGCGCCCGGGGAAAGACTGATTACCCAACTGGCGGCAAAGAACGCCAGCCATGTCTCAAGCACCATCGCACACCTCGGATCGAATTGGTCGTGACTGCCTAAGCTAATCCTCCGCTTGGCGGCTGACCATATTTTTTTCGCCCAAAGGTGATGCAGCGGCTACAGAGGAAGGGGTTACTTCTCGCCGCTGCCCACCGGCAGCACATCAGTGCCACGCCAGCGGCGCACCGAGCGCTGGAAGAACAGGCTGTTGGGCACCTGGACCATGGCGCTGCCGGTGCCGGCTTCCTCGGCTTCGATCAGGGTGGTGTACAGCAGGTTGATCGCCACGACCCGGCCCTTGACCCCAGGCTTGTCGACGGTGTCCACCAGCTCCACCACGTCACCCAGGCGGAACGGGCCAACCGTGAAGATCAGGATCGCGCAGAGCAGGTTGGAGAGCACGCTCCACATGGCGAAGAAGGCCACCGCCGCCACGGCGACGAAGCCTGAAAGGGCGGTCCACAGCACCGTGGCGGAAACCCCCAGGCGCTCCAGCACGAAGATCACCGCGCTGCCCATGATCAGCCAGCGCAGGCCGCCCCGCAGGGGCATCAGCAACTGCGGCGGGAACGGGTAGCGCTCGCCCAGGCGGGTCAGGCCACGAGCCACGAAGCGCTGGGCCAGGTAGCCCGCCAGGAGGATCAGCAGGATCTGCACGCCAATCCACAACGGGCCGATCCACTGGGCCGGCAACGGTAATTGCAGCGCCTCCATCAGGACAGCGCCTCCAGCTCGGCCTGCATGCTTTCCAGCAGTTCCAGGGCCTCCATCCAGGCTTCTTCCAGCTCGGACTCACGGGTCTTGAGCTTGGCCTGCTCGGCCAGCAGATCCCGCAACTCATCCTTGCGCGCAGCCTCGTACAAACCGCTGTCGCCCAGGCTGGCCTCGATCTTGGCCAGGCGCTCATGCACCTTGCCCAACTCGGCTTCCAGCTTGTCGGCCTCGCGCTTGTGCGGTGCCAGTTGCTGACGCAACGCCGCGGCGGCCTGGCGCTGGGCCTTCTTGTCGGTCTTGTCCGGGTTCACCGGCGTGTTGCTGACCGGGGCATTGCGCTGGCGGTAATCCACCAGCCAACGGGTGTAGTCGTCCAGGTCGCCGTCGAACTCTTCGACCTTGCCGTCGGCCACCAGGAAGAAGTTGTCGGTGGTGCTCTTGAGCAGATGGCGATCGTGGGAGACCACCAGCACCGCACCACTGAACTCTTGCAGGGCCATGGTCAGGGCCAGGCGCATCTCCAGGTCCAGGTGGTTGGTGGGTTCGTCGAGCAGCAGCAGGTTGGGCCGCTCCCAGGCAATCAGAGCCAAGGCCAAACGGGCTTTTTCACCGCCGGAGAAGTTCAGCACCGGCTCGTCGATCCGTGCGCCGCGGAAGTCGAAGCCGCCGAGGAAGTCGCGCAGGGTCTGCTCGCGCTCGGTGGGCGCCAGGCGCTGCAGATGCAGCAAGGGGCTGGCCTTGGAGTCCAGGGAATCGAGCTGATGCTGGGCGAAGTAACCGACAACGGTGTTCTCGCCCCGGGTCAGGCGCCCGGACAGCGGCTGGAGTTCGCCGGAGAGGTTCTTGATCAGGGTCGACTTGCCGGCGCCGTTGGGCCCCAGCAGGCCGATCCGCGCGCCCGGAGTCAGCTGCAGCTTGACCTTCTCCAGGACCGCACGCTCGCCATAGCCCAGGCGGGCATCGGAGAGGTCGATCAGCGGGCTGGAGATCTTCGTCGACTCACGGAAGGTGAAATCGAAGGGCGAATCGACGTGGGCCGCCGACAGCTCCTCCATGCGTTCCAGGGCCTTGATCCGGCTCTGTGCCTGCCGGGCCTTGGTGGCCTGGGCCTTGAAGCGGGCGATGTAGCTTTCCATGTGCGCGCGCTGCGCCTGCTGCTTCTCGTAGGCTTGCTGCTGCTGGGCCAGACGCTCGGCACGGGCGCGTTCGAAGGCGCTGTAGCCACCGCGATAGAGGGTGATCTTGCGCTGGTCGACGTGGGCCACGTGATCGACCACGGCATCGAGGAAGTCCCGGTCGTGGGAGATCAGGAGCAAGGTGCCGGGGTAACCCTTGAGCCACTCTTCGAGCCAGATGATGGCGTCGAGATCCAGGTGGTTGGTAGGTTCGTCGAGCAGCAGCAGGTCCGAGGGACACATCAGCGCCTGCGCCAGGTTCAGGCGCATCCGCCAGCCCCCGGAGAAGTCGCCGACCTGACGGTCCATCTGCTCGTTGGTGAAACCCAGGCCAGCCAGCAGCTTGCGCGCCCGCGCATCGGCGGTGTAACCGTCGGCGCTGTCCAGCTCGGCATGCAAGCGCGCTTGCGCGGCGCCGTCCTGGGCCGCTTCTGCAGCGGCCAGGTCACGCTGCACCTGGCGCAGGCGCAAGTCGCCGTCGAGCACATAGTCCACCGCCAGGCGCTCGAGGGTATCGACCTCCTGGCGCATGTGGGCGATGCGCCAGTCGGCCGGCAGGAAGCAGTCACCCGAGTCCGGGTGCAGCTCACCGCGCAGCAAGGCAAAGAGGCTGGATTTGCCGGCGCCGTTGGCACCGATCAGGCCGGCTTTCTGGCCGGCGTGCAGGGTTAGCTCGGCGTCTTCTAGCAGACGTTGCGGGCCACGCTGTAAAGTCAGGTTCTGAAGTCGAATCATAATGGCGGCGGAGTCTACCAGCTTCGTTAGCAACTGGCGCGAGTAGCAATATGTCCCCTGACCTGTGGAGCTTTGCCCTGAAGACCTACGCCCTGCCCGGTGTGCAGGAGGCCTGCCTGCAACTGCAGGATGGCGGGGCCAATGTCTGTCTGTTGCTCTGTGGCGCCTGGCTTGGCCAAAGGGGGGTCGACTGCGATAAGCAGCGCCTGCAAGCGCTCGAAGAGTTGGCTGCGCCCTGGTATCAGGAGGTGGTCGAACCCCTGCGCAAACTGCGGATTGAGTGGCGAGCCGCCGCGGCCAGCGACGTGCAACTGAGCACCTTGCGCGAACAACTCAAGGCCCTGGAACTGGATGCCGAACGGCAGTTGCTGCTGCGTCTGCAGGAAGGGGCACGAAAGTGGCCCGAAGCTCAGGCCCGGAGCCTGAATGACTGGCTGGAAGGACTGGCGGCCGAAGCCGCCGTCCGGAACCGCAATGCGCTGCAGGTACTGCGCATCGCGGTGGCCGGCGCTTAGGAAGCGCTGGAAGGGTTGCTGGCTGGAGCCGACGCAGGAACAGCGGGTGCACTTGCAGCTGGTGCCGGCGAGGCAGCCGGAGCAGGAGTTGCAGGCTTGGCCGCTGCGGGCGCGGGAGCTGCAGGTTTGGCAACTGGAGCAGTTGGCTTGGCTACAGCAGGCTTGGCGGCTGCGGGCTTGGCAGCAGGCTTTTTCGCGGCCGGCTTGGCAGCGGGTTTTGCTGCGGGTTTGGCGGCAGCAGGCTTGGCGGCAGGCTTGGCCGCCGATGCCGCGGCTGGCTTGGCAGCTGCAGGTTTGCTCGCGGGTTTGGCCGGAGCTTTTGTAGCGGCGGGTTTCGCTGCTGGTTTAGCGGCCGGTTTGGCGGCAGCCGGTTTAGCCGCAGCGGTCTTGGTGGCAGCAGGTTTCGCTGCTGGCTTGGCGGCTACGGGCTTAGCGGCAGGTTTAGCAGCTGGCTTGGCCGCAGCGGCTTTGGTCGCAGGCTTGGCAGCTACCGGTTTGGCAGCCGCCGCTTTGCCGGCAACAGGCTTGGTCGCTGGTTTGGCAGCAGGCTTGGCGGCTGCGGTTTTGGCCGCGGCGGGCTTGGCTGCACTGGCAGCAACAGGTTTTTTCGCCGCCGGCTTGGCAACAGGTTTGGCCGGTGCCTTGGCAGCAGGCTTGGCCGCTGGTTTTTTAGCTGCTACCGCTGCCGGCTTGGCATCACGAGAGCTCAATGCCTTGCCTACCGCTTCCTTCACACGACCCACGCCTTGAGCCAGTTTCAGGCTCTCCTGGGCATCGCGCTTGAGTTGCAGAATGTAGCTGCGGGTTTGTGCCTGACGCTCTTTCAGGGCGTCCAGCAAGTCTTCGAGTTCCTTGACCGCGGTCTTCGCCTTGGCTTGTGCCTTGGCCTTGCCGGCCGCCGCAGCGTCCTGCAGTTTGGTGCGCGATTTGTGCAGTTTTTCCTGCGCCTTGCCCCGTTGTTTTTCCAGCTTGGCGAGCAGTTTTTCAGCATCAGCCAAGGCTTGGGAACAAGCGTTTTCCAAATGTTCGAGCAAGCTGCCCGACAGCTGTTGGAGCAAATGCAACGGAGTATTTACAGGCTTCTTATTGGCCGACATGGTTTACCTCCTGGCTGACGTGAGTTGCGGCTCATACTAGACCTCTGCTGCTACCGCCGCTAGGGCATGTTGACAGTATCGAAAGCCTGGCGTTGCAGCCGAACGAAAATGTTCTTCGCCCCCATCGAAGTTGCTCACCAACGAGCGCTTTGTCGCTGGCATAATCCACCGCAACTCAGGCCGGAGAGTGCCCATGTCGCGTTACCTGTTTTTATCCTTGAGCCTGTTCTTGCCACTGGCTCAGGCGGCTGCCGAAGCACCATCCAACAACGCTCACGATCTTGCCTACAGCCTGGGGGCAAGCCTCGGTGAGCGCCTGCGCGATGAGGTGCCCGACCTGCAGATCCAGGCCCTGGTCGAAGGCTTGAGGGCCGCCTATCAAGGCAAGCCTCTGGCGCTGAAAAGCGAACGCATCGAACAGATCCTTGCCGAGCACGACGCACAGATCAGCGAACAGTCGGCCAAGTCTCAGACAGAGATCGCGCTGAAAAACGAACAGCGCTTTCTCGATGAAGAAAAGGCCAAGCCCGGGGTCCGCCAACTGGCAGACGGCATCCTGCTGACCGAGTTGAGCCCTGGCAGCGGCAACAAGGCCAGCCCCAACGGCTCGGTCCAGGTGCGCTACACCGGGCGCCTGCCAGACGGCACCGTGTTCGATCAGACCCAGCAGCCGCAATGGTTCCGCCTCGACAGCGTGATCGCCGGCTGGCGTAGCGCACTGTCGCAGATGCCCACTGGAGCCCGGTGGCGCCTGGTAATCCCGTCGAACCAGGCCTATGGCACCGAAGGCGCCGGGGACCTGATCGCGCCCTACACCCCACTGGTGTTCGACATCGAATTGCTCGGTGTCGCTGGCTGAAGCACCACAACGAAAAACGGCACGCCGAGGCGTGCCGTTTTTCCTGGTAGGTTCCTGTGCTCAGGCCTGAGCCACAGCTTCCTGCTTGTGGGCGTTGTGCAGCACTTCGATCAGGCAGTCTTCCAGCTCGAAGCGTTCATGCAGCAGGCCACCGAGTTCCTTGAACTTCTGCGCCACGCACTGGCCGGCGTCGCACAGGTCATTGAACGCCAGGAGCTTTTCGGTGATCACGTCGATGCGTGGGTAGAGGGTGTCGGCCAACTCCAGCCCGCGCTTGTCGCCAAACGCCTTGGCTTCGCTGGTCAGCTGTTCGTAGATTTCAAAATGGCCGGCGGAAACGTAGTCCACCAGGATCCCGCAGAACTCCTGCAGCGGCTTCTTGCTCTCACTCAGTGCCTCGGGCTCCGCGCCCAGCGCATCATAGGCTCGAACCAGTTCGTGACGCTCCTGCAACCAGCGGTCGATCAGCAGATGCACTCCACCCCAGCGTTCCTGAGCATTCTGACAACTTTCGAGCATGGTGATCTCTCTTCCCTTATGGGTCATGCCGCTTGCCCGCCGCTCCTTTCTGGAGACTCTGGATCCGGTCAGGCACAACAGCATCGAGCAACATAATTCCAGTGACAGGTGCGGGCCAGATTATGCCCGCTCGACTACAGCATCAAGGTACGCAGGAGATAAAGTTCATACAAGCGTTTAATCCCCGCCCTCCTGCCAAACACTGACTCAGGGCAACGCCACGGCCTTGCGCACGCCCCGTAGCTGACGCCACAGGCGGTAGCCGCTAAAGATCAGCATGATCACGAAAAACAGCAGGCTCCACTCCGGCAAGCTCATGTCCAGCAGGGTCCAGGTGACCTCAGCGCAATCGGAGGTGCCCATGAAAGTCAGCTTCAACGCCTGCCACCAGGACAGCTGGCGGAGCATGAAGGACATGTCCGGCAGGCAGGCCAGCAACTGTTCGGAAGGAATGTTCTGCAACAGCACATGGCGTCCCGCGGTGACCACCCCCAGCAGGCCCAACAGCAGGTTGAGCCCCCAGTAGACCGCCCGCCCCACGCGCCCTGGCCCCTGGATCACGGCCAGCAGATTGACCCCACCCAATGCCAGCAACAGCAGGCGCTGCACGCCCCACAGCGAACAGGACTCGAGGCCGCCACCCGTTTGCAGGTTGAACGCCGCCCACGAGGCCAAGGCCCCCACCAGGAACACCAGGGAGAACAGCAAGCGGGAGCCGGCCAGCGACATGAGATATCCGTAACGGGAGAAACAGGCAGCCACGGTAGAGAAAGCGCTCGCTGCTTTCAAGAAGCGCTATGTCGCAACCGATCGACAACAGCGCCGCAGGTACAGCAGCAAAAGGGCCGGTTGCCTGAAACAGGCAACCGGCCCCGGGACACCTCAGGCCCGCACCGGGACCGGCAGCGGTGAGGCCAGTAGGCGCTCATCGAGCATGCCCAGACCTTCCTGGAACAGTTGGTTACTGCGCTCGGTATCCCCCAGCTGTGCCAACAGGCGCGCCAGCTCCGCACAGGCTTCGGGGTTGCGTTGCAAGCGCAGGCTGCTTTCCAGATAGTCCCGGGCCTTGCCCCACAAGCTGTTCTGCAGGCACAGGCGGCCCAGGGTCAGCAGCAGGCTCGGATCGTCCGCATGCTCTTTCAGCCAGTGCTCGGCAGTCTGCAACTGGCGCGACGGATCGCTGCCACGCACCAGGCCATAGAGCCGTGCCAGGTGGCTTTCGTACTTGCGTTTAATTGCCGTGCGCAGGGCCTCTTCCGCCTCGGCCCCCGCGCCCAGTTGACGCAGTTGTTCGGCATAGGCCAGCACCAACTGCGGCTCCTGGCGCTGTGCCGAGGTCAACTGTTGCCAGGCACGATTGAGAGATTGCAGGCCGGCCACCTCATCCTCTTCACGACGCGCGGCCAGGGACAGGTTTTCACCCCAGGCCCGACGCTCCAGTTCCTGCAGTTCGCTGGCCGGCAGCGCCTTGTCCTTGCGCAACTCGGGCAACAGACGGATCAGGGCCGACCACTCGCCACGCTGCTGATGCAGGCGCTGCAACTGGCGCAGCACCTGGACACTATGGGGATGGCGCTCATGCATGGCCTGCAGGGTGCTCAGGGCTCCCTCGGTATCGCCGCGATCCGTCTGCAGTTGGGCGTGGCTCAGGGCCACGGCCAGCTCTGCCTGGGGCTGGCGGGTCAGCGCCCGCTCCAGCAACCGGTCGCATTCTTCATAGTGGCCCTGTTCGTTGGCCGCCCGGGCAGCGCCGAGGTAGTAGAGCAGCGGCTGGCGCTCGGCTTCGGCGGCACGCTGCAGGTGCTTCTGCGCGCTGGCCCAGCGCCCTTCGGCGAGGTCCATCTGACCCTGCTCGATGGCGATCTGCACCCGGCGGCTGCGATTGCGCCGTGACCAGGGATTGACCACACCACCGGACACCATCACCAGCTCGATCAGCAGCTTGATGCCCCAGACCACCAGCCAGACCAGCGCCACCAGGGCCAGGGTTGCCCACAGGCTCGATTCGTAACGGAAGTTGCTGTAGGCGATCAGTACGTACCCGGGATGCTCGGCAATGGCCAGACCCAGCAGGCCGATGGCCGCAATGACCAGCAGGACGATCACATAGGTACGCTTCATGGGCTCGTCTCCTGGGCGTTGTTCGCCGCAGGTTTGGCCAGAGGCTTGACCGACTCTTCGACATTCAGGTTACGCCGCTCCAGGTAGGCCTGGACCGTACTCAAGGTCTTGGCCAGGTCCGGGGTGACGACCGTCACCGGCTGCTTGCTCAGCTCGGCCAGGCGCTCGAGCATGATCTTGCTTTGCGGGTTGTCCTGATTGAAGTTGCCGGTGAGCACGTCGCGGGCTTCGGTCAACGCCTGGGTATAGACCGCGGCCTGGCCGTTCAGGGCAGCCCACTGCGCCTGCTCCAGCGCCAGGCTCAGGGCCAGGCGCACTTGGGTCAGGCCCTGACCGGCCAGCAAGGGACGGATGTTCTTGTCGGCGTTGAAGTCGATGCGGAAATAGCGCGAGATCTGATCCCACCACTGGGCCCAGCGGCTGGCGCCGTCACCATCGGCTGTCAGGCCGAGCAGCGATTCACCGCGGTCCTTGTACTCCGGAGCCACGGCGCTCAGTTCCAGCACCTGGTCACGCAAGGCCCCCAGTTGCAGGAACAGCCCGGTGCGGTCCGGCTGCTCGGTGCTGCGCAGGGCCGCCAGGCTCTTGGCCAACTGCTCGCGGGCTGCGAAGGCTCCCGGGTCGTTCTGTTCCCGCAGGATATCGTCGGCGCCCTGGACCAGGGCCCTAGCGCTGCTGATGTCCTGCAGCGCCGAAAGACGCAGGCTGGCCAGGCGCAACAGGTGCTCGGCTTCTGCCAGGCGCCAGTCCTTGCGGCTGGCGCCCAGTACGGTTTCCAGGCGCTGGTTCAGGCGCTGCTGGTCACCCTGCAACTGGGCCACCAGACGCCGCCGGTCTTCCAGCTCATCGGCCGCGGGCAGTTGTTCCAGGCGTTCGCTCAAGCGCTGTTCGCTGAGCTTGAGACTCTGGGCCTGATCCCCCAGGGCCTGCAACTGACTGAACTGCTGCTGGTTATTGGCTTGCAGGTGGCGCACCTGCCAGATCCCCCAGCCACCAACGGCGACGCCCGCCGCCCCCAGCAGCAGGGCCAGAATTGCCAACCCGTTGCCACGACGCTCAACGGTTGGTTTCGTGGGTTCAGCAGGTGTCTCGGGCACCGGCTGGGCTTCATCTTTAGGCAAGGCTGTTTCGCTCACGTATCCATCCTTTGCGTTTAGAGAACGGGCACGGGTTGCTCCCGTAACGCCGTTAGCAAAGCCGCGGCACTGGCGCCGCGACAATCCACAACTTTTTCCGCCCCTGCGGCGTGCGCCATGTCGGCGACCCGGGGGCTTGGAACAAACAACGGCATCTTCGCCAGTTGCGGCCAGGCGGGCCCCGCCAGCTGCCGCAAGTGGCTGAAACCTTGTCCACTGCTGACCACCAGCCCGTTCAAGCGTTCCACTTCAATCCGCTGAAGCAACGCGCCTTCGGCGTAGTGCGGCAGGCAGCGGCGGTAGAGTTCCAGATAATCGACACTAGCACCTAGGGCGCGCAAGCGCTCAGAGAGCAGCTCGCGCCCACCCTCCCCGCGCACGATCAACACCCGCGGATCAGGCCGGCGGATGGCCTCGCGCAATTGGGGAAGTTCAAGCAAGGCTTCACTGTCATCGCCCTGCTGGGGATAGGCCACTGGCAAGCCGGCATCCGCAAGGATCTGCGCGGTAGCGGCGCCTACGGTGAACCAGGCCTGGTCTGGTGGTTGCGGCCAATAATGGCGCAACAGCTCCAGGCCAAGATGCGCCGCCGGCTTGCTGACCACAATCACCGCACAGTACTGGTCGAATGCCAGCAGGGTAGCCCGCTGCGAGTCACTGACCGGCAACGCCTGGATTTCCAGCAATGGCAGGCTACTGCTCAAGATCTCGGACTGCGCCAGGATCGCCGCCAGCGCGGCGCAGTCCTCGGCCGGCCGGGTCAGCAGCAGGCGCCAGCCAGTCACTCCTCGCCCGCCTCGCCGTAGACCGCGCGCAGAATGTCATCGGCGCCCTGGGCCAGCAGGGCATCCGCCACTTGCACACCCAGCTCGGCGGCCGATGCGCGAGGGCCACGAGCTTCGGCGCTGAGCAGCAGGCCGCCGCTAGGCTCGCCCACTAGGCCGCGCAGCCAGATCTGCTCGCCTTCCAGCACCGCATAGCAGGCAATCGGCACCTGGCAACCACCGTTGAGGTGCTTGTTCAGTGCGCGCTCGGCGGTTACCCGGCTGGCCGTGTCGGCGTGATGCAGGGGGGCCAGCAAAGCGTGGATTTCAATATCGGCACTGCGGCATTCGATGCCGACGGCGCCCTGGCCACCGGCGGGCAGGCTGTCGTCGACACTGATGGAGGAACTGATGCGATCCTCGAATCCGAGGCGGATCAAACCGGCGGCCGCAAGGATGATGGCGTCGTATTCGCCGGCATCCAGCTTGGCCAGACGGGTATTGACGTTGCCCCGCAGAAAACGGATCTGCAGGTCGGGGCGACGGGTCAGTAACTGAGCCTGACGGCGCAGGCTGGAGGTGCCCACCACGCTGCCTTCAGGCAACTCGTCGAGGCTGGCGTAGGTGTTGGAAACAAAGGCATCACGCGGGTCTTCGCGCTCGCAGATGCAGAACAGACCCAGGCCTTCGGGGAAGTCCATGGGCACATCTTTCATCGAGTGCACGGCGATATCAGCCTGGTTTTCCAGCAGCGCGGTTTCCAGTTCCTTGACGAACAGACCCTTGCCACCGATTTTCGACAAGGGCGAGTCCAATAGTTTGTCGCCGCGGCTGACCATGGGCACCAGGGTCACGACAAGACCCGGATGGGCCTCTTGCAGACGGGCTTTGACGTATTCGGCCTGCCACAAGGCCAGAGCACTTTTGCGGGTAGCGATGCGGATTTCGCGAGAGGACATGGATCAATCCGTACTGAATAGATACGGCAGATAATAACAGCTCAACCAAATCAGCTTTGACTTGTATCAGAAACCTAGCCTCCTCCCGACGCCAGGCTTCACCCATTGCAGGGGTCAAACCCTGGCCTAGAGCTGTTGCATCATCTTGCGCACGCCCGCCACATGCCGCCGGCTGACAATCAGCGCATCGCCATTGAGGCCCTTGAGGTACAACTGGAAGTGCCCCAACGGTGTGCGCTGCAGACGCTCGATACGCTCGCGGGCCACCAGCGCATTGCGGTGGATACGCACAAAGCGGTCGCCGAATTCATCTTCCAGAGCCTTCAGGGGCTCATCCAGAAGCACCTCGCCGCCCTCGTGGCGCAGGGTCACGTATTTATGGTCGGCGATGAAATACACCACCTGGGCTAGGGGGATAAGCTCGATGCCTTTGCGCGTACGGGCGCTGATATGGCTGCGCGGGCCGTTACCGCTTTCGGCCGCGGGCCGGGTCAGTGCCGCCAGTTGTACACGGTTGGGCTTCTCGGCCTTTTTCAAGGCCTCCAGCAACAGCTCGGAGCGCACTGGCTTGACCAGGTGGACGACGCCGCTGGCATCGAAGGCCTCCAGGGCGAATTCGTCCGGCGCAGCGCAGAACACCAGCGCCGGAGGCGTCTCGCGCTCGCACAGCTTGCCGGCGACCTGCAGACCGTCCAGCCCTGGCATGCGGACGTCGAGCAAGACGATATCCGGCTTCAGGCTGTCGATCAGGCTCAACGCCTCTTCGCCATTGGTGGCGCTAGGCTCCAGGACACTGTATCCCTCGAGCTCACTGACCATCCGGCTCAGGCGCTCGCGGGCTAGGGGTTCGTCATCAACGATCAGGACATTCATATTGCGCTGGATTCCTGCGTGAGTCTCGCACAAGGATAGCGTAGACAGGTGGAGTGACGTCCGTCACCGCGATCCACGCTAAGACTAGTGCGAAGGCCAAAAAGTGCCGCAAGTCGGGCACCAATATTTGCCCGTGCCTGCCCGATACCGCTCAAGGTCGGCTGATGCGCGACGACGTCGCAGGGAATGCTGGTATTCAACACAAAGCCCCCCTCGTGATTGTGGTCGCCGCCCACCCTGCCCGCACCCGTCTCGTTTGGTGGACGGATTGCCTGGCCCTGTGCGGTGTGAACTTGCTGGAGGGGCCCACTGCGAACACGCGAGGGGTGTTACGCAATTGTGCCGGTCCTCCTGTCCAACTGTAGACGGTTGCCAAGACGATATTGCTCAATCGATAAATATCGTTTGACCGATATCACCTTCCGCACTCAAGGCGCTCACCTCGCAAGAAGCACCTACGACTGCGCCGACCTCAGTCTCTGCGCCCCCGAGGCCGGCGACAAGCCACCCAGGTGTCCGGCGCAGAAAAAAGCTGCCGACCAGCGCCAGCGACAGCCCGGGCAACCCTGTTATTATCGGCGCCTGTTTTTCACGCCATCTTCCTTCAGCAGATCACGAGCGAATTCATGAGCACTGACAAGACCAATCAGTCCTGGGGCGGCCGCTTCAGTGAACCCGTCGACGCCTTCGTCGCCCGCTTCACCGCCTCTGTCACTTTCGACCAGCGCCTGTATCGCCATGACATCATGGGCTCCATCGCCCACGCCACCATGCTGGCCAAGGTCGGCGTGCTCACCGATGCCGAGCGCGACAGCATCATCGACGGCCTGAAGACCATCCAGGGCGAGATCGAGGCTGGCCATTTCGACTGGCGCGTGGACCTCGAAGACGTGCACATGAACATCGAAGCGCGCCTGACCGACCGCATCGGCATCACCGGCAAGAAACTGCACACCGGCCGCAGCCGCAACGACCAGGTGGCCACCGACATCCGCCTGTGGCTGCGGGACGAGATCGACCTGATCCTCGGTGAAATCACCCGCCTGCAAAAAGGCCTGCTGGAGCTGGCCGAGCGTGAAGCCGAGAGCATCATGCCGGGCTTCACCCACTTGCAGACCGCCCAACCGGTGACCTTCGGCCACCACATGCTGGCCTGGTTCGAGATGCTCAGCCGTGACTACGAGCGCCTGGTGGACTGCCGCAAGCGCACCAACCGCATGCCCCTGGGCAGCGCCGCGCTGGCTGGCACCACCTACCCGATCGACCGCGAGCTGACCTGCCAGTTGCTGGGCTTCGAAGCCGTGGGCGGCAACTCCCTGGACAGCGTTTCGGACCGGGACTTCGCCATTGAATTCTGCGCCGCTGCCAGCGTGGCGATGATGCACCTGTCGCGGTTTTCCGAAGAGCTGGTGCTGTGGACCAGCGCGCAATTCCAGTTCATCGACCTGCCGGACCGCTTTTGCACCGGCAGCTCGATCATGCCGCAAAAGAAAAACCCCGACGTGCCGGAACTGGTACGGGGCAAGAGCGGCCGGGTATTCGGCGCGCTGATGGGCCTATTGACCCTGATGAAAGGCCAGCCCCTGGCCTACAACAAGGACAACCAGGAAGACAAGGAACCACTGTTCGACGCCGCCGATACCCTGCGCGATTCGCTGCGGGCCTTCGCCGATATGATCCCGGCCATCAAGCCCAAGCACGCCATCATGCGCGAGGCGGCCCTGCGCGGTTTTTCCACCGCCACCGACCTGGCGGACTACCTGGTACGCCGTGGCCTGCCGTTCCGCGACTGTCACGAAATCGTCGGCCATGCGGTGAAGTACGGCGTGGAAACCGGCAAGGACCTGGCGGAAATGAGCCTGGAAGAGCTGCGCAAGTTCAGCGACCAGATAGAACAGGACGTGTTCGCCGTGCTGACCCTGGAAGGCTCGGTGAATGCCCGTAACCACATCGGCGGCACCGCACCGGCCCAGGTCCGGGCGGCAGTGGCCCGCGGCCAGGCCCTGCTGGCCAGCCGCTAAGCCCTTGCGAGCCTGCCCACACCGGCATCCTCTGCCGGTGCGAGCAGGTTCCTAGCGCCCTGACCTTCTGGCGGCCATCAGTGCCGCCTTGTCAGCGGCGATGCGCCGAGCGTTGGGGGTCTGCTCCAGGCGCTCGAGCAAGGCCCGGGCCTCGGGCATCTCGGCCAAAAAATCGATTCCGAACAACTTGTCCCCGACTATCAGGGCAAGGTTCACGCTGTACTGAAAATACAGGTCCGCCACACTCAGGCTGGCGCCCGCTACATAAGGGGCGAACCGGGCATGCCGGCGCAATGCGGCAAAGCCTTGTAGCAATTCGATCCCGGCCCTCTCCTTGATCGCCTCGGGCAGGGTCGCGCCGAAGAACGCTTCAGGGAAACAGGCCCGGGCCGGCAGCTCTATGTACAGTTCGATCTCCTTGGCCAGTGCCAGCACCTGGGCACGTTCGAACGCATCCTTCGGCAACAGCGCCGGCGCCGGCCGCACCTGCTCCAGGTAATCGAGAATCGCACTGGTTTCGCTGATGAAGCCCTGCTCCACCTCCAGTACCGGAACCTTGCCCCGAGGGCTGATAGCCAGCGCCTCGGGGCTCTGGCCGGCGTAGAACAGCACCTCTTCGAAAGGCAGCCCCTTCTCCAGCAAGGCCAGCTTGACCATGTTGTAGTAGTTGCTGATGGCGAACCCATAGAGCTTGAACATCCCGTAGCCTCCAGGCCATGCAGGGGTTGGCAGGGGTTTTTTATAGAAGGTTAATCCCACTCTGGCCAGCAGCATCGAGCCGCTGAATACGAGTAAACTGGCGACCTTTCCTTGAGGAGCCTGCCATGAGCGAGCCAACCGATATCGACACCGACGAAGAAGAGTTCGCCGAAAATACCCTGATCGAAGCGATCGAGAACCAGATCGAAAGCGACAACCCACCAGCGGCCAAGGCCACGTTCAACAAGCTCACCCTGGTGGGCTACGAGCGCGAGGAAATCCTCAATCTGATGGCCCATGTACTGGCGATCGAGATCGACGCCATCCTCGAACAGGACCGCGCCTTCGACACCCAATGGTACGAAGCCGCCCTTCGCGCCCTGCCGGAACTGCCTCCCGAAAAGCAGTGACACCGCGCTGCCGGAGCGCAGGCTCCGGCACTCTTTCCCGCCCCTGCCTCGCGCCCCGACTACACTGCCACCACCCTGCGGCCAAATACCGCTGCACCCGGGGATAAAACTCCTCAGCGAACGCTGGACACGCCGCCTTTCTGCGTTCACCTTAAGAACGCTGACCTCTAATTCCTAGAAAGTCTGGAGTCCTTATGTCGTATACCCCTGAGTTGGTTGCCGAACTGGAAATCCTTGCACTCTTCAACCTAGACAACTCCCAGGAAGGCCTGAAAATCCATCAGACCGCCGCCCCTTCTGCCATCGCCGCCGCCCAACGCCTGTTTGACAAGGAACTGATCACCCAACCCGATGGAGGCTATCTGACCAGCCTCGGGCGGGACGCCGCTGAACATGCCCAGGGCCTGCTGACCATCCTGAACGTCAAAGAAGTCGCCTGAACAACCTGCATCGGCCTGCGGGGTTCCCGTCTGTCGGATTCCGTAGGCGCCTCCTTCTGAATACGCTAGAAATCTGGCGTCAAAAAATAAAATCAGTTTAAGGCTGAGCCCTGTCTGACGGTAAACTGCTCGCCGTCTTCAATACCGCCACGTTCGAGCTCCGCTTGAAATGCCCCATACCCATGAAATCCGTCCCGATCTGGATGAAGGAATCGATCGCAAGATTCTCAGCCAACTGCGTGCGCGTTTCCTGAAGCTCAATGAAGGGCGCATGGCCCGGGCAATGGAAGGGCTGTCGACACGCCAGCAGTTGGTCCTCAACCTGTTGCCGCTGTTCTTTCACGTCAATCACCCGTTGTTGCCCGGTTATGTATCCGGAGCCACCCCGGCGGGGCTTTCCTGCTACGAACCCGCCCCCCAGGCCCTGGCCGAAGCCCAGCGCCTGACCCGATCGTTTTCCTACAAGCCGCGCCACGGCAACCCGCCACGGCCGATTCATGGCCTGTTTCTCATGGGCAGCCTGGGGACCCTGGCCCAGGCAGACCAGAGCGACATGGACGTGTGGGTGTGCCATGCGCCGGATCTGGGCGAAAACGAGCTGGCCGAGTTGCAGAAGAAGTGCCAATTGCTGGAGAGCTGGGCGGCCGGCCAGGGCGCTGAAGCTCATTTTTTCCTGATCGACCCCAACCGCTTTGTCCGCGGGGAGCGGGACACTCAGCTGAGTTCGGACGACTGCGGCACCACCCAGCACTACCTGCTGCTGGACGAGTTCTACCGCACCGCGATCTGGCTGGCCGGGCGCACGCCGTTGTGGTGGCTGGTACCGGTGTACGAAGAACGCCGTTACGAACAGTACATCGACACCCTGCTGTCCAAGCGCTTTGTCCCCGCCGAGGAAAACCTCGACCTGGGCCACATGGCACGCATTCCGCCCGGCGAGTTCATCGGCGCCGGGCTGTGGCAACTGTTCAAGGGCATCGAGTCGCCCTACAAGTCCGTACTCAAGCTGCTGCTGATCGAGGTCTATGCCAGCGAGCATCCCAAGGTCCAGTGCCTGAGCCTGCGCTTCAAGCAGGCGGTGTTTGCCAACCGCCTGGACCTGGATGAGCTGGACCCCTACATCGTGGTCTACCGGCGCATCGAGGAATACCTCAAGGCTCGCGGCGAGCCGGAGCGCCTGGAGCTGGTACGGCGCAGCCTGTACCTCAAGGTCAACCGCAAGCTTACCGTCGGCAACGCCACCCGCAGCCCGAACTGGCAGCGCGCTCTACTGGAGCGCCTGGCCAGTGAATGGGGCTGGGACCAACGCCAACTGGCCTTGCTGGACAGCCGCAGCCAGTGGAAGGTGCGCCAGGTCAGCAGCGAGCGCCGGGCCCTGGTCAACGAGCTCAACTACAGCTATCGCTTCCTGACCCAGTTCGCCCGCACCGAGCAGGCCGCCAGCCTGATCAACAAGCGTGACCTGAATGTCCTGGGCCGGCGCCTGTACGCGGCCTTCGAGCGCAAGGCCGGGAAGATCGAGTTCATCAACCCCGGCATCGCCCCGGACCTGGCTGAAGACACCCTGACCCTGGTGCAGTCGCCGAACAAGAAGGAACCCGGACAGAACCATTGGGGGCTGTACAACGGCAGCCTGACCGCCCTGGAGTGGGAGCATTTCGCCCCGATCAAGCGCAGTCGCGAGCTGCTGGAGCTGCTTACCTGGTGCCATCGCAACGGCGTGATCGACAGCAGTACCCGCCTGGCCCTGCACCCGGGCAGCAGCGACCTGAGCGAATTCGAACTGTTCAACCTGCTGGGCAGCCTGCAGCAGACCGTGCCACTGCCTTTGACGACGGTCAGCGAGGAACAGTTGCTGCACGCCGCCGTGCCCGGCGAGGTGCTGATCCTGGTGAACGTCGGGGTCGACCCCCTCAAGCACCACCGCGACCTGAACATTCTGATGACCACCGAGCGCACCGACTCCCTGAGCTATGCCGGGGTACGCGAGAATCTGGTGCTGACCCTGGATCAGGTCACCCTCAATAGCTGGAACGAGGTAATGGTCGGCCGCTACGACGCCGAGCATGCGCTGCTCGACTGCCTGCGGGACTACCTGAACAATCTGCCGGGCGGCACGCAGCCGCGGCTGCGGGTACGCTGCTTCTGTCACAACCGCGCGCAATTCATTGCCCGCCGGGTGGAAGAACTGTTCGAAACCGCGCACAACCTGTTGCTCAGCCAGCTCAACTACCGCTACCTGATCCAGGTGCAGCAGCACTACCACGTGCTTGAACTGGTGCCCGGGCAGGTTCGGCACCGGGCCATGGCAACCCCTGCCGCATTGCTGGAGTACCTGGGGCAGGAGCAGAGCCGCTACAGCCCACTGCACCTTGACCCGATGGCCCTGGAAGACCACGACCTGGCGCTGATCCTGCCCATGGGCCAACCGGACTGCATCCAGGTGTTCTATCGGATCATCGACGAGCACGCGGAGATTTACGTGCTCGATGAGTACAACGCGCTGTGGCAGCAGACCCTGCCCTATCACGACGAACACAGCCTGCTGGTGCCCCTGCAGCGCTTCCTGCAGTCGATTCTCTACCGCCGCGAGGCGCTGCTGCCGATGGACAGCAACCAGCCCGAGAAACCTTTGGACACACTCTACTTGCAGATTCTGCCCTCAGGCACGGGCCGCGCACGTCGGGTAGAGCCGCGGCCAGCCCCACCGACGCCGGTGGACAAAGCCTTCTATGACGTACAGGCGATCATCGGCAAGGCCGCACCGGGCCAGGTGCAGGTCTCGCTGTACTGCAATCAACGGGAGTTTTCCGATCTGGAATATGGCGATCAACTGTTCGCCGCGGTGGCCCAGGAAATCGTCGGGCAGCGCCATGAAACAGAGCGCTATCGCTGCTACATCACTGACCTGGATCTTTCAGGGCTGCTCGGTGACGTGCAAAGCCCGAGCATCCTGTATCTGCGCTACAAGGCCAGCCTGGAGCGCGCACTGAACGACGCGCTCGAGCAGGTCTAGCCAAGGATCAGAGGTGGTAGTCGCCTGCGGCTTCCGGCTGGTATTCAACTTCCAGCAGGGTCAGCTTCAAGGTCTTGCCACCCGGAGCCGGCCAGTCGATGTACTGGCCTACCTGCAGGCCCAGCAGAGCGCTGCCCACCGGTGCCAGGATGGAAATCTTGCCTTCGTCGGCGTTGGCGTCCTGTGGATACACCAGGGTCAGGTGGTAGTCCTTGCCGCTGCTTTCTTCACGGCAGTGCACACGCGAATTCATGGTTACGACACCGGCCGGTACTTCATCGTGACCCACCAGCGTTTCGGCACGATCCAACTCGGTTTGCAGTGCAATGACACCTGGCAGCGAGTCGTCCAGACTGTCGATCAGGCGCTCCAGACGTTGCACGTCAAGGCGGGTAAGGATGATGGATGGTGCAGTACTCATGATCCTGGCTGACTCCTATTTTTTCTGCACAAAAAAGCAAAACCCCGCCAAATAAGACGGGGTTCTCACCGGCCTCGATGTAGCGAGGCGAAGCTGGACACTATCACAGCACACTGAATAAACAAACCGTACGAGTACGAAGCTAAATCTCGCCTGCCGCCGCACTCTGTTTGCGCTGCAGCGCCTGGGCGCAGATCACTCGCCGGCGCTGATCATCGGCCGAACGCCATTCACGGATGTCCTCCACATGGCGAAAACAGCCGCGACAGACCTTCTCCTCATCGAGGCGACAAAGGCTGATGCACGGTGAACTCACCGCCGGGCTGACGTTGCTGTAGAGCGGCTTGGGCGGTCGGGCCGGGGCGGGCTGGGTCACGGTATCAGAGCCCTTCGAACTCAAGCTTGATGTCGGCCTGCTCCAGGACAATGCGTTCCAGCATTTCCCCCAACTGCTCTTCGCTCTTGTCGCACATCCAGCGCTCGCTTTCCTCGTCGTAGTCGAAGTGGAAACCACCCGAACGCGCGGCCAGCCAGAGTTGGCGCAAAGGCTCCTGGCGACTAAAGATCACCTGGCTGCCGTTGTCGAACTTGACGGTGAGCACCCCGGCCGAGCTTTCCAGGTCGATGTCCAGGTCGCTCTCATCGAAAATATCCTCCAGCGTCTGCTGGGTGGCATCCACCAGGTCGTGAAAACGGGCTTCAGTCAAACTCATTGCGGGAACCTCGAAAAGTGTCTACTCACGCTCAAGCGCCGCAAGATACGGGCGCTCCCCGGCGAATGCAAAGGATACCGAACGAGGAAATAAATGCGACGCCCATTGCACGACCGCCCGACCAAAGCCACCGGCCGGGCCTTGGCAAAGGCCCGCTGGACGGGAGTTACGCTGCATAGGCAAGCTGCCGGGTGGCCGGTATACTCGGGCGCAATTTACGCATTCTCAAGGATTTCGCCATGAAGCGCCTGATCTCTTCCCTTGCTGCGCTCGTCGCGGTTGCTTGCCTCGTTACCGCCTGCGGCCAGAAAGGCCCGCTGTACCTGCCTGATGACAGCAAATCCCCTGAAGAGCAGGCGAAGTCGCAATCGCAGTCGCACAAGCACGACACCTACTAAGGGCAAACCATGGACGCTTTTAACTACCGCGACGGGGAGCTGTTCGCGGAAGGCGTAGCCCTGTCCGCCATTGCCGAACGTTTCGGTACGCCCACCTACGTCTATTCCCGTGCGCACATCGAAGCCCAGTACCAGGCCTATGCCCAGGCCCTGGCCGGCATGCCGCACCTGGTCTGCTTCGCGGTAAAAGCCAACTCCAACCTGGGCGTACTGAATGTCCTGGCGCGCCTGGGCGCCGGTTTCGACATCGTCTCCCGGGGCGAGCTGGAGCGGGTCCTGGCTGCGGGCGGGCAAGCCGACAAGATTGTCTTCTCCGGTGTTGGCAAGACCCGTGACGACATGCGTCGTGCCCTGGAAGTCGGCGTCCACTGCTTCAACGTCGAGTCCGCCGAAGAGCTGGAGCGCCTGCAGCTGGTAGCGGCCGAGCTGGGCGTTCGTGCACCGGTCTCGCTGCGGGTCAATCCGGACGTGGATGCCGGTACCCACCCGTATATCTCTACCGGGCTCAAGGAAAACAAGTTCGGCATCGACATTGCCACCGCCGAGGACGTGTACATCCGCGCCGCGCAGCTGCCGAACCTGGAAATCGTCGGTGTCGACTGCCATATCGGCTCGCAACTGACCACCCTGGCACCCTTCATCGACGCCCTCGACCGCCTGCTGGACCTGGTGGACCGCCTCGGTGAATGCGGCATCTACCTGCGCCACATCGATCTGGGTGGCGGCCTGGGCGTGCGCTATCGCGACGAAGAGCCACCGCTGGCCGCCGACTACGTCAAGGCCGTGCGCGAGCGCCTGGACGGTCGCGACCTGGCCCTGGTATTCGAACCGGGCCGCTTCATCGTGGCCAACGCCGGCGTCCTGCTGACCCGGGTCGAATACCTCAAGCACACCGAACACAAGGATTTCGCCATCGTCGACGGCGCCATGAACGACCTGATCCGCCCGGCGCTGTACCAGGCCTGGATGGATGTCAGCGCCGTGCGCCCGCGAGATGCCGAACCCCGTACCTACGACATCGTCGGCCCGATCTGTGAAACTGGCGACTTCCTCGCCAAGGAACGCACCCTGGCCCTGGCCGAGGGTGACCTGCTGGCGGTGCATTCCGCTGGTGCCTATGGTTTCGTCATGAGCTCGAACTACAACACCCGCGGCCGTGCCGCAGAAGTACTGGTCGATGGTGACCAGGCTGTTGAAGTACGTCGCCGCGAGACGGTAGCCGAGTTATTCGCTGGCGAAAGCCTGCTGCCGGAGTAAGACCATGCTGCTGCGTTTTACCAAGATGCACGGCCTGGGCAATGACTTCATGGTTCTCGACCTGGTCAGCCAGCACGCGCATATTCTGCCCAAGCACGCCAAACAATGGGGTGATCGCAATACCGGGATCGGCTTCGATCAGTTGCTGATCGTCGAGGCCCCGAGCAACCCGGATGTGGATTTCCGCTACCGGATCTTCAACTCCGACGGCTCCGAAGTGGAACAGTGCGGCAATGGTGCACGCTGCTTTGCCCGCTTCGTGCTGGACAAGCGCCTGACCACCAAGCGCCAGATCCGCGTCGAGACCAAGAGCGGCGTGATCGAGCTGGATATCCGCAACGACGGCCAGATCAGCGTCAACATGGGCGCGCCGCGCCTGGTACCGGCGGACATTCCGTTCCAGGCGCCGGCCCAGGCCGACAGCTACACCCTGGACGTCGATGGCCGCCAGGTGCAGTTGGCCGCGGTGTCCATGGGCAACCCCCACGCCGTGTTGCGGGTGGATGACATCAACAGCGCGCCGGTGCACGAGCTGGGTCCGAAGATCGAACACCACCCGCGCTTCCCGGCGCGGGTCAACGTCGGTTTTCTCCAGGTCCTGGACCGCCAGCGCGCGCAACTGCGGGTCTGGGAACGCGGCGCCGGGGAAACCCAGGCCTGCGGCACCGGCGCCTGCGCTGCTGCTGTGGCCGCGATCAGCCAGGGGTGGATGGATTCGCCCCTATTGATCGACCTGCCGGGCGGGCGCCTGTCCATTGAATGGGCAGGCCCTGGCCAACCGGTGATGATGACCGGCCCGGCAGTGCGCGTATACGAAGGACAGGTGCGTCTTTAAGTGAGCGAAATCCATGACTGATCAGCCGCAGGTTCCTGCCGAAACGCCCGACCAATCACCGTCCGAAAACCTGGAGGCGGCAGCCGTCGCCGCCTACCTGGAGGCCCATCCGGACTTCTTCGTCGACCACGATGAACTGCTCCCGGCCTTGCGCATTCCCCATCAGCGCGGCGACACCGTATCGCTGGTGGAGCGGCAGATGAAGATCCTGCGCGAGCGCAACATCGAGATGCGCCATCGCCTGTCGCAGCTGATGGACGTGGCCCGGGACAACGACCGGCTGTTCGACAAGACCCGCCGCCTGATCCTCGCGCTGATGGACGCCACCAGCCTGGAAGAAGTGGTGATGAGCGTCGAAGACAGCCTGCGCCAGGATTTCCAGGTGCCCTTCGTCAGCCTGATCCTGTTCAGCGACAGCGCCATGCCGGTGGGTCGCTGGGTCTCCGCCGCCGAAGCCCAGGGCGCCATCGGCGGCCTGTTGTCCGAAGGCAAGAGCGTCAGCGGCAGCCTGCGCGAACACGAGCTGGATTTCCTTTTCGGCGAAGAGCAGCGCAAGCAGATCGGCTCTACCGCTGTGGTGGCCCTGGCGCATCAGGGCATGCATGGCGTACTGGCGATCGCCAGCCGTGATCCGCAGCACTACAAGAGCTCGGTGGGCACCCTGTTCCTCAACTACATCGCCGAAGTCACCGGCCGCGTTCTGCCGCGCTTCACCCACTCGCTGCGCTCGGTACGCTGACCATGCAACAACAGCTGGACGCCTACTGCGCGCATCTGCGCAGTGAGCGCCAGGTGTCGCCCCACACCCTGCAAGCCTACCGGCGCGACCTCGAGAAGGTACTGGGGTTCTGCGAGAAAATGCAGGTGCGCAGCTGGACCGACCTGGACATCCAGGGCCTGCGCAGCCTGATTGCCCGCCTGCACCAGCAGGGCCAGTCGTCCCGCAGCCTGGCGCGCCTGCTGTCAGCGGTACGCGGGCTCTACCACTACCTGAACCGCGAAGGCTTGTGCACTCACGACCCGGCCAACGGCCTGGCGCCGCCCAAGGGCGAACGACGCCTGCCCAAGACCCTGGACACCGACCGCACCCTGCAGTTGCTCGATGGCGCCGTTGAAGACGACTTCCTGGCCCACCGCGACCAGGCGATTCTCGAACTTTTCTACTCCTGCGGCCTGCGCCTTTCCGAACTGACCAGCCTCAACCTC
Organism: Pseudomonas sp. UME65; assembly: GCF_014170225.1. NCBI lineage: Bacteria > Pseudomonadati > Pseudomonadota > Gammaproteobacteria > Pseudomonadales > Pseudomonadaceae > Pseudomonas > Pseudomonas sp. UME65. The sequence goes on along the minus strand of NZ_LZZQ01000013.1, from coordinate 730,652 downwards.
GATCAGCTGGACCTGGCGGACGGCCTGGTGCAGGTCCATGGCAAGGGCAGCAAGACCCGGGTCCTGCCGGTGGGCAGAAAGGCTCGGTCAGCCCTGGAGCAATGGCTCCCCCTGCGCGCCCTGAGCAACCCGCCTGATGGTGCCCTGTTCGTCAGCCAGAAGGGCCGGCGCCTGGGGCCGCGGGCCATCCAGCTGCGGGTCAAGGCCGCCGGCGAGCGCGAACTGGGGCAGAACCTGCACCCGCACATGTTGCGCCATTCCTTTGCCAGCCATTTGCTGGAATCCTCCCAGGACCTGCGCGCCGTGCAGGAGCTGCTGGGGCATTCGGACATCAAGACCACGCAGATCTACACCCACCTGGACTTCCAGCACCTGGCGGCGGTCTACGACAGCGCCCACCCACGGGCCAAACGCAACAAAGGCGGTGAGTAATGACCATCAAGCTGATCACCTTCGACCTCGACGACACCCTGTGGGATACCGCCCCGGTCATCGTCAGTGCCGAAGCCACCCTGCGCCAGTGGCTGACCGAACACGCACCCAATCTCGGAGGCGTGCCGGTGGAGCATCTGTGGACCATTCGCGAGCGGGTGCTGCTCGCCCAGCCGAACCTCAAGCACAGGATCAGCGCCCTGCGCCGCCAGGTGCTGTTTCATGCCCTGGAAGAAGCCGGGTATGACCATGCCCAGGCCAACCAGTTGGCCGACCAGAGTTTTGAAGTTTTCCTGCATGCCCGGCATCAGCTGGAGATCTTTCCAGAAGTCCAGCCGACCCTGGAAGCCCTGGCCAATCACTTCGCCCTTGGCGTGGTCACCAACGGCAACGCCGACGTGCGCCGCCTGGGCCTGGCGGACTATTTCAAGTTCGCGCTGTGCGCCGAGGACATCGGCATCGCCAAGCCCGACGCCCGGCTGTTCCACGAAGCCTTGCAGCGTGGCGAAGCGACTGCCGACACCGCCGTGCATATCGGCGACCACCCGGGGGATGACATTGCCGGCGCACAGCAGGCAGGGCTGCGTGCGATCTGGTTCAATCCCAACGGCAAGACCTGGGAAGCCGAACGCGCGCCAGACGCCGAGATCCGCAGCCTGATTGAACTACCCGGGCTGCTTGCCCGCTGGCATCGCGGCGCCTGAACCGGCGCTTTCGCGAGCAAGCTCGCTCCTACAGCAAGCGCCGGCGCTCGGGGCCGTTTCCGAGAAGGGTGCCCATGAAAAAGCCCGCAGCGACGGCGGGCTTTTTCAGCAAGCAAGGTGCAAGGCTCAGATAGGCCGGCTGCCGTACTTGTTATCAGGCTTCTTGGGCGGATCGGCGACCACGTTGGCCTCGACTTCCTGCACTTTGCCGCCACGGGCCAGGAACTCTTCCATGGCACGCGCCAGTGCATCACGCTCCTTGTTCTTGGCTTCTACACTCGGCAGCTCGTCTACCGAGACGGCAGCCTTGGCCTTGCCTTTGGCGGTTGGAGCAGGAACATCACTGCCATCGTCTTCCGCCACATCGTCGGCGGCCGCTTCAAGACCTTCTTCGGTTTCGTCTTCGTCACCTACTTCGAGGTCGTCGTTTTCCAGATCATCGTCGCTCATGTTCTACCTCATGACTTGCGAAAAGCAGATTAGTTATAGCCCAGCTGTGCCGACTGTCGAAGGCCGCTGGAAAAAAATCAACGTCCACTGATACTCAGCGGCTTATGCCTTATCACCGTGCAAGGTGGCAAGGACTTTGCGAGCACCGCCATGATCGCGATGCTCGCCCAGATAAACGCCTTGCCAGATGCCCAACGCCAGACGCCCCGCCGCTACCGGCAAAGTCAGCTGACAGCCTAGCAAACTGGCCTTGAAGTGCGCCGGCAGGTCATCCGCGCCTTCGTCGTTATGTTCGTACCCGGCCATGCCTTGAGGCACCAGGGTGTTGAAGTAACGCTCGAAGTCACGCCGTACCGCCGGATCGGCGTTCTCGTTGATGGTCAACGAGGCCGAGGTATGTTGCAGCCACAGATGCAGCAGACCAACCCGACATGCCTTCAACTCAGGCAGGCCGGCGAGCAACTCGTCCGTCACCAGATGAAAGCCCCGGGGCCTGGCCCGCAGGGTAATCAGGGTCTGTTGCCACATACCGATCTCCACGCTTCGGCGCGCATTCTAGCGCGCTCAGGGAAAAAACAAAGCGCCGAATAATCCTGCTTTAGTGTAAGCATTTGCCCTGCCGGAAATCGTCACGGCAAACACGCCAATGCTTGTCAGAAAATCCTTTCAGCCTTTCTCAATGACAAACATCAGGCAAAAAAATGCCCGGCCGGAGCCGGGCTTTTTTTCTTGCGCGATTACAGGTTGTAACCACGCTCGTTGTGTTGTGCCAGATCGAGGCCGACCGCCTCTTCTTCCTCGCTCACCCGCAGCCCCATGACCGCGTCCAGAACCTTGAGGATGATGAAGGTGACGATCGCGGTGTAAATCACCGTGAAACCCACGCCCTTGGCCTGGATCCAGACCTGAGCGGCAACATCGGTCACGGTGCCGAAGCCACCCAGGGACGGAGCAGCGAACACACCGGTGAGGATCGCACCGAGAATACCGCCGATGCCGTGCACGCCAAAGGCGTCCAGGGAATCGTCATATCCCAGCTTGCGCTTGAGGCTGGTGGCGCAGAAGAAGCACACCACACCGGCCGCCAGACCGATGATCAGGGCGCCCATCGGGCCAACGGTACCGGCAGCCGGAGTGATTGCCACCAGGCCTGCGACCACACCCGAAGCGATGCCCAGCGCGCTAGGCTTGCCGTGGGTGATCCACTCGGCAAACATCCAGCCCAGGGCGGCGGCAGCCGTCGCGATCTGCGTGACCAGCATGGCCATGCCGGCGGTGCCGTTGGCGGCAGCGGCGGAACCGGCGTTGAAGCCGAACCAGCCGATCCACAGCATGGCTGCGCCCATCAGGGTGTAACCCAGGTTGTGTGGCGCCATCGGCGTGGTCGGGAAACCCTTGCGCTTGCCCAGCACCAGGCAGGCCACCAGGCCCGCGATACCGGCGTTGATGTGCACTACGGTGCCGCCGGCAAAGTCCAGCACGCCCCAGTCGCCCAGCAGCGAGCCCGGACCGCTCCAGACCATATGGGCGATCGGCGCATACACCAGGGTGAACCACACGCCCATGAAGATCAGCATGGCGGAGAATTTCATCCGCTCGGCGAAGGCACCGACGATCAGCGCTGGAGTGATGATGGCGAAGGTCATCTGGAAGGTGACGAACACCGCTTCAGGGAACAGCGCAGCCGGGCCGGTCAGGCTGGCCGGGGTGATGCCCGCCAGGAAGGCCTTGGAGAAACCGCCCACGAAGGAATTGAGGTTGACCACGCCGGCTTCCATCCCGGTGGTGTCGAACGCCATGCTGTAGCCGTAGATGAACCACAGGACAGTGATCAGGCCGGTAATGGCGAAGCACTGCATCATTACCGAAAGAATGTTTTTCGACCGCACCATGCCGCCGTAGAACAGCGCCAGGCCAGGAATGGTCATGAACAGCACCAGGGCTGTGGAGGTCAGCATCCAGGCGGTATCGCCGGAGTTGAGGACTGGAGCCGCCGCTTCGTCTGCCGCCATGGCCAGGCCTGGCATTACGAGGGACAAAAGGGCTCCTAGCCCTGCGAATTTACGCAGAGTCATATTGTTTTCTCCTGGGGCGTTGGGTTTGGCGGCTTAGATTGCGTCGGTATCGGTTTCGCCGGTACGGATGCGAATAGCCTGTTCCAGATTGACCACGAAGATCTTGCCGTCACCGATCTTGCCGGTGTTGGCGGCCTTGGTTATCGCCTCGATAACCCGATCAAGATCCTTGTCGTCAATGGCGACATCGATCTTCACCTTGGGCAGGAAATCCACCACGTACTCCGCACCGCGATACAGCTCGGTGTGACCCTTCTGCCGGCCGAAGCCTTTGACTTCAGTGACGGTAATGCCCTGCACGCCGATCTCGGACAGCGACTCGCGCACGTCGTCCAACTTGAACGGCTTGATGATGGCAGTGACTAGCTTCATGAAACTCTCTCCCGAATTGGTGGACTTGCCCCAGGAAAACAAACCCGACTCAAGTCTAAGCGCAGTGCCTGGCTTTGTAACGCACCGTCGGCCTTCCTCAGCCCGACCGACGCCAGCTAACCGCTGTCTGACGAAACACTCCCCGCTCCGCCTGCCGCACTGCATTCGTCACAGCGACTGCATCAGTGCATGGGTCACCAGGGTCTAAGCAGAAAGCTTGCCAGCTCGGGAAAAATCAGTGATTTCAGTCTCTTGCCCCGAGCCGGCAGGGAATGCGGGAAAACGGCACCCGGGATACGCACAAAAACAGTGCGCTGGCGCCCGGCCAGATGCGCGAAAAACGTGCAACCCGGGGCCACCTGGAGCGTCGTTGCTGCGTGATACACTGCGGGCCGACTGCAATTCAGGACTCTCCCATGCTCGCGCCCAAAGACCTTCTCGACGCCCTGAGCGGCCACGCCTCGCGGTTGCTCAGCGGTGAAACACCCCTGCCCCGCAATGAAATCGAAAGCCAGCTCAAGGCCCTGCTACAAAGCGGCTTCAGCAAGCTGGACCTGGTCAGCCGGGAAGAATTCGACAGCCAGATGGTGGTCCTGGCCCGCACTCGCGCGCGCCTGGAAAGCCTCGAAGCCAAGGTGGCGGAGCTGGAAGCCCGGCTGAACCCGGCAGCGCAATGATCTAAATCCGGGTTCGCCGGCAGGCCGGCTCCTACAGACCTGTCCTGTAGGAACTGGCTTGCCGGCGAAGGCTCGTGCACCGACGACATATCCTGTGCCCATTCGGGCGCTCCTCTGGCCAGCCCCTCATCTATCCTTGCAGCACCGCAGGACGCGGTTCCCGCTGTCGCAAGGAAGCTCTCCCCATGTCCCTGGCAATCATCCACAGCCGTGCCCAGGTCGGCGTCCAGGCTCCGGCTGTCAGTGTTGAAGTACACCTGGCCAACGGCTTGCCGAGCCTGACACTGGTGGGCCTGCCGGAAGCCGCGGTCAAGGAAAGCAAGGACCGGGTGCGCAGCGCTATCCTCAATGCCGGGTTCAACTTTCCGGCCCGGCGCATCACCCTCAACCTGGCGCCGGCGGACCTGCCCAAGGACGGCGGGCGCTTCGATCTGGCCATCGCCCTGGGTATCCTTGCCGCCAGCGTGCAGGTGCCGGCCCTGGCCCTGGACAACATCGAATGCCTGGGGGAGCTGGCACTCTCCGGCGCGGTGCGCCCGGTACGCGGCGTACTGCCCGCCGCACTGGCGGCACGCGACGCCGGGCATACCCTGCTGGTGCCCCGGGCCAATGCCGAAGAAGCCTGCCTGGCCAGCGGCCTAAAGGTGATCGCGGTGGATCATCTGCTGGAGGCCGTTGCCCATTTCAACGGCCACGCGCCGATTGCGCCCTATGTCAGCGACGGCCTGGTGCAGAGCCACTTCCCCTACCCCGACCTCAGCGAAGTGCAAGGCCAGCTCGCCGCCAAGCGCGCCCTGCTGATCGCCGCGGCGGGCGCCCACAACCTGTTGTTCAGCGGCCCGCCAGGCACCGGCAAGACCCTGTTGGCCAGCCGCTTGCCCGGCCTGCTGCCACCGTTACAGGAAGATGAAGCCCTGGAAGTCGCGGCGATCCAGTCGGTGGCCAGCCACAAGCCCCTGCGCTACTGGCCACAGCGGCCGTTTCGCCAGCCCCACCATTCGGCTTCGGGTGCGGCACTGGTCGGAGGCGGCTCGAAACCCCAGCCCGGGGAAATCACCCTGGCCCATCACGGCGTGCTGTTTCTCGATGAACTGCCGGAGTTCGACCGCAAGGTCCTGGAAGTGCTGCGCGAGCCCATGGAGTCCGGGCAGATCGTCATTGCCCGAGCCCGGGACCGGGTGCAGTTCCCGGCACGCTTCCAATTGGTGGCAGCGATGAACCCCTGCCCCTGTGGATATCTTGGCGAGCCCAGCGGACGCTGCCGTTGCACACCGGAGCAGATCCAGCGCTATCGCAACAAGTTATCCGGGCCGCTGCTGGATCGCATCGACCTGCACCTGACCGTGGCCCGCGAAGCCACCGCCCTCAACCCCGAGCCGCAACCGGGCAATGACAGCGCCGCAGCCGCCACCAGGGTCGCCGGGGCTCGCGAGCTGCAACGCGAGCGCCAGGGCTGCGCCAACGCCTTTCTCGACCTGCCCGGCCTGCGTCGCCACTGCAAATTATCCACAACCGACGAGCGCTGGCTGGAAGCGGCCTGCGAACGCCTGGGCCTGTCGTTGCGGGCCGCTCACCGTTTGCTCAAGGTGGCGCGTACCCTGGCGGACCTGGAACAGGCCGCGCGAATCAGCCGCGAGCACCTGGCCGAAGCCCTGCATTACCGGCCCAGCGCCGATTGAAGGTTCATTCCCGGGACAGGTCTACCAAGGGTGTTGGCCGCACTTCGGTCTGACGCCCATCCTGGATCTGGCTGACACGGCTCAGGGCTTTATCCACCGCGACTTTATCGGCCAACAGGCTGTAGCGAATCTGGAATTGCCGCTGCTCCTTGGCGCCAATGCTCGGCACTAGGTTCAACGGGCGCTGGTAACGGCGGTTGTAGGAAAAGCTGGTGCCCGGTTCCAAACCCGTCACATAACCCTGGCCCTGGGTGTCGGTGTTTTTCCACAGGGAAAACACCGGCAGTTGTCGAGTGTTGAAGCCCAGGGAAACACCCAGGCTCCCGGCCTTGTTGTGCAACACCGCCAGGGTCTCGCCCTGGGCGTCGGCGTAGGGCACGAGGTTGTACACGGTTTCGTCGTAGTCGCGGGTCGGGCCGCGATAGGTCTGCCAGTCCGCCAGGTCGGCCCGGGCCTTGTCATTGAACGGCGAAACCTGCTTCACCGGCGCGGCGAACTTCGCCCCCTGCTCCAGGAACGGCGTGCTGAAGTTACTGTGGTAGAGCGCCTGGTATTCCTTGGGGTAGTCGCCGTTGTTGGTCAGGGTGTCGTTGAGCGCAAACCGGGTGCTGCCGGGTTCGGTCACCAGTTCGGTGGCGACACTGAAATCGACCTTCTTGAACGCCTGCTCCTTGAGCTCGCCCCGCAGGTGAATGGCATACGGCGGTTTTTCGTCGATGTGCAGCGTGACCTTGCTCGCCGGGATGTTGGCCGCGCGGCCGTGCAGGGTCAGCAGCTCGCCATTATCCAGGCCCGGGTGCCCGACCCACTCATAGCCACAGCGGGCCACCAGTTCGTTGAAGCCCTCCAGCCAGCCCAGGCCGCCGCGGCCGTTAAGCTCGATGAAGGCCGGGTTGACCACCTCCTTGACCGGCGAATCCCAGCCCAGGCGCACATCGCCCACCGAAGCCTGCAGCACGTTCATGCCCCGGGTCGGCACCACCGAGAGCTGCATCACGCCGTTGTCGATGTCGACGATGCTCACCCCCTCCTGGCGTCCGCCATGCAGGGTGCGCAGGGTCACGGAAAACGGCCGCTCGGTCTTGACCCCCAACTGTTCACTGGTCAGGTGCAGGTTGCGGGGAGCCTTGTCGATATCGAGCAATACATAGTCCCAGGCCATGGCGTGGGAGGTGGCGGCCAGCGCGCCAAGGGTGACCAGCAGTTTCAGCGGAGTCATGCAGGAGTGCCTTTTTTGGAGTTGTACGGTTTTTATAGCCTTGAAGAATCGTTTCAGCAAGGCAAAAAACCCCAATTAGCCGGACAAACTCCACTCCACTGGCCGTTTCCTGTCAGCCCTTGAATCCCAGCAGCAGGCCAGCCACTTCCATGACTTCCTGCAACGCCGCCTGGGCAGCTTCGGGGGAGGCCCGTAGCAACAGGTCATCGGCGTAACCCATGGTCTGGGCGAACAGTTGCCTTGCCGCGCGCTCGGGGCTGGCGCAGCGGAACACCCCCGTGCGGACCCCATCGGCAATGATCGCCGCCAGCATGTCCCGCCACTGGCCGTTGATCCTCAGGTAGGCCTGCGCCAGCTCGGCGTCATGCATGGCTTCGTCCCAAGCATCGAGCCACAGCGCCCAGCCGGCTTCGGCGGAATCGGGCAGGCAGTCACGGAGAAACCCCAGCAAGGCGTCCATGGGCGCGGCACCGCGCAGGGGCTGGCCCACCGCCTCCAGCTGGTCATCGGCAAACCGCACGAAGGCTTCGCGGCGCAGCCCCTTCCAGTCACTGAAGTAGTGATAGACGTGGCTGCGAGACAGCCCCGCATGCTCGGCCAGGTCACGGGTGGAAACCTCGGCGAAACCCTTGCTGCGGAATAATTCCAGGGCCGCCTGGATGATCCGGTCTTTACGGTCGTTACGCGACATGTGCAATCAGGCCTCTTGGCGCCAGGATGGACGGCGCTTGCATTTTGAGCGTTCGCTCAAAGATAATTGAGCAGTCGCTCAATATTAACCGTTATCACTCTTGTGGTGCACTCATGTCCGCCGTCACCCCACTCATCGCCGTGGATCCAACCCAGAAAATCGGCCAGCAGACCGCCAGCCAGACCCTCAAGGCCATTGCCCGGGCCTATCCGGGCAAGCTGTTCGTCACCTTGTCCCTGGTGGCCCTGGAAAACGCCCTGCTGCTGGCCTACCCGCTGTTCGCCGGCTTCGCCGTGGATTCGATCCTGCGGGGCGACGCTGCCCATGCGCTGATCTATGCCCTGGTGGTGCTGGGCTTCTGGGTAGTGGGCGCGGCGCGGCGCGCGGTGGACACCCGTACCTTCACCCGCATCTACGCGGACCTGGCAGTGCCGGTGATTCTCAACCAGCGCCTGCAACAGCAGGACACCTCCACCGCCGCGGCGCGGGTGGTGCTGGCCCGGGAGTTCGTCGACTTCTTCGAAAAGCACGTGCCGACCATCGCCACGGCCCTGGTGTCGATCGTCGGGGCGGCAGTGATGCTGCTGGTGATCGAACCCTGGATCGGCCTCGCCTGCCTCACGGCGCTGTTGCTGTGCATGACCCTGCTGCCACGTTTTGCCCGGCGCAACCAGCAACTGCACGAACGCCTGAATAACCGGCTGGAAAAGGAAATCGGCCTGGTGGCCAGGGTCGGCGCGGTCTCGCTGCAGCGTCACTATCGCCTGCTGTCGCGGCTGCGCATCGGGCTCTCGGATCGGGAAGCCGCGGCCTATCTGTTCCTTGGCGCTGTGGCAGCGGTGCTGTTCGTCATTGCCATCAGCCAGTTGGCGCTGTCGCCCGAGATCAAGGCCGGCCATGTGTATGCGGTGATGACCTACCTGTGGACCTTTGTCAGCAGCGTCGATGAAGCACCGACCATGGTCGATCAGCTGGCGCGCCTGCGGGACATCGGCAAGCGCGTGGACCCGGGGCTCGGTGAACCGACCGAACCCCGGTGAAGCTCAGAACGGCCGGATGCGATAGCCGCCGGCGTTCTGCTCGGCGAACTTGTAGTAGGCCGAGAGGTTGACCTTCTCGCTGATGTGCTGGGCGAACGACACCCCGTCATCGCCCCAGACCCGGCCCACATGGCTGTAGGCAAAGGCCTGGGCCGCCCACTTCTTGTCGCCCTTGGACATGTTGTTCATGGCCACGTAGCCGGACGACTGGCCGGACATGCCACTGACCTTGCCACTGACATCGTTCTGGCCATTGGTCACCGGCGAGATGAACACCTTGGCGCTGGAAGTCCGGACCTCGGCGTACTGCGAGAGCTTCTGGTTTTCCGAGTGGTTGAGCACCAGCAGGACCTTGCCCTGAAGCTGGCTGGCGGTGGGCCAGGACTTGCCCTTGAGGTTGCCCTGCAAGGCGCCCGCGCTGCTGCCGATGTGCGTGGCCAGGTCCTGGGGGGTATAGAGCTTGCCCTGGAAGACCCGGGTCACCAGCTCATCGAAATCCTTGGGCGTGCGCCCCGAACTTTCCTTCGACCAGCCCTGCTTCTTGTCGAGGATCACCGTGATGGGAAAGTGCCCGGGGTGGTTGTCGCTCCAGTTCTTGACGTCGTTGAGGCAGGCTTCGAGATCGTTCTTGCCGGTGCCATCGCCCGTGCAATTGTTGTCGTTGCCGGACTGGAACAGGGTGCCGGGGTTGTGCCGCACGAACCAGTGCCGGGGCGAGCCGCCGGTCACCGCATCGCGCTGGTCCCAGAAGTCCAGTTCCAGGGTGCGCACACTGTCGAGCACGCTGCTGAAGGTGCTTGCGTATTGCTTCTCGTAGCAGTTGTGACAGGCCACCTGGGCGATGCCGTTGAACGGGGTATTCCAGGTAGCCGGGGCGATGAACGCCGGGCTTTCCTGGCTGAACGCCGCCGGGCTGAGCAAGAGTGCCGACAGCGCCAGGGCGCGGGGGACGAAACGGGAAAGATGAGTCATGCCAGCTCCTGCTGAAAGGGAGGTCCTTGGGGCAAACCACTGCTCATCTGTTTTAGTCGAATCAGGCCTCATTGCAACTTTCGCCCCCCAACCCGGATTGAGGGGCGAGGCGGCAGCCGTCAGCGGAAGCGATCGACTTCCTGGCGCAGGTCCGCGGCCAGGGTTTCCAGCTCACGGGCAGTGACCGCCAGGTTGGACACCACTTCACGCTGCTCGCTGTTGGCCTGGGCAATGCTCTGCAGATTGCTGCTGAGTACCGTGGCGGTGCTGCTCTGCTCCTGGGTCGCGGTGGTGATGGCGGCAAACTGCTCGCCGGCGCTGCGGCTCTGCTCGTCGATCAGGGCCAGGGCCGAGGCCACGTCGGCGTTGCGCGACAGGCCTTCCTGCATCAGGCGGTTGCCCTGCTCCATGGTCTGGATGGCGTGGCCGGTTTCCTGCTGGATGCTGTTGATCATCTGGGAAATTTCATCCGTGGCTTCACGGGTACGCGAGGCCAGGTTGCGTACCTCATCCGCCACCACGGCAAAACCGCGGCCCTGCTCACCGGCCCGGGCGGCCTCGATAGCGGCATTCAGGGCCAGCAGGTTGGTCTGGTCGGCAATCGCGGTGATCACTCCGACAATTCCGCCGATCTCCTGGGAGCGCTGGCCCAGGGTGTTGATCACCGTGGCCGTGCTGTTGAGGGCTCCGGCGATCTGTTCCAGGGAAGACGAGGCCTCTTGCATGGAGGTGCGGCCAATATGGGTCTGCTGGGCGTTTTCCTGGGCCAGGCGCTGGGTACTGCCCATGTTGTCGGCGATGTTCAGCGAGGTGGCGCTGAACTCCTCCACCGCCCCGGCCATGCTGGTGATCTCGCCGGACTGCTGCTCCATGCCTTCATATGCACCGCTGGACAAGCCGGACAGCACCTGGGCCCGGCCGTTGACCTCGGCGGCAGAGCGGCGGATGTGCTCGACCATGGTCGACAGGGCTTCGCCCATCTGGTTGAAGCTGCGGGCCAACTGGCCGATTTCGTCATGGCTGGCAACGTTCAGCCGTGCGCTCAGGTCACCGCCGCCCAGGGCCTGGGCCTGGCGCACCAGGTCGCTCAGCGGTGCCAGCTTGCTGCGCAGCAGCCAGACCGTAGCGCCCACCGCCAGCAGCATGGCCAGCAGGCTGCCGATCACCAGCCGAATACCAACGCTCCAGGTCACCGCGCGGATCTCTGCCTTGGGCATGCTCGCCACCACCGACCAGGGACCCCCCTCGAACGGCACTGCCAGGCTGTAGAAGTCTTCGCTCTGATCACTCCAGAAACGCCCCTTGCCCGGCTCCTTGGCCGCTTGCGCCATGACCTGCGCCGCCTGCTCCGGCGCCTGCACGCCGGCCGGTGGCACCAGCCACTTGTTCTGCTCGTCGAGCAGGGCCAGGGAGCCGCTCTGGCCGATGCGGAAGCGCTTGAGGTTGGCGAACTGGGCATTTTGCGCATCGGTGTAATCGAAGCCGACAAACAGCACCGCGATGACCTTGCCGCTGCGGTCCAGCACCGGGGTGTACTGGGTCATGTAGAAGCGTTCGAAGAGCAAGGCCCGGCCCACATAGCCCTGGCCCGCCATGAGTTTCTGATAGGCCGGGTGGGCATGGTCGAGCAAGGTGCCGATGGCACGGCTGCCATCCTGCTTGCTCAGGGAGGTACTGACCCGCACGAAGTCATCGCCACTGCGCACGAACAAGGTCGCCACACCGGCGGTCATCTGCTTGAACTGGTCGACTTCGGCGAAGTTGTTGTTCAGCACCACATCCCCCAGGTGCAATCCCGGGGTCTGCACCCCGGCCACGCTCACCGGTTGTTCCGGATGCAGGCTCAGGCCGCTGCTGAAGCGGTTTTCGAACAGGCCGCTGAGGCGCTGGGTGCTCTCGCGCAGGCTGCCGTGGAACGTGTTGAGCTGATCGGCCAGCAGACGGGCTTCACTGGCCAGGTGTTCCTCTCGGGTGTCGAGGTTCGCCGAGTCCAGCGAACGCAAGGCGAACAGGGTGCTGCCGCTGATCACCAGGGCGAGTATCAAGGCAAGGGCGAGCCCTAGCTGAGAGGCTATGCGGGCACGGGGTTGGGACATGATGGCTCCTTGCCGAGAAGGCGGATCATCCTGATCGGTCAGCACCCTCGGCAGTCATAATTCTAAGATTTTTAATCAGTTAGGACCTTCCTGAACGCTGGTTCCATAACCCATGGATTCGGCGGCACGAGCCAATACTTGAGCGCTTTGCAGGGATATTTGCACGCCCCACCAGCCGGGTACTGCAACGTTTCAGCCCAGGCGCTCTACGGCGGGCAGTTGCATGGCCTGGACCTCGCCCTGAAGGAAGTCGCTGAGGCGCCGCAAACGCTCGCCTCCGGGCCGGGTCCTGGGCCACACCAGATAGTAGTTCAGGCCACTGGCCACCGCTGTCGGCCAGGGCAGGCTCAAGCGACCCTGGGCCACATCCTCGGCCACCATCAGCAAGTCCCCCATGGACACGCCGTAACCCCGCGCGGCGGCAATCATCCCCAGCTCCAGGGTGTCGAACACCTGCCCGCCCTTGAGGGACACCTGGTCGTTCAGGCCCATGTGCTCCAGCCAACTGCGCCAGTCGCGGCGGTCCGGGGTCGGGTGCAACAGCTCGGTGGCGGCCAGCCGCGCCGCGTCCCAGGGCTGATCATTGAGCAGGTTCGGCGCGCCCACCGGAATCAGCAGTTCGGGAAACAGGTAGCTGGCCTCCCAGTCCGGGGGGAAGTGGCCATTGCTCAGCAGCACCGCGCAGTCGAAGGGCTCCTGGTTGAAGTCCACCGAGTCCACGTCCATCCAGGCACTGGTGAGCTGCACCTCATTGCCCGGCTGCAAATGGCGGAAGCGGCTGAGCCGCGCCAACAGCCAGCGCATGGTCAGGGTCGAGGGCGCCTTCATGCGCAAGATGTCATCTTCGGCACGCAGGGTATTGCAGGCCCGTTCCAGGGCACCGAAGCCCTCGCGTATCCCCGGCAGCAGCAAGCGCGCCGCCTCGGTCAGTTGCAAGTTGCGCCCGCTGCGCTGGAACAGCCGGCAAGCGAAGTGATCCTCCAGGGTCCGGATATGCCGGCTGACCGCGCTCTGGGTGATCGACAGCTCTTCGGCTGCCCGGGTGAACGAGCTGTGCCGGGCCGCTGCCTCGAAGGCGCGCAGGGCATACAGCGGAGGAAGACGACGGGACATGCAGGCACTCCAGAACGTGACAGGGCCACGCTACCAGAAAGTGCTTCGCATGAGTTTTAATCATGCCAGCAATCGTTTTTATCCCTTTGTGCTATGGGCCAAGAGCGCCGAGAATCAGCGCTCTCCCGGACTTTCCCCTGATCGAGCCTGATGACCATGCAGCATCCAGCACGTACCGAACTCTGGGCCATCCTGCGGCTGGCGGGGCCGCTGATCGCCTCGCAGCTGGCGCACATGCTGATGGTCCTCACCGACACCCTGATGATGGCCCGCCTGAGCCCCGAGGCCCTGGCCGGCGGCGGCCTGGGTGCGGCCAGCTACTCCTTCGTATCAATCTTCTGCATCGGCGTGATTGCCGCGGTGGGCACGCTGGTAGCGATCCGCCAGGGCGCTGGCGACATCGAGGGCGCCGCGCGCCTGACCCAGGCCGGGCTCTGGCTGGCCTGGCTGATGGCCCTGGTGGCCGGCCTGCTGCTGTGGAACCTCAAGCCGCTGCTGTTGCTGTTCGGCCAGACCGAAAGCAACGTCCACGCCGCCGGCCAGTTCCTGCTGATCCTGCCGTTCGCCCTGCCCGGCTACCTGAGTTTCATGGCCCTGCGCGGCTTCACCAGCGCCATCGGCCGGGCCACGCCGGTGATGGTCATCAGCCTGGGCGGCACCGTGGCCAACTTCCTCCTCAACTACGCGCTGATCACCGGCATGTTCGGCCTGCCGAAACTCGGCCTGGTGGGCATTGGCCTGGTGACCGCCATCGTCGCCAACTGCATGGCCGTGGCCCTGGCCTGGCACATCAAGCGCCACCCGGCCTACGCCGCCTACCCGCTGCGCCAGGGCCTGTCCCGGCTGAACACCCATTACCTGCGGGAACTGTGGCGCCTGGGCCTGCCCATCGGCGGCACCTACGCGGTGGAAGTCGGGCTGTTTGCCTTCGCCGCCCTGTGCATGGGCACCATGGGCAGCACGCAACTGGCAGCGCACCAGATCGCCCTGCAGATCGTCTCGGTGGCGTTCATGGTGCCGGCGGGGATTTCCTACGCCATCACCATGCGCATCGGCCAGCATTACGGCGCCGGGCAATTGCTCGATGCACGATTGGCCGGGCGCGTGGGCATCGCCTTTGGCGCGGTGGCGATGCTGGGGTTCGCCATGATCTTCTGGCTGCTGCCCAACCAACTGATCGGGCTGTTCCTCGACCACAACGACCCGGCCTTCGCCGAGGTGATCCGGCTGGCCGTGAGCCTGCTGGCGGTGGCCGCCTGGTTCGAGCTGTTCGACGGCACCCAGACCATTGCCATGGGCGCGATCCGTGGCCTCAAGGATGCCAAGACCACCTTCCTGGTGGGCCTGGGCTGCTACTGGCTGATTGGCGCACCTTCGGCCTGGCTGATGGCCTTCACCCTGGGCTGGGGGCCGACCGGTGTCTGGTGGGGCCTGGCCCTGGGGCTGGCGTGTGCGGCCATCAGCCTGACCCTGGCATTCGAGTGGCGGATGCGCCGCATGATCCGGCGTGAGCCGCCCGTGCCGGCCATGACTCTCCAGGCCGGCCAGGCGGATTGAGCCCGAACCGACGCCGGTTTAAACCGTCCCTTCCTGCAGCGCCTGCTGGCTGCTGCCGAAGGTCAGATAGTCCATCAGTTCCGCCAGGGGCAGCGGCTTGCTGATCAGATAGCCCTGGGCCTGGTCGCAACCAAAGCCCCGCAGCAAGGCCAGCTGTTCCGCCGTCTCCACGCCTTCGGCCACCACATTCAGGTTCAGGTTATGGGCCAGGTTGATCATGGCGTGGACCAGCTTGCGGTTCTCTTCGCGCTGCTCCATGCCGCCGACAAAGCTCTTGTCCACCTTGAGCAGGGTAATGGGCAGGCTGTTGAGGTGGACGAAGGAAGAGAAGCCGGTACCGAAATCGTCCAGGGAGAAACGCACTCCCAGGCGCCCCAGGGCATCCATGGTCTGCTTCACCAGGTCACTGCGGCGCATCACTGCGGTCTCGGTCAATTCGAATTCCAGCCACTGGGCCTCGACTCCGCGTTCGGCAATCAGGCGGCTCAGGGTCGAGAGCAGTTGGCTGTCCTGGAACTGGCGGAACGACAGGTTCACTGCCATGTGCAACGGCGGCAGGCCGCGTTCGCGCAGGGCCTGCATGTCCCGCAGGGCTCGGGAAATCACCCAGTAGCCCAGGGGCACGATCAGCCCGCTCTGCTCGGCCAGGGGCACGAACTCGCTGGGCGGCAACAGGCCGCGCTCGCCATGGCGCCAGCGCACCAGGGCTTCGAGGCCCACGATCTTGCCGTCATGCAGGTTCAGCCGGGGCTGGTAGTGCAGCTCCAGTTCGTCGCGGCGCAGGGCCCGGCGCAGTTCGCTTTCCAGGTCGGCCAGGCTGCGAGCGTTGCGATTGATCCGCTCGTTGAAGATATGAAAGGTGCAGCCCTGGGTGCTCTTGGCCTGTTGCATGGCGATGTGTGCATGCCACATCAGCGGGTCGGCGCCGGCATTGGCCCGGGCATGGGCAATCCCCAGGCTGCAGCCGATCAGCAGGCTTTCGCCATCGACCCAATAGGGCTCGGCCATGGCTTCGGTGATGCGCTCGGCCATCCACTCGGCCCGCTGTGGAGCGCGGCGGGTGTCGATGAGCAAGGCAAACTCATCACTGCCCAGGCGGGCCAGTTGATCGCCGGCCTCAAGCTGGCTTTTCAGGCGCGAGACCACCTGCAGGATCAGCCGGTCGCCGGCCTGGTGGCCCAGGGCGTCGTTGGCGTGGCGGAAATTGTCCAGGTCGAGATGGCCCAGGGCCAGGCCACGGCCTTCGTTTTCCGCCAGGCGCGCGGCCAGCAAGGTCTGGAACCCCTGGCGGTTGGCGATGCCGGTCAGGGGGTCCTGCTCTGCCAGGCGCTGCAGGGTGTTTTCCAGCAGGCCGCGCTCACGTACATGGCGCAGGCAACGGCGCAGGGCATCGGTACTCAGGCAGGAACTCACCAGCCAGTCGCTGACGCCTACAGGGGCTACGGGCGGTTCCTGGTCCAGCAGCAACACGGTGGGCAGGCTGCAACGCCCGGGGCCGGGCTGCAAATGAGGAAGGGTCAACAGGACCGCGTTGCGGTCGTCTTCAAACAAACGGCTGACAGACTCCCAGCTGGGAGCACTGATCAATACCACCGAGTCTCCCAACGGAGCGACACACTCGCGCAACAACGCTGTCCACACCGGCTCTTCAGCCAGTAGCAGCAAACGCAAGGGTTCGACAGGCTTAGACAAGCTAGCTCCCTAGACTCTGCAAATTAAGTTGGCGGCGGGCATTATGGCGCGCAAATAAACAATAACAATTGATATTGATTATCATACGCAATTTCTTGTACCGCTCTAACTCGAACATTAGACGCATATTCAGCGCGCATCCTGAGGGAAAGTATCAAAACCGGCAAATTTAGATCGCGTTGTGCGTCACAAGTCGGACAGAGGCAGCAGAATCCGTCCAGCCTGTTAAAATGCCCGCCCTTTTCGTAACCGATCCCTTTTTACCGTCATGTCCCGACTCAATCCCCGGCAGCAAGAAGCCGTGAACTATGTCGGCGGCCCTCTTTTGGTGCTCGCCGGCGCAGGCTCCGGCAAGACCAGCGTGATCACCCGCAAGATCGCGCACCTGATCCAGAATTGCGGCATCCGCGCCCAGTACATTGTCGCCATGACCTTTACCAACAAGGCCGCGCGGGAAATGAAGGAGCGGGTCGGCACCCTGCTGCGCAGCGGCGAAGGCCGTGGCCTGACGGTCTCGACCTTCCACAACCTGGGCCTGAACATCATCCGCAAGGAGCATGTGCGGCTGGGCTACAAGCCGGGCTTCTCGATCTTTGACGAGACTGACGTCAAGGCCCTGATGACCGACATCATGCAGAAGGAGTATTCCGGGGACGACGGCGTCGACGAGATCAAGAACATGATCGGCTCGTGGAAGAATGACCTGATCCTGCCCGCCGAGGCCCTGGAAAACGCCCGCAACCCCAAGGAACAGACCGCCGCCATCGTCTACACCCACTACCAGCGCACGCTCAAGGCGTTCAACGCAGTGGACTTCGACGACCTGATCCTGCTGCCGGTGAAGCTGTTCGAAGAGCACGCCGACATCCTGGAGAAATGGCAGAACAAGGTGCGCTACCTGCTGGTGGACGAATACCAGGACACCAACGCCAGCCAGTACCTGCTGGTGAAGATGCTGATCGGCAAGCGCAACCAGTTCACCGTGGTGGGCGACGATGACCAGTCGATCTACGCCTGGCGCGGCGCACGCCCGGAAAACCTGATGCTGCTCAAGGACGACTACCCGTCCCTGAAAGTGGTGATGCTGGAGCAGAACTACCGCTCCACCAGCCGTATCCTGCGCTGCGCCAACGTGCTGATCTCCAACAACCCCCACGAATTCGAAAAGCAGCTGTGGAGCGAGATGGGCCACGGCGACGAGATCCGCGTGATCCGCTGCCGCAACGAAGATGCCGAGGCCGAACGGGTGGCCATGGAAATCCTCAGCCTGCACCTGCGCACCGACCGCCCCTACAGCGACTTCGCCATTCTTTACCGGGGTAACTACCAGGCCAAGCTGATCGAACTGAAGCTGCAGCACCACCAGGTGCCCTATCGCCTGTCCGGCGGTAACAGCTTCTTCGGACGCCAGGAAGTAAAGGATCTGATGGCCTACTTCCGCCTGATCGTGAACCCGGATGACGACAACGCCTTCCTCCGGGTGATCAACGTGCCGCGCCGGGAAATCGGCTCCACGACCCTGGAAAAACTCGGCAACTACGCCACCGAACGCAAGATCTCGATGTACGCCGCCACCGACGAGATCGGCCTGGGCGAACATCTGGACAGCCGTTTCACCGACCGCCTGGCGCGCTTCAAGCGCTTCATGGACCGGGTCCGCGAACAGTGCGCCGGCGAAGACCCGATTTCCGCCCTGCGCAGCATGGTCATGGACATCGACTACGAGAACTGGCTGCGCACCAACAGCTCCAGCGACAAGGCGGCGGACTACCGGATGGGCAACGTCTGGTTCCTGATCGAGGCCTTGAAGAACACCCTGGAAAAAGACGAAGACGGCGAGATGACCGTCGAAGACGCCATCGGCAAGCTGGTCCTGCGCGACATGCTGGAACGTCAGCAGGAGGAGGAAGACGGCGCCGAGGGCGTGCAGATGATGACCTTGCATGCCTCCAAGGGTCTGGAATTTCCCTACGTGTTCATCATGGGCATGGAAGAGGAAATCCTCCCGCACCGCTCCAGTATCGAAGCCGATACCATCGAGGAAGAACGGCGCCTGGCCTATGTGGGCATTACCCGCGCGCGTCAGACCCTGGCCTTTACCTTTGCGGCCAAGCGCAAGCAGTACGGTGAAATCATCGACTGCGCGCCGAGCCGCTTCCTCGATGAGCTGCCCCCGGACGATCTGGCCTGGGAAGGCAACGACGACACCCCGACCGAAGTGAAGGCCGTTCGCGGCAATAGCGCCTTGGCGGATATACGCGCGATGTTAAAGCGTTAAAATCGACTATTTTTTAACAGACCTTTGGCCCATACGTGGCCAGTAGAGGAAGCTCCGTGGAAGCACTGCACAAGAAAATTCGCGAAGAAGGCATCGTGCTTTCCGATCAAGTACTGAAGGTCGACGCCTTTCTGAACCATCAGATCGACCCGCAGTTGATGAAGTTGATCGGCGACGAATTCGCCACGCTGTTCAAGGATTCGGGCATCACCAAGATCGTCACCATCGAAGCCTCAGGGATAGCCCCGGCGATCATGACCGGTCTGAACCTGGGCGTGCCGGTGATCTTCGCCCGCAAGCACCAGTCCCTGACCCTGACCGAGAACCTGCTGTCGGCCACCGTGTACTCCTTCACCAAGCAGGTGGAAAGCACCGTCGCCATTTCCCCGCGGCACCTGACCAGCAGCGACCGCGTGCTGATCATCGACGACTTCCTGGCCAACGGTAAGGCGTCCCAGGCACTGATCTCGATCATCAAGCAGGCCGGCGCCACCGTGGCCGGCCTGGGCATCGTCATCGAGAAGTCGTTCCAGGGCGGCCGTGCCGAACTGGACTCCCAGGGCTACCGCGTGGAATCCCTGGCCCGGGTCAAATCCCTGGCCGGCGGCGTGGTCACCTTCATCGAGTAACCCCGCCCGCCAGAGCAACAGACTTGTGTAGGAACTGGCTTGCCAGCGAAGACGCCCTTGAGAGCAGCGCAAGACTTCAAGGCCCATTCGCCGGCAAGCCGTCTCCTACGACAAGTTGGGGGCCGTGGCCTGCAGACCCGCCAGCAGGAACCGCTGGTACAGGTCTTCACGCAGGCCTTCGGGTTTCTCCAGCCCCATGCGTTCCAAGTGCTCGGCAAACGCCGCGGGCTCCGGTGCGTCGAGTGCCGCCTTGCCCAGCTCGAGGATCTCGCTGAGCTTGAACTTGCTCTTGAGCCAGTTCAGCGCCCGCAGCAGATCGCGCTCCTGGGCGCTGAAATCACTGCCCAGCGGATACTCCGGGAACAGGTGGCGATGACGCGCCTGAATGTTCTGCAAACGCTGTGGGCTGTTGTCGGCAAAACGCGGCTCCAGACGAAAGTCCTTCGCCAGCTTGCCGGCTTTCTGTGCCTGCTCGATCAATCCGGCCTGGAAGCGTGAATCGCTGATATTGAGCAACGCCTCGATCACCTTGGCGTCCGTCTTGCCCCGCAGATCGGCGATGCCGTACTCGGTGATCACGATGTCCCGCAGGTGACGGGGGATGGTGCAGTGGCCGTATTCCCAGACAATGTTGGAGCTCACTTCCCCCGCCGACTCGCGCCAGCTGCGCAGGATTAGCACCGAGCGGGCATCCGCCAGGGCATGGCCCTGGGCGACGAAGTTGTATTGCCCGCCCACCCCGCTCAGCACGCGCCCGCCCTGCAACTGGTCGGACACCGCCGCACCCATCAGGGTCATGGTGAAGGCGCTGTTGATAAAGCGCGCATCTCGGCGTTGCAGACGCTTGAGCTCCTCATGGCCATACAGCTCGTTGATGTAGCTGATGGCGGTCATGTTGAACTGCGCCAGCCTGCTCTTGGGCAGCTCCCGCAGGCGCTGATAGAAGCTGCGCGGGCCAAGGAAGAAACCGCCATGGATCGAGACCCCGCCGACAGCCGAATCCGGATCCAGGGTGCCGGCATTGGCTTGCTCTTGCAGCGCCACGGTCGGGTACACCTTGCGCCGCACGATGCCCGCGTCGGCCAGGGCCAGCAGGCCGTTGACGAACATTTCGCTGCAGCCGTAGAGCCCTTGGGCAAAGGGCTCGACACCCCCTTCGCGATCGATCAGCGGCTGCCAGTAATCCACCTGCAGGTCTGCCAGCAGTGCGCGGTAGCCCTCGTTGTCCGCCTGCCGTGCGAGCAAGGCCGCGGTCAGCGCATCGCCCATGGAGCCAATGCCGATCTGCAGGGTGCCGCCGTCGCGCACCAAGGTGCTGGCGTGCAGGCCTATGCAATGGTCCTGGATACCCACGGGCATGTTCGGCGTGGAGAACAACGTACTGCGCTCCTCCTCGTCGATCAGCAGGTCGAGGTCCGCGGCATCGATTTCCGAGTCCCCCGGCATATAGGGCAGGTCGCTGTGGACCTGGCCGAGGATCAGGATGGTTTCCCCCTGCGCCCGGCGCTTGGCAATCATCGGCAACATGTCGAGGGTGATGTCCGGGTTGCAGCTCAGGCTCAGGCGTCCCGCGTCTTGCGGGTCCCTGGCCAGCAGTTGCGCCACCAGGTTCAGACCGGCTGCGTTGATGTCCCGGGCGGCATGGCTGTAGTTGCTGCTGACGTAGTCCTGCTGCGCCGGGGCACTGTGCAGGAGGCTGCCGGGCTGCATGAAGAACTGCTCGACGCGAATGTTCGCCGGCAGGCTGTCGCGATGCAGGTCAGCGAGAAAATCCAGCTCCGGGTAGTCACCGAATACCCGTTCGACGAAGGGTTCGAGAAAGCGCTTCTGCAAACCGTCGCCCAGGGCCGGCCGGCCCAGGCTCAAAGCGGTGTAGATGGTCAGCTGGCGTTCCGGCATCCCGGCGATGCGCCGGTACAGGGCATTGGCGAAACGATTGGGTTTACCCAGCCCCAGGGGCATGCCCATGTGAATGTGTTGCGGCAAACGCGCGAGCACTTCATCCACCGCATGCTCGATAGAACAGGATTGCAGCATCTGACCCTCCGGGGACCGTCCATGAATTGAGGTTGGACCGAGCTTGCCGGGAGTTTGCTGCATTGACCAGTACACAGGGCAAATTACGCCCACAAAAAAGCCGCTCGTAAGCGGCTTTTTCGCTGAAGATGGCGGCTTATTTCAGGCCGGACATCTTCTGGATTGCACCTTTGAGCTCGTCATCGGAGCAATCGGCGCAAGTGCCTTTAGGCGGCATTGCGTTGATCCCGGTGATGGCCTTGGCCAGGATGCCGTCGAGGCCGCCCTGGTGATCGGCGCGCTCTTTCCAGGCTGCGGTGTCACCGATTTTCGGTGCGCCCAACAGGCCGGTGCCGTGGCAAGCGTTGCAGTGCTTGGCGATCACGTCATCCGGGGATTTCGCGCCACCGCCACCGCCCGCAGAGGCGGCCACTTCCATACCCTTGCATTCCTGCCCCTGGACGCAGACCTGGCCGACAGGCTCAAGACGCTTGGCAATATCATCATTAGTCGCAGCTTGAGCGCTGACTGCCCAAAGGGCCAATACGGTTGCTGGTGCGGCCAGCATTTTCATAATTAGGTTCACGCGTACACCCTCAATGGTGGCTAGTCACGCCTGCGGCCACGGTTTCGCAGGCGGGCGAAAGTATAACGGTTAGCCCGCCACACTGAAACAACCCCAAAGTCGAAGGGGTCTTATTCGCGGCAAAATGTCGCTGGGGGCCTCTCTGCAAGCCTTGCAGGACGCCTCTTGATCTAGAAGTTCGCTGGAGTGGCTGCGCTGATTAGCCGCGCCGGAACATCGAACGGATTACGGAAACGGTGCGGCTTCGTACTCTCAAAGTAGTAGCTATCGCCGGCTTCGAGGACAAATGTTTCAAGCCCTACCACCAGTTCCAGGCGCCCCTCGAGGAGAATCCCGGTTTCCTCGCCGTCATGGGTGAGCATCTCTTCACCGGTATCGGCACCCGGCGGGTAGATCTCGTTGAGGAAGGCAATGGCGCGGCTCGGATGAGCCCGGCCCACCAGCTTCATGGTCACCGCACCATCGGAGATATCGATCAGTTCGTGGGCCTTGTAGACGATCTGAGAAGGCGTTTCCTGGAGAATTTCCTCGGAAAAGAACTCCACCATGGACATGGGAATGCCGCCCAGCACCTTGCGCAGCGAGCTGATCGAGGGGCTGACGCTGTTCTTTTCGATCATTGAAATGGTGCTATTGGTGACGCCCGCACGCTTGGCGAGTTCACGCTGGGAAAGACCTTTCAGTTTACGGATGGATTGCAGTCGTTCACCGACGTCCAATGCGGCAGCCTCCTAGGCGGGAATCAGGCGTTGTTGTAATTGAGCGTTATCATGGCGACAGCGTTCAGTATTTACAACACTTGCTCCCGATTCCCCCCGGGAAGGCGACTTTCGGTACAGCCCACGGAATCTCAGCCTTCGCAGTACACCAACGGCACCCGGCGCAGGTTGCAGAACAGCTGATAAGGGATGGTATCGGCGGCCTGCGCAACATCGCTGGCGAGGATGTTCTTGCCCCACAACTCCACGGTCGAACCAAGACCGGCCTGGGGCACGTCCGTCAGGTCGACACACAGCATGTCCATGGACACCCGGCCCAGCAGGCGGCTGCGCTGGCCGGCCACCAGTACCGGCGTACCAGTAGGCGCATGGCGCGGATAACCGTCGGCATACCCCATGGCCACCACGCCAATGCGCATTGGCCTGTCGGTGATGAACCTGGCGCCGTAGCCCACCGGCTCGCCGGCCGGCAGTTCACGCACGCAGATCACCTTGGACTCCAGGGTCATTACCGGCTGCAAGCGCGCGGCCACTGAGTTGTTTTCTTCGAACGGCGTCGAACCGTAGAGCATGATGCCCGGGCGCACCCAATCGCTGGGTACGCTGGGCCAGCCCATGACCGCCGGCGAATTGCGCAGGCTGATTTCCGCTCCGAGGCCCTGGCGAGCCGCTTCGAATACCGCCACCTGCTCGCTGCTACGCGGGCAGTCCAGTTCATCGGCGCGGGCAAAGTGGCTCATCAGCACGATCTTCTCGACCTTGCCGCTGGCCTGCAGGCGCTGATACGCCGCCTGGTAATCCTTGGGATGCAGGCCGACCCGGTGCATGCCCGAGTCCAGCTTGAGCCAGACCGTCAGTGGCTTGGCCACGGCCGCCTGCTCGATGGCTTCGAGTTGCCACAGCGAATGCACCACGCACCAGAAATCATGCTCGACGATCAGCGCCAGCTCGGATGCTTCGAAAAAACCTTCCAGCAGCAGCACCGGCGCACGAATGCCCGCGGCGCGCAGCTCCAGGGCTTCTTCGATGCAGGCCACGGCGAAACCGTCGGCCTCGCCTTCCAGTGCCTGGGCGCAGCGCACCGCGCCATGGCCGTAGGCATCGGCCTTGATCACCGCGAGAGCACGAACTCCCGAGGTTTCACGGGCCAGTTGGTAGTTGTGACGCAGGGCTTGGAGATCGATCAGGGCACGGGCAGGGCGCATGGCGGCAGACTTCTAGGCGGTCATGGGGAATAAAAAACCGGTGCTGGATAACGGCGAGCCGCCACCGGCACCGGGAGAGGGATCTTGTCGCTTAAGGCAGAGCGGCCACTACGGACAGCTCGACCAGGATTTCCGGTTCGCACAGCTTGGCTTCGACCGTGGCCCGGGCCGGCGCCACGCCTTTTGGCAGCCACTGGTCCCAGACACTGTTCATGCCAGCGAAGTGGGCATCGATGTCCTTCAGGTAGATGGTCACCGACAGCAGCTTGCTCTTGTCGGTACCGGCCAGATCCAGCAGGCGTTCGATGTTGGCCAGGGTCTCGCGGGTCTGCTGTTCGATCCCGGCCTGCATGTCATCACCGACTTGCCCGGACAGATACACCGTACCGCCGTGGACAACAATCTGGCTCATGCGCTCATTGGTGAGCTGGCGCTGGATTGACATGTTTAGCTGACTCCTGAGGGTTACCGTAACGGGAAATATCGAGGCCTTCGGCGCTGATCTGCGGCTTTTTCTTGGCCATCAGGTCCGCCAGCAGGCGACCGGACCCGCAAGCCATGGTCCAGCCGAGCGTACCGTGGCCAGTGTTCAAGAACAGGTTGCGCAACGGCGTGGCGCCCACAATCGGCGTGCCATCCGGAGTAGTGGGACGCAGCCCGGTCCAGAAACTGGCCTGGGACAGGTCGCCGCCCTGAGGATAGAGATCGTTGACGATCATCTCCAGCGTTTCACGCCGGCGCGGATTGAGCGAGAGGTCAAAACCGGCTATCTCAGCCATGCCGCCGACCCGGATCCGGTTGTCGAAACGGGTGATCGCGACCTTGTAGGTTTCGTCGAGGATGGTGGAAGTCGGGGCCATGGCCGGGTTGGTGATCGGCACGGTCAGGGAGTAACCCTTGAGCGGGTACACCGGCGCCTTGATGCCCAGCGGCTTGAGCAATTGCGGCGAGTAGCTGCCCAGGGCCAGCACGTAGCGGTCGGCGGTTTCCAGCTTGCCGTCGATCCACACGCCGTTGATCCGGTCACCGGCAAAGTCGATGCGCTGGATGTCCTGGCCGAAGCGGAACTCCACACCCAGCTTGCTGGCCATTTCCGCCAGGCGCGTGGTGAAGATCTGGCAGTCGCCAGTCTGGTCGTTGGGCAAGCGCAGGGCACCGGCGAGGATGTCAGTGACGTTGGCCAGGGCCGGCTCGACCCGGGCGATGCCTTCGCGGTCCAGCAGTTCGAACGGCACGCCGGATTCCTTGAGCACGGCGATGTCTTTCGCCGCACCGTCCAGCTGCGCCTGGGTTCGGAACAGCTGGGTAGTGCCCAGGCTGCGGCCTTCGTAGGCAATGCCGGTTTCCGCTCGCAACTCGTCGAGGCAGTCACGGCTGTATTCGGACAGGCGCACCATGCGTTCCTTGTTCACCGCATAGCGGCTGGCGGTGCAGTTGCGCAGCATCTGTGCCATCCACAGGTACTGGTCGATGTCGGCCGTGGCCTTGATCGCCAGTGGCGCGTGGCGCTGCAGCAGCCATTTGATGGCTTTGAGCGGTACACCCGGAGCGGCCCAGGGCGACGCATAGCCAGGCGAGACCTGGCCGGCGTTGGCGAAGCTGGTTTCCATGGCGGCGGCCGGCTGACGGTCCACTACGGTCACTTCAAATCCGGCTCGAGCCAGATAATAGGCACTGGTGGTTCCGATAACGCCACTGCCCAAGACCAGAACGCGCATTTTCATATCCTCATCGCGGCTGACCGCTGACGTTTGTTATTCAGAGCAAAGATGGGCGCAGTGTAAGAAACATTGAGCAGTGATTTTCACTATATAACCGCCTATATTTGGCGAGAATTCTCGGCGATATTGCTTTTCACGGAGGGGCATCCCCTATGCGCACCAACCATCAGACCCGTCGGGCCCTGGACAAGATCGATCGCAATATCTTGCGGATACTCCAGGCCGACGGACGCATTTCCTTCACCGAGCTGGGGGAGCGAGTGGGCCTCTCCACCACCCCCTGCACCGAGCGCGTGCGCCGCCTGGAGCGCGAAGGGATCATCATGGGCTACAACGCGCGGCTCAATCCGCAGCACCTCAAGGGCAGCCTGCTGGTGTTCGTCGAGATCAGCCTGGACTACAAGTCCGGCGATACCTTCGAGGAGTTTCGCCGGGCGGTGCTGAAGCTGCCCCACGTGCTGGAGTGCCACCTGGTGTCCGGCGACTTCGACTATCTGGTCAAGGCGCGGATCTCGGAAATGGCGTCCTACCGCAAGTTGCTGGGGGACATCCTGCTCAAGCTGCCCCACGTGCGCGAGTCCAAGAGCTACATCGTCATGGAAGAAGTGAAGGAGAGCCTGAGCCTGCCGATTCCGGATTGAAGCGAGAGGGTGCAGCCTTCCGGCAAGCCGGGGGCGCGGGGCTAGACCAGGACCTGGCGAGTGCTGGCCATGTAGTCGTGGATCTGTTTTTCGACCCGGGGGTGGATCATCTCCACCGGGCGCCGGCCGTTGGGGCAAGGCAGGCTCGGCGTGGTGCCGAACAGGCGGCAGATCAGCGGACGCTCGTCATACACGGTGCAACCGTTGGGCCCCAGGTGTACGCAGTTGAGCTCGTCCATGGCAGCTTCCTGCTCGGCAGCGGTCTTGCGCGGCAGGCGGGACATTTCCTCCGGCGAGGTGGTCACCGGGCCGCAGCAGTCGTGGCAGCCGGGAACGCACTCGAAAGAGGGAATCTGCTGACGCAGGCTGCGGACGATTTGACGGTTACAGCTCATGAAAAAGACTACCGGGGCATGAATAGCCGTGAATTCTGCCCTAAATGCCTGGCGGCAGACAGGACCGGGCGTCCTGCGGTTGCCCCGGCGCAAAGGCCCGACTTATGCTCCGCGCATTTTTACCGACACCATCATCAGGACGCATCCCATGCCCGCCAGCCTTCAGCACGCCGCTTCCTACTATGCCGCCAGCAGCCTGCCGCAACCGGACTACCCAGCGTTGGCGGGCGATCTGACAGCCGATGTGTGCGTGGTCGGGGGCGGTTTTTCCGGGCTCAACACCGCGCTGGAACTGGCCGAGCGTGGCCTCAGCGTGGTCCTGCTGGAGGCGCACAAGATCGGCTGGGGCGCCAGCGGGCGCAATGGCGGGCAGTTGATTCGCGGCGTCGGCCACGGCCTCGACCAGTTCACCAAGGTGATAGGCGAGGACGGAGTGCGGCAGATGAAGCTCATGGGGCTGGAGGCGGTGGAGATCGTCCGCCAACGCATCGAGCGTTTCCAGATCCCTTGCGACCTGACCTGGGGCTACTGCGACCTGGCCAACAAGCCGGCCGACCTTGCCGGCTTCGCCGAAGACGCCGAGGAACTGCGCAGCCTCGGCTATCGCCACCAGACCCGGCTGCTGCAGGCCGATGAAATGCACAGCGTGGTGGGTTCCAAGCGCTATGTTGGCGGCTTGATCGACATGGGTTCGGGCCACCTGCACCCGCTGAACCTGGCCCTGGGCGAAGCCCGGGCGGCGCAGCAGTTGGGGGTGCAACTGTTCGAGCACTCTGCGGTGACCCGCATCGACTACGGCCCCGAGGTCAAGGTCCACAGCAGTCGCGGCACCGTCCGGGCCAAGACCCTGGTACTGGGCTGCAACGCCTACCTCAACGATCTCAATCCGGAATTGGGGGGCAAGGTGCTTCCGGCCGGCAGCTACATCATCGCCACCGAACCCTTGAGCCCGGCCCTGGCCCAGGAACTGCTGCCGCAGAACATGGCGGTCTGCGACCAGCGCGTGGCCCTGGACTACTACCGCCTTTCGGCCGACCGACGCCTACTGTTCGGGGGTGCCTGTCATTATTCGGGGCGTGACCCCAAGGACATCGCCGCCTACATGCGACCGAAGATGCTGGAAGTGTTCCCGCAACTGGCCGCAGTGAAGATCGACTACCAGTGGGGCGGCATGATCGGCATCGGCGCCAACCGCCTGCCGCAGATCGGCCGGCTCAAGGACCAACCCAATGTGTATTACGCCCAGGCCTATTCGGGCCACGGCCTGAATGCCACGCACCTGGCGGGCAAGCTGCTGGGCGAGGCCATCAGCGGCCAGCACGGCGGCGGTTTCGACCTGTTCGCCAAGGTGCCGCACATCACCTTCCCGGGCGGCAAGCATCTGCGCTCGCCGCTGCTGGCCCTGGGCATGCTCTGGCACCGCTTGAAGGAACTGCTCTGACCCACCCCGTGGCTGCGCGGCGTCGGCCTACAGCCGCCAGAACGGCTTGAGACCTTCGGCCCGCGCCTCTTCCCGGCTCAGGCCGACATCGCGCAACTGCTCGGCAGTCAGCTCCAGCAACGCCTTGCGCGTGCGCAGCCGATGCCAGTACAGACCCAGCGGGCTCAGCCCGGGCGGTGCGGAGCGTGGCAGGCGTGCCGCCAGTGCCTGCTCCTGCTCTGCCTGCAGCTCCTGACTCCGTAACGACAGACGCACATCGCTCAAGCCGTTCATCTGTATTGCTCCTGTTTGCTCAAAGTTGCCATGAGCCAATAGGATGCTTGGTGCGCAAAAACCATTACAGACTCAATACAGCGGTATTAACTCCATACAGTTTTGCCAAAAATCCTGCTGAATCCTGTATTTTTGCCCCATCTGTACCGGTCTTCGCGTCCCCCACTACGAGCCAATGCCATGACCCTCTACGTCAACCTCGCCGAACTCCTGGGCACCCGCATTGAGCAGGGCTTCTACCGCCCCGGCGATCGACTGCCCTCAGTGCGCGCCCTGAGCGTCGAGCACGGGGTCAGCCTGAGCACCGTGCAGCAGGCCTACCGCCTGCTGGAAGACAACGGCCTGGCGATGCCCAAGCCCAAGTCCGGCTACTTCGTGCCGCCCAGCCGCGAACTGCCCGCCCTGCCCGCCGTTGGCCGCCCGGCCCAGCGACCGGTAGAGATCTCGCAGTGGGACCAGGTGCTGGAACTGATTCGCGCCGTGCCGCGCAAGGACGTGGTGCAACTGGGCCGCGGCATGCCGGACATCACCACCCCCACCCTCAAGCCTCTGCTTCGGGCCCTGGCCCGCCTCAGCCGGCGCCAGGACATGCCAGGCCTGCACTACGACAACATCTACGGCGTACTGGAGCTGCGCGAGCAGGTCGCGCGGCTGATGCTGGATTCCGGCTGCCAGCTGGGGGCCGGCGACCTGGTGATCACCACCGGCTGCCACGAGGCGCTGTCCACCAGCATTCGCGCCATCTGCGAACCGGGGGATATCGTCGCCGTGGACTCGCCGAGCTTCCACGGCGCCATGCAGACCCTCAAGGGCCTGGGCATGAAGGCCCTGGAGATCCCCACCGACCCCATTACCGGAATCAGCCTGGAAGCCCTGGAACTGGCTTTGGAACAGTGGCCGATCAAGGCCATACAGTTGACGCCCAACTGCAACAACCCCCTGGGCTACATCATGCCGGAGCCGCGCAAGCGGGCACTGCTGACCCTGGCCCAGCGCTTCGACGTGGCGATCATCGAGGACGATGTGTATGGCGAACTGGCCTACACCTACCCGCGCCCGCGCACCATCAAGTCCTTCGACGATGATGGCCGGGTGCTGCTGTGCAGCTCGTTCTCGAAAACCCTGGCCCCAGGCCTGCGCATCGGCTGGGTGGCGCCCGGTCGCTACCTGGAACGTGTACTGCACATGAAATACATCAGCACCGGCTCCACGGCCCCGCAGCCCCAGGTAGCCATCGCCGAGTTTCTCAAGAGCGGCCACTTCGAGCCACATCTGCGCAAGATGCGCACCCAGTACCAGCGCAATCGTGACCTGATGCTCGATTGGGTCAGCCGCTACTTCCCCGCCGGCACTCGCGCCAGCCGGCCACAGGGCAGTTTCATGCTGTGGATCGAACTCCCCGAGGGCTTTGATGCTCTGAAGCTCAACCGAGTGCTGCTCGAGCAAGGGGTGCAGATTGCCGTGGGCAGCATCTTTTCCGCCTCGGGCAAGTACCGCAATTGCCTGCGGATGAACTACGCTGCCAAGCCAACCGCGCAGATCGAAGACGCGGTACGCAAGGTCGGCGCTGCAGCCATCAAGCTGCTCAGTGAAACCTCGGACTGAGCCCGACCCGAAGCAGGAAGCCAGCCGTCCCATGCCAACCCGTGCCGTGATGCGAGATGACCTGACTTGAACCCTATACAGGCCTTCACCTGGCTTCTGCTGCTGAGCCTCGGGCTGGGCGGCTGCGCTACCCGCGAGGTGCCGTACCAACCCAGCCAGGCCCTGCCCGCCCGTGATTCGGGCTTTGCCCAGTCAATCCGGGCCCAGGCCGCACCCTACCAGGGGCGTTCCGGCTTTCGCCTGCTACCCAACAGCACCGAAGCGTTCATGGCCCGCGCCGAGCTGATCCGCAACGCGCAAAGCAGCCTCGACCTGCAGTACTACATCGTCCACGACGGCATCAGCACCCGCATGCTGGTGGACGAGCTGCTCAAGGCCGCCGACCGTGGCGTGCGGGTACGCATCCTGCTGGACGACACCACCAGCGACGGCCTGGACCAGATCATCGCCACCCTGGCCGCCCACCCGCAGATCCAGATCCGCCTGTTCAACCCTCTGCACCTGGGCCGCAGCACCGGCCTGACCCGGGCCATGGGCCGCCTGTTCAACCTGTCGCAGCAGCATCGGCGGATGCACAACAAGCTCTGGCTGGCAGACAACAGCGTGGCCATCGTCGGCGGGCGCAACCTGGGGGATGAATACTTCGACGCCCAGCCCAACCTGAATTTCACCGACATCGACATGTTCAGCGTGGGTCCGGTGGCCGAGCAACTGGGCCACAGCTTCGACCAGTACTGGAACAGCGCCCTGAGCCGCCCCATCGGCGAGTTCCTGTCCAGCACACCTTCCACCAAGGCGCTGGACAACACCCGGCTGCGCCTCGAGGAATCCTTGCAGGACAGCCGCCGGCAGAACCAGGCGCTGTACCGGCAGTTAATGACCTACCAGACCCAGCCGCGCATGGACATCTGGCGCAAGGAACTGATCTGGGCCTGGAACCAGGCCCTGTGGGACGCTCCGGCCAAGGTCCTGGCCAAGGGTGACCCCGACCCGCACCTGCTGCTCACCACCCAGCTGGCACCGGAACTGAGCGGGGTCGGCAAGGAGCTGATCATGATCTCGGCCTACTTCGTTCCGGGGCAGCCTGGGCTGGTGTACCTGACCGGGCGCGCGGACGCCGGAGTCTCGGTGAGCCTGTTGACCAACTCCCTGGAAGCCACCGACGTGCCAGTGGTGCATGGCGGCTATGCGCCCTATCGCAAGGCATTGCTGGAACATGGAGTGAAGCTCTACGAACTGCGCCGACAACCCGGCGAGCGCGGTGGCAGCGGGCCGCACCTGTTCCACAGCGGCTCCTACAAGGGCTCCGACTCCAGCCTGCACAGCAAGGCGATGATCTTCGACCGACGAAAGAGCTTCATCGGCTCGTTCAACTTCGACCCCCGTTCGGTGCTGTGGAACACCGAGGTCGGGGTGCTGGTGGACAGCCCCGAGCTGGCTGAACATGTCCGCGCCCTGGCCCTGCAGGGGATGGCGCCGGCCCTGAGCTACCAGGTCAAGCTGCTGGACGGCAAGCTGGTCTGGGTGACCGAGGATCAGGGCCAGTTGCACAGCCTGGACCATGAACCCGGCAACTGGTGGCGCCGCTTCAATGCCTGGCTGAGCACCCGCATCGGCCTGGAACGCATGCTCTGAGTGGCTACAACGCAGCCTGGGCTTCGCCAAAGGCCCCCTGGCGCAGCAGCAGGACAAGCAAGCCAAAAGCCCCGGCCGCCACCAGCAGCAACATGGCGTGGCCGCTCACCCACTGGCTGCCGGCCCCTGCCACCAGCGGCCCGATCAGGCAGCCAATGCCCCAGAGCTGCGCCACATGGGCATTGGCCCGCACCAGTGCGTCATCGCGGTAACGCTCGCCGATCAGGATCAGCGACAAGGTGAACAAGCCCCCGGCGCTGGCCCCGAACAACACCCACAGTGGCCAGATCAGCACGGTGCCCAGCAACAGCGGAATGGCCAGGCTGGAACACAGCAGGATCACCGCGCAGCCGGTGAACAGGCCGCGCCGGGAAATCCGATCCGCCAGGGCGCCAATCGGCAGTTGCAAAAGTGCATCCCCCACCACCACGGTGCTGACCATGGCCAGGGCAATGTCTTCGGTGAACCCCTGGCTCAGGCAATACACCGGCAGCAGGGTCAGAATCAACGCCTCGAAAGTAGCGAACAATGCAACTGCCCAGGCAATCGCCGGCAACTTCTGACAGAAGTGCCACAGGTCAAACAGGGTCACGCTGCACGACTCGGTGCTCGGCGCCCCGCTGCGCCCCAACAGCAGGAGCGGTGATACCACCAGCAAACCCACCGCGGTCCAGAAGCCGTAATCATGCTCAGTACCCAGCACGCCCAACAGCAGGGGCCCGGCCAGCTGGCTCAAGGCATAGCTTGCGCCATACAGCGCCACCAGCCGGCCACGCCACTGCTCCACCACCAGTTGATTGATCCAGCTTTCCCCCAGAATGAAGATGATGGTCAGGACCACTCCCAGTATCAGGCGCAGCACCAACCACAACGGATAGCTGGGCAGCAGCGCCAGCAAGGCAATGGAGATCGCCCCGCCCCACAGGCACAGGCGCATCAGGCTGGCGGTGCCGAAGCGCGCCGCCAGGCGGCTGGAGATCTTCGCCCCGAGCAACACGCCAATGGCCGGCATCGCCGCCACCACGCCAATTGCAAAAGGCCCGTAGCCCCAGCTTTCGAGACGAAACGACACCAGGGGCATGGTCACGCCCAGGGCCAGGCCGACACTCAAGACTGCGGCCAAAACGGCGAAATAGGTCGCCCAACGCATTTCCACGCTCCTGTGGATCATTGTTTCGCAAGGCACAGACAACACAGCCGGACTCCCCTTGCGGAAAGTCCGGCTGCGCTATGGATCGACATCAGGCGGGGCACTGCCCCGCCTCAAACGACAAGACTCAGAGCTTGATCCAAGTGGCTTTCAGCTCGGTGTACTTGTCGAACGCATGCAGCGACTTGTCGCGACCGTTGCCCGACTGCTTGAAGCCGCCGAACGGCGCGGTCATGTCGCCGCCGTCGTATTGGTTGACCCAGACGCTGCCGGCACGCAGGGCCTTGGCGGTCTGGTGGGCCTTGGAGATGTTGGCGGTCCACACCGCAGCTGCCAGGCCGTAAGGCGTGTCGTTGGCAATCTGGATCGCCTCTTCCACGCTGTCGAAGGCGATCACCGACAGTACAGGGCCGAAGATCTCTTCCTGGGCGATTTTCATCGCGTTGCTGACACCATCGAAAATGGTCGGCTCGACGTAGGTGCCACCGGTTTCTTCCAAGGTGCGCTTGCCACCGGCCACCAGCTTGGCGCCATCGGCATGCCCGGCTTCGATGTAGGACAGCACGGTGTTCATCTGCTGGGTGTCCACCAGGGCACCGACATTGGTGGCCGGGTCCAGCGGGTTGCCCGGCTTCCAGCCCTTGAGGGCCTCGATCACCAGCGGCAGGAATTTATCCTTGATGGAGCGCTCCACCAGCAGGCGCGAGCCGGCGGTGCAGACTTCGCCCTGGTTGAAGGCAATGGCGCTGGCGGCGGATTCGGCGGCGGCCTGCAGGTCCGGAGCATCGGCGAACACGATGTTCGGGCTCTTGCCGCCGGCTTCCAGCCACACGCGCTTCATGTTGGATTCGCCGGAGTAGACCAGCAGCTGCTTGGCGATCTTGGTGGAGCCGGTGAACACCAGGGTGTCCACGTCCATGTGCAGGGCCAGGGCCTTGCCGACGGTGTGGCCGTAGCCTGGCAGTACGTTGAACACGCCCGCCGGAATCCCGGCTTCCACTGCCAGAGCAGCGATGCGGATGGCGGTCAGCGGGGATTTTTCCGAAGGCTTGAGGATCACCGAGTTACCGGTGGACAGCGCCGGGCCCAGTTTCCAGCAAGCCATCATCAGGGGGAAGTTCCACGGCACGATGGCCGCGACCACGCCTACCGGCTCACGGGTGACCAGGCCCAACTGGTCGTGAGGGGTGGCAGCGACTTCATCGTAGATCTTGTCGATGGCCTCGCCGCTCCAGCTCAGGGCCTGGGCGGCGCCGGGAACGTCGATATCCAGGGAGTCGCTGATGGGCTTGCCCATGTCCAAGGTTTCCAGGAGCGCGAGTTCTTCAGCGTGCTGCTTCAACAGGCCGGCAAAGCGGATCATCACCGACTTGCGCTTAGCCGGCGCCAAGCGCGACCAGGCGCCGGAGTTGAAGGTGGCGCGGGCGTTTTCCACGGCGCGCTGGGCATCGGCGGCATCACAGCTGGCGATGGTCGCCAGTACGCGACCGTCTACCGGGCTGATGCATTCGAAGGTGTCGCTGGAAGCCGATGCGGTGTATTCGCCGTTGATGTAGGCACGACCTTCGATTTTCAGGTCGCGGGCACGTTGTTCCCAGTCGGCACGAGTCAGGGTGGTCATACGAGTGTCCTCCTCTTATTTGTATACAAGCGCCATGCGAACTACGCCGGCACTGCTGAAGAATTCTGCCCGGCCAGCCTGTTTTCGGCCAAAGGCACCCGCCACCCTAAACCAGCGACACCTGTACTTTCAATATATTTGACAAAGCCCGGGCAAACGCCATTGCTATGTGCATTTTAATAAACATAGACTTTGGCCTTCATAGCCACTCGCGCCGCAATCACGGGGGAATACAACAATGAGCATCCACAACGTCGTCGACTTCAGCCAGGCCACCACCGAGGGCGAACGCTACCGCCCGGCTGCGGAAAAAATCCTCAAGGGCGACCCCGAGCAGGCGGTGTTCAACCATTACGCCAGCCCGTGCGGCCAGCTCAATGCCGGGATCTGGGAAGGCGCCGTGGGCCAGTGGACGGTGAACTTCACCGAACACGAATACTGCGAGATCCTCCAGGGCGTATCGGTACTGCGTGATCACGACGGCAATGCCAAGACTCTGCGGGTCGGCGACCGCTTCGTGATCCCGGCCGGCTTCAAGGGCACCTGGGAAGTGCTGGAGCCCTGCCGCAAGGTCTATGTGGCCTTCGAACAGAAAGCCTGAATCCCGGACACAAAAAAACCCGCTTGAAGGCGGGTTTTTTTGTCAGAAGAAAAATCAATTACTTGATTTTGCCTTCCTTGTAGATCACGTGCTTGCGAACAACCGGATCATATTTCTTGATCTCGATTTTGTCCGGAGTAGTACGCTTGTTCTTGTCGGTAGTGTAGAAGTGACCAGTACCGGCGCTCGAGATCAAACGAATCAATTCACGCATGATTAGCTCCCTTAAACCTTGCCGCCATCGCGACGGATTTCGGCCAGCACGACATCAATGCCGCGCTTGTCGATGATACGCATGCCTTTGGCAGATACGCGCAGACGCACAAAACGTTTCTCGGACTCAACCCAGAAGCGGTGATGCTGCAGGTTCGGCAGGAAACGACGACGGGTTTTGTTGTTTGCGTGGGAAATGTTATTCCCAGTCACCGGACCCTTACCGGTAACTTGACAGACTCTAGACATGCCTCAGCCCTCTAAAACCACATGCCCAACCCGGCATGGGTTGGCCGCTTAATCTCTCAGTCATTTGGCGCCAGGCGCCGCGTTTCTTTAGGGTCTTACCGGCTACACCTACAAGCGAAGGAACCGGGCCCCTAGAAAAGAGCGCTGCTTTATACCAGAAAGACCCCAGAGCAACAACAACCGCTGTGCCCAGGATGACGAAAAGTCCTGATTTTCTTGCGCCGGACGCCTGCGGCAAAGGCTACCGCAGAAATCTACCGCTCGTCGCAGAATATATTTCTCCCGAAACCCCAGGCACAAAACCGCCATAGAACGCGGTCATGCCTGCGGAAAATCACGCCTGGAACCCCGGCCGAGCCCGAGGTTTCGTCACTCGATACAAAAGGGATAGTCATTTTACAAAGAGCCCACTAGGGTAAGGCATTTCCAGACTGCACTCGCAGATGGGCTTTCGATCTGCACAAGGAACCCGACCATGCGTCTTGCCGCCCTCCCGCTCCTGCTCGCCCCTCTCCTGAGCCCCCTGGCCCAGGCTGCCGCGCTGAGCGTCTGCACCGAAGCCAGCCCGGAGGGCTTCGACGTGGTGCAGTACAACTCACTGACCACCACCAACGCATCCGCCGACGTGCTGATGAACCGCCTGGTGGAGTTCGACGCCGATAGCGGCAAGGTAGTCCCCAGCCTTGCCGACAGCTGGGAGGTCTCTGCCGACGGCCTGACCTACGTGTTCAAGCTGCACCCCAAGGTCAAGTTCCACCGCACCGAGTATTTCAACCCCAGCCGCGAGCTGACCGCCGAAGACGTCAAGTTCAGCTTCGAGCGCATGCTCGATCCGGCCCATCCGTGGCACAAGATCGCCCAGAGCGGCTTTCCCCACGCCCAATCCCTGCAGTTGCCCAGCCTGATCAAGAAGATCGATGCCCTGGACCCGCTGACCGTACGCTTTACCCTGGACCACGCCGATTCGACCTTCCTCGCCACCCTGAGCATGGGCTTCGCCTCGATCTACTCGGCGGAGTACGCCGAGCAACTGCTCAAGGCCGGCACCCCGGAGAAGCTCAACAGCCAGCCGATCGGCAGCGGCCCGTTCATCTTCGGGCGCTTCCAGAAAGACGCCTCGATCCGCTACAAGGCCAACCGCGACTACTTTGCCGGCAAGCCTGCGGTCGATTCGCTGATCTTTGCCATCACCCCGGACGCCAACGTGCGCCTGCAGAAGCTGCGCCGCAACGAGTGCCAGATCGCGCTGTCGCCCAAGCCCCTGGATGTCCAGGCCGCCAGCGAGGATCCGGCACTGAAGGTCGAGCACACCGCAGCCTTCATGACCGCCTTCGTCGCCATCAACAGCCAGCACCCACCCCTGGACAAACCCGAGGTACGCCAGGCAATCAACCTGGCCTTCGACAAGGGCAGCTACCTCAAGGCGGTCTTTGAAGGCACCGCCGAAGCCGCCAACGGCCCTTACCCGCCCAATACCTGGAGCTACGCCAAGGACCTGCCCGGGTACGCCCACGACCCGGAAAAGGCTCGCCAACTGCTGGCCAAGGCTGGCCTGAAGAACGGCTTCCAGACCACCATCTGGACCCGCCCTTCTGGCAGCCTGCTCAACCCCAACCCCAGCCTGGGCGCACAGTTGCTGCAATCGGACCTGGCCCAAGTGGGGATCCAGGCGGAAATCCGCGTGATCGAATGGGGTGAACTGATCCGCCGCGCCAAGGCCGGCGAACACGACCTGCTGTTCATGGGCTGGGCTGGCGACAACGGCGACCCGGATAACTTCCTCTCGCCACAGTTCACCTGCGCCGCCGTCAAGTCCGGCACCAACTTCGCCCGCTACTGCGACCAGAACCTGGACAAGCTGATCACGGCCGGCAAGACCACCAGCGAACAGGGTGTGCGCAGCAAGCTGTACCAACAGGCCCAGACCCAGATCCAGCAGCAGGCGCTGTGGCTGCCCCTGGCACACCCGACCGCATTCGCCCTGACTCGCAAGCAGGTCGAGGGCTACCAGGTGAGCCCCTTCGGGCGCCAGGACTATTCGAAAGTCAGCATCAAGTGAACTGCCGGCCGGCTTCAAGGCCCACCCAGGCCTTGAAGCCGGCTGCATTCAGATCCAGCCGTACTCGGCCATCGACAGCGGGTCGCCCTCCCCCACGATGAAGTGGTCCAGCACCCGCACATCGATCAACTCCAGTGCCTCCTGCAAACGTCGGGTCACTACCCGGTCGGCCGGGCTGGGCTCGCAAATGCCTGACGGATGGTTGTGGCAGAGGATCACCGCCGCTGCATTGTGCGCCAAGGCGCGCTTGATCACCTGCCGCGGGTACACCGTGGTGCTGTCGATGGAGCCCTGAAACAGCACTTCGAAGGTCAGTACACGATGCCGCGTGTCGAGAAACAGGCAACCGAACACTTCATGGGGCTCGTGGCGCAGCATCGACTTCAGGTAATCGCGCACCACCAGCGGGTTCTCCAACGCGGACTGGCGATGCAGTTTCTCCGCCAGATGCCGGCGGGCCATTTCCAGCACCGCCTGCAACAAGGCGTACTTGGCCGGGCCCAGCCCCAGTTGGCGGGTGAAGGTCAGTTGATCGGCCTCCAGCAGCCTGCGCAGGCTGCCAAAGCGCCGCAACAGATGCCGCGCCAGGTCCACCGCGCTTTTACCGGCCACCCCGGTGCGCAGGAAAATAGCCAGTAGCTCGGCGTCGGAAAGGCTGATGGCGCCCTGCTCCAGAAGCCGTTCCCGCGGACGCTCCGCCGCGGGCCAGTCACGAATACTCATCACACCTCCCTGTGCATGGCGCCGCTGTTCGACAGCGGGCGCTGTGCTATCTTAGCCCCCTCTTTTTTGCGTGGTATTTCACCTGGGGAGGGGGCATGCCACGCAGCAATCACTGAACGGAAAGACAGGCCTATGCAGCGGCTGTATCGGAAACGCATCGTGCTCGGCGTCGGCGGCGGCATTGCCGCCTACAAGAGCGCGGAGCTGGTTCGCCGACTCCTCGACCAGGGCGCCGAAGTGCGCGTGGTCATGACCCGGGGCGGCAGTGAATTCATTACCCCGCTGACCATGCAAGCGCTCTCCGGGCACCCGGTCCACCTCGACCTGCTGGACCCGGCTGCCGAAGCCGCCATGGGCCATATCGAGCTGGCCAAGTGGGCCGACCTGGTGCTGATCGCGCCGGCCACCGCGGACCTGATTGCCCGCCTGGCCCAGGGCATTGCCGACGATCTGCTGACCACCCTGGTGCTGGCCACCGATGCCATCGTCGCCATCGCCCCGGCGATGAATCAGGCCATGTGGCGCGACCCTGCCACCCAAGCCAACACCCAACTGCTGCAAAGCCGTGGCCTGAAGGTCTTCGGCCCGGCTTCCGGCAGCCAGGCCTGTGGCGATGTCGGCCTGGGCCGCATGCTGGAGGCCAACGACCTGGCCCAGTGCGCCGCCGATTGCTTCCAGCATCTGGCGCTGACCGGCAAGCACCTGCTGATTACCGCCGGGCCGACCCAGGAAAACATCGACCCGGTACGCTACATCACCAACCATAGCTCAGGAAAAATGGGCTTCGCCCTGGCCGAGGCCGCGGTTGAAGCCGGTGCCCGGGTGACCCTGATCACTGGGCCGGTACACCTGCCAACCCCCGATAGAGTCACGCGGATCGACGTTGTCAGCGCCCGGGACATGCTCGCGGCCTGTGAGTCGGCGATCCCATGCGACGTTTTCATCGCCTCTGCGGCGGTCGCGGACTACCGGCCGGAAGTCGTCGCCCCACAGAAATTAAAGAAAGACCCTACGAAAGGTGACGGCCTGTTGCTGCAGATGGTGCGCAACCCGGACATCCTGGCCACCATTGCCAGCCGTCCGGATCGGCCTTTCAGTGTCGGTTTCGCCGCAGAAACCGAAAACTTGCTCGACTACGCTGCACGCAAATTGAAGGACAAGAACCTCGACCTGATCGTCGCCAACGACGTTGCCAACCCGAGCATTGGCTTCAACAGCGAGGAAAACGCCTGCAGCGTGATTGACCGGGAGTTGCACGCAACTCTCTTCGCCCAGACCAGCAAGGGCAAGATTGCCCGCCAACTGATCTCTTTTATCGCCGAACGGCTGAACCAGGTTTAACTCGCATGCACGCTTTACAAGCCAAGATCCTCGACCCACGCATCGGCAACGAATTCCCTCTGCCGCAGTACGCCACGCCGGGCTCCGCCGGCCTCGACCTGCGAGCCATGCTCAAGGAAGACACCCTTCTGCAGCCAGGCCAGACGCTGCTGATCCCTACCGGGCTGTCGGTCTACATTGGCGACCCGGGCCTGGCGGCGCTGATCCTGCCGCGCTCCGGCCTGGGCCATAAGCACGGCATCGTGCTGGGCAACCTGGTGGGCCTGATCGACTCGGACTACCAGGGCGAACTGATGGTGTCCTGCTGGAACCGTGGCCAGACCGCCTTCAACATCGCCGTCGGCGAGCGCATCGCCCAACTGGTGCTGGTGCCTGTGGTCCAGGCGCATTTCGAAGTGGTCGAAGCCTTTGATGAAAGCCAGCGTGGCGCAGGTGGCTTCGGCCACTCCGGCAGCCACTGATCTGCCTCTCGGAGTGGGCAGCCTGCCTGCTCCGCCCCCTTGCGAGAGCAATCAAGGACCGAGGGCCAGCATTTTTTTGCAGGGTGCCTGGCCCCCGCCAGGCCGGGCTGCTGACCGGTTCCGGAGGGGACGGAGCCCGTCAGATGGCACTTTCGCAGTACGAACTCTATGCTGAAAACGCCGTCATACCCTTCAGTTTGAGCCTGCCGGCCTGTCCTCCCACGGCCGTACTGCACCCCTTCAGATGGAGCACCCTCAGTGATGAGCAACGCAGCTAAAGTCGCCCCGAAATTCCCCGACAGCATCTTCCGCGCCTACGACATCCGCGGCGTTGTCCCGCAAACCCTGACTGCTGAAAC
The DNA here is from genome assembly GCF_014170225.1 of Pseudomonas sp. UME65. Classification (NCBI taxonomy): domain Bacteria; kingdom Pseudomonadati; phylum Pseudomonadota; class Gammaproteobacteria; order Pseudomonadales; family Pseudomonadaceae; genus Pseudomonas; species Pseudomonas sp. UME65. The sequence continues at coordinate 689,962 of NZ_LZZQ01000013.1, read as the reverse complement.
CGCCTACTGGATCGGCCGCGCCATCGGCTCCCAGAGCCTGGCCCAGGGTGAGCCGAACGTCTCCGTGGGCCGCGATGGCCGCCTGTCCGGGCCGGAACTGGTGGCGCAACTGATCCAGGGCCTGCACGACAGCGGCTGCCACGTCAGCGACGTCGGCCTGGTGCCGACCCCGGCCCTGTATTACGCGGCCAACGTACTGGCCGGCAAGTCCGGCGTAATGCTCACCGGCAGCCACAACCCCTCGAACTACAACGGTTTCAAGATCGTCATCGCCGGCGACACCCTGGCCAATGAACAGATCCAGGCCCTGCACGAGCGCCTCAAGAGCAACAACCTGAGCAGCGCCCAGGGCAGCGTCACCCAGGTCGACATCCTGCCGCGCTACGCCGAGGAGATCATCCGTGACGTCAAGCTGGCCCGCCGCCTGAAAGTCGTGGTGGATTGCGGCAACGGCGCCGCCGGGGTGATTGCCCCACAGTTGATCGAAGCCCTGAACTGCGAAGTGATCCCGCTGTTCTGCGAAGTGGACGGCAACTTCCCCAACCACCACCCGGATCCGGGCAAGCCCGAGAACCTCGAGGACCTGATTGCCAAGGTCAAGGAAACCGGCGCCGACCTGGGCCTGGCCTTCGACGGCGACGGCGATCGTGTCGGTGTGGTGACCAACACCGGCAGCATCGTCTTCCCCGACCGCCTGCTGATGCTGTTCGCCAAGGACGTGGTGGCGCGCAACCCGGATGCGGAGATCATCTTCGACGTCAAATGCACCCGACGCCTGATTCCGCTGATCAAGGAATATGGCGGTCGCCCGCTAATGTGGAAGACCGGTCACTCGTTGATCAAAAAGAAAATGAAGCAGACCGGCGCTCTTCTGGCCGGCGAAATGAGCGGCCATGTGTTCTTCAAGGAACGCTGGTTCGGCTTCGACGACGGCATTTATAGCGCCGCACGGTTGCTGGAGATCCTCAGCAAGGAAAAATCCACCGCGGAAGAGCTGTTCGCCACCTTCCCGAACGATATTTCTACGCCGGAAATCAATATCCATGTGACCGAAGAGAGCAAATTCAGCATCATTGACGCCCTGCACGACGCGCAGTGGGGTGCAGGCGCCGACCTGACCACCATTGACGGGGTGCGGGTCGACTATGCCAAGGGCTGGGGCCTGGTTCGCGCCTCCAACACCACCCCTGTGCTGGTGCTGCGCTTCGAGGCTGATGATGCAGCCGAACTGCAGCGCATCAAGGATGTGTTCCACACCCAGCTGAAACGTGTTGCACCTGATCTCCAACTACCGTTTTGATTGTTTGAAGCACCGGAGCCCTGAATGACCATCGAACGCGATGCCGCCGCCAATACCGCCAAGGTCCTATCCGAAGCGCTGCCTTATATTCGCCGCTATGTCGGCAAGACCCTGGTGATCAAGTACGGCGGCAACGCTATGGAAAGCGAGGAGCTGAAAACCGGCTTCGCCCGCGACATCGTGCTGATGAAGGCTGTCGGGATCAACCCGGTGGTGGTGCACGGTGGCGGCCCGCAGATCGGTGACCTGCTCAAGCGCCTTTCCATTGAAAGCCACTTCGTCGATGGCATGCGCGTGACCGATGCGCAAACCATGGACGTGGTGGAGATGGTCCTCGGTGGCCAGGTCAACAAGGACATCGTCAACCTGATCAACCGTCACGGCGGCAGCGCCATCGGCCTGACCGGCAAGGATGCCGAGCTGATCCGGGCGAAAAAACTCACCGTGACCCGCCAGACGCCGGAAATGACCACCCCGGAAATCATCGATATCGGCCATGTGGGCGAAGTGGTCGGGATCAACACCGACCTGCTGAACCTGCTGGTCAAGGGTGATTTCATCCCGGTGATTGCACCGATCGGGGTCGGCGCCAACGGCGAGTCCTACAACATCAACGCCGATCTGGTGGCTGGCAAGGTGGCCGAAGCATTGAAAGCCGAAAAGCTGATGCTGCTGACCAACATCGCCGGCCTGATGGACAAGTCGGGCAAGGTCCTCACCGGCCTGAGCACCCAGCAGGTCGACGAGCTGATCGCCGACGGCACCATCTACGGCGGCATGCTGCCGAAAATCCGCTGCGCGCTGGAAGCCGTGCAAGGCGGGGTCGGCAGTTCGCTGATCATCGACGGTCGCGTGCCCAACGCGATCCTGCTGGAGATCTTCACCGATACGGGTGTCGGCACCCTGATCAGCAACCGCAAGCGTCCTTAAGCACCAGGCACAAAAAAAGCCCCCGCCCGGGATCCCGGGCGGGGGCTTTTTTATCGACGCAATCTTTGTGGGAGCCGGCTTGCCGGCGAAGGCACTCACGCGGGCAACTCAAGGCCCAAAGGCCTCTTCGCCGGCAAGCCGGCTCCTACAGGTCAGATTCCGTACTGCGCGCGGTAGGCTTCCACCGCCGGCAGATGCTGCTTGAGCGCCGGATCATCCGCCAGGAACTGCAGGACCTGGGTCAGGGAGACAATGCTCACCACCGGAATGCCGAAGTCACGCTCGACCTCCTGGATCGCCGACAACTCGCCGTTGCCGCGTTCCTGACGGTTCAAGGCGATCAGCACCCCGGCCGCTTTGGCGCCGTCCTGGGACTCGATGATCTGCATCACTTCGCGGATCGCCGTGCCGGCGGTGATCACGTCGTCGATGATCAGCACATCGCCGGTCAAGGGAGCCCCCACCAGGCTGCCGCCTTCGCCGTGAGCCTTGGCTTCCTTGCGGTTGAAGCACCAGGGCAGATCGCGCTGGTGATGCTCGGCAAGCGCCACCGCAGTGGCCGCCGCCAGAGGAATGCCTTTATAGGCCGGGCCAAACAGCACATCGAAGGGAATGCCGCTTTCGACGATTGCCGCGGCGTAGAAACGCCCCAGCTGGGCCAGCGCCGAACCGCTGTTGAACAGGCCGGCATTGAAGAAGTAAGGGCTGGTGCGCCCGGACTTCAGGGTGAACTCACCGAAGCGCAAAACCCCGCGATCGATGGCAAAACGAATGAAATCGCGCTGATACGCCTGCATGAAAAAACCCCAGATACCACGGATTTAGCTAATTAGGTAGAGCTCGGGTATCATACACGCACGTGATTTTTGGGGCCATTTATGCGGATCATCAGTGTGAACGTCAATGGTATTCAGGCTGCAGTGGAGCGTGGTTTGCTCAGTTGGCTGCAGGCACAGAATGCCGACGTCATCTGCCTGCAGGACACCCGCGCCTCTGCCTTTGAACTGGACGACCCAGCCTTCCAACTGGATGGCTACTTCCTTTATGCCTGCGATGCCGAAGTCCCTGCCCAAGGCGGTGTGGCTTTGTATTCGCGGTTGCAGCCGAAGGCGGTCATCAGCGGCCTCGGCTTCGAGACAGCCGATCGTTACGGGCGCTACCTGCAAGCCGATTTCGACAAGGTCAGCATCGCGACCTTGCTGCTTCCATCAGGGCAGAACGGCGATGAAGACTTGAACCAGAAGTTCAAGCTAATGGACGATTTCGCCCGTTATCTGGATAAACAGCGGCGCAAACGTCGCGAGTACATTTATTGTGGCTCGCTGTACGTGGCGCAACAGAAGCTGGATATCAAGAACTGGCGCGACAGCCAGCAATCTCCGGGCTTCCTGGCACCTGAGCGTGCCTGGATGGACGAGATCATTGGCAACATGGGTTATGTCGACGCATTGCGTGAAGTCAGCCGTGAAGGCGACCAGTACAGCTGGTGGCCGGACAACGAACAGGCCGAGATGCTGAACCTGGGCTGGCGTTTCGACTACCAGTTGCTGACTCCCGGCCTGCGTCGCTTTGTCCGCAGCGCTCGCCTGCCGCGCCAGCCACGCTTCTCGCAGCACGCACCGCTGATCGTGGACTATGACTGGACGCTGACCATCTAAGCGTCCTTTCACCGCCACAAAAAAGCCGACATCGCTGTCGGCTTTTTTGTGCTTGCTCGAGCTACTTGATCAGGCGCCAGGTGAAGGGGTAGCGATAAGGCACCCCTTCGCCAGCCTTGACTCCGCCGATGATGGTCAGCACCAGGGCTCCGATCGCCAGCAGGCCGAACATGAAGAACCCGATCACCACGATCATCAACAGGAAGCACACCGCCGACGCAATGGCGACGGTCAGCTGGAAGTTCAGTGCTTCCTTGCCCTGGGCATCGATAAAGGGATCGGTTTCGCGCTTCATCTGCCAGAGAATCAACGGTCCGATCAGTGTGCCGAAAGGAACCCAGATCCCCAGCAAGGCGGACAGGTGACAAAACATCGCCCATTGCCGGACTTCGTGACTCGGCGTAGGCAGCGGCAGTTGTTCATCACTCATGGTGCTCTCCTTGCTGAAGACCTGCGCCCATCAATCGGCGAGCGCGGCTTGCTGCAGTTGGAAAATTTCGTTCATGCCTTGCTGGGCCAGGGCCAGCATCGCATTCAGTTCAGCCGGCTGGAACGGCGCACCTTCGGCAGTGCCCTGCACTTCGATGAAACCACCGGTGCTGGTCATCACAACGTTGAGGTCGGTTTCGGCAGCCGAGTCTTCCAGATAATCCAGGTCCAGGACCGGTTCGCCCTGGTACATGCCGACGGATACCGCGGCAATCATCTGCTTCAGCGGATCGCCGCCTTTCAGGCCACCGCGCTTCTTGATCACTTTCAAGGCGTCGACCAGGGCCACCATGGCGCCAGTGATCGATGCGGTACGAGTACCGCCGTCGGCCTGGATCACGTCGCAATCGACATACAGGGTGACGTCGCCCAGCTTGGACATGTCCAGTGCGGCGCGCAGCGAACGGCCGATCAGGCGCTGGATCTCCAGGGTCCGACCGCCCTGCTTGCCACGGCTGGCTTCGCGCTGGTTACGCTCGCCGGTAGCCCGCGGCAGCATGCCGTACTCGGCAGTCAGCCAACCCTGGCCCTGGCCCTTGAGGAAGCGCGGCACACCGTTCTCGACGCTGACCGTGCAGATCACTTTGGTATCACCGAACTCGACCAGTACAGATCCCTCGGCGTGTTTGGTGTAGTTGCGGGTGATGCGGATCGAGCGGAGCTGATCGGCGGCGCGACCACTTGGACGTTTCATAGGGGAACACCTGTACGGGGACGGAAAACTGCCGAGCATTATAAAGCCCGCAACCGCGCCAGGGCACGCCTAAAAAGGTCAAAGGAGCATTTACACCGCGGATGAGTCCTGTTGCGACGAGCTGCAATGCATTGGCAGCACCAGGGTTTGGGGGCTCCGACCGCACTGCGCTACAATCCTGCGCCTTCGCAGCCTGTCGGCTTCAATTCATCTTTATCAGGCCCGCCCAACCCCCTCACGGTTGGTGCCGGCGCTGAATCGGAGGTACCTCCATGGTGCACAGCATGACCGCCTTCGCCCGGGTAGAACGGGCAGGCACTCAGGGCACCCTGAGCTGGGAACTGCGCTCGGTCAACAGCCGCTACCTGGAGCCGCACCTGCGTTTGCCGGAAGCCTTTCGCGACCTTGAAGGCGCGGTCCGCGAAGCCCTGCGCCAGGGCCTGTCCCGCGGCAAGGTCGAGTGCACCTTGCGCTTCATCGAGGAAACCGCCGGCAAACCGCTGCAGGTGGATCGCGAGCGCGCCGCGCAACTGGTCGCTGCCGCCGAGTCCGTCGCCAGCTTGATCAAGCAGCCGGCCGCGCTCAACCCGCTGGAAGTCCTGGCCTGGCCGGGTGTACTGGTGGCCGACGCTACTGACCCGCAAGCCTTGAACAGTGACGCCCTGGCCCTGTTCAACCAGGGCTTGAAGGAACTGAAGAATGGCCGCGAACGGGAAGGCGCCGAACTGGCCAGGCTGATCGACGAACGCCTGTCCTCCATCGAGGAAGACGTGGCGACCCTGCGTGAACTGGTCCCGCAGATGCTCGCGACCCAGCGCCAGAAGATCCTCGACCGCTTCGCCGACATGCAGGCTGAGCTGGATCCGACCCGTCTCGAACAGGAGATGGTGCTGCTGGCACAGAAAAGCGACGTCGCCGAAGAACTGGACCGCCTGAGCACCCACATCATTGAAGTACGTCGCGTGCTCAAGTCCGGCGGCGCGGCCGGGCGGCGCCTGGACTTCCTGATGCAGGAACTCAACCGCGAAGCCAACACACTGGGCTCCAAGGCCTTCGACCCGCGCAGCACCCAAGCTGCGGTCAACCTCAAGGTGTTGATCGAGCAGATGCGCGAACAAGTGCAGAATATTGAGTAAGGCAACTGACATGACCCACAGCACCGGCACCCTGTACATCATTTCCGCGCCGTCGGGCGCGGGCAAGAGCAGCCTGGTCAAGGCCCTGACCGACGCCAAACCGGAGATTCGCGTCTCGGTCTCCCACACCACCCGTGCCATGCGCCCCGGTGAGGTGGACGGCGTGAACTATCACTTCGTCTCCCGCGAGACGTTCGTGAAGATGGGTGAGCACGGGGACTTCCTGGAGCGCGCCGAAGTGTTCGGCAACCTCTACGGAACCTCGCAAAGCCACCTGCAGCAAACCCTGGACGCAGGCCACGACCTGATTCTGGAAATCGACTGGCAAGGCGCGGAACAAGTACGCAAGCTGATGCCCCAGGCCCGTTCGATCTTCATCCTGCCACCGTCCTTGCAAGCCCTGCACCAGCGCCTGACCAACCGTGGGCAGGACAGTGACGAGGTCATCGACGGGCGGATGCGCGAAGCCGTCAGCGAAATGAGCCACTACGTCGACTACGACTATCTGATCATCAACGACGATTTCGCCCACGCGCTGGGCGACCTGAAGGCGATTTTCCGCGCCAATCAGTTGCAACAGAAACGCCAGCAGCAGCGTTTCGGCAAATTGCTGGCTGAACTCCTGGGTTAAAACAGCACTTCCCAAAACCGCTGCAAGCGCTTTACATTGGCACTTGCAGCGCGTTGAAGGGCTTGGTTAAAAAATCAGCGCTTCCCTTAACGCTGGTGATTTTTTAAACTGTTGAGTCCGCTCGCCCATCCGGGCAGCGCGCATATTGCATTTGCTACGAGGAAGACCATGGCCCGCGTAACCGTTGAAGACTGCCTAGAACACGTGGATAACCGCTTTGAGCTGGTCATGCTCTCTACCAAGCGTGCCCGTCAACTGGCCACCGGCGGCAAAGAGCCGAAAGTAGCATGGGAAAACGACAAGCCTACCGTTGTCGCCCTGCGCGAAATCGCTGAAGGCCTGATCGACTACGCAGCCATCGCCGAAGCCGAAATCGTTGAAGATGAGCCGCTTTTCGCTGCTTTCGAGGACGAGTCCAACGAGGCCGTCTGAGCCTATGCCTGGTCGACGTAGCACGGCGCGGGATCACAGCTTACGGCAGGAGACATCATGCCGAGCATAGACGCCCTCGCCGATCGCTTATCGACCTATCTCGGCACGGACCAGGTCAATCTGGTCCGCCGAGCGTATTTCTACGCCGAACAAGCCCATGACGGTCAACGCCGTCGCAGCGGCGAGGCGTACGTCACGCACCCACTCGCGGTAGCGAACATTCTTGCCGACATGCACATGGACCATCAGAGCCTGATGGCCGCGATGCTGCATGACGTCATCGAAGACACCGGCATCGCCAAGGAAGCGCTCAGCGCGCAGTTCGGCGAAACCGTGGCCGAATTGGTGGATGGGGTCAGCAAACTGACCCAGATGAACTTCGAAACCAAGGCCGAAGCCCAAGCGGAAAACTTCCAGAAGATGGCCATGGCCATGGCCCGTGACATTCGCGTGATCCTGGTCAAGCTGGCCGACCGCCTGCACAACATGCGCACCCTGGAAGTACTTTCCGGCGAGAAGCGTCGGCGGATCGCCAAGGAAACCCTGGAGATCTACGCCCCCATCGCCAACCGCCTGGGCATGCACGCCATCCGCATCGAATTCGAAGACCTGGGCTTCAAGGCGATGCACCCGATGCGTTCCGCGCGGATCTACCAGGCGGTCAAGCGCGCCCGGGGCAACCGCAAGGAAATCGTCAACAAGATCGAGGAATCCCTCAGCCACTGCCTGGCCATCGACGGCATCCAGGGCGAGGTCAGCGGTCGCCAGAAGCACCTGTACGGCATCTACAAGAAGATGCGCGGCAAGCGTCGAGCCTTCAACGAGATCATGGACGTTTATGCGTTCCGCATCATCGTCGACAAGGTAGACACCTGCTATCGCGTACTCGGCGCTGTACATAATTTGTACAAGCCGCTGCCGGGACGCTTCAAGGACTACATCGCCATTCCCAAGGCCAACGGCTATCAGTCGCTGCATACCACGCTGTTCGGCATGCACGGAGTACCGATCGAGATCCAGATTCGTACCCGGGAAATGGAAGAAATGGCCAATAACGGCATCGCCGCCCACTGGCTGTACAAATCCAGTGGCGACGAACAGCCCAAAGGCACTCACGCCCGCGCCCGCCAATGGGTCAAGGGCGTGCTGGAAATGCAGCAACGCGCCGGCAACTCCCTGGAATTCATCGAGAGCGTGAAGATCGACCTGTTCCCGGACGAGGTCTACGTGTTCACGCCCAAAGGCCGGATCATGGAGCTGCCCAAAGGCTCCACCGCGGTGGACTTCGCCTACGCGGTACACACCGACGTCGGCAACAGCTGCATCGCCTGCCGGATCAATCGTCGCCTGGCGCCGCTGTCCGAACCCCTGCAAAGCGGTTCCACAGTGGAAATCGTCAGCGCCCCGGGCGCGCGCCCGAACCCGGCCTGGCTGAATTTCGTGGTCACCGGCAAGGCCCGCACCCATATCCGCCATGCTCTCAAGCTGCAGCGCCGCTCCGAGTCCATCAGCCTCGGCGAACGCTTGCTGAACAAGGTGCTCAACGGCTTCGACAGCTCCCTGGAAAAGGTCCCGGCCGAACGCATCCAGGCGATTCTCCAGGAATACCGCCTGGAACTGATCGAAGACCTGCTGGAAGACATCGGCCTGGGCAACCGCATGGCCTACGTTGTGGCGCGCCGCCTGCTGGGCGAAGGCGAACAGCTGCCAAGCCCGGAAGGCCCGCTGGCAATCCGCGGCACCGAAGGCCTGGTGCTGAGCTACGCCAAGTGCTGTACGCCGATCCCGGGCGATCCGATCGTCGGCCACCTGTCCGCCGGCAAGGGGATGGTGGTGCACCTGGACAACTGCCGCAATATCAGCGAAATCCGCCATAACCCGGAAAAGTGCATCCAGCTCTCCTGGGCCAAGGATGTCACCGGCGAATTCAACGTCGAACTGCGCGTAGAACTGGAACACCAACGCGGCCTGATCGCGCTGCTGGCCAGCAGCGTCAACGCCGCCGACGGCAACATCGAGAAAATCAGCATGGACGAACGCGATGGTCGCATCAGCGTGGTCCAACTGGTGGTCAGCGTGCACGACCGCGTACACCTGGCCCGCGTGATCAAGAAACTGCGCGCCCTGACCGGGGTCATCCGCATCACCCGCATGCGTGCGTAGCCCGTCCATTACAAGGAGTCATTCATGACCAAGACTGTTATCACCAGCGACAAGGCACCTGCTGCTATCGGCACCTACTCCCAGGCGATCAAGGCTGGCAACACCGTCTACATGTCCGGCCAGATCCCTCTGGACCCCAAGACCATGGAGCTGGTGGAAGGCTTCGAAGCCCAGACCGTCCAGGTGTTCGAAAACCTCAAGTCGGTAGCCGAGGCCGCTGGCGGTTCGTTCAAGGACATCGTCAAGCTGAACATCTTCCTCACCGACCTGAGCCACTTCGCCAAGGTCAACGAGATCATGGGCAAGTATTTCCAACAGCCTTACCCAGCCCGCGCCGCCATTGGCGTGGCCGCCCTGCCAAAGGGTGCACAGGTTGAAATGGATGCCATTCTGGTCATCGAGTAACACCCGCGGCGCAGCCCTCAAGGCTGCGCCGTTTTCGTTCTGAAAGGATTTCGTCATGCGCCAAGCGCTAGCTGTTTCGCTGCTCGCCGTACTGCTCGGCGGTTGTGCCAGCGACCCCGCCAAAAACGATGTGGGCGGCATCTGGATCAATCAGGTAGCGATCGACGCAGCCTCCAAGGGCGGCCCTTTGCGTGAAGCCCTCCAGGCCTACGGCCCGAACCTGGAATGGGAGCTCAATACCAAGGCTGGCCAGGCCCGCTACACCAACGGTTTCGAAACCGTCGAAGGCAAGATCATCGGCGACGGTTCCAGCACTGCAAAAGTCGAGTTCTATGGCAGCGCCGCCACCGACTTGAAGCGCAACGGCAAGCAACTGCTGCAAGTGGCCAACGACAATGAGCCCGAGCAGGTCTTCGACCGCCCCAAAGACCCCGCCCCCGAAGGCGCGCCGCTAGGCGCCAACTTCGAGCGCGCCTTGTACTCGGCGTATCTGGGTGGCAAGTGGAAGATCGTCAACGGGCCGGGCCTGGGCAACGAAGTGCAGTTCCAGGCAAACGGCGCCGTCCAGGGCCTGCCGGGCGCCGATCGCTACGCCTTGTGCCTGGCTGGCGACTGCGCCTCGATGAGCGGCGGCAACGATAGCATCTGGCTGCAGCTCAACGGCCAGGGCAACTCCTGGATCTTCGTGCGCAAGGATCAACAGCTGGAGATCTTCCAGGCGGTGAATACCGCCCTGGCGGATGAAGTGCCCTCGCTGACGCCGGGCAGCCAGCAGTGGTTGCTGGAAAAGCAGTAACTACCCTGTAGCCGCTGCCGCAGGCTGCGACAAGGTCCACCGGACCTTCGGCCTGTCGGCAGCGACGCCCTCGGGAAGCCGGTCGCAGCCTTCGACCGCGACCCCAAGCGGCTCGGGCAACTTAGCCCTGCGTCGTCAGAATCGCAGCATAACCTTCGCGATAACTCGGATAGCGCGGCACCCAGCCCAGCGCCCTGGCCCGGGCATTGCTGCAACGCTTGCTGCCGGTACGACGCACGCTGGCATCGTCCGCCCATTCGGTGACGCCCAGGTAATCGCGCAGCCAGTCGACGACCTCCGCCAGAGGCGCGGGCGCATCGTCCACGCCGATATAGCAATCATCCAGCGCCGTGCCACTGCGGTCCGCCTTGATCAGGAACGCCAGCAGGCCCGCGGCATCGTCCGCGTGAATACGGTTGCCGTACAACGGCGGCTCGATCGCCACGCGATAACCCCGGCGCACCTGGGTCAGCAGCCACTCGCGACCCGGGCCATAGATGCCGGTCAAGCGCACCACAGTGGCGGGAATACCGCTGCCCAGAGCCACCTGCTCGGCTTCCAGCATCATGCGTCCGGAGTAGGCCTGGGCCTCGGCCACGGAAGTCTCGTCGACCCACTCACCGTCCTTCTGCTCATAAACGCTGCTGCTGGAGACAAACAGCAAACGCTTGGGCGCCTGGCCGCGCTGCTTGAGCCAGCCCAGTACATGCTGCAGACCATCGACATAAGCCGCGCGATATCCGGCTTCGTCATGCTCGGTGGCCGCCGCGCAATACACCAGATAGTCCGGCGCCTTCTGCGGCCATTGCCCGGGGCATTGCTCGCTGAACAGGTCACCTGCAATGCCCACCACCCCCTGTGGCAAGCGCGATACGTTGCGACGCAGGCCGTAAACCTGCCATTGCTCGGCCAGCAGTTGAGTCGCCAGGCGACTACCGACATCACCGCAACCGGCGATCAATACAGAGGGGGAGGACATCAGAAAACTCCTTTGGGAAAGGTCAAGACTAGCCCTCGCACTGGACGAACGGCTAGCAATCAAGGAAAAAAAGATACTCTATTACTTCTGTTAACAAGAATTACTTGCAATAATAACCGCCCATTTTGTTCTCGGCCCTGCGAGGCCTAGAAGGACATTTCACCCTTTTCTCCTCTCAGGTCCGGCCAGCATGACAAGCAACCAACTCTCCGTCTCGCCAACCAAACGCCCAAGCCCGCTGCGCGCCATGAGCGCGGTTGCAGCGCTGTTGTGCAGCCTGCTGCTGGCACCGACCGCAGCCTTTGCCGACCAGCACGCCCCAGCCACCGCCGCAGCCCCTGCCGCGACCGCTCCAGCCGCTGAACATACGGCCACCGACCCGACCGCTCCAGCCGCAGCCCCAGTGGCCGGCGAGCCAGTCCAGGCCGAAGGCCAGCCCGCTATCGGCGAAGACGCTCCTGAAGTCCTGGAGGCCGACAACACCCTGGGCATGGCCCATGACCTGTCGCCGTGGGGCATGTACCAGAACGCCGACATCATCGTGAAACTGGTGATGATCGGCCTGGCCATCGCCTCGATCATCACCTGGACCATCTGGATCGCCAAAGGCTTCGAGCTGATGGGTGCCAAGCGCCGCCTGCGCACTGAAATCGCCGCACTGAAAAAGGCCACCACCCTCAAGGAAGCCAGCGCCACCGCCACCAAGGAGGGCACCCTGGCCAACCTGCTGGTGCACGACGCCCTGGAAGAGATGCGCCTATCGGCCAACAGCCGCGAGAAGGAAGGCATCAAGGAGCGCGTCAGCTTCCGCCTGGAGCGCCTGGTAGCTGCCTGCGGCCGCAACATGAGCAGCGGCACCGGCGTGCTGGCCACCATCGGTTCCACCGCGCCGTTCGTCGGCCTGTTCGGCACCGTGTGGGGCATCATGAACAGCTTCATCGGCATCGCCAAAACCCAGACCACCAACCTTGCCGTGGTTGCCCCGGGTATCGCCGAAGCCCTGCTGGCCACCGCCCTGGGCCTGGTTGCCGCGATTCCCGCGGTGGTGATCTACAACGTCTTCGCTCGCTCCATCACCGGCTACAAGGCCCAGGTCACCGACGCCTCGGCCGAGGTCCTGCTGCTGGTCAGCCGCGACCTGGATCACCAGCCGAACGAGCGCTCCGCACAACCGCACATGGTGAAAGTGGGGTAATCAGCCATGGGCTTGCATTTGAAAGAAGGCGCAGGCGACGACCTGGCCGAAAACCACGAGATCAACGTCACGCCGTTCATCGACGTGATGCTGGTGCTGCTGATCATCTTCATGGTGGCCGCACCGCTGGCCACTGTGGACATCAAGGTCGACCTGCCCGCCTCCAGCGCCAAACCGGCGCCGCGGCCGGAAAAACCGGTGTTCCTCAGCGTCAAGGCCGACAAGCGCCTGTTCCTCGGCGAAGACGAAGTCAAGGCTGAAACCCTTGGCGCCATCCTCGACGCCCGGACCCAGGGCAAGAAAGACACGACCATCTTCTTCCAGGCCGACAAAGGTGTGGATTACGGCGACCTGATGAGTGTGATGGACACCCTGCGCGCGGCCGGCTACCTGAAAGTCGGCCTGGTCGGACTTGAGACGGCAGCCAAGAAATGATCACGACGCGCCAAAGACTGACGCGTTACAGCGGTAGCCTGGCGGTGGTGTTGAGCGTCCATGGGTTGGCGATCCTGCTCGCCCTCAACTGGTCCAAGCCACAGCCCATGCCCATCCCCCCCCAAGCCATGGTGGTGGAATTGGCACCTGCCCCTGTGCCGCCTCCACCGGCGCCGCCGAAAGTGGTGACCCCACCACAACCGCCGGCCCCCGTGGAAGAACTGCCGTTGCCGAAACTGGCCGAAGCGCCGAAGCCGACCATCTCGGTACCCAAGCCGGTGAAGCAGAAGCCCAAGCCGCAACCGCCAAAGCCGGTGGTCAAGCCTGAGCCGCCCAAGGAAAAGCCTTCCGAGGAAAAGCCCAGCGACGCCCCGGTCACACCGGCTCCATCCAAGCAGCCCGCTCCTGCGACCCCTGGCCCGTCACCGGCCCAGGCCGCCGCCAAGGCTAACTGGCAGGGGGAATTGCAGGCGCACCTGGCCAAGTACAAGCGCTATCCGAGCGAGGCTCAGCGTCGAGGCAAGGAAGGCACCAACTCCCTGCGCTTCGTCGTCGATGCCGAAGGCAAGGTGCTGTCCTATGAGCTGGTAGGCAGATCGGGCAACGCCGATCTGGACCGGGCCACCCTGGACATGATCCGTCGTGCCCAGCCGTTGCCCAAGCCACCGGCAGACATGCTCAACAACGGCAGCGTGGAAATCACCGCCTCGTACAACTACGAGATCGACCGCAGCCGCGGCCGCCGCTGATCCACCGCAAGGGCACCTTCAAGGTGCCCTTCGCGTTTGTGCCGCCTGGAGCAGGCATTGGCGGGTGTCGCATTCCACCCTCGGTCTGATAACGTGCGTCTATCGATTGCAGCCGTTATGCTTGGCCGCAACCTCACGGACGCCCGCTATGACTCTTACAGAATTGCGCTACATCGTTACCCTCGCCCAAGAGCAGCACTTCGGCCATGCCGCCGAGCGCTGCCATGTCAGCCAGCCCACCCTGTCGGTCGGCGTGAAAAAGCTTGAAGACGAACTCGGCGTGCTGATTTTCGAGCGCAGCAAGAGCGCCGTGCGCCTGACCCCGGTGGGCGAGACCATCGTCGCCCAGGCGCAAAAGGTCCTGGAGCAGGCCCAGGGTATCCGTGAGCTGGCCCAGGCCGGCAAGAACCAGCTGACCGCACCGCTCAAGGTCGGGGCGATCTACACCGTCGGCCCCTACCTGTTCCCGCACCTGATTCCCCAGCTGCACCGGGTCGCCCCGCAGATGCCGCTGTATATAGAAGAGAACTTCACCCACGTACTGCGCGACAAACTGCGCAACGGCGAGCTGGACGCGATCATCATCGCCCTGCCGTTCAACGAGGCCGATGTCCTGACCCTGCCGCTGTACGACGAACCCTTCTATGTGCTGATGCCCAGCGGCCACCCCTGGACCAAGAAGGAAACCATCGACGCCAACCTGCTCAACGACAAGAGCCTGTTGCTGCTGGGCGAAGGCCACTGCTTCCGCGACCAGGTCCTGGAGGCCTGCCCGACCCTGACCAAGGGCAACGACGGCGCCAAGCACACCACCGTGGAATCCAGTTCCCTGGAAACCATCCGCCACATGGTCGCCTCCGGCCTGGGCATCTCCATCCTGCCGCTGTCGGCCGTGGACAGCCATCACTACGCCCCCGGGGTGATCGAAGTCCGCCCCCTGACCCCGCCCGTGCCGTTCCGCACCGTGGCCATCGCCTGGCGCGCCAGCTTCCCGCGGCCCAAGGCCATCGAGATCCTCGCCGACTCGATCCGCCTGTGCTCGGTGGCCAAGCCGCCCGCCGCGAGTTAAGCGCTCGCAATGACTGAGCTGTCGAAAGTGCCGGTCACGGCACTCAAGGGCGTCGGCGAAGCCATGGCCGAGAAGCTGGCCAAGGTCGGCCTGGAAAACCTTCAGGACGTGCTGTTCCACCTGCCCCTGCGCTACCAGGACCGCACCCGCGTGGTGCCGATCGGCGCCCTGCGCCCTGGCCAGGATGCTGTGATCGAAGGCACAGTCAGTGGCGCCGATGTGGTCATGGGCAAGCGCCGCAGCCTGCTGGTGCGCTTGCAGGACGGTACCGGCGGCCTGAGCCTGCGCTTCTACCATTTCAGCAATGCGCAGAAGGACGGACTGAAGCGCGGCACCCGTGTGCGCTGCTATGGCGAAGCCCGGCCCGGCGCCTCGGGCCTGGAGATCTACCACCCGGAATACCGTGCCATCAGCGGCGACGAGCCGCCGCCGGTGGACCAGACCCTGACACCGATCTACCCCCTGACCGAAGGCCTGACCCAGCAGCGCCTGCGCCTGCTGTGCCAACAGAGCCTGGCCCTGCTGGGCCCGCGCAGCCTGCCCGACTGGCTGCCGGAAGAGCTGGCCCGGGACTATCAGCTGGCGCCCCTGGACGATGCGATCCGCTACCTGCATCACCCGCCGGCGGACGCCGATGTCGACGAACTGGCCCTGGGGCACCACTGGGCCCAGCACCGCCTGGCGTTCGAGGAATTGCTGACCCACCAGCTGTCCCAGCAGCGTCTGCGCGACAGCCTGCGCTCACAGCGCGCCCCGGTGCTGCCATTGGCCAGGAAACTGCCGGTCAAGTACCTGAAGAACCTGGGCTTCGCTCCCACCGGCGCGCAACAGCGCGTGGGCAACGAGATCGCCTACGACCTGAGCCAGCCCGAGCCCATGCTGCGGCTGATCCAGGGCGACGTGGGCGCCGGCAAGACCGTGGTCGCCGCCCTGGCCGCCCTGCAAGCACTGGAGGCCGGCTACCAGGTGGCACTGATGGCGCCGACGGAAATCCTCGCCGAGCAGCACTTCATCACCTTCAAGCGCTGGCTCGAGCCCCTGGGCCTGGAAGTCGCCTGGCTGGCAGGCAAGCTCAAGGGCAAGGCCCGCAGCGCAGCCCTGGAACAGATTGCCGGTGGCGCACCGATGGTGGTGGGCACCCACGCGCTGTTCCAGGACGAAGTGCAGTTCAAGAACCTGGCCCTGGTGATCATCGACGAACAGCACCGCTTCGGCGTGCAGCAGCGCCTGGCCCTGCGCCAGAAAGGCGTGGGCGGCCGCCTGTGCCCGCACCAGTTGATCATGACCGCCACGCCGATCCCGCGAACGCTGGCCATGAGCGCCTACGCCGACCTGGACACCTCGATCCTCGACGAACTGCCTCCCGGTCGCACCCCGGTGAACACCGTGCTGGTGACCGACAGCCGGCGCATCGAAGTCATCGAGCGGGTACGCGCCGCCTGCGCGGAAGGGCGCCAGGCCTACTGGGTCTGCACCCTGATCGAAGAGTCCGAGGAACTGACCTGCCAGGCCGCGGAAACCACCTTCGAAGACCTTTCCAGCGCCCTCGGCGAATTGCGCGTAGGGCTGATCCACGGCCGCATGAAGGCCCCCGAGAAAGCCGCGGTGATGGCCGAGTTCAAGGCCGGCAACCTGCAACTGCTGGTGGCCACCACGGTGATCGAGGTCGGGGTCGACGTACCCAATGCCAGCCTGATGATCATCGAAAACCCCGAACGCCTGGGCCTGGCCCAGTTGCACCAGCTGCGCGGCCGGGTCGGGCGCGGCAGCGCCGCCAGCCACTGCGTGCTGCTCTACCACCCACCGCTTTCACAGATCGGTCGCCAGCGCCTGGGCATCATGCGTGAAACCAACGACGGTTTCGTCATCGCCGAAAAGGACCTGGAGCTGCGCGGCCCCGGGGAAATGCTCGGCACCCGGCAGACCGGCCTCCTGCAATTCAAGGTCGCCGACCTGATGCGCGACGCCGACCTGCTGCCGGCGGTACGCGATGCCGCCCAGGCCCTGCTGGAGCGCTGGCCGGACCATGTCAGCCCGTTGCTGGAGCGCTGGCTGCGCCACGGACAGCAATACGGCCAAGTGTGAACCAACACTCAGTTAGTGAACCCTCGCCATAACCAAGCTGGTTATACTCGTCAAATTGTAGAAAAACGGATACCAGACCATGACAGAAGTTGCCCTCGACATTGCAACCCCACACGCTCCGTCTGTTATCCGGTTGCTGCTCGGCAAGCTGGCCATCAGCTACAACGAAGTGATCGACCAGCCGGGCCTGCCGGCTGCGCGCAAGGTCCAGGCGGTACTGCTGGACGACGCGGTCGGCGCGCTGATGGTGCTGTTCCCGCAGAGCCAGTTACTGGACCTCAACCGCCTGGCCGAACTCACCGGCCGCCGCCTGACCGCCGTTTCCACCGAACGCCTGGAGCGCATGCTCGGCAAGCACAGCCTGAGCCTGCTGCCCGGCCTGCCGGCGCTCACCAGCTCACCGTGCCTGTACGAAGAAAGCCTGCTGCGCGAGCCCTGCCTGCTGATCAACTCCGGCGAGCCCGGGGTACTGCTGGAGATCACCAGCGAAGCCTTCAAGAGCATGCTCAGCAAAGCCAGCGCCGGCAACTTCGGCGAGCCCCTGAGCAGCATTCGCCCCAACCTCGACCGCCCGGACGATGACCGCGAGGAGATCTCCCAGGCGATGCAGGCCTTCACCGCGCGGCGCATCCAGCAGCGCCTGGAAGCCACCATCGAGATCCCGCCCCTGGCGGAAACCGCGCAGAAGATCATCAAGCTGCGGGTCGACCCCAACGCCACCATCGACGACATCACCGGTGTGGTGGAAACCGACCCGGCCCTGGCCGCCCAGGTGGTCAGCTGGGCCGCCTCGCCCTACTACGCCTCGCCCGGCAAGATCCGCTCGGTGGAAGACGCCATCGTCCGCGTGCTGGGCTTCGACCTGGTGATCAACCTGGCACTGGGCCTGGCCCTGGGCAAGACCCTGAGCCTGCCCAAGGACCAGCCGCAGCACGCCACGCCTTACTGGCAGCAGTCGATCTACACCGCCGCGGTAATCGAGGGCCTGACCCGCGCCATGCCCCGTGCCCAGCGCCCGGAAGCCGGCCTGACCTACCTGGCCGGCCTGCTGCACAACTTCGGCTACCTGCTGCTGGCCCACGTGTTCCCGCCGCACTTCTCGCTGATCTGCCGGCATTTGGAGGTCAACCCGCACCTGTGCCACAGCTATGTCGAACAGCACCTGCTGGGTATCAGCCGCGAACAGATCGGCGCCTGGCTGATGCGCTACTGGGACATGCCGGAAGAGCTGTGCACCGCCCTGCGCTTCCAGCACGACCCGAGCTACGACGGCGCCTATGCCGAGTACCCGAACCTGGTGTGCCTGGCCGTGCGCCTGCTGCGCAGCCGGGGCATCGGCTCCGGGCCCCACGAGGATATCCCCGACGCCCTGCTGGAACGCCTGGGCCTGACCCGGGACAAGGCGGACGACGTGGTGAGCAAGGTGCTGGAAGCCGAAGTACTGCTGCGGGAACTGGCTTCGCAGTTCAGCCAGGCCTGAGCCCATTCGCCGGCCAGCCCGCTCCTGCAGGAGGCGGCTTGCCGGCGAGGTTTCCCGGTCAAGCCTTGGGCTTGGCCTTTTTCGGTTTCAGGTACTTGGTCAGCCCCTGGAACCAGATCACCAGGGCCGGGTTGCCCTTGATCTGGATCGACTTGTCCTGAATACCGGTCATGAATGCCAACTGCTTGTTCTTCGCCTGCAGGGTGGCGAAGCCGTAGGCGGCATCCTTGAAGGCGATGGCGAATGCCGGCTCGGGATAGAACCCCGAACGGCTGGTGACGCGCTGGTCCTTGACGAAAAAATGCCGAGCAACCTTGCCGTCGAGCGTCTGCAGCTGGAACACCAGCTCCTTGTCACCCAACTGTTGCTGGAAAGCAGGATTGTTGCGGCTGGCTTTGCCCATCAACAGGCCAAGCACCCAGAGAAGAAAACGGAATTTCATGCACGGCGCCTCAGTGGAATTATTGGATGGCCGGCGCAGTTTAACCTGTAACTCGAAGAGCGCCAGCCGATCTGTTCGATTGCTCGGAGATCGGCTGGCGTTCAACGCTTATCGCGACATCTTGTCAGACAATCGCCAACTCAGACGTTAGGGCAAGGCACCGGTGCCCAGTCACCCAGGTCCGGGTTCTTGCACATGCTGTTGACCTGGGTCTGGCCGGTGGTCGCGACCTTGTTGCTCTCGGCCTGCTTGATCTTGGCATCCTGGATCGACCTCTCGGTGCTCACCGCTTCCTGAGGCACGGTCGGCAGCTTGGGCTGCTTGACCTTCTGTGGCTGTTTTCTCTTGCCACCGGTGGTCACCGTGGTGGTATCGGCAGTGGCGACTTTCACCACGTCGGTACGCTGCACGCCCACTTGCTGCAGATCCTGCTCGTAGGCCTGGTTGTACTTGCTCAGGTCTTCGCTGGCACGGCCGTTCACCGCGGTGATCAGGTCGTTGGACTCCTTCAGGCCGCTGACGATTTCCGCCAGGCGCTTGCGCCCTTCCACGTCATTGATGGTGTTGGCCTTGCGGGAGCTGATCAGGCTGTCGAAGGCGCGCTGGTAGCAGGTCTGGGAAGCGCGGGCATAGGCCGTGCTGCGGTCGATGTCGGCCGCGCTCTTGTTGACGTCGGCAGCGTAGGATGCGATGCGCTGGTTGTCGTCGGCGATCTGCTTCTGGCGCTCGGTGTAGTAACCGGCTGCGCCACCGGCCAGGGCACCGCCTGCGGCACCGATGGCGGCGTTGCGGCCACGGTGGTCGCCGTCACCGGTCAGGGCACCGAGCAAAGCGCCGCCGGCAGCGCCCAGGGCAGCACCGGTGACCACCGACTTGGTCATGTCCGAATCCGTGGCGCGCAGGTGCTGTACCGGCTCGTAGCAGCTCGGGTAGTACTCGACCTTGGTGGTCGAGGCGACCTTGGACACCGGAGAGGTCGCGCAACCGGTCAATACGGTGCTGAACCCGGCGGCAACCAACAGCAGGTGACGCTTGGACGTTGAAGCAAATGGGTTGCGGGAAAAAAGCATGTTCGTGATCTCGATTAAGTTTGACCAACTCGGCGCGACGCAATGTCGTCCGAGATCCTCCAGGCTCGACAGACAGCGGCCGGTCATGACTTCTGACCGGTCGATGCGAGCAGTTCCTTCAAAATCGTCGCCGGGTCGGCTCGCCGTTGCTGGCGATAATTCCCGACATGGCGAACGAATAACGTAGCGCGCGTCACCAGGCTCTTGCCGAGCACCGGCTTGCGATTGAGCTCTTCCTTGATTCGTTGAAATTGCGCCTGGATCACCGCGTCGGTGTAACGGGTGCCCGTGGCCAGGTTGTCGATGTAGATCGCCACCGCCCCGTCCAGCGCGCTGCGGCCGTTGTCGATGGCTTCGGCGAACAGCTTGGCGCTGGGCTCGTCCTTGGCATCGATGGCCTGCTGCTGGCTCTTCTTCAGGTTGGTCAGGCGGATGTTGTAGTTGTTGATGGTCTCGGCCACCAGGGCCGACGACTGGATCAGGTTGCCGGCCGCTTCCTCGCGCTGCTGGGCGATCAGCGAGACGTTGCGCTTGAGCTCTTCGTTGACCAGCCCCAGCTCCGCCTGCAGGCGCGGGTCGACGCTGGCGGCAATGATGGCGTCCAGGCGCTTGGTGGGGTCCTGGGCGTCGTCGATGGCATCGGTCAGGGACGCCAGGCGGCCCTCCTTCTGCCACTGGGCGAACAGCTCCTTGTAGCGCGAACGAGGCGCCGACAGCGCGCCGATGGCCACCCGGAAACCGGTGGTTTCGTTGCTCTGCTCAGTGCCGTCGGCGCCAAACAGCGGGTACTCGCGGCGCATCCCGGTGAACAGCGTGCCTTCGCCTTCCAGGTAGTTGCCGCCCTTGACCACGAAACCGCCGTAGGTGCCCTGGCGGCGCCCGGCGCGCACCAGCTGGAAGGACTCCTGGACCATCTCGGCGGCGTTGCCGATCACGTCGAACAGGCCGATGGGGTTGGGCAGCTTGGTGCCGATGGGCATCAGGCGCGCGGCCTGGCCGGTGCCGCCGGCCACCTGGTTGAACACCGCCCAGTCCGCCAGCGGGCCGTCGTCTTCGCTGCCCTCCACGCGCCGCGGGAACAGGCGGCCTTCCAGCTCCTGGCGGCTGACCGCCTGGCCGCCGCGGGCGGCGTATTCCCACTCCACCTCGGTGGGCAGGCGCACAAAGCCCAGGCCACCGTCTTCCGAGGAACTGCCACGGCCGCTGACCGGCAGCAGGTCGCGGTGGTTCTTCATCAGCCAGGCGCTGTACACCGCGGCAAAGCGCTCGGCCTCGAAGCGCGACAGCTTGACCTTGGGCAGGCGCCCTTGCAGGCCGTCCGGCGCCTCGCAGGCCGGGGCCGGCTCGCCACTGGCCAGGGACTGGGCCTGGGCCATGACCTGAGCGTACTGGCGGGCAGTGACCTCGTACTTGCCGATGAAATACAGCATTGGCTTGAGGGGCACCCCGGCGCCGCTTTTCGGCAGCGCCGGGCCAATGGTCTTGCCCCAGGCACTGGGCAGGTCCTTGAGGGTGAACTGGCCGTTGATGTAGTCCCGGCGGTAACCGGAAATGAACGACTGCTGGTAACCACTCTCGCCCTCGCTGAAGGGGTAGCCGAGGTTCACCTCACGGTCGTCCAGGGTGCCCTGGGCCAGCACGTAGACGTAGCGGAACACCATCTCGCCGTCGCAGGGCAGCGGCAGGCTGACGTCATCCGGCAACGGCTTGGGGTTGTCCATCTTGTTCGCCGGCTCTTCGGCCCACACGGCCCCGGCCAGGGTCATGGCCAGCACGGTGCTGATCAACTTATACATCGCGAATTCCTTCACAGGCTTCTATGCGTGACACCCGCCAGCCGCCCAGCGCGGCGGCCAGGGTACTGACGCCCAGCGTCGCCAACAGGGCCAGCCCGTAATGGGCCGGCAGCAGGTGGCTGGCGTATTCGCCGGGCGCCTGCATGAACAAATGATTCAGCCCGGCCTGGGCCAGGCCATACAGGGCGCCGCTCAACAGCGCGGCAAAACCGGCGCTGTACAGCGCCTGGGCCACCACGAACAGCAGCAGCGCACCGGTGGAAAACCCCAGCAGGCGCAACACCGACAGCTCCCGGCGCTTGCGCTCCACCGCCGCCAGGGCCCCGGCGAAGATCGCCGCGAAGGCACCCGCCAGGGCCAGCCCGGCGATCACCCAGAAGACGATGGCCAGGTTGCGGCTCAAGGACTGCACCTGGGCTATGGTCTGGGCCTGGGTCGACACCAGCAGGCCACGCTCGGCGAAATACAGACGCAATGGCTCGACATCCCCCAGGTAGCGGGCGTACAGGCGAAACGCCGGGTAAACCCGCTGCCCGGCGGTTGCCTGGGCATCGCCGAGCCAGCCCAGGGCCGCCACAGCGCGTCCGTCGCGGTAATCCTCGGCGGCCTCCAGCAGCGCCAGCGGGGCGAACAGCGCGTCCCGGGCAAAGGCCTCCAGAGGCAGAACACCCTCCACCTGGACCCGGGTCCGCTGTACCTCGCTGCGCCCCGCCACCTGCCGGCCAAAGGTCGCCTGCAACCAGTCCCCCGGCTGCACCCCAAGCTTCTCGGCGGCGGTACGGCTGAGCAGCACGCCACTCATGCCCCGGGGCGCCGGCAAGCGCCCGAGCAAGGGGTCGCCGGCCGCGGTGGGGAGCATTTCCACGGTCAGGCCGATATCCCCCGTGCCCCGGGACAGGTCCGCGGTGGCGGCGATCTGCCGGGTACGCGGCAAGGCAAAGGCCACGTCCGGACGCTGCCCCAACTGGGCGATGAAGTCGGCGCTGAAGCGCCCGCCGCCCAGGGGAATGATCTCGCGCACCGCCGGGTCCTTTTCCAGGCGCTCGGTGAGGCTGCTCACCAGCCCGAACTTGAGCCCGAACAGCACCAGCAAGGGGGCGATCACCGCCACCAGGGCCAGCACCGAACAGGCCGACAGCCAGCTGTCGGCCCGGTAGTCCTGCCAGGCCAGTGCCGCGGTCAGTGAGGCGCGCATCAGCAGGCCTCCCCAAGCGTGGCAGTGACTCCGCCATCGGCGTCGCGCTGGCAGGCGATGCGTCGTACCTGCAAGCCGTTGGCCCGGGCCAGGGGTTCGTCGTGGGTGGCGATCACACAGCACACCCCCTGGTCCCGCGACTGCTGCACCAGCAGTTGCATCACCCGCTGGGCGTTCAAGGGGTCCAGGGCCGCTGTCGGCTCGTCCGCCAGCAATACCTGAGGGTTGTGGGCCAGGGCCCGGGCGCAGCTGACCCGCTGGCGCTGGCCCACCGACAGCGCGGCGGGTTTCTTGTGCAGCTGGTCGGCGATCTCCAGGCGCTCGGCCAGGCGCCGGGGAATGCCCTCGTCCGCCAGCCCCAGCAACTGCCGGGGCAGGCTGATATTCGCGCGCACGTCGAGAAAGCCCAGCAGGCCGCCGGTCTGCAGCACATACCCCAGGTGCCGGCTGCGCAACTGCGCCAGCGCGCTGTGGCCGTCGCCGCGCCAGATCCCGGCAATGTCGATGGCATCCCTGGCCGGGGAGAACTCGAAGCGCGCCGCCGAATCCGGGGCCAGCACCAGCGCCAGCAGGTCCAGCAGCGTGCTCTTGCCGCAACCGCTGGGGCCGACCACCGCCAGTTGATCACCGGCACGCAGTTGCAGCCTGGGGATCACCAGGCTGTAGCGTTGGCGACCCTCGCCGCGGCTCTTGTGCACCTGCGCCAGATTGAGCATCACGGCAGGGTCGACAACGGAACGCGGTACAGGGCATCACCCGGCTCGGCATCACCGAAGCGCACCCAGTTGGCCAGATCGTTATGGAAGGTTTCGTAGAGGCGGATCTTCGAATCCAGCTCGTCGATGAAGTCTTCCTGCTCGGCCACGCTCAGGGACAGCCACAGGTCCTGGGTCATGTTCAGCGACTTGCTGCGGTACGGCAGGCCTTCCAGGTATTCCCCCAGCACGCCGCCGTCGGCCAGGTTGCCGCCCTTGCGCAAGGCCGACGGGTCGCGGCTCATGTAGGCACTGGCGCTGGCGATTTCCTGGAAGAAATCCTTGGGCGAGGTCTGGGTCTTGCGCGCCGCGTCGACGATCAGTTTCAGCGACTGCTGCAAGTCGTTGAGTTGCAGCTTGGTGAGCATCACACAGACCTGGAACGCCGGCAGCGCCGGGTTGGTCAGGTCGCGGTCGGCGGTCCAGGCGCTGACCAGCTGGGGCGCCTGGCTGGCGGACTTGCGGCCGAGGAAATCCATGTGCATGGCGTAGCCGATGGCCGCCGACTTCTGCGCGATGCTCGGCGCCGCCGCCAGCACCGGGACTTCCTGGCTCTGGTTGCTGCGCACCTGATGCACCAGGTCGGCGAACACCGTGCCGATCTCGTCGACCCGCTCGCCAAACTTGCCCACATCGCCACCGGGCACCGGAATGTACAGGTCGCCGATCTTCGGGTTGGCGTCGGCGGTCAGCACCCGGTACTGGGTTTCCGCCTGGGCGTGGTTCTTCTTGCCGGCATCGGTACGCAGGTGCAGGGCGTAGATCTTGATCTGTTTGCCCAGGGCTGCCTGGCGCACTTCCGCCTCGTTCATCTGGGTGCGGCTGTAAGGGTCGTTCTTGCGCAGCGCCCCGGCATCGCTGACCAGCAGGATCAGGCGGCCGCCATAGCCCTTCCAGTCCATGCCCTCCACGGCCTGCATCACGCCGGCAAAGGCGTCTTCGTTGAACGAATGGCTGGAGACACTGGTGGCCTTGACCTGGCTCACCAGCTCCTGGAAGCGCTGGGGATCGCGACCCTGGTCCAGGGTCACCAGGGTCTTGGTCACGTACTCCAGGCCCGGGGTCTTGCTGGTGTTGTTGCGAAAGCCCACCAGGCCGAAGCTGACGCTGTCCAGCTCGCCGCGCTGGGCGATCTTGCTTTGCAGCTCGTGCACCACATCGCGCACCTGATCAATGTAGGGCTGCATCGACACCGAGGTGTCCACCACCAGCACCACCGCTGTGCGGAAGGCATCGCCGGCCGCCGGCGGAGTATTGGCCGGCAGGCGCTTGCCGCTACTGTCGCTGATGCTCTGCGGGCTGTTGCCCGGGTCGATGGAAGCCACATTGAGCAACTGCACCGGCTGGCCGTTCTCGTCGAAACTCTCCTTGGAATCGAAGATCGGCAGCAGGTAGAACTGGTCCTGGGGCACCGCGCTGGCATTGGGCTCCAGGGCCAGTACCTGCTGTTCGTCCTGGGGATTCTTCTGTGCCTTGAGCAGCAGGTTCTTGGCCGCCGCAGGGTCCGCCAACAAACGCTCCAGCTCGCTGGCCTGACGCACGAACATCACCGGTGCACGACCGGAACGCTCGGTGAATTTCAGCACCAGGCTCTGCTTCCAGTCGCTGACCTGTTCGGCCGGCAACCAGCCGGCGCTGCGACCGTCACTGGCGGCCCCCAGGCGCAGCCAGGAGCGGCCGTCGAGGTTCTTGCGCTGATAGACGTAGAGCACCGAGAACGCCGGCACCGCCTGGCCTGGCGCAGCCCCAGGCTCGCTGGAGAAACTCGCCCCTGGCTTGCTCAGCACCCGCTGAAACAGGGTTTTCTTGCCCGGCATCAGCAGCGGTCGCTGGCCGCCGTCGACATCCGCGGCCACCGGCTGACTGGCCGGGGGCGCCACCACCGCAGGCGTGGTGCCGGCTGTCGAGGCGGTCTTGGGTTCTGGCGCCGGGCTGTCGCCCGACAGCCACCAGTAACCGGCGCCCGCCACTGCCAGGGCCACCGCCACGGCGACCCCGGCCAGGGCCAGCACCGGGCCGCGCCGCTGTTCGGAAGGCCCGCTGCCGGCTGGCGGCAGATTGGCCGTGCGCGGCGGCGCAGGCGGCTCCTCGGGCGGCTCGCGGCGCGGCGCCGGTCGGGGCGCCTGCTGCGGGATCTCGATGGACACCGGGGTCAGCCCGGCCAGGTCGTTGTTCTGAGGTACAGGCTGCGACGCAGCCTGGGGTGGCAGCGGCAAGGGCTGGATCAGCGTCGCTTCCACCTCGGCGGTGGCGGCCGGCAGGTTGTCCAGGGCCGCCAGCAAGGCGGCGGCATCCGGGTAGCGCTCGGCCGGGTCCTTGGCCAGCAGCTTGCGCAGGATGTGCTGGTAGCGACCGTGGTGCAGCGGCAGCTCCGGCAGCGGCTCGGTCAGGTGGGCCAGGGCCGTGGACAGCGCGTCGGTGCCGTTGTAAGGCAGCTCGCCCACCAGGATTTCATACAGCACCACCCCCAGGGCATAGAGGTCGGCGCGGCCGTCGATGTCCTGGCCACGAGCCTGTTCGGGGCTCATGTAGCTCGGGGTGCCGACGGCAAAACCGGCCTGGGTGAACTGGGTACGGTCGTCCAGGGACTTGGCGATGCCGAAGTCCGAGAGCACCGCGGTGCCGTCGGCGCGGAACAGGATGTTGGCCGGCTTCACATCGCGGTGTACCAGCCCCTGGGCATGGGCATAGCCCAGAGCCGAGGCGATCTGGCGGATATAGGTCAGGCCCTGCTCCGGGGTCAGCCCGGCGGCGATGCGCTCTTTCAGCGTGCCATTGGGCAGGTACTCCATGGCCATGTAGTACAGCTCGCCGACATTGCCGATGTCGTGGATGGTCACGGTGTGCGGGTGCGACAGCCGCGCCAGGGTCTTGCCCTCGCGCAGAAAGCGCTCACAGAAGCTCGGGTCGGCGGCCAGCGCCGCGGCCATCACCTTGAGTGCCACCTTGCGTTCCAGGGAACGCTGGGTCGCCAGGTACACGCTGGCCATGGCGCCTTCGCCAATTTCGCCCTGGATGTCAAAGCCGGGAATCAGAATGTCCATGGTCAGTGTCCTGCGGCCTTGATCACGATGGCGGTGATGTTGTCCGGAGCGCCCCGGGTCAGGCCCAGGTGGATCAGGCTGCGCACCACGTCATTGGGCTCGCTGTGGCTGAGCACGTCACGCAGCTCAAAGTCCTCGGCGGTCTTGTTCAGGCCGTCGCTGCACAGCAGGAAGGTGTCGCCGTCCTGCACCTGCAGGTCAATCTGGGACAGCTCCAGCTGGGCCTCGACGCCAATCGCCCGGGTCACGATGTTGGCCCGCGGGTGCACCCGCGCCTCGGCCTCGCTGAGCAGGCCGCTGTCCTGCAGGTCCTGGACGTAGCTGTGGTCCCGGGAAATACCTTCCAGCTGTTCGTCCCGCAACCGGTACAGGCGGCTGTCGCCGGCCCACAGGCACACGGCCCGGGCCCCGCGTACCGCCAGCAGCACCACAGTGCTGCCCATCATGGTCACCCCACGGTTGGCGGTTTCCTCGCGCACCGCGGCGTTGACCGCGGCCAGGCCGTTGCGCAGCGCGGCGACATAGTCGTCCAGGCTGTCGGCGGCCGGAACCGCCCGCAGGCTGTCGACGATCAGGCTGCTGACATAGTCCCCGGCGGCGTGCCCGCCCATACCGTCGGCCACCAGCCACAGGCCGGTCTCCGGGGCTTCGAGCCAGGCGTCTTCATTGATTTTCCGCACCATGCCGACATGGCTGTAGCTGGCGGACTGGTAGGACAGTTGCGGCGCTGAACGCATTTAGACGGCACCCTCTTGTCCGAGCAAAAATTGCGCAAATTCACTGGCCGGCGGCAGGCCCTGGCAGCGCAACAGCATTGGGCTGATGTACTGCGAACCGCGCCCCCACCAGGCACTCGATCCCGCGCAGGCCTGGGCCGCGAGTACCGCGCCCCGGGCCTGTGGATCGCTGACGTAAAACCGCTGCAGGCCGGCGTAGTGGCTGCCTTCGATCCGGCTGGCCGGGCTTGGCGCGCCCAGGGCCTGCAAGCCCTCTTCCAGGGCTTCGAAACTGGCGCCCTCTTCCAGGGTCGCCAGCAACAACTCTTCCACCTGTTCGAACCACTGCTCCGGGCCGCCGACCAACGAAGCCAGGTCAGCCTCGGGCTCCAGCAGCGCAGCCACGGTCAGGGGGAAATAGCGCCCCACCCGGTCGATGCTCGGCATCACCACCCCGACCGCCGCCTGGGGCCCGCAGACCCCGGGGGCCAGGGCGAAGCGCCACAACGGGCTGATCAGGTAGGCGTTCAGCCACTGCTCACCCAGGGCGTTCTGGCTGGCCAGCAGCCCCGCCGCCAGCCAACTGTCCCAGGGGCCGATGAAACTCTGCGGCAGGCCACGGCTGATAAAATCGCCGCGGCTGGCCAACTTGCCGTACAGGCCCGGCGCCGTCATAGCCGCTCCGGCAGGCTGAAGCCACTGAGCACCCGGCTCTTGAACGGGTTGAAGGCGCTGCTGGCCCGCAGCTCGTAGGAAATGCTCGCACCGTCCACCCGTAGCCGCAGGTTGAAGCGGTCCGGCGAATTGGTGGCGGTCAGGTCCGACTGCTCCAGCAGGCGGAACCAGGCCCAGGGGCCATCCAGGGTGATCCCGGAACGCCCGGTGGCCGAAGGCGGCATGATCGACAGGCGCACCACGCCGATGCTCCCCGGGTTGGGCCATTGCATGGCCACCGGCCGGCTCGGGCCGTGGTCGTAGCTCAGTTGCTGGCCGTCCAGGTCGAGGAGGAACTGGCTGATATTGGCGTCCATCGCCACCGGCTTGAGTTCGAAACGCACGGCCGGCTGGGTACCGCCACTGGAGCGGAAGAAGGCGTCGCGAATGTTCGAAGCGCGCTGGAAGGTCTGCAGCACGCCAGGGGAAATCCCCAGCTTCTGCGCCGCGCCTGGCTGCCAGCTCCAGGTGGTGGTCGAGGTGTTGACGTAGGGCTGCAGGTACTTGCGGAAGTAGTTGTCCATCACCCCGCCGGTGCCGAAGAACTGGCCGAAGTCTTCCAGGGTCGCGTCCCGGGAGCTGCCCGGCGACATCGGGTAACGGCCGCTCAGGGACTGGCGATAGACGTTCACCACTTCGCTGACCCAGGCCGCGTTCAGCTGGTTGCGCACCCCGCCCATCATGGTGTTGGTGGTGGAGCCCACCACCGACTTGACCAGCCCCTGGACCACCGGAGGCTGGCGCTCGGCGGTCAGGCTGACCCGCGCCGCAGCGGCGCTGGCCTGGTTCTTGGCCTCGCCCAGCAGCGCGTCGCCGCTGGCCCCGACCATGGCGCTGACCTGCACGTACAGGGCGTTCATGTCCGCCAGCAGGCCGTCGATGGCCGCCGGCTCGCCCTCGCCCTTGCTCACCAGGCTGTTGAGTTCGGCGAAGTGCGCGCTCACCGGGTCTTCGCTGCTGGCCACGGCAGCCGGGTTGGCCGACTGTTCCTGGCCCAGCAGGGTACCCAGGCGTTGCTTGAGCTGGTCCACACCGCCCTCGACCTTCTGGCCCTGGGCCGCCAGCAGGCGTTCTTCCTGTTGCAGGTCGGTTTCCTTGGCCACGGCCACCAACAGTTTCTTCAGCGGCGAAGTGGGCCCGGACAGAATCCGCAGCACGTCGGCGGCCTGGGCCACGCTGGTGATCGGCACGAAGTCGATGTCCGCCAGCAAGGCGTCCCACTGGCGCAGGTAATCCTGGAAGTACAGGCGGCGCACGTCGGCGGCAAGGCTGGCGACGTTCTGCTGGTCGGCCTGATCGCGACCCAGCACCCACTGTTCTTCCGCCAGGGTGCCTGCCTGGTTGAGGCTGGCCAGGAGGAAGCCCTGGCGGTAGCCCTTGGCGGTAAACAGCCCGCTCAGGGGCTCGCTCAACGGCTTGCCGCTCTTGCGGGTGAACACCAGCGCGGCGTCACGGCCACCGGCCTCGCTGAGGCGAAAGTCCGGCACGCCGTCCGGCAGCTTGGCGCGCTTGACCCGGTCATACACCCGCTGGGCCACCGGCAGCTGCTGCAGCTGGCGGCGCAGGTCGTCGATCAGGCGCTGGTCCAGGCGTGCGTTGGGCGGATGCTTCTCGAACAGCGCCTGCAGGTGCCCGGTCAGGGCCTGGCGTTGCTCGGGCGGCAGGTCGCGGGCCAGGGTGTGATCCCAGTCCAGGGTGATCCAGGCCTTGATGAAGTCCGGGTCGTAGTGCTCGCTGTCCGCCAGCATCAGGTAGGCCTTGAGCCCCTCGTAGAGGAAGTCCGAGTTGCCGCCGCTGTGCAGTTGCTCTTCGATGCGGGTCATCAGCCGTGGGGCGAACACCGCCACCAACAGCTTGCGATAGACGCTGGCGGACTCGGCTTCGAGCATGTCGCCCTGGTACAGGCCCAGGCCTTCGGCCCAGCCCGGGGCGTCGCCGGCCAGGTGGCGGGTGGCGTTGAGCAGCGGCAGCACCGCCAGCACATCG
This sequence comes from Pseudomonas sp. UME65, assembly GCF_014170225.1. Taxonomy (NCBI): domain Bacteria; kingdom Pseudomonadati; phylum Pseudomonadota; class Gammaproteobacteria; order Pseudomonadales; family Pseudomonadaceae; genus Pseudomonas; species Pseudomonas sp. UME65. The sequence goes on along the minus strand of NZ_LZZQ01000013.1, from coordinate 659,618 downwards.
CGCTGGGCCGGGCTGAGGTTCTGCACGTCCTGGCGCACCGGGCCGACGCGCTGGTCGACCTGGGCAATGTAGGCCTGGTTGGCCCTGTAGCTGATGATCCACAAGGTGCTGACCACCAGCACCAGGGCTACGGTGCCAGCCAGGGCGCCACGGGCGATCCATTTGCGCCGGCGCTCGACCTTGGGGTTGACCCCCACCAGTCCGCGCTCGGCAAAGGCCACGGCACTGAACAGCTTCTCGATGAAGTAGCTGCGCCCGGTGCCGGTCTGCCGCGCCAGGTGCTGGCGGTCCAGGTTCATGCTCTGGGCCATGGCGCCGATCAGGCGGTCGATCGGGCTGCCTTCCTGGGTGCCGCTGGTGAAGTACACCCCGCGCAGCAGTACCCGCTCTTCGAAGGCATTGGGCTTGAACACCCCTTCCAGGAAGCTCTGCAAGGATTCCTTGAGCGCTGCGAACTGCTGCGGAAAGCCGTAGATCAGGTCGCGCCGCGCCGGGTCGCGTTCCTGCTGCAGGCGTTCCACCAGGCGCTCGTTGAGCCGCTGCTCCAGGGCCGCCAGTTCCGCCGGCAGGTGGGCCAGGGGGCTGTCACCGCTCTTGCCGTCGTCCAGGGCGAAGGTCATGCCCCAGACCTGGGCTCGCTCTTCCTTGCTCAGGGAGTCGAAGAACTCCATGAAACCCGGCACCAGATCGAGCTTGGTGAGCATCAGGTAGATCGGGAAGCGCACTCCCAACTGGGTGTACAGCTCCTGGATCCGCAGGCGGATCGCTGCGGCGTGGGCAGCGCGCTCCGCTTCGCTGCCGAGCAGCAGGTCGGAGAGGCTGATGGCAACGAAGGCGCCATCGATCGGCCGCCGCGAGCGCTGGGTCTTCAGCAGGTCGAGAAAGCCCAGCCAGGCTGCCTTGTCCACCGTGGCATGGCTGTCCTGAGTGGTGTAGCGGCCGGCGGTATCGAGCAGCACGGCCTGGTCGGTGAACCACCAGTCGCAGTTGCGGGTGCCGCCCACGCCGCGTACGGCACCGGCGCCCAACTGGGCGGCCAGGGGGAAATGCAGGCCGGAATTGACCAGTGCGGTGGTCTTGCCGGAACCCGGCGGACCGATGATCACGTACCACGGCAGCTCGTAGAGATTGCGTCGCTCGTCACCGCCGAGCTTGGCCTTCTTCAGCAGCGCCAGGGCTTCGTCCATGCGCTGGCGCAGGGCGGCCAGTTCCTCGGCAGTGGCCACGCTGTCCGGGTCCGGCGGGGTGTCGGCGGCCAGGCTCTGCAAGACCTTGGCCGCATTCCGACGGGCCTGGATGATGCAAAACACCCGGTAGCCGATCCATAGCGCGAAGATGAAAATGATCAGCGCCCAACGCCGGCCTTCCGGTACCAGGAACTCCAGCAACGGGCCAATGAACCAGATGATCAGGCTCAGGGCGATCAGCCCCAGCAGCGGGATCACCCAGCGAATCACAAAACTGAAAAACGCCTTCACTCGACCCCCTCCGCCAATACGCTGATTTCTACCCGACGATTACGTGCCCGCCCTTCGGCGGTGGCATTGGTTGCCAGTGGCTCGGTGTCGCTGCGGCCTTCGGCGCTGAAGCGCTCCGGCTGCCCGGTCTTCGCCGCGAGGATCTGCAACACCGATTCGGCGCGCGCCTGGGACAGCTTCCAGTTGGACGGGAAGCGCAAGGTGGCGATCGGTCGGTTGTCGCTGTGGCCGGTGATCCGTACCTGGCCCTTGACCTTGCGCACGGCGTCGGCGATGCGCAGCATCAGCGGCTGGTAGTCGTCGAGGATGCTGGCGCTGGCCGAGGCGAACAGCTCGTCGCCACGGATGGTCACCACCGAACGGTCGACGGCATCTTCCACCGCCACCCGCCCGGCCTTGATGTCCTCGGCGAGGAAGCCCGCCAGGCGCGGACGCTCGACAATCTTCGGCTGGATCACCGGGCGGTCCAGGGTCTGCACCGGGATCTCGCCCAGGGCATGGATGTTCTTGAACACCGGCTCGGCGTCCGCCGCCAGTTTCAGGCGCAGGCCGAACAGCAGCGCCAGGAGCAAGGCCACGCCGATGGCGATGCCGACCCAGGGCGGCATGAACTGGGCCAGCCGGTCACGAGCCACGCTGACCCCGCGCCAGTGTGGCGACAGCTCGCGCTCGTGCTCGCCACGGGCGCTGCGGATGGTGGCCGCGGTGCGCTCGCGCAGGGCCTCGAGCTGGCTGCGACCATCGATCATCACCCGGTAGCGGCCTTCGAAACCCAGGCACATGCACAGGTACAACAGCTCCAGCAGGTACAGGCGCTCGCGCGGGCTTTGCAGGCAGTGCTCCAGCAGCTGGAAGACCTTCTCGCCGCCCCAGGCCTCGTTGTGCACGGTGATCAGCAGGCTCTGCTTGCCCCAGTCGCTGGTGCTGCCCCAGGGCGTGCTCAGCACGGCTTCATCCAGGGCAGTACAGAGCGCATAGCGCGCCAGCAGCACGTCGTTGCGCGGCACGCCGGCGGCTTCCGCGCGCTCCTCGAACTGGCGCAGGTAGGCCAGCAGTTGCGCCCGCAGGCTGGCCGGCGCCGGGTGCGCCAGGGTGCTGCGCAGCCTTGTGAGCAAGGCCAGCAGTGGGCCCGCGGCGCTTTCCAGGGGGTTCAGGCCACGGGCCTGGCCGGCCGGCAGCGGCGCCGCCGGCATGGCCAGCGACGGCGCGGGCGCAGCAGCTGGGCGCCCGGGCTCGGGAGCACGGCCACCGGGGCGCGGCATGAATTGGGTACGGTCGTTGGGCGGGGACGGCTGCCCTGGCGAATCGTCGAAAGGATGCATCGCGACTTATCCTCGAATGGCCCAGAAGGCCAGGTTCAAGCCCGGGAATTCTCCCGCGACGTGGAACGCGAAGCCGCCGGAGTGAACCAGTTGTTTCCAGTGCTCGCTGCCACGGTCCAGCTCGTAGTAGGTCGAGCCTGCGTGGTACGGCAGTTGCCGCGGCGCCACCGGCAGCGGCAGCAGGCCGATGCCCGGCAGCTGCAGGTTGACCAGGTCGCGGATGTGCTCCACCGAACCCACCTTGCTCTGCTGGGCGAAGCGCCCGCGCAGGGTTTCGCCCGGCACGTCGGCACGCACCACCAGGATGAAGCTGGCGTTCTCCAGCAGGGTGCGGTCGGCCAGCATCGCCACGTGTACGCCGTAGGCTTTCTCGACGATGGGGATCGGCGTTGCCTTGCTGTCGATCAGCATCGACAGCGCTTCACGCAGGGCCTGCATCACCGGGGCGAAACTCATGGCCAGCTCATCGTGCTGGTACTGCGGGTATTGCTCAGGGCGCCGGGCGCTGTGGGTGAAGGTCGAGAACTCGCCGGCCAGGCTCACCAGCTCGCTGAACAGGCGCTCGGGGTGCAGCGGGCTGATCTGGCTCAGGTGGTTGACCAGGGGCTGGGCGCGGTTCACCAGTTGCAGGAGCATGAAGTCGGCGATTTCCGAAGCGCCCCCAGCGCCCGATGCCACCACGCGCCCGGCCAGGGCCTCGCCGCGCTGGTGCAGCAGGCCCAGCAGTTCGCTGCGAAAGGCGCTCAACGGCTTGGACGCGGCCACGTCCAGCACCGGCGGAATGTAGCTGTCGTCCAGCACCAGAGCACGGTCGGCGCGTTTCTCCTTGACCCGCACCACGCCAATGGCGGCGTAGTCGCTGAGGCCGTCCTGGGCGGTGAGCAGACGCAGGGCACGAGAGCCCACGGCCACCGGCGCGCGGTTCTCGAACGGTGCGTTGTCGTCACGCACCTCGCGCACCTGGCTCAGGTAGCGGGCACCGCCCAGCTCTTCGCCTTCGTCCACGGTGTCCCGGGCGCCGGCGCGCTTGAGGGGCAGCGCCAGGTACACCAGGCCGTCACGCAGGTTGTCGTCGATGCACAGCGGGCTGGGCGCCAGGTCGTCATGGGGAATGTTGAACGGCGTGCCGTCGGGCAGCAGGCCACGGGCGCTGACGATGGCCAGCTTGCCCTGGGCCAGCAGGCCCTGATCGATACGCAGCTCGGAGAACCCCCAGGCTCCCGTCGACAGCGGGCGGCTGCGGGCGTCGATGAGGTTTTCCAGGTAACGGTCATGCTGCTGGAAGTGCTGGGTTCCAATGAACATGCCTTCCGACCAGACCACGCGATTGTTCCAGGACATGGTTGCTCCGATTGCCTATTGGGCAGGGCTGGATGGGGATGCCACGAGCTCGGCGCTGACCGCGCGGACGTCGAGGACGATCTGATATTGGTTGCTCAGGCGCTGCGCGGTGTTGACCCCGACCCGCCACAGGGCCTGGTCCACTTCGCGATAGCCCACCAGCAGGCCGACCTGACGGGTGGCCGGGTCCAGGGTGCGCTTGAGGGTGAACTGGTCGCCGGGCTTGACCAGCACTTCATCCTGGTCGATCAGGTCCGGGCCGAGGGTAGCCGGCGCCCGCTCCGCCAGGGCGAAGTAGTCGGCGCGCATGAAGGTGGCCGGATTCTTCAGCTCGAAGATCCGTACCCGCACCGGCGTGCTCTGGCCATCAGGCCCGGGGTTGAGCCCGCTGACCGCCTGGAAATGCAGCTCCACAGTCGTGGCGCCGGGCGCTTCCTTGGCCGGTTCGCCGGGAGGTGGTGTGTCCTTGGCACAGGCCGCCAGTACCAGCATGGCAACCAATGTCAGCAATCGTTGAATCATCCTGCGTCCTCAATGACGTATCAGCTGTCCGTGTATCCGTGTTTTTCGGGTGTTCCAGGCGCGCTCAGGAACGGCGCAGCCGGTGGGTGTGTTCTTCATAGGCGCGGCTGAACTCACGACCGAAGAGGTCCTGGAAATCGTCCTGGGCCTCTTGGGAAATCTGTTTGTAGAGTGCAGTGAACTGCTGCCAGTTCTGCGCCTGGCGCGAGCCGCTGAACAGGTTGCCCAGGCCGCCGGGGCGAGCCATGCGAGCTTCCAGTTCAGTGGGCTCGAAGCGCCCCAGCAGGTGCTTGATGGCCGCTTCCACACCGGCCATGACCGCCAGCTGGTGCGCCCGCAGGTCATCGAAACTGTCCTGCACGGCCTGATCCGGAGCCATGAATGCCTGGTTGCTGTGACGCAGCAGCAGGAGCATCGCCTCGTCCACATTGGGGGCGAACTTCAGCGGGTTGTTTTCCACCGGGCGGATCATCGTCTGCTGCATGCGGAACTCGCCCTTGAGGCTGCTGCGGGCACGCAACACATCGATCAGGCCCTCGACCATCAACCGGTAGCTGCGACCCAGGCTTTCCATCTGGGCCTGGGCCTGCTGCGGCTCGATACGCAGTTGATCGAGCCCGGCCCCGCGCAGGAAGGCCTGGAGCAGATCCCCCTGGGGGGCGACCGGGGCCGGCGCGGGCGTGACAACAGGAGCCAGCTCCACTTCGGAAACCACCGGTGCCACGGGCGCCTGGGCGATCGGCTGCGGCTGCGGCTGCGGCTGCGGCTGCGGCTGCGCGGGTTCTGCCGCGAACGAGGCCTGGTGGGCAATCGGCGCGGCAGCAACCACCGGCGGGGCAACCACGGGCGGCGCACTGGGCACTGGCGCAGGGCTTGCGGGCGTCGAGCCGAACAGGTCCCAGTCCTCCGGAATCATCGCCCCGCCCTGGGGCGCCGATGGCTCAGGCGGTGCCACGGGCTGGGGCACCGCGGTGGGGGTCGGCGGGCGAAAATCGTGCTGCTCGGCCGGCACGTGGTCCGGCTGGGTGGCCGGCGGGGTCGCGCTGGGGGCGAGAAAGTCGAACAGATCGGGAAAGGTGTCCTGGGCCGAGGCACCCTGGAAGTGCGCCACCGGGGCCATGGAAATCGGTTCGATGGGGGTCGGCGAAGCCGCCTGACGCCCCATCAGCGCCTCGAAACTATTGGAGCTGTCCCCGGAAAAGGGTTCAGCCCCCGGGCGGTTCAGACTGAAATCGATGCGCGCACTGATTTCATAATCGCCAATGCGAATAACCTCGCCATCTTCCAGAGGCTCGCTGCTACCCCGGCGCATACGAATACCGGCACGGACTAACTCCACACCATTAGTACTGTTATCGGTCAAATAATAACGGCCATCCTTGTATTGGATGACACAGTGCCGCGCGGAAACTAAGCGTTCGGGATCAGGAAGTACCCAGTCATTATCGGAACTGCGGCCAATTGCCATCATTCCCTGGTCCATTAGTTTTTCAGGGCATTGACCAGGGGTAATCTTGTGATAACTAGTGATAGTCAAACACAGCGACATCGCGCCTCCTTGCTGTACTTCCGCGTGCGAACCGGCGAAGGGAAAAAAGTTCCGTGAAAAAATGAAAAGTCCGCAAAAAATCCTTTAAACAGCGCCGTTCACAGCATGATCGCTTAACTTAAACTACACGCATGACAAAAGCTTTTCGTACCGCCCCGATCTGACTCGCCGGTCAAGGAGCTATAAGGCGACATAACACTGTCATGCGGGGCGAATAGCTTACCTTGACAAGGCACAACTACTACACCAAAAATGCACAACTTCTTGAACACGGATGATGGCTCACTAGTATCAACGAGTCCATATAAACCAAGAAATGTGCGCGAGTTCACAAACAAACTAGTGCATTAATTGCCTGACTGTCCTGCAGGCTGATAGGGAGATCAAACCAGGTGGATGTACCGATGTTGCTCGCCGCGGTTTCAGCAACTTCGCCTTGTGGCGAAGACCTGGAATATGACGCGGATTTCTTGCACTTGGAGCGGGCCGCACAGGGCCAGCCCGAGCGCAGCATGGGCGACTCGATCCTGCCGGCCGAGCCGCCGGACTGGCGCAGCATCCAGCAACAGAGCCTGGACCTGCTGGCGCGCAGCAAAGACCTGCGCATCACCCACTTCCTCCTGCAGAGCACCCTGGCCCTCGAAGGCCTGCCGGGCCTGGCCACCAGCCTCGAACTGATCGACGGCCTGCTCCGGGATTACTGGGCGGACCTGCATCCGCGCCTGGACGCCGACGACGACAACGACCCCACGGTGCGTATCAACGCCCTGGCCGGCCTGGCGTCCGACACCACCATCGGCCTGCTCCGCGAAGCCATCCTGACCCGTTCCCGGACCTTCGGCCCGGTGAGCCTGCGAGCCGCGCTGAACGCCGCCGGCCTGCAGCACTTTTCCGGCGAGAGCCTGGGCTCCGACCACCTGGCCGGCGCCCTGCAAGACAGCGACCCCGAGCACCTGGATGCGATTCGCAGCGCCTTGAACGCAGCCCGCTCGGCGGCCGAAAGCATCGAGAAACAGGTCAGCGAACAAGTAGGCTCGGCCAGCGGTGTAGACCTCACGGCCCTCAAGCAACCCCTGCGCCTGGCGCTGCAGGTGCTGGGCCAGCACGCCCCGCAAGGCGCGCAGAACGCGGTCGAGGAACACGCCGATGGGCCGTCCACCGAAGAGCCCGGTGCGCCCGCAGCGCCAGCCCCGGTACGGATTTCCGGCGAGATCAGCAGCCGCGAAGACGTGCTGCGCAGCCTTGACCGGCTGCTGGCCTACTACAGCCGCCACGAGCCTTCGAGCCCGTTGCCGGTGCTGCTCAACCGGGCCAAGAACCTGGTCAACGCCGACTTCGCGGCCATCGTGCGCAATCTGATTCCCGACGGCATGTCCCAATTTGAAAACCTGCGCGGCCCTGAATCCGACTAACCCCGGAACAACCGAGCAGTATCGTCAGCGGCAACCACCGACCGACGCCAACACCGTCGCAGCAGCGACCAGGAGCACAACGTGGCGAAGCAAAGTTCTCAAAAGTTCATCGCGCGCAACCGCGCGCCCCGGGTGCAGATCGAGTACGACGTCGAACTCTACGGCGCCGAGAAAAAGGTCCAGCTGCCCTTCGTCATGGGCGTGATGGCCGACCTCGCCGGCAAGCCCGTGGAGCCCCTGGCGGCCGTGGCCGATCGCAAGTTCCTGGAAATCGACGTCGATAACTTCGACTCGCGCCTCAAGGCCATGCAGCCTCGGGTGGCCTTCCACGTGCCCAACGAACTGACCGGCGAAGGCAACCTGAGCCTGGACATCACCTTCGAGAGCATGGACGACTTCAGCCCGGCGGCCGTGGCGCGCAAGGTCGATTCGTTGAACCAGTTGCTGGAAGCCCGCACCCAGCTGGCCAACCTGCTGACCTACATGGACGGCAAGACCGGCGCCGAAGAAATCATCATGAAAGCCATCAAGGATCCGGCGTTGCTCCAGGCCCTGGCCAGTGCGCCAAAGCCTGCTGACTCCGAGCCGAACGCGTAAATCAGGACCAACGATCATGACCGAATTGATGCGTGACAATCAGGCGCAACCCGGCGCCACCGAGCAGGCCAGCGAATTCGCATCGCTGCTGCTGCAGGAATTCAAGCCCAAGACCGAGCGTGCTCGCGAAGCCGTGGAAACCGCGGTGCGGACCCTGGCCGAACAGGCCCTGGCGCAGACCGACCTGGTGTCCAACGACGCCATCAAGTCGATCGAGTCGATCATCGCCGCCATCGACGCCAAGCTCACCGCCCAGGTCAACCAGGTGATCCATCACCCGGAATTCCAGAAGCTGGAAAGCGCCTGGCGCGGCCTGCACTACCTGGTGAACAACACCGAGACCGACGAGCAGCTCAAGATCCGCGTGCTCAACATCTCCAAGCCGGAGCTGCACAAGACCCTGAAGAAATTCAAGGGCACGGCCTGGGACCAGAGCCCGCTCTTCAAGAAGATGTACGAAGAGGAATACGGCCAGTTCGGCGGCGAGCCTTACGGCTGCCTGGTGGGCGACTACTACTTCGACCAGTCGCCACCGGATGTCGAGCTGCTGGGCGAGCTGTCCAAGGTTTGCGCCGCCATGCACTCGCCGTTCATCGCCGCGGCTTCGCCGACCGTGATGGGCATGGGCTCGTGGCAGGAACTGTCGAACCCGCGCGACCTGACCAAGATCTTCACCACCCCGGAATACGCCGGCTGGCGCTCGCTGCGTGAATCGGAAGACTCGCGCTACATCGGCCTGACCATGCCGCGCTTCCTGGCGCGCCTGCCATACGGTGCCAAGACCGACCCGGTGGAAGCCTTCGCCTTCGAGGAAAACACCGACGGCGCCGACAGCTCCAAGTACACCTGGGCCAACGCCGCCTACGCCATGGCCGTGAACATCAACCGTTCGTTCAAGCATTTCGGCTGGTGCTCGCGGATCCGCGGCGTGGAGTCCGGCGGCGAGGTGGAAAACCTCCCGGCCCACACCTTCCCCACCGACGACGGTGGCGTGGACATGAAGTGCCCGACCGAGATCGCCATCTCCGACCGTCGTGAAGCGGAACTGGCGAAGAACGGCTTCATGCCACTGCTGCACAAGAAGAACACCGACTTCGCCGCCTTCATCGGCGCCCAGTCGCTGCAGAAGCCGGCCGAATACGACGACCCGGACGCCACCGCCAACGCCAACCTGGCCGCGCGCCTGCCGTACCTGTTCGCCACTTGCCGCTTCGCTCACTACTTGAAGTGCATCGTGCGCGACAAGATCGGCTCCTTCAAAGAGAAGGACGAGATGCAGCGCTGGTTGCAGGACTGGATCCTCAACTACGTCGACGGTGATCCGGCGCACTCCACCGAAACCACCAAGGCCCAGCACCCACTGGCCGCGGCGGAAGTGGTGGTCGAGGAAGTCGAAGGCAACCCCGGCTACTACAACTCGAAGTTCTTCCTGCGCCCGCACTACCAGCTCGAAGGGCTGACCGTGTCGTTGCGCCTGGTATCCAAACTGCCGTCCGCCAAGGGCGCCTAACCCATAACCGACTCAAACCTGCGGCCGCAGCCACAGGCCGCGCGAGGTCCCCAGGGCCTCGCGCAGCGGCGACAGAAGCTGAATCAACATCGTGGCAAGTGCCACACAGGGAGAAAACATGGCTGTTGATATTTTCATCAAGATCGGTGACATCAAGGGCGAGTCCATGGACAAAGCCCACAAGGACGAAATCGACGTGTTGAACTGGAGCTGGGGCATGTCCCAGTCCGGCAACATGCACGTTGGCGGTGGCGGCGGCGCGGGCAAGGTGAACATCCAGGACCTGTCGCTGACCAAGTACGTGGACAAGGCATCGCCGAACCTGATGATGCATTGCTCCAGCGGCAAGCACATCGACAAGGTGCGCCTGACCGTGCGCAAGGCCGGCGGCGAAAGCCAGGTCGAGTACATGATCATCGACCTGGAAGAAGTGCTGATCACTTCGCTGAGCACCGGCGGTTCGGGCAGCGATGACCGCCTGACCGAAAACATCACCCTGAACTTCGCTCAGGTGATGGTCGAGTACCAGCCGCAGAAAGCCGACGGCACCAAGGACGGCGGCCCGATCAAGTACGGCTGGAACATCCGCTCCAACACCAAGCGCTGATCCGCTTCGGTCGCCGCCCCGTGGCGGCGACCGGCCCGGCCCTCGCGTTGCGCCTGGCGCAACGCGGGGACGGTTGGCCAGGACCGCGTCCTCGTGAGTCTTTGGTTATGCCCCTTTTCGTGACGTCATGCCTGCGCAATCCGATCCTGGAGCGAACCCCTTGGTAACCGACATCGCCGCCCGCGATCGCTTGCAACCCTCCCTGCTGGATCGTCTGACCGACGATGAACCCGGCAACCTCAAAGAAAGCCCGGACAAACGCGTGCTGTCCCTGAGCCAGCTCAAGGCCTCGGTACTGCGCGACCTGGCCTGGCTGCTCAACACCACTTCCCTGCTGGAAGCCGACGCCACCCTGCACACCCCCGCCGGTACTTCGGTGGTCAACTACGGCCTGCCGGCCCTGGCCGGGTACAGCGCTTCGAGCATCGATATCCCGGCCCTGGAGGCGCTGATCCACCAGGCCATCGCCACCTTTGAGCCGCGCATCCTGCGCAGCACCCTGCGGGTACGCGCACGCACCGCGCCCGGGGAAATGAACCACAACGCCCTGAGCTTCGAGATCGAAGGCGACCTCTGGGCCCAGCCGATGCCCCTGCGCCTGCTGCTGCAAACCGACATGGACCTGGAATCGGGCCACGTACGAGTGGTGCACGCCGACTCCCGGAGGCGCTCATGAACCCGCGCCTGCTGGAGCTGTACAACCAGGAACTGCACCACGTGCGCGAAAGCGCCGCGGAGTTCGCCAAGGAATTCCCGAAGATCGCCAGCCGCCTGACCCTGTCGGGCATGGACTGCGCCGACCCCTATGTCGAGCGCCTGCTGGAAGGCTTTGCCTATCTAACGGCCCGGGTGCAGTTGAAGCTCGATGCCGAGTACCCGACCTTCACCCACAACCTGCTGGAGATCGCCTACCCGCACTACCTGGCACCGACCCCGTCGATGACCGTGGTGCAGTTGCAGGCCGATCCCGACGAAGGTTCCCTGAGCAGCGGCTTCACCCTGGAACGCGACACCAGCCTGCGCGCCGCCCTGGGCCGCGATACCCAGACCTGCTGCGAATACCGCACCGCGCACTCGGTGACCCTGTGGCCACTGCAAGTGGCCCAGGCCGAATACTTCGGCAACCCGTCGGCAGTGCTCGGGCGCCTGGCCGCCAGCGAGCCCAGGGCCAAGGCCGGGCTGCGCCTGACCCTGCGCACCGGCGCCGAACTGCCGTTCAACAGCCTGGCCCTGGACGAGTTGCCGCTGTACCTGAACGGCAATGACGAACAGCCGTTCCGCCTCTACGAACAACTGCTGGGCAACGTCTGCGCGGTGTTCGCCCGGGCCCCGGGCGGCGACTGGGTCGAGCGCCTGCCCCCGGACGCCCTGCGCTCGCGCGGTTTCGACGACCGCGACGCGGCGCTGCCGGTGGTGCCCCAGGCCTTCCAGGGCTACCGCCTGCTGCAGGAATACTTCGCCCTGCCCAACCGCTTCCTGTTCGTCGAATTCGCCCAGCTGGGGCGCGCGGTCCAGCGCTGCGCCGGCCAGGAGCTGGAGCTGATCGTGCTCTTCGAGCGCTTCGACCAGAGCCTGGAAGGCAGCGTCGGCACCGCTCAGTTCGTGCCCTTCTGCACCCCGGCGATCAACCTGTTTCCCAAGCGCCTGGACCGTATCCACCTGTCCGACCGGGTCAACGAGCACCATGTGATCGCCGACCGCACCCGACCGATGGATTTCGAGGTCCACTCGCTGACCGCCATCAGCGGCCACGGCACCGGCCCGGAACAGCCGTTCCTGCCGTTCTACGCCGTGCGCGATCCATCCCGCTACGGCCGCGACCAGTCCTACTACATCGTCCGGCGCGAGCCGCGGGTGCTGTCCAGCGACCAGCGTCGCAACGGCCCGCGCTCCACCTACATCGGCAGCGAATCCTTCGTCAGCCTGGTGGACAGCCAGCAGGCGCCCTATCGCCACGACCTGCGCCAGCTCGGGGTCAGCGCGCTGTGCACCAACCGCGACCTGCCACTGTTCATGAACACCGGCAACGGCAAGACCGACTTCACCCTGGCCGACAGCGCCCCGGTACAGGCCATCCGCTGCCTGGCGGGCCCGAGCCGGCCGCGCCCCAGCCATGCCCACGACGGCAAGGCCTGGCGCCTGATCAGCCAGCTATCGCTGAACTACCTGTCCCTGAGCGAACAGGGCCAGGGCGCGGCGGCCCTGCGCGAACTGCTGCGGTTGTACGGCGACAGCAACGACGCGGCCCTGCAGTTGCAGATCGAGGGCCTGCGGGAAGTCAGCAGCAAGGCGGTGACCCGGCGCCTGCCGATGCCCGGGCCGATCGTCTTCGGCCGGGGCCTGGAGATCACCCTGGAGTTCGATGAAAACGCGTTCCGCGGCACCGGGGTGTTTCTGCTCGGCGCGGTATTCGAGCGCTTCCTGGCACGTTATGTGTCGATCAACAGTTTTACCGAGACGGTGATCCGTACCACCGAACGCGGCGAGATCATGCGATGGAAAGCCAAGCCCGGACGTCGTCCGACTCTTTGAATACGCTGACGGCGATGCACGCCGAGCCCTGGGAGTACGACTTCTTCCAGGCCCTGCGGCGTATCGAATGCCTGTCGCCGCAACTGCCGCGCTTCGGTCACTCCGTGCGCCTGGCGGACGATCCGCTGCGCCTGGGACAGCAGGCAGACTGCAGCTTCGCCCCGGCCACCCTGGCCTCGGTCACCCCCGGCAGCGACGGCGCCGCGACCCGCCTGGAGCAGTTCTTCTTCGGCCTCGGCGGGCCCAACGGGCCGCTGCCGCTGCACATCACCGAATACGTGCGCGAGCGCCAGCGCAACAACGCCGACAGCACCAGCAAGCGCTTTCTCGATGTGTTCCACCACCGCCTGCTGAGCCTGTTCTATCGGGCCTGGGCCGAAGCCCGGCCGACGGTGAGCCACGATCGCCCGGACGACGACTACTGGTCGGCGCGGCTGGCGGCGCTGTCGGGCCGGGGCATGCCCAGCCTGCTCAAGCAGGGTCTGATAGCCGACACCGCCAAGCTGCACTACAGCGGCCACCTGGCGGCTCAGACCCGCTACCCGGACGGCTTGCGGGCGATCATCAGCGAGTATTTCGGCCTGCCGGTGCAGATCGAGGAATATGTCGGCCAGTGGCTGGAGTTGCCCGAACGCAGCCGGGTCGGGGTGCAATCCCATCAACTGGGGGTGGATTTCTGCCTGGGCAGCCACGTCTGGGACCGCCAGCACAAGTTCCGCATCCGCCTCGGCCCGATGAAACTGGACGACTACCTGGGGATGCTGCCCGACGGCCAGCAATTCCAGGAACTGGTGGCCTGGGCCGCCGAATACCTGGGCTTCGAGCTGGACTGGGACCTGAACCTGGTCCTGCTCAAGGACGAAGTGCCCAAGCTGCAACTCAACGGCCGCCAGCGCCTGGGTTTCAACACCTGGCTCGGCCAACCCGGCAGCGATGCCAAGGATCTAATACTGGCCCGGCACTACGCCGACCTGGCCACTACCTCACGTACACCAAGGAGCACAGAGCATGGGTGAAATCAGTCGCGCGGCGCTGTTCGGCAAACTCAACAGCGTTGCCTACAAAGCCATCGAAGCCGCCACGGTCTTCTGCAAATTGCGGGGCAACCCCTATGTGGAACTGGCCCACTGGTTTCACCAGTTGCTGCAACTGACGGACTCGGACCTGCACCGCATCATCCGCCAGTTCAACCTGGAGCCGGCGCGCCTGGCCAAGGACCTGACCGAGGCCCTGGACCGCCTGCCCCGGGGCTCGACCTCGATCACCGACCTGTCGTCCCACGTCGAGGAGGCGGTGGAGCGCGGTTGGGTCTACGGCAGCCTGATGTTCGGCGAAAGCCAGGTGCGCACCGGCTACCTGGTGATCGGCATCCTCAAGACCCCGAGCCTGCGCCATGCATTGCTGGGGCTGTCCCGCGAGTTCGACAAGATCAAGGTCGAGACCCTGTGCGAGCGCTTTGACGAATACATCGGCGACTCGCCGGAAAACGCCCTGAGCGCCAGCGACGGCTTCAGTGCCGGTGCGGTGCCCGGCGAAGCCAGCGGCGCCATGGCCCCCAGCGCCCTGGGCAAGCAGGAAGCCCTCAAGCGCTTCACCGTCGACCTCACCGAACAGGCCCGCAGCGGCAAGCTCGACCCCATCGTCGGCCGTGACGAAGAGATCCGCCAACTGGTGGACATCCTCATGCGCCGCCGGCAGAACAACCCGATCCTCACCGGTGAAGCCGGGGTGGGCAAGACCGCGGTGGTGGAAGGTTTCGCCCTACGCATCGTCGCCGGCGACGTGCCGCCGGCGCTCAAGGACGTTGAACTGCGCAGCCTCGACGTCGGCCTGCTGCAGGCCGGCGCCAGCATGAAGGGCGAGTTCGAACAGCGCCTGCGCCAGGTCATCGAGGACGTCCAGGCCTCGCCCAAGCCGATCATCCTGTTCATCGACGAAGCCCACACCCTGGTGGGCGCCGGTGGCGCCGCCGGCACCGGCGACGCGGCCAACCTGCTCAAGCCGGCCCTGGCCCGTGGTACCCTGCGCACCGTGGCCGCCACCACCTGGGCCGAGTACAAGAAGCACATCGAGAAAGACCCGGCCCTGACCCGGCGCTTCCAGGTGGTGCAAGTAGCCGAACCTTCGGAAGACAAGGCGCTGCTGATGATGCGCGGCGTGGCCTCGACCATGGAACAGCACCATCAGGTGCAGATCCTCGACGAAGCCCTGGAGGCCTCGGTCAAACTGTCCCATCGCTACATTCCCGCGCGCCAGTTGCCGGACAAATCCGTCAGCCTGCTGGATACCGCTTGCGCCCGCGTCGCCATCAGCCTGCACGCCGTGCCGGCCGAGGTGGACGATAGCCGCCGGCGCATCGAGGCCCTGGAAACCGAGCTGCAGATCATCGCCCGGGAACAGGCGATCGGCGTTGCCATTGGCAACCGCCAGGTCAACAGCGAGAACCTCCTGACTGCCGAGCGCGAGCGCCTGGCCGAGCTGGAAAGTCGCTGGGCACAAGAGAAGACCCTGGTGGACGAACTGCTGGCAACCCGCGCCCAATTGCGGGAAAACGTCGGCCTAGTGGACAGCGACGTCGGCGACGACAGCCACGGCCTGCGGGAAAAACTGGTGGACCTGCAACAGCGCCTCAGCACTCTGCAAGGCGAGACCCCGCTGATCCTGCCGACCGTGGACTACCAGGCCGTGGCCTCGGTGGTCGCCGACTGGACCGGCATTCCAGTGGGGCGCATGGCCCGCAACGAGCTGGAAACCGTGCTCAACCTGGACCAGCACCTGAAGAAACGCATCATCGGCCAGGACCACGCCCTGCAGATGATCGCCAAGCGCATCCAGACCTCCCGCGCCGGCCTCGACAACCCCAACAAGCCGATCGGCGTGTTCATGCTGGCCGGCACTTCCGGGGTGGGCAAGACCGAAACCGCCCTGGCCCTGGCCGAAGCCATGTATGGCGGTGAGCAGAACGTCATCACCATCAACATGAGCGAGTTCCAGGAAGCCCATACCGTGTCCACCCTCAAGGGCGCCCCGCCGGGCTATGTCGGCTACGGCGAAGGTGGCGTGCTCACCGAAGCGGTACGGCGCAAGCCCTACAGCGTGGTGCTGCTGGACGAAGTGGAAAAGGCCCACCCGGACGTGCACGAGATCTTCTTCCAGGTATTCGACAAGGGCGTCATGGAAGACGGCGAAGGCCGCATGATCGACTTCAAGAACACCCTGATCCTGCTCACCACCAACGCCGGCACCGAGCTGATCGCCAACGTCTGCAAGAACCCGCAGGCGGTGCCCGAGCCGGAGGAAATCGCCAAGGCCCTGCGCCAGCCACTGCTGGAGATCTTCCCGCCGGCACTGCTGGGGCGCCTGGTGACCATTCCCTACTACCCGCTGAGCGACGAGATGCTCAAGGCCATCACCCGCCTGCAACTGGGGCGGATCAAGAAGCGCGTGGAAAGCACCCACAAGGTGGATTTCGATTTCGACGACGAGGTCATCGACCTGATCGTCTCGCGCTGCACCGAGACCGAAAGCGGCGGGCGGATGATCGACGCCATCCTGACCAACAGCCTGCTGCCGGACATGAGCCGCGAGTTCCTCAACCGCATGCTCGAAGGCCGCGCCCTGGCCGGGGTGCGCATCAGCCAGCGCGACAACGAACTGCACTACGACTTCAGCGAGCCGGCCTGACCCCACGCCCTGCGCAGGAGCTGGCTTGCCAGCGAAGCGACCGCCACGGTGATGGACCTGGCGCCTTCGCGAGCACGCTCGCTCCTGCAGGGGGCTGACCTGGCACACCACGCATTCAACGAGACTGACGATGTTATTTCAGCAATCCACACGACTGGCACAGGTCAACTGCCCCCTGGGCCCGGACGTCCTGCTGCTCAAGAGCCTGGGCGGCGGCGAGGAGCTGGGGCGGCTGTTCGACTACCAGCTGCAACTGGCCTCCAGTGACGCCAACATCGACCTCAACCAGTTGCTGGGCAAGCCCATGGGCCTCAGCGTACAGCTGGACGGCGGCGGCCAGCGGTACTTCCACGGCATCGTCGCGCGCTGCAGCCAGAACATCGACACCGGCCAGTTCGCCAGCTACGAGGTGACGCTGCGCCCCTGGCTGTGGCTGCTGAGTCGCACCTCCGACTGCCGGATTTTCCAGAACCTGAGCATCCCGCAGATCATCAAGCAGGTGTTCCGCGACCTGGGCTTTTCCGATTTCGAAGACGCCCTGAGCCGCCCCTACCGGGAGTGGGAGTACTGCGTGCAGTACCGCGAGACCAGCTTCGATTTCGTCAGCCGGCTGATGGAACAGGAAGGTATCTACTACTTCTTCCGCCACGAGAAGGACCGCCACGTGGTGGTGCTGGCCGACGCCTATGGCGCTCACAGCAGCGTGCCCGGCTACGCCTCGGTGCCCTACTACCCGCGAGACGAGCAGCAGCGCGAGCGCGACCACATGTTCGACTGGCACCTGGCCCAGGAGGTGCAGCCCGGCTCGCTGGAGCTCAACGACTATGATTTCCAGCGCCCCAGCGCCCGGATCGACGTGCGCTCGGCCATGCCGCGGCCCCACAGCGCCGGCGACTACCCGCTCTACGACTACCCCGGCACCTACGTGCAGAGCAGCGACGGCGAGCACTATGCCCAGACCCGTATCGAGGCCCTGCAAAGCCTGCATGAGCGCATCGAGCTCAGCGGCAACGCCCGGGGGTTGGGGGTGGGCAACCTGTTCAGCCTCACCGGCTTCAGCCGCCAGGACCAGAACCGCGAATACCTGATCGTCAGCATCCGCTACTACCTGGTCCAGGAAAGCCTGGAGAGCGGCGCTGGCGGCGGTTCGGCGCAGTTCGAGAGCCACCTGACCTGCATCGACGCCCAGCAGAGCTTCCGCCCCCTGGCCACCACCCACAAGCCCATGGTCCAGGGCCCGCAGACCGCGCGAGTGGTGGGCCCGGCCGGGGAAGAGATCTGGACCGACCAGTACGGCCGGGTCAAGGTGCACTTCCACTGGGACCGCCACGACCAGTCCAACGAAAACAGCTCGTGCTGGATTCGCGTGTCCCAGGCCTGGGCCGGGAAGAACTGGGGCTCGATGCAGATCCCGCGCATCGGCCAGGAAGTCATCGTCAGCTTCCTGGAAGGCGATCCCGATCGCCCGATCATCACCGGCCGGGTCTACAACGCCGAACAGACCGTGCCCTACGACCTGCCCGCCAACGCCACCCAGAGCGGCATGAAGAGCCGTTCGAGCAAGGGCGGCAGCCCGGCCAACTTCAATGAAATCCGCATGGAAGACAAAAAGGGCGCGGAGCAGCTGTACATCCACGCCGAGCGCAACCAGGACATCGTGGTCGAGGTCAACGAAAGCCATTCGGTGGGCAACAACCGCAACAAGAGCATCGGCCACGACGAGTACGTGACCATCGGCAACAAGCGCACGCGCATCGTTCAGCACGTGGATGAGCTGCGGGTCGGCGAGAAGAAGCTCGACAGCGTCGGCCAGAGCTATGTGATCGAGGTCGGCGAGCGCCTGCGCCTGGTATGCGGGGCCAGCATCCTGGAGCTCAACGCCAGCGGCCAGATCAACCTGTGCGGGGTCAACATCAGCGTGCATGCCTCGGCCGATGCCCAGATCAATACCGGTGGCGTGCTGCACCTGAACAACGGCGGCGGCCCGGGCACCACCACCGAGGGCCAGGGTGTGCAGGGCGCCATCAGCGCCAAGGCCAAAGCCCCCTTTTCCGCCCCCAAAGGCTAATGAACGGACGCCCTTGTCATGACCTATCGCCTCAATGAATTGCAGTTCCAGCTGCCTGCCGGCGAACTGCAGGACGCCTCGATCAATATCCTCAAGTTCCCGGCCCTGGGCACTTCGCTGATCGTCAGCCGCAGCCTGCTGGGGGACGGCGAAACCCTGGAGAGCAACCTGGCCAGCCAGCTGCAGCGGCTGGAGCAGCAAGTCCAGGACCTGCGCTGCCAGGCTCCGCAACCGGTGCAGCTGGGCCCGGCCCAGGACATCCAGGGCCTGGAGCTGCGCAGCCAGTTCAACAAGGGCAAAGAACAGGTGTTCCAGTTCCAGCTGGCCCTGGTGCTGCCCGGCACCCGACAGATGCTCGCCATGAGCTACGTCAAGGCACAGAAGCTCGGCGACGCGGAAGCCGCCCATTGGGCGCAGATCAAGAACACCCTGGTGCTGGGCTGAGGCAGGGCCATGTCTGACGCACTGTGGGCCGCCCGCCTGGGCGACGGGCTGGAACACACCTCGATGATGGCCGACATTCTCGGCGGCGTGCTGGAGGTGGCGGCCAACGTTGCCATCGGCGCCCTGGCGACCATGGCAGTAGCCGCGGCGGCAGGCATCACCGTGGCCACCGGCGGCCTCGGCGCCTGTGTGCTGGGGCTGGTGGTGGGCGTCGTCGTCGGCGTGGTCATGAGCAAGACCGGAGCCGACAAGGGCCTGAGCAATTTATGCGAGGGCATCGCCAACGCCCTGTTCCCGCCCTCGATCCAGGCCACCATCGCCAGCGGCTCGAAAAAGGTCCTGACCAACAACAAGCCGGCGGCCCGCGCGGCCGGCATCGCACCGCCGACACAGATCAGCGGCGACGGCGCCGAAGAAGGCGAGGCCACCGACACCCCGTCGGCAACGCCCGAGGAAGGGCCCGGTTTCCTCGACATGGCCAAGGAGTTTTTCTCGCAGATGTGGCGGCCCACCGTGGCCTCCCCGGCGCCAGGCTCCCAGACCAAGGAACTGGACCTGGTGACCTGCACCAAGCACCCGCCGATGCCGGTGCAGTATCTGGCTGAAGGCTCGGAAAAGGTCAGCATCGACGGCCAGCCGGCAGTACGCAGCGGCGACCGCAGCACCTGCGATGCCAAGGTAGTGTCGGCCGGGCCTATCTCCCCGAACGTGACCATCGGCGGTGGCTCGGTGGTGGTGCGCGAGATCCGTAGCGGCAAGACCCCGGGGGTGGGCCTGGCGGTGACCGTGCTGATGATGCTCAAGGGCGGCAAGGGCAAGTTCCTCAGCAACCTGCCGTGCATGCTGATGGCCGGGGTCAATTCCTTTGTCGTCAGCCAGGCCACCAATGCTTTGACCCAGGCCGTCGTCGCCTCGACCCACCCGGTGCATGCAGCCACCGGGGCCAAGGTGCTCGGAGCCGACGACGATCTGGATTTCACCCTGCCCGGGCTGATGCCCATCGAATGGCAACGCTTCTACAACAGCCGCGACGAACGTCGTGACGGCCTGCTCGGGGCCGGCTGGAGCTTGCCTTACGAGATCAGCGTCCAGATCGAGCCCCACCCCGAAGGGGGCGAGCGCCTGCTCTACATTGATGAGCAAGGACGCCGCATCGACATGGGCTCCATTGCCCTGGGTGCAGGAGCCTTCAGCCCCGGTGAAGGCTTGAGCGTGCGACGCAACGAGAACGGACAGTTGCTGATCGAAAGCAGCGACGGTATCTACCGTCTGTTCGAGCCGCTGCCGGGCGACTCCTCGCGGCTGCGCCTGAGCCAGCTGGGGGACCGCAACGACAACCGTCTGCACCTGGAGTACGACTCGTCCGGACGCCTCTGGCTGCTGCGTGACACCTTTGAACAGGCGCAGCTCGAACTGAGCTACAGCACGCTCTGGCCCGGTCGGATTGCCCAGGTCGAACGGCTGTACCCCGACCAGCAACGGGAAGTGCTGGTCAGCTACGACTACGATGCGGCAGGAGACCTGGCACAGGTGCGCGATAGCGAAGGCCAGGTACAGCGTCGCTTCGCTTATGACGCCGGCCACCGGATGACCGAACATCAATTGGCCACCGGGCTGCGCTGCTTCTATCAATGGACACAATTTGCCGACCAGCAGTGGCGAGTGACCCGTCACTGGACCGACGAAGGCGATAGCTATCAGTACGACTATGATCTGGAGGCGGGAATCACCCAGGTCACCGACAGCCTGCAACGCCTCAGCCGCCGCCGCTGGAACAGCCAGTTGCAGATCGTCGAGTACACCGACAACCTCAACCAGACATGGGCCTTCGAGTGGAACGATGAGCGCCAACTGCTCAGCGCCACCGACCCCTTGGGAGGGCGCTATGCCTATAGCTACGACGAAACCGGCAACCTGATAGCCGAGACCGATCCTCTGGGGCACAGCCATTCGACCTTGTGGCTGGAGCACTGGTCGCTGCCACAGACCCTGACCGATCCCGCCGGAGAAAGCTGGCACCTGCGCTACGATCCCCGGGGCAACTGTATCGCCGAAGTAGACCCGCTGGGCCAGGTGACCCAGTACCGCCATGACGCGCACGGCCAGGTGGTGGAGATCATCGATGCCGCGGGAAGAAGCCGGAAGATGCGCTGGAACTCGTCCGGGCAACTGCTTGAACACCTGGACTGCTCGGGCTATCCAACCCGCTTCGAATACGATCGACGCGGCAACGTGAAAGCCATCATCGATGCCCATGGCGAGCACACCCGGTTCCATTACGACTGCCAGGGACGGTTGCTGAGCAGTCAACTGGCCGATGGGCGCGCCGAGCATTTTCAACGCAGCAGCAACGGTCAGCTACAGGGCTACACCGACCCTTCCGGCTACACCACGCTCTACCAGTACAACCGGCGCGGGCAGATACGCCAGCGCATCGACGCTCACGGCCGACAGGTCCGGTTCGACTATGACGCGTACGGACGGCTGCTGGCGCTCACCAACGAGAACGGCGAAAGCTATCGCTTTGCCTGGGACGCCGGCAACCGCTTGAGCGAACAGCAGGACCTCGACGGCAGTGCCAAACGCTATGGCTATGACCTGCTGAACAACGTCGTCGAACTCCAGTCCCACCCCGCCCCTTATGGCACCGGGCTGAGCGCCGTGCCCGTGCAACCTATCGCGCCGATCATCCACCGGTTCGAGCGCGATGCCGTGGGACGGCTGCTGGCCAAAATCACAGACGATGGCCGCAGCCAATACACCTACGACCCCTTGAACCAACTGACCGCCGCCAGCTTTACCGACAACCTCGGCAACCAGCAGGCACTGAGTTTCAGCTACGACGCCCTGGGCCAATTACTCGAAGAACACACCGTGGCCGGCAGCCTGATCCATCGATACGACGAACTGGGCAATTTGACTCAGACCCAGCTACCGGACAAGCGTTGGCTCAACCGGCTCTATTACGGCAGCGGCCATCTGCACCAGATCAATCTCGATGGCCAGGTAGTCAGCGACTTTCAACGTGACCGCCTGCACCGTGAGATGCTGCGTACCCAGGGTCAGATCAGCACTCGCAGCGAATACGACCGTTGTGGCCGCCTGCGCGCACGCCTGCAGCATTCCAGCCTGCTGGCAAACACCTTGCCAACAGCCCCGGAGCGACACCTGGAGTACGACGATAGCGATAATCTGGTGGGCCTGGCCGAGCGACATGCCACCGGGCAACATCGGCAACTGTTCCATTACGACGCGACCGGGCGAATCATTGCCAGCCAGGACGGCCTGCAGGGCCAGAAAGAAACCTTCGCCTATGACGCCGCCGCCAATTTGCTTGATGGCCCGAAGGCGGGCGCCGGGCTGGTGGTGCACAACAAATTGCTGACCTACCAGGACAAGCGCTACCGCTATGATGCCTTCGGGCGAATGATTGAAAAACGCAGTGGTCGGCGAGGCGTGCAACGTTTTGCCTACGACGCCGAACACCGGTTGATCGAAGTGCGCAATCAGACCTCCAGCGGCGAAACCCTGGTCAGGATGCGCTACGACGTCTTGGGTCGCCGCATCAGCAAGAGCGAGTACGACAGCCAGGGCAACCTTCTGGGTGAAACGCGATTCGTCTGGGATGGCCTGCGGCTGCTGCAGGAACAGCGTAATCAACAGACCAGCCTCTATGTCTATGAAGACCTGGGACATGCGCCCCTGGCGCGGGTCGACGGCCTCGGCGCGCAGCAGAAGATCCGCTACTACCACAACGACCTGAATGGCCTGCCTCAACAGCTTTGCGAGCCTGACGGCCATAGCGTCTGGCAGGCCCGCTATCAGGTCTGGGGCAATACTGTCGAAGAAATACGCGAGCCCTACTACATCGAGGAACAGAATCTCAGGTTCCAGGGCCAGTACCTGGACCGCGAGACTGGATTGCACTTCAACACGTTCCGTTTCTACGACCCGGATATCGGGCGCTTCACCACGCCGGACCCCATCGGCCTGGCCGGAGGCTTGAACCTTTATCAGTACGCTCCCAACCCAATCGGTTGGATCGATCCGCTGGGCTGGATCTGCAAATCGGCCTACAGCGGCAGAAGGGGCACTACAAAAGCCAAAGCGGACCTCGAGAGGAACGGTTTCACTGTGGTAGGTGAAGAATTGACCATGAAGGTCAAACACCCTGTCACCCAGAAGTCCTATCGCATCAGGGCAGATATCATCGCCAAGGACAAAGCCGGCAACTACCACGTGTTCGAAGTCAAAAATGGCAGCGGCAAACTGACCAAGAACCAACAGGGATCGGGAATGTTCGACATGAGCAATCCGGCCAATACGAACGGTGGCCTGGGCGGTGGCCTGATCAAACCGTCGGGCGCTACCCAGGGCCAGTTCGAAGTTGCGACCAAAACCGCCAGAGGTACCCAGTTCGGTGGCAATGGCGCACAGCATTCGGCCACCTTCTGGCTTCTTCGCTATTGAACGAGTAATCGAGAAATGAAAGCAGACACCAAGGAATTGCGCAGCAACTTTGAAAAGGCGCTCCAGCTTTTTTTGAAGAGCGAGCTCTCGGGTTACCCCGGAGTAAAAGTCACCAAGAACAAAGTGGTGGTTGCACAGAAAGAATCGGGCGCCGTGGCGACCCTGCATTTCGAATACCTGGCCAACACCCGCGCCTACGAAATCATCATCTTCGTCGAACACCCGGCCCTGCAGGCCGAGATCGACCAGATAAACCCGCCCTACCCGTCCAACCTGGCCAATCCGAAATTTATCTACAGCTTGTCGACGGTCAGTGAAAAAGCTGCCTGCCCGCTACTGCCCGTGACAGAGCAAGGTATTGAAAATACCTGCCAGGTGATTCTGCGCCAGCTCCAGGATGTTCACCTGCCTATTCTGTTCAACCTCTTCAGCGTCAGCCCCGCGCTGGTGAGCGATGTCATAGACAGGCCAAAGTATTACTCCTATCCGGTCCCACTGATTTTTATCGCCTTGAAAACCAACAAAATCAAACCGGACGACGAAACGCTAGCGAAGATCATGAGCGAGCAGACCCTGGGCTACACCGGTCATCAGGACCTGAAAGAGTCGTTCAACAAGCAACTACTGGCAGCACTGAACTGAGCGCCTGTTGGAGGCCGGGTCAAATCGCCGAGCCGCGATTCTTGCCCGGCTTGATGATCAGCAACGCGTCCAGCTCGCGCTTTCTGGCGCGGCTGATGAACGCCAGCGCGGCCTGCAGATCCTGTTCGAACTGTTCGAAGGTCGCGCGCTCGATGGCGTAGTACTCCTCGTAGTCGACCACCCCAAGGCTCACCGGAAAGGTCAGGTAGTACTGGCCGGTGGATTCCTCGATGCCCATCGAGAACATCTCCTCGCGACTGACGAACAGATCGTTGAACTTCATGTCGGTTCCTAGAGTTCGGCTACCGGGCAATGCGCCTCAGGGCAGGTTGACCGATCAGGCTTTCGAAGGCTGCGGCTTGAGGCTCTGCATGGCCTGTTTCCAGGCTGGCTCATGATGCACCAGGTCGTTGACCGTGGTGGTCAGGGTGGTGATCAGCACGGCCGGCTTACGCTCGATGAAGACCTGGCGCAGCATCAGCTCGCGCCCTTCGCGTTTCCAGCTGTAGTCCAGCAGCACGGCGGCATGGCCCTGCATGTCGAAGTCCCAGCGCTTGATCAGGTTGAAACCTGGCAGTTGCTGCTCGGCAGCCTTCAGCTGCGCGGCGACATAATCGGCAAAGGCGGCGTCGCCCTGGCTCGGGTCGCGGCTGATGACGAAGCTGGCTTCCTGGGCACCGCCAACGGCTGGCAGCTTGAAGATATTGATGCTCTGGTCCTGCCAGGCGTCAGGAATATCGAGATCGGCTTCTTGAATGCGGTAGGTGGACAAGAGTTTGGCGTTCCATGCTGAAAGGGTGATTCGGAGAGTGGCAAATATTCAGGCAACGGCCGGCAACAATCAAGGAACCACTCGGCAACTCTGCGCAGCGGCCGTGGCCCCTCAACGCGCTTCCAGGCAGGACGCGTAGGCACGGGCGAAGCCTTGATCGAACTTGAGGGCCTGGGGCTCTTCGGGATCGATGCTGACGTTCCACAGGGCCTGCTGCGGCACGTCGTAGCGGACCCAGCCGATGATCCCGCTGCCGGAGGTTTCGTAGAACAGCTGCAGGCTCAGTTGGTCGCCATCGTCGCGGTCGATCAGCAGCTTGAGGTGCTCCGGGGTGGTGAAGTCGCGGTAGGGAAAATCGCTGCTGCGCACCAGTTCGGTGAGGTAGCCGTAGCAACCCTTGCCCGGGTTCGATTCATCCGCCAGGGCGGGCGTGGCCGCGCAGGCGATCAGCAGGCCCAGGCCTGCCAGGTTCAGGTACCGCATGATTGCCCCTTGAGGGTGAGGGTTTCGACCTGGTCGTTCATCTCGATGCGCGCCAGCACCTGGCGGTCGTGAGACTCCTGGTACTCGCTGAAATTGTTGCGCTTGAGGATGTTCAGGGTGACCCGGATATGAGCGCCGGTGCTCTGGTACTCGCTGCGTTCCGGGCCCTGGGCGGCGCCGGTGAGTTCCACCAGCTGGCCGGCGGTCTTGAGGTAAAGAAAGCGCTGGTCCACTTCCACCAGCAGGCGCGGAGCCCTGGGCGCCACGCTGTAGTCCTCGCGGGCCAGGGAATAGCCGCAAAGCCAGGCGCCGGAACTGTCGTATTTCTGGCTGTGGAACCAGCTGAGGGCCTCGCGATAGCCGATCTGCTCCAGTCGCGAGTCGTTGCCGGCAGCGGCCGATGACAGGCCAAGGCTGAACAGGCAGCCCACGACCAGGGCAACTAAACCGGGGCTTGCCAGGCCGTGCAGCAGGGCGGCCCATGAAAGGGGGCTGTCAGTGGGGCGGGTCATCCTTGGCCTTAGATCAAAAATCGAACGATCGCGCATCCTAGCCACGCCAAAGCGGCTTCGCAAGAACATCTGCGGGCAAACGGCAGGCAAAAAAATAGGCACCCGATGCGCTCGGCGTGCCTATTTCCCCTGCGTGCTCCCGCTGCCGGGAGCCCGCTCAATGCTTATGGGTTGACGCTGTCTTTCAGCGACTTGCCCGGTTTGAATGCCACGGTGTTGCTGGCCTTGATCTTTACCGGCTCGCCGGTCTGCGGGTTCTTGCCGGTGCGGGCGCCACGGTGGCGTTGCAGGAAGGTGCCAAAACCAACCAGGGTGACGCTGTCTTTGCGGTGCAGAGCCCCGGTGATCTCTTCAAGAATGGCGTTGAGCACGCGATTGGCCTGCTCTTTGGTCAGGTCCGCTTTTTCAGCAATGGCTGCGGCGAGTTCTGGTTTACGCATAGTGTGAAGCCTCTTTGACGGTTTTTTGTTGTTATGTCCGTGCTGTTCACGGGAACAGCGCCCAAGGCGCCGCAGGCTCTACGCTGCGGCAGACGGGTGTGAGGATGGCACGCGCTTGAGAGTGGCGCCAGTCTCCCCGCGACCTTTGTGAGGGCAAGAACCGGGTTATTCCGACAGAACGACCGGTATTTAAGCCAGCAGCGCAGGAAGTTCCTTGTTCAGGGCCAGTTTTTCCATCACCGCGGCCCCGGTCAGGGCGTAGCCCAGCAACTGGCCTTCGGCGTTGCGGCACAGGACCTTGATGTCGGCCCCCTGCCCTTCTGCAGTCCATACGCCTTCGGCGCCACGGGGCGGCGGCGACACCACCAGGGGGCAGACCGGAGTCTTGACGGTGATCGGCATCGGCCCGTAGCTGACCGCCGTCGGCTTGCCCGCCAGGGTCTGCGCCAGCGCCCGGGCGCAGCTCATCAGCGGCATCACGTACAGCAGGTTGAGACCGTCGACCTCGGCGCAATCGCCCAGGGCATAGATATTGGCGTGGGAGGTTTTCAGCTCGCGGTCCACCACCACTCCGCGATTGACCACCAGCCCGGCGGCAGCCGCCAGGTCGATGCGCGGGCGCAGGCCGATGGCCGAGACCACCAGGTCGCAGGCGATCACCTGGCCATCGGACAGGTGGGCTTCCAGACCGTCGGCGCTGCGCTGCAGGCGGTTGAGCACCGGGCCCAGGTGGAAGCGCGCGCCCAGGCTCTCCAGCCCGGCCTGGACCGCCGCCGCTGCGGCCGGGTGCAGCAGGGTCGGCATCACCTGCTCGCAAGGTGCCACCAGGTCCACGCTGTAGCCGCCGAGGATCAGGTCATTGGCGAACTCGCAGCCGATCAGCCCGGCGCCCAGCAGCAGCACCCGACGCTTGCCGGCCGCGGCGCTGCGAAAGCGCGCGTAGTCTTCCAGGTCATTGATGGGGAAAATCAGTTCGGATGCGTCGCCCTGCACCGGCACCCGCACGGTTTCCGCGCCCCAGGCCAGGATCAGGTCGCGATAGGCCACCGCTTCCTCGCCGATCCACAGACGCTTGTGGCCCGGGTCGATGCCGCTGATGCGGGTGTGGGTGCGGACCTCGGCCTTGAGCTGCTCGGCCATGGCGCCGGGCTCGGCCATGCTCAGGCCGTCGGCGTCCTTGTTCTTGCCGAAGCCGGTGGACAGCATCGGCTTGGAGTAGGAACGGCCATCGTCGGCAGTGATCAACAGCAGCGGCGTCTCGCTGTCGAGCTTGCGAAACTCCCGGGCCAGGTTGTAACCCGCCAGGCCCGTCCCCACGATCACTACCGGTGCGCTCATTCCCTGCTCCTTGTTATTGGTTGTTCAAGCCACAAAAGTCGATCAAGCGATCTCGATCATTTCGAAATCCATCTTGCCCACGCCGCAGTCCGGGCAGAGCCAGTCCGCGGGTACATCTTCCCAACGGGTACCCGGCAAAATACCGTCGTCCGGCCAGCCTTCCGCTTCGTTGTAAATCAGGCCGCAGACCACACATTGCCACTTTTTCATTGATGCATTTCCTCAAGGGTTCAGGCTTCGCCGGTGGGTCGGTCGATGGATCGACTCTAGAAGGCCACGCTGATCAGCGTCCGGCACTGGGGTTTTTTACTGATCACTACCGGCAGATGCAAGCACGTTCGTGCCGCCGGGCGTCCTGGATCAATCAAAACCGGCGATCGCCATGCTAAGCTCGCCGCCTCATTTGCTGCCAATACTGACCCACTGTGCCGCACTCAATGCCCCCCGCCCCGGCCCCCACCTGGCTGGTGCAAAGCCGTTTGTCCCCCTTCCCCGGCACAGCCGTTGCCAACTGGCTGTTCGATGAAGGGTCGCTGACCCGGCGCCTGACCCGGCTGTCCCACAACGCCTTCAGCGTCACCCCGCTGGTGCAAGAGTGGCAAACCCTGCGCAACGACGAATGCGCCGCCCTGGGCCTGCCCGAACAGAGCGAAGGCTGGGTGCGCGAGGTGTACTTGCGCGGGCACGGCCAGGCCTGGGTGTTCGCCCGTAGCGTCGCCGCCCGCAGCGCCCTGCTCGAAGGCGGCCTGAATATCGACGAACTGGGCAGCCGCTCCCTGGGCGAGTTGCTGTTCTGCGACCAGGCCTTTACCCGCCAGCCCATCGAAGTCTGCCGCTACCCCCGGCACTGGCTGCCCGCTGCCGTTGCCGACAACGGCCTGTGGGGCCGTCGCTCACGCTTTGACCGCGGCCCCCTGAGCCTGCTGGTGGCGGAAATCTTCCTGCCCAGCCTGTGGACCGCCATAGACGCCCGACCGGAGGCCTGCTGATGTACCTGAGCCTGCTCAAATCCCTCAATCGCCTGCACCCGCGGGCCTGGGACTTCCTGCAACTGGCGCGCATGGACAAGCCCATCGGCATCTATCTGCTGCTATGGCCAACCCTGGTGGCGCTGTGGATCGCCGCCGAGGGCCAGCCGTCCCTGAGCCATGTGCTGATCTTCACCTTCGGGGTGGTGCTGACCCGCGCCGGCGGCTGCGCCATCAACGACTTCGCCGACCGCAAGGTGGACGGCCAGGTCAAGCGCACCGACCAGCGGCCCCTGGCCACCGGCAAAGTCAGCGCCAAGGAGGCCCTGATACTGTTCGCGGTGCTGATGGGCGCCGCCTTCCTGCTGGTGCTGTGCACCAACGCCACCACGGTCTGGCTGTCGTTCGGCGCCCTGGCCCTGGCCGCCTGCTACCCCTTCATGAAGCGCTACACCTATTACCCGCAGGTGGTACTGGGGGCGGCGTATTCCTGGGGCATCCTGATGACCTTCACCGCGCAGAACGGCGAACTGCCGGCCACCGCGTGGCTGCTGTACATCGCCAACCTGCTGTGGACCGTGGGCTACGACACTTACTACGCCATGACCGACCGTGACGATGACCTGAAAATCGGGGTCAAGTCCACGGCGATCCTGTTCGGCGATGCCGACCGGGTGATCATTCTCACCCTGCAGGGCTTGTCCCTGGGTTGCCTGCTGCTGGCCGGGGCACGGTTCAATCTGGGGGGCTGGTTCCACCTGGGGCTGGCGGTGGCGGCGGCGTGTTTCGCCTGGGAGTTCTGGTACACCCGCGATCGCGACCGGATGAAGTGCTTCAAGGCCTTCCTGCATAACCACTGGGCGGGCCTGGCGATCTTTGTCGGGGTGGTGCTGGATTACGCGTTGCGCTAGACCGTCAAGCAAGGCCCTATGGGCCTTTTCGCAGCTTTGCCAGGGCTCGGCAGCGGCTACAGAGATCGGTGTAGCCGCTGCCGCAAGCTGCGAATGGCCCGGAGGGCGGCGGGAGGTCAGTCGGATTTCGCGACCTTCCAGGCGCCGTCCATCTTGCCTTCGCCGGTCATGTCACCGGCCTTCTTGTCCATCACGAAGCCATACAGCGGCTTGCCGTCGTAGGCCCACTGCATCTTGCCGTCGTCACGCTTGATCACCGTCCACTTGCCCATGGCCTTGTCACTGCCCTCGGCCATCAGCGGCGGCCAGTTGGCAGCGCATTTGTCATTGCACATGGACTTGCCGTCGGCATCCTTGGCAAAGGTGTAGAGGGTCATGCCCTTGTGGTCTACCAGCACGCCGTCCTTGCTCATTGCCGGGTCGGCGGCCATGGCGAATGTCGGCAGGGCCAGGACAGCGCCTACCAGCAGGACTTTCAACGATTGCTTGAACAGAGTCATGGAAACCTTCTTTTGTGGTTGTCAGGAATCGGACTCAAAGCTTAGTCCACGAAGCAGCACCCCGCCCCGCGACCTGAAATACTGTCACACGACTGCAATAATTCCGTTATCTAATGCGGCGCAAGACAGTTAAATGACAAGAGGTTCAAGCATGGTTGGCAGAAGCATTCTGATCGTTGACGACGAAGCGCCTATTCGCGAAATGATCGCCGTTGCGTTGGAAATGGCCGGCTATGACTGCATGGAGGCAGAGAACTCTCAGCAGGCCCATGCCATCATCGTCGACCGCAAGCCGGACCTGATCCTGCTGGACTGGATGCTGCCCGGCACTTCCGGCATCGAGTTGGCGCGGCGCCTCAAGCGCGACGAGCTGACCGGGGACATCCCGATCATCATGCTCACCGCCAAGGGTGAAGAGGACAACAAGATCCAGGGCCTGGAAGTCGGCGCCGACGACTACATCACCAAGCCGTTCTCCCCCCGCGAACTGGTGGCCCGCCTCAAGGCCGTGCTGCGCCGTGCCGGCCCTACCGATGGCGAAGCGCCAATCGAAGTCGGCGGCCTGCTGCTGGACCCCATCAGCCACCGGGTGACCATCGACGGCAAGCCCGCGGAAATGGGCCCTACCGAATACCGCCTGCTGCAGTTCTTCATGACCCACCAGGAGCGTGCCTACACCCGTGGCCAGCTGCTGGACCAGGTCTGGGGCGGCAATGTGTACGTCGAGGAACGCACCGTGGACGTGCATATCCGCCGGCTGCGCAAGGCCCTGGGCGATGCCTACGAGAATCTGGTACAAACCGTGCGCGGCACCGGCTATCGTTTTTCCACCAAGGCCTGACGGCAGCGGCAAGCGACAAGCGGCACGCCGATGAGTGACCGCTTCAACACTTGCAGCTTGGAGCTGCGCCACCCTCCACGGACGTGTTTCAAGTGAATCAAAACTGGCATGGCACCCTGATTCGCCACATGTTGCTGTTGATCACCGGCTGCCTGCTGGTGGGCCTGATCAGCGGCTACTACGGCTGGAGCCTGGCCGCTGGCTTAGGGCTCTACCTGGCCTGGACCCTCAAGCAGTTGCTGCGCCTGCACGAATGGCTGCGCCTGCATCAACCCGACGAAGCGCCCCCCGACGGTTATGGCCTGTGGGGCGAGGTGTTCGACAGCATCTACCACCTGCAACGCCGCGATCAGCGGGTGCGCGGGCGCCTGCAGGCGGTGATCGACCGGGTCCAGGAGTCCACCGCGGCCCTTAAGGACGCGGTGATCATGCTCGACAGCGACGGCAACCTGGAATGGTGGAACCGCGCCGCCGAGACCCTGCTGGGGCTCAAGACGCCCCAGGACAGCGGCCAGCCGGTGACCAACCTGGTGCGCCATCCGCGCTTCAAGGAATACTTCGAGCAGGACAGCTACGCCGAGCCACTGGAAATCCCCTCCCCGGCCAACGACCGGGTACGCATCCAGCTCTATATCACCCGCTACGGCAACAACGAGCACCTGATGCTGGTGCGCGACGTGACCCGCATCCACCAGCTGGAACAGATGCGCAAGGACTTCATCGCCAACGTCTCCCACGAGCTGCGCACGCCGCTGACGGTGATCTGCGGCTACCTGGAGACCCTGCTGGACAACGTCGAGGAAGTGAACCCGCGCTGGAGCCGCGCCCTGCAGCAGATGCAGCAGCAAGGCGGACGCATGCAGACCTTGCTCAACGACCTGCTGTTGCTGGCCAAGCTGGAGGCCACGGACTACCCGTCGGACAACCAGCCAGTGCCCATCGACGTGCTGCTGCAATCGATCAAGAGCGACGCCCAGGCGCTGTCCGGGGAACGCAACCAGCGCATCACCCTGGAAGCCGATGCCTCGGTACAACTCAAGGGCAGCGAGGCGGAGCTGCGCAGCGCCTTCTCCAACCTGGTGTTCAACGCAGTGAAATACACCCCGGCCGAAGGCAATATCCGCATTCGCTGGTGGGGCGACGAACAGGGCGCGCACCTGAGCGTGCAGGACTCGGGGATCGGCATCGACAACAAGCACCTGCCGCGCCTCACCGAACGCTTCTACCGGGTGGATTCGAGCCGCAACTCCAACACCGGCGGCACCGGCCTGGGCCTGGCCATCGTCAAGCATGTGCTGCTGCGCCACCGTGCGCGCCTGGAGATCAGCAGCGTGCTGGGCCACGGCAGCACCTTCACCTGCCATTTCGTTCCGGCCCAAGTGAAGAAAAACCGCACCCAGAGCCTGACCGACCAGCGCTGACAGCCACTCGCCCCTAGGCAATTGCCCTGTCAGCCGCTACATTGCGTAACTTGTGCCTGCCTTTCAGGCACCGCATTTCCTTCCTTTTCGAATACACGGAACCCGCAAAACTCCATCATGGACCCTTCCCCTGGTTTTACCCTCGCGTCTCTTTTCGCCGACTTCGGCATGATTCTTTTTGCTCTGATCCTGGTCCTGCTCAACGGCTTTTTCGTTGCGGCGGAGTTCGCCATGGTCAAGCTGCGCTCGACCCGGGTCGAGGCCATTGCCCACAAGAACGGCTGGCGCGGGCAGATCCTGCGCACCGTGCACAGCCAGCTCGACGCCTACCTCTCGGCCTGCCAACTGGGCATCACCCTGGCCTCCCTGGGCCTGGGCTGGGTCGGTGAGCCGGCCTTCGCCCATCTGCTGGAGCCGCTGCTGGGCGCCCTGGGCGTGAGCTCTCCGGAAGTGATCCGCGGCGTGTCGTTCTTCACCGCGTTCTTCATCATTTCCTACCTGCACATCGTGGTCGGCGAGCTGGCGCCCAAATCCTGGGCGATCCGCAAGCCGGAGCTGCTGTCGCTGTGGACGGCGGTGCCGCTGTACCTGTTCTACTGGCTGATGTACCCGGCCATCTACCTGCTCAACGCCAGCGCCAACACCATCTTGCGCATCGCCGGGCAGGGCGAGCCCGGCCCGCACCACGAACACCACTACAGCCGAGAAGAACTCAAGCTGATCCTGCACTCCAGCCGCGGCCAGGACCCCAGCGACCAGGGCATGCGCGTACTGGCCTCGGCGGTGGAAATGGGCGAACTGGAAGTGGTGGACTGGGCCAATTCCCGGGAAGACCTGATCAGCGTCGAGTTCAACGCGCCGCTCAAGGAAATCCTCGCCCTGTTCCGTCGCCACAAGTTCAGCCGCTACCCGGTCTACGACAGCGAGCGCAACGAATTCGTCGGCCTGCTGCACATCAAGGACCTGCTGCTGGAACTGGCGGCCCTGGACCACATTCCCGAGTCGTTCAACCTGGCCGAGCTGACCCGCCCGCTGGAGCGCGTATCCCGGCACATGCCGCTGTCGCAGTTGCTGGAGCAGTTCCGCAAGGGCGGCTCGCACTTCGCCCTGGTGGAAGAAGCCGACGGCAAGGTCATTGGCTACCTGACCATGGAAGACGTGCTTGAAGTGCTGGTGGGCGATATCCAGGACGAACACCGCAAGACCGAGCGCGGCATCCTGGCCTACCAGCCGGGCAAGCTGCTGGTGCGCGGTGACACCCCGCTGTTCAAGGTGGAACGCCTGCTGGGCATCGACCTGGACCATATCGAGGCCGAAACCCTCGCCGGCCTGGTGTACGAAACCCTGAAACGGGTGCCGGAAGAGGAAGAAGTACTGGAAGTCGAAGGCCTGCGCATCATCATCAAGAAGATGAAGGGACCGAAGATCATCCTGGCCAAGGTGCTGATGCTGGATTGACGGCCCTTTCGCCGCCAAGCCGGCTCCTACGGGCAGGTTATTGGTTGCCCAGGGCAAAATTCGGCAAATCTCCCAGGGGCTGGTTGAACTGATAGGGAATCGACACCAGCCCCAACCCGGTATTGCGCTGCACCACGAAATGCAGGTGCGGCCCACTGCTGTTGCCGGTGTTGCCCGACAGCCCCAGGGCGCTGCCCACCGCCACTCGCTGGCCCTCCCGCACGCTGACCGACCCCTGCTTGAGGTGCAGGTACACGCCCATGGTGCCGTCGTCGTGCAGCACCCGGACGAAATTGCCCGCCGGGTTATTGCCCCGCCCGTTCTGGGCGTTCTCGGTCTTCACCACCACCCCGCCCCGGGCGGCAATGATCGGCGTCCCCACCGGCATGGCGATATCCATCGCATAGCGGCTCTTGGGGCTGAAATGGCTGTATTGGCCATTGGCGCCCTGGGTCAGGCGAAACGGCCCGCCACGCCAGGGCAGCGGATAGCGATAGGCCTGGGTGGCGCCTGCCGGATCCCCCAGGGAATAACGGAATCTGGGGGCATAGCTCAGAGGCTGGTCGGCGCGAATCGCCGTGAGCAGCGCCAGGCGCTGCCTGCTGCGTGCCGGCAGCACCTGGCGGATCGGCTGCCCCGGAGCGCCGCTGACATTGTTCAACCCGGCAAAGCTCAACTCCACTTCCACCGGGGCATACAGGTCATTGCGCACATACACCGCATCCACCCCCCTGTGCTTCTGGATATCCAGGCGCACCTGGCGCTCAAGGTGCTCCACCATGCGGTCGCGGAACACGAACTCCTGGGCCCCCGGCGAAGGCCGGTCGCTGTAGGAGACCACGCCATTGGCGTCGATGGACTTGTACACAGTCATCGCCGCCAGCGACGTGGCGGCTAAAGACAATCCACAGAAAAACAGCAGGCGCACAAACATTCGGCAGCTTCTTGGCAGAGGGTGGAATCACGCTAGCAGCCTGATATGGAGCTTGTATGAATCAGGCGGGCGCCAAGGGTTCAATGCCGCCAGCGTCGAAGTGGATGTCCACCCCCAGTTGCGCCGCCTCGCAGAGGTTGACCAGCGCATCGAGGGAGAACTTGTTGATCTTGCCGCTGAGCACATCGTTGAGCCGGGGCTGGGTGATATTGAGGCGCCTGGCCGCCTCCTTCTGCGACACCCCCCAGGCCTGCACGGTCTTGCCCAGTTCCAGCATCAGCTTGGCCCGCAGGCGCATGTTGGCGGCCTCCTGGGGGGTGGCTTCAAGGGCATCCCAGACACTGGCAAAGCGCTGGTTGATCGGTTGGTCAGTCATGGCGTGAACCTGCTTGCTGAAATCTGGCACGAGCCAGCTCGATATCCCGCGCCTCGGTCTTGCGGGTGGTCTTGCGCACCGCGTGCAACACATAAATGGCCGCGGCCCGCCGGACCACATGGAACAACCGAAACGCCCCGGAGTCCTCATGAATCCTGATCTCGAAAACGCCCGGGCCAATGGTTTTCACCGACCTGCAATCGTAGGGCTGTTCGCCCTGCTGCAGCAGATCCAGCTGGAAACCGGCGGCCCGACGGGCATCTTCAGGGAATGCCCTGAGATCCCGCAGCGCGCTCCCGACAAACACCACATCCTTGTGCCTGGGCATCGAACCTCTCCTGTTAATGACCAGGAACAAGGCTAATCAACACGGCCAGGACCGGTCGCGCCGGGTTGTTTCAAGGCATGGCCGCAAGGAGTGAACAAAAGAGCGCGCCACCTGAAATCTATATCCAAACAGATATAAATCAAGCGCAAAGAAATTAATCTGACGTACGGCGGAAAGTACCGAGGGGGGCGGAGCACGCCTTGTAGCTTGAGGGTTACGGCCTATGTTGCGAGTTGCTCGCTCGATAGCGGGATGACGCAGCAGCCCGCCTCGGCGGCCGGCAAAAGCCCGCAGTGGGAAAGTGTTTTCAGCAGATTTCCGCAGCCTCCCATCACCGCAGGAGCCGGCTTGCCGGCGAAGAGGCCTTCAAGCCTTGTGCTGCCCTTGCGGGCGCCTTCGCTGGCAAGCCAGCTCCTACACAGCAAGAGGGTGTTCTCGCGGCTTACGCACCTGCCGCCGCAGGAACCGGCTTGCCGGCGAAGAGGCCTTCAAGCCTTGTTCTGCCCTTGTGGGCGCCTTCGCTGGCAAGCCAGCTCCTACACAGCAAGAGGGTGTTCTCGCGGCTTACGCACCTGCCACCGTAGGAGCCGGCTTGCCGGCGAAGAGGCCTTCAAGCCTTGTGCTGCCCTTGCGGGCGCATTCGCTGGCAAGCCAGCTCCTACAGCGAGGCGGCCGGCAAGGATCAGGCGCCTGGAACGAAGTGCTTCTGGGCGGTGCCGCGGGCGATCAGGCGGGAGATGTAGTCGAGCTTCTGGGCATCCTGGTCCACGAAGCGGAAAGTCAGCTGCAGCCACTCGCTGTCCGGCTTGGGTTCAAAGGCCACCACCGCATGCAGGTAGCCATTGAGCCGCGCCACTTCGGCGTTGTCGCCCTGCTCCAGGTCCAGCACCGCGCTCTCCAGCACCTGGGGCAGGCTGTCGGTGCGCTTCACCACCAGCAAGGCTTCCTTGATGCTCAGGGCCTTGATCACACACTGCTGGTTGCCGCTGGACAGCCGCAGTTGGCCCTGGCCACGACCACCACCGGCCGCTGCCGCAGGCGCCGGGGCCTTGACCGGAGGGCTGTTGAGCAAACCGCGGGCCGGCGCTGCTGCCGCTGGAGCTGGAGCCGGGGCGGCAGCCGCCGGTTTGGCGAACGGATTGACCGGAGCGGAAGCCGCCCCCACCACCGCCGGCTTGCCGCCAGTCAGGGCGCTCAGGGAGTCGTTGCCAAAGGCCGAGTTCATCTTGGTCGGCGCGCTGTTCATCAAGGTGTCGAGCTTGCCGACCTTGTTCAGCGCCTGCTTGACCTTGGTCAGCAGCTGTTCGTTGGTAAAAGGCTTGCTCACATAACCGGAAACCCCGGCCTGGATCGCCTGCACCACGTTTTCCTTGTCGCCCCGGCTGGTGACCATGATGAACGGCATGGCCTTCAGCGCATCTTGCTCGCGGCACCAGGTCAGCAGCTCAAGGCCGGACATTTCCGGCATTTCCCAGTCGCAAAGGACCAGGTCGAAGGCTTCACGGGCGAGCATCGCCTGGGCCTTCTTGCCATTGATCGCGTCTTCGATCTTGATGCCAGGGAAGTAGTTGCGCAGGCACTTCTTCACCAGGTCACGAATGAACGAAGCGTCATCCACCACCAACACACTTACCTTACTCATCGACCACCCCTTTAAAAATCCCGGCAAGCATAACGCTGGCTGATGGCACTTTGCCAAAACTCTTCAGTCACGCCGGGACTTTTCGTTCGCGGGTGCTGCTTTTCAATTTCCAGGAGCACAAACAAAAACGCCCGGCCAAAAGGCCGGGCGCTCTTCTCGGGCACTCTTACTTATCGTCAGTTTCATCCGGAACATTAGCGGATTCGCCACTGGTACCTTCAACTTCCTGCTTCATGCGCTTGAGCCCAAGGTGACGAACATCGGTGCCGCGCACCAGATAAATCACCAGCTCGGAAATGTTGCGCGCGTGGTCGCCGATCCGCTCCAGCGAGCGCAGCACCCAGATAATGCTCAGAACCCGCGAGATAGAGCGTGGGTCTTCCATCATGTAGGTGGCCAGCTCACGCAGCGCGGTCTTGTATTCGCGGTCGATGATCTTGTCGTACTGGGCCACCGAAAGTGCCAGGTCGGCATCGAAGCGGGCAAAGGCGTCCAGGGCATCGCGCACCATGTTGCGCACCTGGTCGCCGATATGCCGCACTTCCACGTAGCCACGCGGGGCCTCGCCCTCTTCGCAGAGCTGGATGGCCCGGCGGGCGATCTTGGTGGCTTCGTCGCCGATGCGCTCCAGGTCGATCACCGACTTGGAGATGCTGATGATCAAACGCAGGTCCGAGGCCGCCGGTTGGCGACGGGCGAGAATGCGCAGGCATTCCTCGTCGATATTGCGTTCCATCTGGTTGATCTGGTCGTCGATCTCGCGCACCTGCTGGGCCAGGCCGGAGTCGGCCTCGATCAGCGCTGTGACCGCGTCATTGACTTGCTTCTCCACCAGCCCGCCCATGGCCAGGAGGTGGCTGCGTACTTCTTCCAGCTCGGCATTGAACTGCTGGGAGATGTGATGGGTTAAGCCTTCCTTCGAAATCATCGTGTTCGCTCCGCGAAAGTTGCAAGCTTCAAGCCGCAAGCTTCAAGCAGTTAAATAGTGATCCGGATGTCGCGCACCGCCTCTGTTGCGCCGCGTGAAACCTGCGGCTGGCAGCTGCTTTCTAGCCATAGCGCCCGGTAATGTAGTCTTCGGTCTGCTTCTTCGCCGGGTTGGTGAACAGCGTGTCGGTATCGCCGAACTCCACCAGTTTGCCCATGTACATGAAGGCGGTGTAGTCGGAAACCCGCGCCGCCTGCTGCATGTTGTGGGTCACGATGACGATGGTGAACTTGGACTTGAGCTCATAGATCAGCTCCTCGACCTTCAGGGTCGAGATCGGGTCCAGGGCCGAGCAGGGTTCGTCCAGCAGCAGCACTTCCGGCTCCACGGCGATGGTCCGGGCGATCACCAGACGCTGCTGCTGGCCGCCGGACAGGCCCAGGGCCGAATCATGCAGGCGGTCCTTGACCTCGTCCCACAGCGCCGCGCCCTTGAGGGCCCATTCCACGGCTTCGTCGAGCACGCGCTTCTTGTTGATGCCCTGGATGCGCAGGCCGTAGACCACGTTTTCATAGATGGTCTTGGGGAACGGGTTGGGCTTCTGGAACACCATGCCGACCCGGCGACGCAGCTCGGCCACGTCTTCGCCCTTGCGATAGATGTTGTTGCCGTAGAGGTTGATCGCACCCTCTACGCGGCAGCCGTCCACCAGGTCGTTCATGCGGTTGAAGGTCCGCAGCAGGGTCGACTTGCCGCAACCGGACGGGCCGATGAAGGCGGTCACGCGCTGCTTGGGGATGTTCATGCTGACGTCGAACAGCGCCTGTTTCTCGCCGTAGTACAGGCTCAGGCCGGGCACTTCGATGGCCACGGTTTCCTGTTCCAGGCTCAGGCTCTGCTTGTCGCGGCCCAGGGCGGACATGTTGATGCCATGAGTGTGTGCTTCGTGTTGCATGGGATGCTCCCTGTGCTACCAATTCGTTTGTCGTGAACCGCAGGCATCAGGC
Source organism: Pseudomonas sp. UME65 (assembly GCF_014170225.1). Taxonomy (NCBI): domain Bacteria; kingdom Pseudomonadati; phylum Pseudomonadota; class Gammaproteobacteria; order Pseudomonadales; family Pseudomonadaceae; genus Pseudomonas; species Pseudomonas sp. UME65. Next base: position 620,581 of record NZ_LZZQ01000013.1, on the reverse strand, counting down.
CAGCGGCGACATCATTCTGTTTGTAGGAGCCGGCTTGCCGGCGAAGAGGCCTGCAGGCCTTGTGTTGCCCTTGCGGACGCCTTCGCTGGCAAGCCAGCTCCTACGCAAGCCAGCGTCCACACAAGCCAGCCGATCAGCTGTCCAGTGCCTTGTATTTTTCACGCAGGTGGTTACGGATCCACACCGCCGACAGGTTCAGGGTGGCGATCACCAGCACCAGCAGCAGCGCGGTGGCGTACACCAGCGGCCGCGCCGCCTCGACGTTGGGGCTCTGGAAGCCGACGTCGTAGATGTGGAAGCCCAGGTGCATGATCTTCTGGTCCAGGTGCAGGTACGGGTAGTTGCCGTCCAGCGGCAGCGACGGCGCCAGCTTCACCACACCCACCAGCATCAGCGGCGCCACTTCACCGGCAGCGCGGGCGACCGCGAGGATCATCCCGGTCATCATCGCCGGGCTGGCCATGGGCAGAACGATCTTCCACAGGGTCTCGGCCTTGGTCGCACCCAGCGCCAGGGAACCTTCGCGCACGGTGCGGGGAATCCGCGCCAGGCCTTCTTCGGTGGCCACGATCACCACCGGCACCGCCAGCAGCGCCAGGGTCAGGGAAGCCCAGAGCAGGCCCGGGGTGCCGAAGGTCGGCGCCGGCAGCGCTTCGGGGAAGAACAGACGGTCCACGGAGCCGCCCAGCACGTAGACGAAGAAGCCCAGGCCGAACACACCGTAGACGATGGCCGGAACCCCCGCCAGGTTGTTCACCGCAATGCGGATCACCCGGGTCAGGGTGTTCTGCTTGGCATATTCACGCAGGTAGACCGCTGCCAGCACGCCGAACGGAGTGACGATCATGGCCATGATCAGGGTCATCATCACGGTGCCGAAAATGGCCGGGAAAATACCGCCCTCGGTGTTGGCTTCGCGCGGGTCATCGCTGAGGAACTCCCAGACCTTGCTGAAGTAGAAACCGATCTTGGTAAAAGTGCCCATGGCGTTCGGCTGGTAGGCGTGTACCACCTTGCCCAGGCCGATCTCCACTTCCTTGCCGTTGGCATCACGGGCGGTCAGGCTGTCGCGGTTGAACTGGGCGTGCAGGTCGCTCAGGCGCGCCTCGATGTCCTGGTAGCGGGCATTGAGTTCGGCGCGCTCGGCATCCATGTCGGCCTGGGCCGCGGCATCCAGCTTGCCGTCCAGCTCCAGCTTGCGGCCGTGCAGGCGGATGCGTTCCAGGCCGGCGTTGATGGCGCCGATGTCGGATTTCTCCAGGGTCTTGAGCTGGGCGGCCAGCTTGTTCACCCGGTCGATCCGCGCTTGCAGCTCGGGCCAGGCGGCTTCGCCTTCGGCGATCACCTTGCCGCTTTCCTTGACGTTGACCAGGTAGCCGTAGAAGTTGCCCCACTCACGGCGCTCGATGGCCATCAGCTCTTTGGGGTAGCTCTGGTTGGTCAGCCACTCGCCGACGATCCAGGTGAAGTCGTTGCCGTTCAGGTCACGGTTGCCGACCTTGATCAGCTCGCGGGTCATGAACTCCGGGCCCTGGTCGGGCACCGGCAGGCCGGCACTCTTCAGGCGCGCCCGGGGCACTTCTTCCTTCTGCACCACTTCACCGATGACCAGGTGGTTGGCCTGGCCCGGAACGTCGTAGTTGGCATGCACCAGGTCGGCTGGCCAGAAGTGGCCGAGGCCACGCACGGCGATCACCGCCAGCAGGCCGATGGTCATGATGACCGCGATGGACACCGCGCCACCGCTGATCCAGACGCCAGGGGCGCCGCTCTTGAACCAGTCTTTTAGGGAGTTCTGTTTCACAGACTTCTACCTTTCTTAAAGCGACGAGTATTTCTTGCGCAGACGCTGACGGATCAGCTCGGCGAGGGTGTTCATGACGAAGGTGAACAGCAGCAGCACCAGCGCCGAGAGGAACAGCACGCGGTAGTGGCTGCCGCCGACTTCCGATTCGGGCATTTCCACCGCGACGTTGGCGGCCAGGGTGCGCAGGCCTTCGAACAGGTTCATTTCCATGACCGGGGTGTTGCCGGTGGCCATCAGCACGATCATGGTCTCGCCCACGGCGCGGCCCATGCCGATCATCAGCGCCGAGAAGATCCCCGGGCTGGCGGTGAGGATCACCACCCGCGTCATGGTCTGCCACGGCGTGGCGCCCAGGGCCAGGGAGCCCAGGGTCAGGCCCCGCGGCACGCTGAACACGGCGTCTTCGGCGATCGAGTAGATATTCGGGATCACCGCAAAGCCCATGGCCAGGCCCACTACCAAGGCGTTGCGCTGGTCGTAGGTGATCCCCAGGTCGTGGGAGATCCACATGCGCATGTCACCACCGAAGAACCAGTTTTCCATGAACGGGCTCATGTACAGCGAGAGGAAGCCGACGAAGATGATCACCGGGATCAGGATCGCGCTCTCCCAGCCGTCCGGCACTTTCAGGCGCAGCGACTCGGGCAAACGACTCCAGGCGAAACCGGCCACCAGGATGCCGATCGGCAGCAGGAGCAGCAGGCTGAAGATGCCCGGCAAGTGGCCTTCGACATAGGGCGCGAGGAACAGGCCGGCGAAGAAACCGAGGATCACCGTCGGCATCGCCTCCATCAGCTCGATCACCGGCTTGACCTTGCGGCGCATGCCCGGGGCCATGAAGTAGGCGGTGTAGATCGCCGCCGCCACCGCCAATGGCGCCGCCAGCAGCATGGCGTAGAACGCCGCCTTCAGGGTACCGAAGGTCAGGGGCGAGAGGCTCAGTTTGGGTTCGAAATCGGTGTTGGCCGCGGTGGATTGCCAGACGTATTTAGGCTCGTCGTAGTTCTCGTACCAGACCTTGCTCCACAGCGCACTCCAGGACACTTCCGGGTGCGGGTTGTCGAGCACCAGGGGCTGCAGCTTGCCGCCGGCCTCGACGATCACCCGGTTGGCCCGTGGCGACAGGCCGAACAGGCCCTGGCCGTCTACCACCTGGTCCACCAGCAGGGTGCGGTGGGCGGTGCTGTGGAACACCCCGAGCTTGCCGGCGGCGTCCAGGGCAACGAAGCCCTTGCGACGCTCTTCGGCGGTGATTTCAACAATGGGCGCAGTGCCCATCTGGAAGGTGCGGATCTGCTTCAGGCGCAGCTCGCCGTCCGGGTCGCGGGCCATGAACCACTGGGCCAGGCCGCCCTTGGAGGTCCCGATGATCAGCGAGATGCCGCCCACCAGCTGGGTGCTGGCGGTGACTTCGGTATCGGCGTCTTCCAGCAGTTTGTAGCGACCGTTGAGGCTCTTGTCCCGCAGGCTGAAGACGTCGGCCTGGGCGCGCCCGTTGATCACGTACAGCCACTGCTGGCGCGGGTCGATGTACATGGCCTTGACCGGCTCGGTCATCTGCGGCAGCTCGATGCGGCTCTGCTCGCTGGTGACCTCGCCGGTCATCATGTTTTCTTCGCGGGTCAGCTTCAGCACTTGCAACTGCGAAGCGGTAGAACCGGCAACGATCAGCGACGAATCGGTGGCATTGAGGTTGACGTGCTCCAGCGCACCGCCCTGCTCGTTCAGGGTGATGGGGGTTTCGCCGTAGGGGTACTCGATGGCCGGCGAGATGGTCTTCTTGCCGTCCGGGTAGCTGACCTTGTAGGTATGACGGAACACCAGGGCCTGGCCGTTGGACAGGCCGACCACCACCAGCGGGTTGCCGGGCTGGTCCTTGCCGATGGAGGTGACGCTGGCGCCCGCCGGGATCGGCAGGTCGACCTTGCGCAGCTCGGCGCCACTATCGATGTCGAAGAACAGCGCCTGGCCCTTGTCGGAGACACGCATGCCAACCTGGTTCTGCTCTTCCAGGGAGAACATCAGCGGCTTGCCGGCGTCCTGCATCCAGGCGGGAGTCAGAGGGTCCTTGGCGGTCAGCTCGGCACCCTGGAACAGCGGCGCAACGACATAGGCGAGGAAGAAGAAGATCAGGGTGATAGCACCCAGTACCGCGAGGCCGCCGACAAGGACGTACCAACGGGTCAGGCGGTCTTTGAGCGCGCGGATGCGACGCTTGCGTTGCAGTTCAGGCGTATTGAAGTCAATGCGCTTGGGGGGAGAAGTCGTAGTCATGGTGGAGTTGGCCAGATCATTCATGCGCACACCCTAGCGATCCTGTATGACAGAAAGATGACAATGCAGTGACGCAACAAATCCGCCGCATGGCAGGGCCGGCAGCGGACAGAAAATGAGGTTGCAGGAGCCGGCAGGCCGACGAACCAGCCTTGAGCCTGGGTCGCCATTTCGGGCGCTTTGCCTGGCAAGCGGAACGCCGCCCGGCCAGCTCCTACGAAAACGAGAGGGTCCGGGGAGCCCGGACCTTCGGAGGCGGCTTATGCGCCTTCTTTCAGGCCCAGGTCAGCCAGTGCCTTGGCGGCCACCTTGGCTGGCAGTGGGATGTAGCCGTCTTTGACGACCACTTCCTGGCCTTGTTTGGACAGGACCAGTTTCACGAACTCGGCTTCCAGCGGGGCCAGAGGCTTGTTCGGGGCCTTGTTGACGTAGACGTAGAGGAAGCGCGACAGCGGGTACTTGCCGTTCAGGGCGTTTTCTTCGGTGTCTTCGATGAAGTCGGTGCTGCCTTTCTTGGCCAGGGCCACGGTCTTCACGCTGGCGGTCTTGTAGCCGATGCCCGAGTAGCCGATGCCGTTCAGCGAGGAGCTGATGGATTGCACCACCGACGCCGAACCAGGCTGTTCGTTGACGTTAGGCTTGTAGTCGCCTTTGCACAGGGCTTCTTCCTTGAAGTAGCCGTAGGTGCCGGATACCGAGTTGCGACCGAACAGCTGAACCGGCTTGTTGGCCAGGTCGCCCTTCACGCCCAGGTCGCCCCAGGTCTTCACTTCTTCCTTGGCGCCGCACAGACGAGTCGAGGAGAAGATCGCGTCGACCTGTTCCATGGTCAGGTGCTGGATCGGGTTGTCCTTGTGCACGAACACCGCCAGGGCGTCCACGGCCACCGGGATAGCGGTTGGCTTGTAGCCGTACTTCTGCTCGAAGGCCGCCAGTTCCGTGTCCTTCATCTTGCGGCTCATCGGGCCCAGGTTGGAGGTGCCTTCGGTCAGCGCGGGTGGCGCGGTGGCGGAGCCGGCGGCCTGAATCTGAATGTTGACGTTCGGGTATTCCTTTTTGTAGTTCTCGGCCCACAGGGTCATCAGGTTCGCCAAGGTATCGGAACCGACGCTGGACAGGTTGCCCGACACACCAGTGGTCTTGGTGTAGCTCGGGATAGCAGGGTCAACAGCGGCAACCGCGTGGGCAGTCGCAACGCCAGCGGCGACAAAGGTCATTGCCGCCATCAAACGCTTCAGTTTCATGCCTTACTCCTAGCAGATAGGGTGTGTTAAGTCGGGGCCAAGTATCTGTAGGCCGTGTGAACACTCTATGTCCGGAATATGACAATTAGATGAAAGGCCAGCATTCCTGAACGGAAGCTGGCCTTTCTTTGTTCGGCGATAAAAACCTCTGTAGCCGCTGCCGCAGGCTGCGATCGACCCGCAGGGTCGCGGCGCCCTTCAGCTCATCAGCAGGGCCTGCGCAGCGGCTACAGGGTGGTGGTCAGCGGCCCTTGGCCCACAGGTACAACCCCACCAGCAGGCCGATGCCGCAAATAATTGCAACATAATAGGCCGGGCCCATGGGGCTTTCCTTGAGCAGCCAGGTCACCACCATCGGCGTCAGGCCACCGAAGATCGCGTACGCCAGGTTGTAGGAAAACGACAGGCCGCTGAAGCGCACCACTGCCGGGAACGCCTTGACCATCACATAAGGCACCGCACCGATGGTGCCGACGAACAGGCCGGTCAGGGCATACAGCGGAAACAGCCACTGCGGGTTGTCCAGCAGGCCGTGATAAAAGGTCCAGGAAGTGACCAGCAACAAGGCGCTGCCGAACACGAACACCTTGCCCGCACCAAATCGGTCCGCCAGGGCACCCGAGGCCACGCAGCCCAGGCTCAGGAAGATAATGGCCAGGCTGTTGGCCTCCAGGGCGGTGATGGCCGGGAATTTATAGACGGTCTGCAGCACGGTGGGGGTCATCAGGATCACCACGATGATCCCGGCGGACAGCAGCCAGGTCAGCAGCATGGAAATCACGATCGCCCCGCGGTGATCACGCAGCACCGTGCGCAGCGGCAGTTCCTCGGCCAGGGCCTTGCGCAGTTGCAGTTCGGCGAACACCGGGGTTTCGTGGAGCAGGCGGCGCAGGTACACCGAGAACAGGCCGAACACCCCACCCAGCAGGAACGGGATCCGCCAGGCGTAATCCGCCACTTCCACCGGGGTATAGATGCTGTTGATCGCAGTGGCCACCAGCGACCCCAGGAGAATCCCGGCAGTCAGGCCCGAGGTGAGGGTGCCGCAGGCATAGCCGATATGCCGCTGGGGCACGTGTTCGGAAACGAACACCCAGGCCCCGGGCACTTCACCACCGATGGCCGCCCCCTGGATCACCCGCATCAGCAACAGCAGGATCGGCGCCCACATGCCGATCTGCGCGTAGGTCGGCAACAGGCCCATGATCAGGGTCGGCACCGCCATCATGAAGATGCTCAGGGTGAACATCTTCTTGCGCCCCAGCAGGTCGCCAAAGTGAGCCATGACGATCCCGCCCAGGGGCCGCGCCAGGTAACCGGCCGCGAAGATCCCGAAGGTCTGCATCAGGCGCAGCCACTCGGGCATGTCCGCCGGGAAGAACAGCTTGCCGACCACGGTGGCAAAGAACACGAAGATGATGAAGTCGTAGAACTCCAGCGCCCCGCCCAGGGCAGACAGGGACAATGTCTTGTAGTCACTACGGGTCAGCGGACGGGCGGGTTGCGCAGGCTGCGCGGCGCTCGAGGGCACAGTGGTCATGGCAAGGGCTTCTCTTATTAGTCGGTTCTGGAAGCCGCAACAGCGCTGGTTGGGGCCTGGCAGGTTCGGCACGATAGCAAATTGTTCGAATGCGTACACAGCGGCGCACAAATGACTCACAAATTTGCGAACTGGACGGGTCGTCGCGGAGTCTATCGACCGATATACTCGCAGACCTCGAAGCGCAAAGCCGCTTCTGGCAAGGGTTGCTGTGCGAAAACGCTGCTGCGCGCCCCTGGCCCTGGCCAGCGCCAGTCGATTTCGCAGAGTTTCCCTTTAGCACGCCTTAGAAAGAACGTGACGAACGTAGTATGTTCGGGCTGAATCGTTTTTCCTGAAGACGGCTATTCACCTGAAGTACCCATGAAGCGTCACGGGTCAGAGGCCCCCCGGCATGATAGAACTCGAACAAGAAGATCCAATCCCGCAAGGCGACCTGGCCTTGCAAATCACCGCACTGCCCCGTGAAACCAACGGCTTTGGCGATATTTTCGGCGGCTGGCTGGTCGCGCAGATGGACCTGGCGGGCACCGCCATGGCCAGCCGCGTGGCCGGTGGCCGGGTGGCCACGGTGGCCATCGACCGCATGGCGTTCCTGGTGCCGGTGGCGGTGGGCGCGCAGCTGTCCTTCTATACCCAGACCCTGGAGATCGGCCGCAGCTCGATCCAGATGATGGTGGAAGTGTGGAGCGACGACCCGCTGTCCAGCGAATGGCGCAAGGTCACCGAGGCGGTGTTCGTATTCGTCGCCATCGATGGCAGTGGCCGCACCCGCTCGGTTCCGCCGCGCGCGCGCTAAACCTGATGACCGTTCTGCGGTCCATAGCAGCCCACACCTTGCGAACGAGAACAGCAGCATGCCTACGCCCCAGGTCGAAACGGTAAAACTGGATGAACTGAACTGCTGGCGCATCCGCCACGGTGACGCCGAACTGCTGGTGGCCCAGCAGGGCGCGCACATCCTCAGTTATCAAGTGGCCGGGCAACAGCCGCTGATCTGGCTCAACGACGAGGCCGTGTTCAAGCGCGGCAAGAGCATCCGCGCCGGGGTGCCGGTGTGCTGGCCCTGGTTCGGCAACTTTGCCCGCAACCCGCAGGCGGTGCAGGCCATGCGCCAAGGCACTGACCCGGCGCCGGCCCACGGCCTGGTGCGGGCCACCGACTGGGAACTGCTGGGCATCGAAAGCCAGGGTGACAGCCTGCTGGTGGAGCTGCGCCTGCCCTGCCCCGCGGGTGGTTTTCCCGGCTGGCCCCATCAAGTGGAACCGCGCCTGAGCATCCGCCTCGACCAGCAACTGCACATCAGCCTCAGCAGCCACAACCTGGGCACTGAAAGCGTGAGCATCAGCCAGGCGCTGCACAGCTACTTCGCGGTCAGCGATGTGCGCCAGGTGCAGGTCGAAGGCGTGGACGGGCTGAGCTACATCGAAACCCTGGAAGACTGGAAGACCAAGGTCCAGAGCGGCAGCCTGCACTTTACCGGCGAGACCGACCGCATCTACCTGAACGCCCCGACGCAGCTGGAGATCGTCGATCCGGACTGGCAACGGCGGATCCGCCTGCGCAGCGAAGGCTCGCGCACCGCGGTGATCTGGAACCCCTGGATCGACCGCGCCGCCCAATTCAGCGACATGGCCGACGACGGCTGGCAGCGCATGCTGTGCATCGAGACCGCCAACGTGATGGACGACATCGTCACCCTGGCCCCGGGCGCCAACCACACCCTGAGCGTCAGCATCAGCGCCGACCCGCTCTGACCCCCACCTGCCCCGTAGGAGCTGGCTTGCCAGCGAAGAGGCCCTCAAGACCGCGTTCGCCGGCAAGCCGGCTCCTACCGTTCAGCGGCGTTCAAATGCGCCGCTTCAGAGATCCGATTCCTTGACCACCCGCACCTTCGCCGCATCCAGGGCGTAGGCGGCATCGGCCAGGTCGTTGCTGACTTTCTCGATCTTCAGGGTGCCGGTCACCCACAGCGGCGTGTAGATGTCGTCCAGCTTCAAGCCCTTGGGAAAACGCACCAGCACCAGCTGGTTGGGCGGCGGTGGCGGCACGTGGATGCAGGCGCCCGGGTACGGCACCAGGAAGAACAGCGTGCTGCGCCCCTTGGCATCGGCTTCCAGCGGCACCGGATAACCGCCGATGCGGATCTGCTTGTCATTCATGGCCGGCACGGTCTTGGTGGAATACATCACCGCCGGCAACCCCTTGCTCTGCTTCAGGCCGCCCTTTTCGGTGAAGGTGCCATTGGCTTCCGGGGAGTTGTGGTCGATTTCCGGCATCTGCTCCAGGGCCTTCTGGTCCGACTTGGGCATCAGCTCCAGCCAATCGGTTTCCGGCAGTTCGCCAGCCTGGGCCAGGCCGCAGCCCAGCAGAACAAAGGTCAATAGAAGACGGCGCATGTGAGGGTGGCTCGGTCAAAAGGGAAGGACGGGAAAACCCGGGCATTCTAGTGCCCAGACCGTCAGATGCGTTGAAGTTTCAGATGAAGAAAAAGGCTCCCCTCCGCGCGGACGGCAGAGGGGGCTTGTAGCGTGGTTCAGCTCTTCTTGACGAAGCCGTAGATCACCAGCAGGACGATCGCGCCCACCAGCGCACCGATGAAACCGGCGCCCTGGCCAGCCTGGTAGATACCCAGCGCCTGGCCGCCATAAGTGGCCGCCAGCGAACCGCCGATACCCAGCAGGATGGTCATGATCCAGCCCATGCTGTCGTCTCCCGGTTTGAGGAAGCGCGCCAGCAGACCAACGATCAAGCCGATGAAAATGGTTCCAATAATGCCCATGGCTGTTCCTCTGTAAGGGGGGATCAAGCCAAAGCCTAGCCAGCACTTTGGCATCCTGCTATCAGAGAACGGCGAGAAACGAAGGTTCCCGCCAGCCGGAGGATTTGTTACTCGGCGATCAGCGCTTGCACCTTGAGGATCTGCGCTTGCAGGGTCGCCTGATCGGCGCAGCGCAGGTTGGCGTGGCCGACCTTGCGACCGACCTTGAAGGCCTTGCCGTAGTGATGCAGGTGGCAGTCGTCGATAGCGATGACCTTGTCCACCGGCGGCACTTCGCCGATGAAGTTGATCATGGCGCTCTCACCGACCTTGGCCGTGGAGCCCAGGGGCAGGCCGGCCACCGCCCGCAGGTGGTTTTCGAACTGGCTGCACTCGGCGCCTTCGGTGGTCCAGTGCCCGGAGTTGTGCACCCGCGGAGCGATCTCGTTGGCCTTGAGGCCGCCGTCCACTTCGAAGAACTCGAAAGCCATTACGCCCACATAATCCAACTGCTTGAGTACGCGGCTGGAGTAGTCCTCGGCCAGGGCCTGCAACGGGTGATCGCTGCTGGCCACCGACAGGCGCAGGATGCCGCTGTCGTGGGTGTTGTGCACCAGCGGGTAGAAACGGGTTTCACCGTCACGGGCGCGCACGGCGATCAGCGAGACTTCACCGGTGAAGGGCACGAAGCCTTCCAGCAGGCAAGGCACGCTGCCCAGTTCGGCGAAGGTGCCTTCGACGTCGGCGGCGCTGCGCAGGACCTTCTGGCCCTTGCCGTCGTAACCCAGGGTGCGGGTCTTGAGCACGGCCGGCAGGCCGATGCGCGCCACGGCGGCGTCGAGATCCGCCTGGGACTGGATGTCGGCGAACTCCGGAGTAGGAATCCCCAGGTCCTTGAACATGCTCTTCTCGAACCAGCGATCGCGGGCGATGCGCAGTGCTTCGGCGCTCGGGTAGACCGGCACGAACTGCGAGAGGAAGGCCACGGTTTCCGCCGGCACGCTCTCGAATTCGAAGGTCACCAGGTCCACTTCATCGGCCAGCTGGCGCAGGTGGTCCTGGTCGCCGTAGTCGGCCCGCAGGTGTTCACCGAGGGCGGCGGCACAGGCGTCCGGCGCCGGGTCGAGGAAAGCGAAGTTCATTCCCAGCGGAGTCCCCGCCAGGGCCAACATGCGGCCCAGCTGGCCGCCACCGATTACACCGATCTTCATCGTCAACAACCTCAGGCGACGCGCGGGTCTGGATTGTCCAGGACGCTGTCTGTCTGTTCAGCACGGAATTTTTTCAGCACCGCATGGAACTGCGGGTGCTTGGCGCCCAGGATGCTCGCCGAGAGCAGCGCCGCGTTGATCGCGCCGGCCTTGCCGATGGCCAGGGTGGCCACGGGGATGCCGGCCGGCATCTGCACGATGGACAGCAGCGAATCCACGCCCGAGAGCATCGACGACTGCACCGGCACGCCCAGCACCGGCAGGTGGGTCTTGGCCGCGCACATGCCCGGCAGGTGCGCCGCGCCGCCGGCACCGGCGATGATCACCTCGATGCCTCGCGCCTCAGCCTCATCGGCGTACTGGAACAGCAGGTCCGGGGTGCGGTGTGCGGAAACCACCTTCACCTCGTAAGGGATGCCGAGCTTTTCCAGCATATCGGCGGTGTGGCTAAGGGTGGACCAATCGGACTTGGAGCCCATGATCACGCCAACCAGTGCACTCATCGTCGTGCCTCTTCTCTCTGGGCGCCCGCAGGCGCGTCAAAAACAACAAGCCACGCGAAATGCGTGGCTTAAATTGTACGAATTATGGCCAGGCGAACCGGCCGAAGGCCGCGCAGTATACCGAAAAAGGCGCGTTAAACGCACTTTCGCCGACCATCTGCAAAACAAAGTATTTCCGGCGCAAAACCCCGGTTTTATTGACTCCAAGGTCAATCCCACCCCCCCCTCGCAGGCGCTGGCTTGCCAGTGAACAGGCCCACTCTGCGATCACCGCCCTCCCGGCCGACGCCTTCGCCGGCAAGCCGGCTCCTACAAAAAAACCTGCGCCTATCTCCCGTAGGAGCTGGCTTGCCAGCGAACAGGCCCACTCTGCGATCACCGCCCTCCCGGCCGACGCTTTCGCCGGCAAGCCGGCTCCTACAAAAAAACCTGCGCCTATCTCCCGTAGGAGCTGGCTTGCCAGCGAAGAGGCCCGCCCTGCAATCACCACCCTCCCGGCCGACGCTTTCGCCGGCAAGCCGGCTCCTACGTGGCCGCAGCTTGCGCGGCAGCGCCTTCCAGCTTGCGCCAGAGCAAGCGTACGTTGGCCTTGCGCACCAGGGCGCAGCGGTACAGGCGGATCTCCAGCGGTACATGCCATTGCGCGCCGCCGCACACCACCAGTTCACCCCGGGCCAGTTCGGCGCGCACGCTCAGTTGCGGCACCCAGGCAATTCCCAGGCCTTCCAACGCCATGCTCTTGAGACTGTCGGCCATGGCGGTCTCATAAACCGTGGTGAAACGCAGGTTGCGCTGGCGCAGCAGCAGATTCACCGAACGCCCGAGGAAAGCCCCGGCGCTGTACGCCAGCAACGGCACGCTGGCCTCGCCCTCCAGGTCGAACAACGGCTTGCCCTGGGCATCGGCGGCGCACACCGGGAGCATCTCGGTGTGCCCCAGGTGCAGCGAGGGGAAGATTTCCGAATCCATCTGCAGGGCGGCATCCGGGTCATAGAAGGCCAGCATCAGGTCGCAACCGCCTTCACGCAGGGCATGCACCGCATCGCCGACGTTGGTGGCCACCAGCCGTGTGGCGATGTTCAGCCCTTCGTTGCGCAACTGGGCGATCCAGCGCGGGAAGAAGCCCAGCGCCAGGGAGTGGGCCGCCGCTACCTGCATCACTTCACCCTGCCCGCCTTCCAGGTGGTGCAGGTGGCGCACCACCTCGCCGAGCTGTTCGACCACGGTGCGCGCGGTCACCAGGAACAACTGCCCCGCTGCCGTCAGCTCCACCGGCGTGCGCGAGCGGTTGACCAGGGTCAGGCCCAGGGCCGCTTCCAGGCTGCGGATGCGCCGGCTGAAGGCCGGCTGGGTCACGAAACGTCGCTCGGCAGCCTGGGAAAAGCTGCGGGTGGCGGCCAGGGCACTGAAGTCCTCGAGCCATTTGCTTTCCAGATTCATCACGTCCTCCCGGACACGCACCATTTTAGGTCACACGCTCGCCGGCAACCCGGCGTCACACCGGCATTATGCCGAATATGCATAGCCCAGTGTTTAACAGCATTGGCCCAAAAAATCCCTTCGGCCTAGGATTCGCAGCGTTCCCGGCACAGACCGGGTCCCTACCGAGATGATCTCCGTCATGTCCTCCGCTGCATCTTTCCGCACAGAAAAAGACCTGCTTGGCGTACTCGAAGTACCGGCTCAAGCGTATTACGGCATCCAGACCCTGCGAGCGGTGAACAACTTCCGCCTCTCCGGCGTTCCGATTTCGCACTACCCAAAACTGGTCGTGGCCCTGGCAATGGTCAAGCAGGCAGCTGCTGACGCCAACCGCGAACTGGGTCATCTGAGCGAAGCCAAGCATGCAGCCATCAGCGAGGCTTGTGCCCGCCTGATCCGCGGCGACTTCCACGAAGAGTTCGTGGTGGACATGATTCAAGGCGGCGCTGGCACTTCGACCAACATGAATGCCAACGAAGTCATCGCCAACATCGCGCTGGAGGCCATGGGCCACAGCAAGGGCGAATACCAGTACCTGCACCCGAACAACGACGTGAACATGGCGCAGTCCACCAACGACGCCTACCCGACCGCGATCCGCCTGGGTCTGCTGCTGGGCCACGACGCCCTGCTGGCCAGCCTCGACAGCCTGATCCAGTCGTTCGCTGCCAAGGGTGAAGAATTCAGCCACGTCCTGAAAATGGGCCGTACCCAGCTGCAAGACGCCGTGCCGATGACCCTCGGCCAGGAATTCCACGCCTTCGCCACCACCCTGGGTGAAGACCTGGCTCGCCTGAAGACCCTGGCGCCGGAAGTGCTGACCGAAGTCAACCTGGGCGGCACCGCCATCGGTACAGGCATCAACGCCGACCCGCGCTACCAGCACCTGGCCGTACAACGCCTGGCCACCATCAGCGGCCAGCCGCTGGTACCGGCGGCCGACCTGATCGAGGCCACCTCCGACATGGGCGCCTTCGTGCTGTTCTCCGGCATGCTCAAGCGCACCGCGGTCAAGCTGTCGAAGATCTGCAACGACCTGCGCCTGCTGTCCAGCGGCCCACGCACCGGCATCAACGAAATCAACCTGCCAGCGCGTCAGCCCGGCAGCTCGATCATGCCCGGCAAGGTCAACCCGGTCATCCCGGAAGCGGTCAACCAAGTGGCGTTCCAGATCATCGGCAACGACCTGGCCCTGACCATCGCGGCCGAAGGCGGCCAGCTGCAACTGAACGTGATGGAGCCGCTGATCGCCTTCAAGATCTTCGACTCGATCCGCCTGCTGCAACGCGCCATGGACATGCTGCGCGAGCACTGCATCACCGGCATCACCGCCAACGAAACCCGTTGCCGCGAACTGGTGGAGCACTCCATCGGCCTGGTCACCGCGCTGAACCCGTACATCGGCTATGAAAACGCCACCCGTATCGCCCGCATCGCCCTGGAAAGTGGCCGTGGCGTACTGGAACTGGTGCGCGAAGAAGGCCTGCTGGACGACGCCATGCTCGACGACATCCTGCGTCCGGAAAACATGATTGCCCCGCGCCTGGTTCCGCTGAAAGCCTAACCGCCGCGACCCCGAAACATGCAACACCGCTCACCAGGTTGAGGGACTAGACACCTCTCACCTTTTGAGGGCTTGGAGATACGTCTCCAGGCCCTTTTTTTTGGCTCCTCACAAAGTCCCGGAAACCCAGAAGCAAGACCGCCTATTTTTCAGCGCCGCCCCTTGATGGAGCGCCGTGATAGCGCGGAAGCTGTGCACATTTTCGTTTATGACAGACGCAGCGCTGCCCCTTCTCCCCCTTCATCTTTCGAAATGGCGAGCGGGATGGAGAGTGGCGAACGTGTGAATCCAATTTGAACGTATTGGCAAGACCCCCTCCCGGACCGAGTGCGGGTGACACGCCCCAACACCACAGCGGACGGCTCACACCCACAATCGTCAATCGGTATGCAGCAGACAGTAACGAATAAGTGCCTGCTCGACGCTTTGCTTATCCCGCAGCACCAGCCCAATCACGATCGCCTGATCCGCATCCACGATTTCGTAGAACACCCGGTATCCATCGGTGTTGAGCTCACGGTAATGCAAGATGCCCAGGTCGCTTGCTTGAGGGCTGACTGGGTAGCCTAGCGGGGCGGACAAGAGCTTGTCCTGAAGAGCGTCAATCACAGCTTCCAACCGCTCAAAGGCAGACTTAAGGTCGCTATAGTCGGCCAGATGCACAATCTGGTCTTCAATGCTTTGCTGTGCGGTTTCGGTGTAGCGGATTGTCAGTGTTGGCATCTACCCCACCTTTTTTATTTGTGGGCAAACCTCTTGCTTAAGCGGGCCTTCAGCTCATCAGTCGAACAATGCTTGCCTTGGGCGTACTCGCGCGAACTGACTGCGAGCAATTTCACCAACGCCACTGCCTCGTCGCGGCGCTTACGCTCAACGTAAGACTCGACAACGTAAACAGGCACACCGTTTTGCGTAACGACCATTGGCTCCTCTAACGGCAGATCGGAGGCATATCGTTTTAAAAAGCTGACCGTTTCAACTCGCATGAGTGAAACCTCCTACATTTGGCGACGTGCTCGCCGCCCTGCTACGAACTGATCCTGTGCGACTTCGCCGCTCAGGATGCCTAACGCTCACTATGCAAGATCGCAATCATCCTGCCGGCTTAAACCCTACACTATATTCAGCCCAAATATAGACCGATTATCGAATCTTGATTTCACTGAATATCACATCATTTTTCTGCTCCTATGATTGACCGGTGTGCCGTTTTTTTTTCTGGAAAAAAGCTGCGATTTGTCAGGCGATGCCGCTCCGCAACGAAGCAGAATCTCTTTGTTTTGTAGGGCAAATCCGAGAGAATCCCCCACGCCTTTGAGCGCCTTGTACCCCTTCGAACGATCAGGCAGTCTCCCGGTGCCGCTGCCAAATCAGCGGCCCGGATGTGGAAGTTCGGACCTGAGTAAGCATGAGCGCTCATGAGCATGGCTCGACGTATTTTCGTTGGCATCGCTTTATGGCGGTTGTGCGCGGGACACCTTCGGGTGTGCTGGGTTACTCAGTCCCGGTCTTCCACACCCTCGCACAACTGCCACCCCTCATGTGGAAGTGAGCTCGGCAGTCCGTTAACTACTGAGTGAGTGACCGTCATGAAAAAGCTCGTCCCCGATCCACCCTTGCCCACCGATCATCCGCGCCGCGACCCGGAGCTGGACCGCGCCAACGCCAACCTGCTGGCCGCCTTGCACGGCACCCGTCATCGCCCCTTCGGCCTGCGCGATGGCCGGGGCCACCCGCTGTTCGCCGTGCAACCCCAGGTGAATGCCGAAGACGCCCTGATGCACGTCTCCTTACTGCTCAAATGCGCCGAAGAGGTGTCCGATGAAATCACCGAACGGGCCAGCGGCATCGAACGCGGACTGATCTGGTCCATGGTGCATTCCGTGGAAATGGCCCGCGCCGTGGTGGACGCCCTGCTCGACGGCGCCCGCCCCGGCCCCGCCTAAAACACCACCCCGTAGGAGCTGGCTTGCCAGCGAAGAGGCCCGCCCTGCCTTCGCCGACATCCCGGCCAACGCCTTCGCCGGCAAGCCGGCTCCTACAACCCCAAACCGCGTACATCCCGTAGGAGCTGGCTTGCCAGCGAAGAGGCCCGCCCTGCCTTCACCGGCATCCCGGCCGACGCCTTCGCCGGCAAGCCGGCTCCTACAGGTCTTGCGAACGTCATGGGGCCCTTGTTTTAAACCAGCACAATCCATCGCCCAAGGTGGATAATCGCTCCTCCCAAACATCCGCCATCCCCGAGGCACCGCAGTCGATGGACCCGACGCACACCCAAGCCCTGCAACAGCTACGCAAGCTGATCCCCATCGGCCTGCGCCATGCCCAGGCCCTACTCGCCCGCTGCGCCAATAATCCGCAGCAAGCCGCCGAGCTCTACAAAGCCGAGCTGTTGCAGGTGCTGGTAGACAAATCCGGCCTGCCCGCCGAGCAAGCCCGGGAACACTTGCTCAACGCCGGTTACGACCTGAACCGCGCCCTGCACGCTATAGAAGAAGCGCGCTTCACCCTGACCCAGCGCATCCTGCGCAAGCATCACCGGGACAAGGGCCAGGCCCTGGACCTGATCGCCCAGGCCATCGAAGCCGCCGAGCAACTGCCGCGTCAGTTCTGGCTGGATTTCCAGCGACTGGAAAAACTGCCCCCTGCGCTGCGCTGCTTCATGGTGCTCCACGAATGGCTGGCCTTCGAGGGCTGGGAAGGCTTCGATAGCGCCCTGCACTTTCATCTGCCCCAGGCCATCGCTCAGTTCAGGCTCCTGCATCTGGACGCCCTGGCGGACACCCTGGAGCAGGCCGATCAGCGCCAGCAGCAGCTACGAGCCGCCCACGCTGGGAGCGAAGGCCCTGTCGATCTGGCCATGCGCATCAACCAGGACCCGTTCTTCAACCGCTGCCAGGACCACTTCAACCAGCAGCGGCCGCAGCTGGACGAGCGCCTGTACCAGTGGGTGGAGCAACATCTGGAGCAGTTTCCAGCCTGAACAGCCGCTCGGCGTTGGCGCACACGCCGCTGCTCAACACACCCCAGAAGCCGGTAGACTGCCGCCCTCACCGAACACGGACCTCGGATTCAGCCCCCATGGAATTGCACTACCGCATCACCCCCGCCCACACCGAAGCCTGGATTGCCGAACCGCTGAAGCAGGAATTGCTCAAGGATGATCAGCAGCATGTCCAAGCCATGACCACATTTGCCCGGTGGCAAAGCCGCTTGATCGGTCCCGTGATGTTCACCCTGTGTCTGATCGGCGGCTGCCTGTCGATCTATTTCCCCGAGCGAACCTTCACCCCGGAGAAGGTCATCGCCATGGTGGCGTTCGCCTTGATCTTCATCCCCCTGTGGTGGCGCTTTTCCGGACGCTGGATCAAGCACCTGCAAGCCCGGATTGCCGCCACCCCAATCAAGCCCCAAGCGCCGCTGCGCGGGTTGAGTCAGCGCCTGATCGAAACCCGGTTGCGGGCCGTCGAAGGCACCTATTGCCTGAACTTCGACGACCAGGGCTTCACCCTGCTCAACACCCGTGGAGGTCAGAGCAGCCTGGCCTGGAAGCAGATCGCAAGCGTGCAGGAAATTCCCGACTTCTACCTCGTGGCGGACGCCGATATGGAGCGCCAAGGCGTGGCCTGCTTCATCGCCAAACACACTGACCTGATGCCCACCGAGGCCTACCAGCAGGGGCTGCAAGCCTTCCTGAGCCAATGCCCGGCGGCACTGCCAGCGCACTAACCGCCTCTCTCAACGCCAGCCCCGACGCCCACACACACGGAATTTGCATGCACACATCAGCGTCCTCCCCCCGCCCGGCCCGCGCCCTGGCCATCCTCGGCACCGGCCACGCCCTGCCGCAGCGGGTGGTCACCAGTGCCGAGCTGGACCGCCAGCTCGGCCTGGAAACCGGCAGCGTGGCGCGCATCAGCGGAGTGCAGCAGCGCCACGTCGCCGATCCTGCGGACACCGCCGCCAGCCTCGGCGCCAGCGCCGCGCGCCAGGCCCTGCAAGCGGCGGGCCTGGCGCTGGATCAGTTGGACCTGATCGTCTGCGCCAGCGGCACCATGGATCAGGGCATGCCCTGCAATGCGGCGCTGCTGCAACGGGAGCTGGGCCTGGGCCAGTCAGGCATTGCGGCCATGGACATCAACGCCAGTTGCCTGGGCTTTATTGCCGCCCTGGACACCCTGTCCTGGCCGATCCAGGCCGGGCATTACCGGCGCGTGCTGCTGGTGTGCGCCGACATCGCCTCCTGCGGCCTGGACTGGCAGCAGGTGGAAGTCTGCGGCATCTTCGGCGACGGTGCGGCAGCGGTGGTGCTGGAAGCGGGCGACGGCGGCCCGAAGATCCTCGCCTCGCGCCTCAGGACCTACGCCGAAGGCGCCGCGCTGTGCCAGATCCCCGCCGGCGGTTCGCGCTTTCATCCGCGGCGCATCCAGGTGCCGTTCGAGCCCCTGACCAGTTTCACCATGCAGGGCAAAGGCGTGTTCCGCCTAGCGGCCAAGCACCTGCCCGAACTGATGGACGACTTGCTGCAGCAAGCCGCGCTGTCCCTTGCGCAGATCGACTGGATCATCCCCCATCAAGCCAGCCAACAGGCCATGCAGCATGCGGCCAAACGCCTGAGCCTGGGGCCGGAGAAAGTCGTCGATATCTTTGCCCGGCATGGCAATCAGGTGGCGGCGTCCCTGCCCACCGCTCTGGACATCGCGGTGCGCGACGGGCGCATTCAACGCGGACAAACCCTGATGCTGATCGGCACCGGCGCGGGCCTGTCCCTCGGCGGCATGATCCTGGAGTTTTGATGAAGATCCTGGTCACCGGCGGTACCGGTTTTATCGGACGGCATCTGGTCTGGAAGCTGGCCGCCGAAGGCTGCGAGGTGCAGTTCAGCGGGCGCAACCCCGAGGCGGCGGCCGAGGTGATTGCCCACAGCCCGGCGCCGGTGCGCTGGCTGCCCCTGGAGCACGGCAGCCCGCTGGCCAAACGCCTGCTGGCCGATGCCAGCCGCGAGCATGACGCCATCGTGCATTGCGCCGCCTTGTCTTCACCCTGGGGTTCGCCCCAAGCGTTTGCCCGGGCCAACCTCGACTCCACCGCCGAGGTGATCCACGCCTGCGGCAAGAACCGCATCCCGCGGCTGGTGCATATCTCCACCCCCAGCCTGTATTTCAACTTCAGTGATCGCCTGGGCATCCGCGAAGACCAGCCGCTGCCGCCACCGGTGAACGACTACGCCCGCAGCAAGGCCCAGGCCGAAACCCTGCTGGCAGACGCCAAGCTGCCCGAATGCGTGATCCTGCGCCCCCGGGCGGTGTTCGGCCCCTGGGACGCAACCCTGATGCCGCGCCTGCTGCGGGTGATGCAACGGGGGGCGATTCCACTGATGCGCGGCGGCCAGGCACAGCTGGACCTGACCTGCGTCGACAATCTGGTGCACGCGGTGTGGCTGGCCCTGACCCGGCCCCTGCCGCGCCCGCTGTGCGTCTACAACCTGAGCAACGGCACACCCCTGGCCTTCAAGGACCTGCTGCAACAGATGGCCGAGCACTTCCGCCTGCCGCTGCGCACCCGTCGCCTGCCCTGGCCTCTGGTGCATGGCGTGGCGCGCCTGCTGGAGCTCAAGGCACGGCTGGGCAACGGCGCCGAACCCTTGATCACCCGCTACGGCGCAGGCGTCCTGGCCTTCAGCCAGACCCTGGACATCAGCGCCATCCAGCGCGAGCTGGGCTACCACCCGGTGATCACCCAGGAACAGGGCTTTGCCCAGCACGCCCAATGGTGGTTGGCCCAACAGAGACAAAAACCATGAGCCGCAGCGTCAGCTTGAAGATCCTGCGGGCCGGCTGGTGCCAGCACCTGGAATGCATGGCCGACCGTGGTGGACGCCTGGCGCCGGTGCAATTTCCGGCGCTGTGCGGGCTGATCCAGCACCCGGAGCACGGCTGGATTTTGTACGACACCGGCTACGCCGAGCACTTCTTCCAAGCCACCCGCGCCCTGCCCGAGCGCCTGTACCGCAGCGCAGTGCCGGTGCAGTTGCCGGTGGTCGAGCAGTTGGGGGCGCAGCTGCATGAGCTGGGCATCGGCCCGGGGGATATCCGCCATGTGATCATTTCCCACTTCCACGCCGACCATATTGCCGGGCTGCGGGATTTTGCCAACGCGCGTTTCATCGCCCTGGAAGCCGATTACCGGCACATCGACAGCCTGCGCGGCCAGCGTTGGCGCGCCACCCTTGGCGGCCATCTGCCGGGCTTGCTGCCGGACGACTTCAGCGCCCGCCTGCGCCTGGCCGAAGCCAGCCCCAGCTGTGCGCTGCCAAGCTGGATGGCGCCCTTCGAGCAAGGCCTGGACCTGTTCGGCGATGGCAGCCTGATCGGCGTGCCGCTGCCGGGGCACAGCAAAGGCCAGCTGGGCCTGTTCATCCCCGACGCCCAGGGCCGGCCGGTGTTCCTGGTGGCCGACGCCTGCTGGTCGGTGCCGGCCTGCCGCGCCGAGCGCCTGCCCGCTGCACCGGCACTGTGGTTTGCCAGCGCCGACCGTCAGCAATACGTGCGTACCTACAGCGGCCTGGGCCAGCTGATCCGCCGCGAACCGGCGGTAGCAGTGCTGCCGTCCCATTGCACCCAGGCCTGGGAGGCGTTCGCCCATGAACAGTGAGCGTCTTGTGGGCACCCTGCGCAGCATCGGCGCCTTCGTGTTCAGCCGCTACGCCCTGCGCTTTCGCCGCCGCGAGCGGCTGGAAGCCTGGCAGGCCCGGCGCCTGCGGCACTTCATGGCCAAAGTCCTGCCCCGTGGCCAGCGCTTCAACGGGCTGACCCAAGACGGCCTGCACAACTTGCCGCTCATGGACAAAGCCACCCTGATGAGCGATTTCGCTGCCTTCAACACCCGCGCCCTGAGCCTGGAACAGGTGTTGCCGGTAGCTCTGCAGGCGGAGCGTTCCCGAGACTTCAGCCCGACCCTGGGGGACATCACCGTGGGCCTGTCCAGCGGCACCTCGGGGGCTCAGGGGGTGTTCCTGGTCAGCAGCGTGGAACGCCAACGCTGGGCCGGCATCCTGCTGGCGCGCACCTTGCCCCGGGCGCTGTTGCCCCGGCTGCTGTGCCCCTGGCTGGCGCCGCTGCGGATCGCCTTTTTCTTGCGGGCCAATAGCCGCCTGTACACCACCCTGGCCAGCCGCCGCATCGACTTCGCCTTTCATGACCTGACACTGGGCCTGACCGCCTCCCTGCAACGCCTCAACCAACAGAACCCGGACGTGCTGGTGGCCCCGGCCACGGTGCTGCGGGGGCTGGCCCAGGCGGCTCTGGCCGGGCAGCTGACGATCCGCCCACAACACATCCTGTCGGTGGCCGAAGTGCTGGAAAGCACCGACGCCGAACTGGTGCAGCAAGCTTTCGGGCGCAAGCCGCAGCAGATCTATCAGGCCAGCGAAGGCTTTCTCGGCTACACCTGCGAGGCCGGCACCCTGCACCTGAATGAAAGCCACCTGCACATCGAGCCGCAATGGCTGGACCCTGAGCGCACGCGCTTTCAGCCGATCATCACCGACTTTTCCCGGCGTACACAGTTGATCGTGCGTTATCGCCTCAACGACATTCTGCGGGTGGCCAGCGCACCCTGCCCCTGCGGCCGTGCGGAGCGGGCCATCGCCGCCGTGGAAGGCCGCGCCGACGAGATCCTCTGGCTGCCCCGGCTCGACGGCCAGCAGCTGGCACCGCTCTACCCCGACGTATTGCGCCGGGCGCTGCTGATGCTCGGGGCGGCGCTTGAGGAATACCAAATTCACCAGCGCGGGCTGCTCTGGCAGATCAACCTGCACACCCGCGGCGACTACCACGGGCTGTGCCAGCGCTTGAGCGAAGCCCTCGCCGAGCTCTGCGCGCAACAAGGGCTGCAGGCGCCGCAGCTGAGCTTCGGCCACTGGCAGGCACCGCCGCCCCAAGCGAAAAGACGCCGCCTGCTGATGCTGCAACTGCCCGAGGGACTGCCATGCGTGTATTGATTCTCGGCGCCCGGGCCCCGGCCTGTCTGGAATGGGCCCGGGCCTTTAGCCAAGCCGGCTGGACAGTGACCTTGGCCGACTCCCTGGCCCAACCCCTGAGTCGCTTCAGCCGCGCCGCCGAGCACTTCGTGCGCCTGCCGGAGCCGCGCCACGACCCGGATGCCTGGATCGAAGCCCTGGCCGAGGTCATCCGCCAACAGGCCATCGACCTGCTGCTGCCCACCTGCGAAGAGGTGTTCTACCTGGCCCACGGCCTGGAGCGCCTGCGGCCTTTGTGCCGGGTGTTCACCAGTGATTTCGAGCTGCTGCACCGCCTGCATCACAAGGGCGATTTTGCTGCCATGACCCAGGGCTGGGACGTGGCCGCGCCGCCGACCCAAGTGCTGCATGACCCGGCCGCGTTGCAAGCGCTGGCCGCCGAGCACGACGCCCTGGTGTTCAAGCCGGCCTATTCGCGCTTCGCCTCCCAGACCCTGATCCGCCCGAGCCCGGCGCAACTGGCGAAAGTGCGGCCCAGTAGCGATGCGCCCTGGGTGGCCCAGCGCTTTGTCCCCGGCCAGGAGTACTGCAGCTTCAGCGTACTGGTGGACGGCCAGTTGCGCGCCCACAGCAGCTATCAGCCGCGCTACCGGGTCGGGCGCGGCTCGGGGATCTACTTCCACAGCTGTGCCCCGGCGCCGATCCGTGCGTTTCTGGAGCAGTTCGGCCGGGCCACCGGCTACACCGGGCAGGTGGGTTTTGACTTTATCGAAGACCAGCAGGGCCGCTTCCACGTGCTGGAGTGCAACCCCAGGGCCACCAGCGGCGTGCACCTGTTCGACGACCAGCGCGTGCAGTTGGTAGCGGCGCTGGGCAGCGAAGCCGACGCAGCACTGGAGGCGACCCTGGAACCGCGGATGATCGCCCTGGCCATGCTGCTTCTGGCGGCGCCGCAACGGGCCTTGAGCCGCGAGTTCTGGCACGACTACCAACAAGCCCGGGACGTGATCGTCCAGGACGGCGATCGCGGTCCACTGACCGCCCAGTTGCTGAGCCTGAGCGAGATCATCGGCCGCGCCCTGACCCGCCGCTGCGGGCTGCTGGCCGCCTCCACCGCCGATATCGAATGGAACGGCCAACCCCTGGGAGCGCCGCGCCGATGAAACTGTTGCTGCCCGAGCAACTGGCCCTTGAGCCCCCGACCGCCGGCGACAGCCACGCCCGGCAGTACGTGCGCACCTGCGCCGGCGGCGCGCTGATCGGCAACGTCAGCACCGCCCTGGCCCTGCTGGACACCGGCCATCATCAGTTCCCAGTGAGTATCAACCACGGCCACGACCCTGTGGATAACTGCTACGTGGTCTCGCCGCAAACCGCCTACAGCGGCTACGCCCGGGAAGAACTGCAGCGCCTGAAACGGCCCTGGCTGGCCTGGCCCTTGAAGCTGCTGACCCAGGGCGTGGACCGGCTCCTGAGCGCGGCCAAGGTCGACCGTTTGGTGCAGGTCAACAACTGGCTGCTGTCGACCAATCTCTACCCGGCCGACTGGGATGGCGCGGATTTGCCGGCGATCACCGAACTGCTGCGCCGGGAATTTCCCGACCACGGCTTCGGTTTCCGCTCGCTCAACGACTTCAGCAACCTCGAACTGCGAAAGCGCCTGCAAGCCCTGGGCTACCTGGCAATTCCCAGCCGTCAGGTGTACCTGTTCGACGGCCGCGAGGGCGAAAATTCAACCTTCCTGCGCCACCACAACACCCGCCTGGATGCCACCCTGCTGCGCCGCAGCCCTTATACGGTGGTGCCCGGCAGCGAATTGAGCGAAGCCGACTTCCAGCGCATCGAGCAGCTGTACAACCTGCTCTACCTGGACAAATACAGCCGCCTGAACCCCCACTACAGCGCCCAATGGCTGCAACGCGGGCAGGCCGAAGGCTGGCTGGATGTGCGCGCCCTGCGCAACGCCGAAGGGCGCATTGACGGCGCCCTGGGCTGGTTCGCCAACAGCGCGCTGATCAGCACCCCCATCGTCGGCTACGACACCGCCCTGCCCCAGCGCGCCGGCCTGTACCGGCAACTGACCAGGCTGTGCCTGCAAGAGGCGGTGAACCGCCGTCAGGTGCTCAATTTCAGCTCCGGCGCCGCCGCCTTCAAGCGCCTGCGCGGCGGCCAGCCCGAAATCGAATACAGCCTGATCCACGTCGCCCACCTGCCCTGGTCGCGGCGCCTGGTGTGGCAACTGATGGGCCTGCTGCTGCAACGAATCGGCGTACCGCTGATGAGGAAGCTCAAACTGTGAACAGTCACGCGGGCTGGTGGCCCGTCGCCCTGAGCCGGCAGCTGCACAAGCAGCCCCTGGCCTGCACCCTGCACGGCGTACCGCTGGTGCTGTTTCGCGATGCCGACGGCGCCGCCGCCGTGCTGCCGGACCGCTGCCCCCACCGCTTTGCGCCACTGAGCGCCGGCCGGGTGCGCGACGGGCAGATTCAGTGCCCCTACCACGGCTGGCGCTTCGACCCCCAGGGCCGTTGTACTCAGCTGCCCGGCCAGGAGCAGCAGCGGTGCAGCCAGCCCTTGTTGCAACCGCTGCACAGCTGCGAAGCCCAGGGGCTGGTGTGGGCCAGCCTCGCCAGCGAGCGGCCGAATGCCCCGCCGGTGGCCGCCGCCGAGCAGGCCCAGGCCCTGGATGTGTTCTGGATCAGCGACCGGGTGCGCTGCAGCTTGCAGGACGCTGCGGAGAACTTCCTCGACGGCTTCCACACCCACTTCGTGCATGCCGGCTGGATTCGCCACGACCGCCAGCGCCAGCGGATTCGTGCCTGGGTGCATCAGCTCGAAGACGGGGTTGAGGCGCAGTACAGCGAAGAAGGCACCCAATCTGGGCTGATATCGCGGCTGTTCGAAGGCGAGCGCGGCCTCAGCATGGGCCGCTTTCGCCTGCCGGGGCTGGCGGAAATCGAATACCGCGACCGTCAGGGCCGGCTCAACCTGCTGGTGAGCGCCTGGCTGAGCCCGGCCGCCGAGGGCGAACTGCGCCTGTTCGCCCGCATCGCCACGGCCCGCGGCCGCCTGCCGGGCTGGCTCAAGCGCGCTGTGCTGCAGCCCTTGTTCAAGGTGATCCTGAAACAGGACCGGCAGATCCTGGAAAAAGTCAGCGCCAACCAGCAGCGCTTCGCCCAGGTGCCGCTGCGCTGGCACCGGCCTACCCCTCTGGACAGCTCGCTGGATCTGCTGGGGCCGTGGATTCGCCAGTTGCTGGAGCAAGGTGAAATGCACGACTTCCAAGAACGCCGAGAGGAATTCTGGCTGTAATCCCGTAGGAGCCGGCTTGCCGGCGAACAAGCCCTGAAGACCGGCGCCGCTCAAACGGGCCCCTTCGCTGGCAAGCCAGCTCCTACGGCTTGGCAGCAATATCAAAGGGATGCTGCGGGCCTCTGTTCGCGGGGTTTTGCGGGGCATCGCAAGAACCGATTCAGCCCCCCGTACAGCCTGCCGTTCCTCGGCTCGACGCGCTACATGCAGACGGCGAGCCCGCGCACCGGTATAGTGCGCCCCCTCTTCACGTGGTCAGCCGTCGGTAACGAGGCTCAAACCCACGGGAAACCCGAACTAATAACAACCCGCGAATAGAGAACCGGGACGAACAATCGCCCCACCGCTTTGCCGTGCGTGCAATCAGCGGTGTAACAGAATGTTTCCGTCCGCTCTGCTTTTGCCTACACAAAAAACAGCGAGGAATAATCCATGCTCGAAGTCATCAACGACTTCCTCTCAGGGAAAGTGCTGATCGTGCTCATTGTCGGGCTCGGCAGCTACTTCACGATCCGCTCGCGTTTCGTTCAATTGCGCCACTTCCTCCACATGTTCGCGGTGTTCCGCGACAGCCTGAAAAGCAGCGGCGGTCAGCTCAGCTCGTTCCAGGCGCTGATGCTCAGCCTCGCCGGCCGGGTCGGCGCAGGCAACATCGCCGGTGTCGGTATCGCCGTGACCCTGGGCGGCCCTGGCGCGGTGTTCTGGATGTGGGTGACCGCGCTGGTCGGCATGTCCAGCAGCTTCTTCGAATGCACCCTGGCCCAGGTCTACAAACGCGCCGACGGCGACGGCCTGTACCGCGGCGGCCCGGCCTACTACATCGAGCACGGCCTGAAGCGCAAAGGCATGGCGGTGGTGTTCTCGATCCTGCTGCTGGTCACCTACGGCTTCGCCTTCATCGGCCTGCAGTCCTACACCGTGACGCACTCGCTGCAGGACGCCTTTGCCTTCGACCCAAGCCACACCGGTATCGTCCTGGCGGTACTGCTGGCCATCACCTTCATCGGCGGCATCAAGCGCATCGCTGCGGTGTCCGACCTGCTGGTCCCGATCAAGACCCTGGCCTACATCGCCGTGACCCTGTACGTGATCGGCACCCAGATCGAACAAGTGCCGGCCATGCTGGAAACCATCATCAAGAGCGCCTTCGGCCTCGACCCGGCCTTCGGCGGCCTGCTCGGCAGCGCCATCGTCATGGGCGTGAAGCGTGGCGTGTTCGCCAACGAAGCGGGCCTGGGCAGTGCGCCCAACGTCGCCGCCGTGGCCGCCGTGAAGCACCCGGGCGCCCAGGGCGTGGTCCAGGCCTTCAGCGTGTTCCTCGACACCTTCGTGATCTGCACCTGCACCGCGCTGCTGATCCTGCTGTCAGGCTTCTACACCCCGGGCTTCGAAGGTGACGGCATCGTCCTGACCCAGAACTCGCTGGCCGCCGTGGTCGGTGACTGGGGTCGCCTGTTCGTCAGCGTCGCGCTGTCGCTGTTCGTCTTCACCTGCATCCTCTACAACTACTACCTGGGCGAGAACAGCCTGCAGTTCCTCACCCGCAACCGCACCGTGCTGATGCTGTTCCGCGGCCTGGTGCTGGCGCTGGTGGTATGGGGTTCGATGCAGGACCTTTCGACCGTGTTCGCCTTCGCCGACATCACCATGACCTGCCTGGCCTTCGTCAACCTGGTGGCCCTGGCCATGCTGTTCAAGGTCGGCCTGCGCGTGATGCGCGACTACGACGAGCAGCGCCGCGCCGGCGTCGCCCAGCCGGTGTTCGACTCGCGCAAGTTCGCCGATCTGGACCTGGACCTGAAGGCCTGGCCCGCCGAACCTTCGGCCCCTGCCCAGGCCGAGCCGCAAGGCGTGCCCGCAGCGCAACGCTGACGGGTGAACGACGGGCGCATCCTCTGCACCCGTCGGTTACAGTGCGATAAATGTGCGAGCGGGCTTGCCCGCTCCCACAGGAACTCACCGTTTCGGAGAATCCTATGAACCCTTCGACCTACCCTGGCACCCAGCACGTCATGGTGCTCTACACCGGTGGCACCATCGGCATGCAGGCCAGCGCCGACGGCTTGGCCCCGGCCTCGGGTTTCGACGTGCGCATGCGCGCCTACCTCGACAGCCAGCCCGAGTTGGTGGTGCCGGCCTGGCGCTTTCGCGAGATGGCGCCACTGATCGACAGCGCCAACATGACCCCCGACTACTGGCAGCGCCTGCGTGAAGCGGTGGTCGAAGCCGTTGAGGTGCAGGGCTGCGACAGCGTGCTGATCCTCCACGGCACCGACACCCTGGCTTACAGCGCCGCCGCCATGAGCTTCCAATTGCTGGGCCTGCGCGCGCCTGTGGTGTTCACCGGTTCGATGCTGCCGGCCGACGTGCCCGACAGCGACGCCTGGGAAAACCTCAGCGGCGCCCTGTTGGCCCTGGGCCAGGGCCTGGCGCCGGGGGTGCACCTGCACTTCCACGGCGAACTGCTGGCACCGACCCGCTGCGCGAAAATCCGCAGCTTCGGCCGGCACCCGTTCGCCGCCCTGAAGCGCAATGGCGGCGGCGCCAGGGCCGAGGCGATTCCCGCCGGGCTGGATTACCGCCAAGCCAGGCAACTGGCCAAGGTCGGCGTGCTGCCGCTGTTCCCCGGCATCGGCGCCGAGCTGCTGGACGGCGTGCTCGACAGCGGCATCCAGGCCCTGGTGCTGGAATGCTTCGGCAGCGGCACCGGTCCTAGCGACAACCCGGCGTTCCTGGCCAGTCTCAAGCGCGCACAGGAGCAAGGCATCGTGGTGGTGGCGGTGACCCAGTGCCATGAAGGCGGTGTGGAGCTGGACATCTACGAAGCCGGCAGCCGCCTGCGCGGCGTGGGCGTGCTGTCCGGTGGCGGCATGACCCGCGAAGCGGCGTTCGGCAAGCTCAATGCGCTGCTCGGTGCCGGGCTGGAAACCGCCGAAGTGCGGCGCCTGGTGGAACTCGACCTGTGTGGCGAGTTGGGCTGAAGCTCGGGAGCCGGTAGCTATGCAGTAGCCGCCGGCTCGACGACAAACAGCGGGGGCTGTCAGGTTACTTTTTGACCGAGTAATCCTGGCCCCAGACCCGCACCGAACTCGAGCTCTCGATCGGCCCTTCAAACACGAACTTCTGCCGCACTGCCGCCTTGGCCGGGATGGTGACTTCGTCCGGGTTGTCGAGGCTGACAGTCAGGTTGTTGGCGTAACCGTCCTGGTCGATCGCCAGCAGGGCGCCGGTCTGCTTGAGGTTGATCAGCCGCAACTGGCTGTCGCTGCTGTTCTTGAAACCCAGGGTGACGTTGAAGCTGTCGCCGACGGCTTCGGTCTTCAATACCTGGACCTCGACGCGGCCTTTCATTTGCTCACGGGAGGAAATGATCGACGCACCGTCGACGCCTTGCGCCGATTGGCGACCATCGAGCACACCTTCGCTGACGCCGCCCAAGAGGTTCTTGCCTGCCGAGATGGCTGACGAGACGGCTGACTTGGCAGAGTCCTTGATGGTGCTTTCGCTGCCTGGCTCAGCCTCGGCCAGGCACAGCGAACTCAGGAGCAAGCCGGACACCAGAAGCAGGGAACGCGCAGGGATGAGGGTCATACATAGTCCTTTATCGGGGTTGCTGCACCGCCACCTCAGGCGGTGAATGGCAGGCAGGTTGCACCAATCAATGCGCCAAGTCACTAGCCACACAACGCCGGGAATGCCGCATGTCGCTGGCCGGCAAACCGCAGGCCTGATCGCGGGCGGCATGCAACTTGCTCCGGTTAAGGGTCTTTCCCAGGCTGGAATCTGCGCATGCTGCACTCGCACCTCACCACCCTCAATGCGGTTTCCCTGATCCTCAACACCTTCAAGGACCAGGGCCAGGCCGGCGGCGCGCTGTTGGCCGGCAGCGGTATAAACCCCGCCGACCTGAGCCGCGCCGACACTCGCATCACCACCAACCAGGAAATGCTGGTGTGCGCCAACGCCGTGGCCTTGCAACGGGACATCGGCCTGGAACTGGGCCGGCGCATGCACGTTTCCTCCTACGGCATGCTCGGCTATGCCCTGCTCACCAGTGCCACCTTAGGTGACGCTTTGCGCCTGGCGCTGCGCTATCCGGCGCTGATGGGAACACTTTTCGAACTGAGCCTGGAAACCGACGGTTCGCGCATCTGGCTGACCGCCGCCGACTACCGCGAAAGCCCGGCCCTGGCCGCGTTCAATACCGAGTTCTGCCTGGTGTCGCTGAAGGTCATCTGCGACGACCTGCTGGGCCACGCCCTGCCGCTACTGGGCGCGCGCTTCGACTACCCGGCCCCGGACTATCAGCAACGCTACCGCGAACCTTTCGACTGCCCGCTGCAATTCAACGCCAGCAGCAACGCCTTCGCCTTCGACCAGCGCTGGCTGGACCAGCCCCTGCCCCTGGCGGACGTGATCACCCACCAGGCCATGGCCGAACGCTGCCGCAAGCAGAACACCGAGTTCACCGGGCGCCAGGCCTGGCTGGGGCGCATCCGCCAGTTGCTGGCGGCGCAGCTGGACGCCGCACCGGGCCTGGAAGGGCTGGCGGAACAGATGAACTGCTCGGCCCGGACCCTGCGCCGCCACCTGCGGGACCTGGGGTGCAGCTATCAGGAACTGCTGGACGAGCTGCGCTTCGAGCGCGCCAAGCAGATGCTCTGCGAAGACCAGATGCCCATCTACCGCATCGCCGAGGCCCTGGGCTTCAGCGAAACCGCGAGCTTTCGCCATGCTTTCATCCGCTGGAGCGGCGTGGCGCCGAGCCAGTTCCGGCCCTGACAAAAACCCCGGCACAACGCTGGCGATTGCATTACATTGCCGACCTTTCTACCGGCTAGGGACTGCACGCTTGAACCTATTCACAGACGCCATCGGCATTCGCAGGCTTTGCCTGGCACTGGTGCTGCTGGCTGGCGTCCCCGTCGCCCAGGCGTTCGACCTGTCCAAGATCAAATGGTGGGAGATGTCCCGCAGCTTTGTCCTGGATGAGCCGGAAACCGCCATCCTGCAGATCAAGCCGTTCCCCCTGCCCGGCCTTGCGCAAGTGCCGGCGCGGATCGTCCTCAGCCAGTACCGTGGGCTGTTCTATCTCAATGCCTACCAGGACCTGGATTACCAGCAGCGGATCTACAAGTCCGCGCCCCTGCCGCTGCTCAGCCCCGAGGACCTGCGCAACTGCGTGTCGCCGGACAACCCGATCCAGGTCTCGGACAACTGGCCACCGAGCAACACCCTGGACACCGGCATCACCCTGACGCCGCTGGGTTTCGACTGTTCGGTGCCCCCGCAGTGGCAACTCAGCCTGCGCTACCTGCTGATCGACCAGCGCGATCCCCAACACCCGCTGCTGGCCATCAGTCACCGCCAGGACATGACCCAGATGGACTTCACCCCGTTGCAACCCATCAGCGTCGAGACCGGGCAACAATGGTTGCAGGCCTTGCAGAAGTTTCCGCCGTGGTTCCGCGCCTTCGACAGCGGTAGCGGGCCGATCACCCTCAATGCCTACACGCCACCGGCCACGGCGGACAGCGTGTGGAAGCAGTTTCGTGCACTGCATGAACAACTGCGCACAGCCAAGGACAAGGGGCCGGGCATCCGCCAGGTGGAAGACTTCTTCGCCCTCCATGACTATCGCAGCATCGCCATCGACCACAGCGAATACCCGGGCCTGCTCAATGACATCGCCTACTGGACCAGCGAGGCCGGTCAGTTGAACACCGCCCGGAACTGGCTGTTGGAAGTGCTGCGCCGGGATCTGGGCCGCATGCCGACCTACCTCAACCTGGCCGACCTGGACTGGGCCCTGTTCGAGCAACGGCCGTTGGACAACATCCACCAGGGCCGGGCCATCGAGGGTTATCGGCTGTACTGCGGCATGCGCCTGCAACGCCAGATGAGCGTGCCGCCGCGGGTGCTCAAGCGCCTGGGCCTGGAGTCCGCCAACCCGCAGGCGTGCCAGGGCTTCTGGCCGCTGGTGGCCGCCGCGGATGCCGGCGACGAGGCAGAGGTAAGGCGTTTGCTGGCCAGTGGCGTCAGCGGCGAGGTCATGGCCGAGGACGGCCGCAGTGCCCTGCTGCACGCTCTGGATGCGCCGCACCTGGAGATCGCCCGACTGCTGCTGGCCCATGGCGCCCACACCAGCGGCCAGTACCAGTGGAGCACCCTGGCCATGCTGGCCATGCAACGTGACCTCAAGGACAGCCCCGACCTGAACCAGGGCGGGCGCCTGAAATTTCTCCTGCAAGCCGGCGTCGCCATCGACGAGCCGAACAGTCGCGGGCAGACACCGCTGATGAAGCTGGCCGAGCAGGAACGCAACCTCCAGGGCTTCACCTGGTTGCTGCAGCACCCGCAGAACCTCGACCTGCGTACCGTCGACGACGGTGAAACCGCGCTGTACCGCGCCTTCTGGGGCAACAACTACCCGGCCATGAAACTCCTGATAGAGGCCGGCGCCGATCTGAACCTGAGCTATGGCCGCGGCACCTGCGGCAACGAGCCCATGGGCCAGAGCCTGCTGATGCTCGTTGCCGACAAGATTTCCCCGGACCAGCACTCCCCCATCGTGAGCATGCAGGACACCCTGGACATGTTCACCCTACTGCTGGAAAAGGGCGCCGACCCCAACGTCGGCCAGCGCTGCGAGAAAAAGGGCCGGACCCTGCTACTGGAGATCATCGCCCGGAAAAAACGCGACGACATGCTCAAGGTGCTGCAAGGCTTTGCGCCGCCAGCGCCGGCGACGGCGCTTCGTCCTTGAGGCGTGGCGCCGAACCCGCTGCGCCCCTGAAACAAAGCCCGGCACAACAGCGCCGATTGCATTACATTGCCGGGCTTTCTATCGGCAAGGGACTGCAACGTTGAAGCTATTCTCAGGCGCCATCGCCCGGCGCATCGGCATTCGCGGGCTTGGCCTGGCGCTGACACTGCTGGCTGCCACTCCCGTGGCCCAGGCCTTCGACCTGGACCTGGCCTGGTTCAAATGGTCGGGAATGCGCCGCAACTTCGTCCTCGACTACCCGGAAACCGCCACCCTGGAGCTCAAGCCGTTCCCCCTGCCGGGCCTGGCGCGGATGCCGCTGCGGATTGTCCTGAGCCAGTACCGCGGGCTGTTCTACTTCAATGCCTATCAGGACCTGCAGTACCGGCAGCGGGTCTACAAGTCGCCGCCGATGGCTCTGTTCAGCCCTGAAGAGCTGCGGGCCTGTGTGTCCCCGGGCGATGACATCCAGGTCAACGACATCTGGCCCACGAGCAACAGCCTGGTCCCCGGCGTCACCCTGACGCCCCTGAGCTTCCAGTGCAAGGAGCCATCCGAGTGGCAACTTAGCGGGCGCTACCTGCTGATCGACCAGCGCGATCCGCAACACCCGCTGCTGGCCATCAGTCACCGCCAGGACCTTGGCCAGATGGAATTCACCCCGTTGCAACCCATCAGCGAGGAAACCGGGCGGCAGTGGTTGCAGGCCCTGGAGACCTTCCCGCCGTGGTTCCGCCCCTTCACCCAAGGCAGCGGGCCGATCACCGTCAACGCCTTTGTGCCAGCGCCAGCCTCGACCCCGGACAGCCTGTGGAAAGAGTTCCGCGCGCTGCACGAACAACTGCGCACGGCCAAGGACAAACTGCCGGGCATCCGCGAAGTGGAAGACTTCTTCGTTACCCATGACTTTCGCAGCATCGCCACCGAGCGCCGTGAATACGCCGGCCTGCTCAACGACATCGCCTACTGGACCAGCGAAGCCGGGCAGCTGCAAACCGCCCGCCCCTGGCTCAAGGAAGTGCTGCGCCGCGACCCGGGGCGCATGCCGACCTACCTCAACCTGGCGGACCTGGACTGGGCGATCTACCAACAACGCACGCAGGACAACATCCACCAGGGCCGGGCCATCGAGGGTTACCGGGTGTATTGCGGCCTGCGCCTGAAGCGCCAGATGAGCATCCCGCCCCGGGTGCTGCAGCGCTTGGGCCTGAACGCCGCCAACCCCCGGGACTGCCAGGCCTTCTGGCCGCTGGTGGACGCGGTGGATGCCGGCGACCTGAGCGAAGTGCAGCGCCTGCTGGCCAGTGGCATCAGCGGCGAGGTCATGGCCGACGATGGCCGCAGCGCCTTGTTGCACGCCCTGGACGCACCGCACCTGGACATCGCCCGGCTGCTGCTGGAGCACGGCGCCCACACCAGCGGCCTGTACAACTGGACCACCCTGGCGACCCTGGCCATGCGCCGCGACCTGGGCGACAGCCCCGACCTGAGCCAGGGCGGGCGCCTGAAGTTCCTCATCGAGGCTGGCGTGGCCATCGACGAACCCGACAGCCAGGGCGTGACGCCACTGATGCAGATGGCCGAGAACAAGCGCAGCCTGCAAGGCTTCAGCTGGCTGCTGCAGTACCCGCAGAACCTCGACCTGCGCAACAAGAATGACGGCGAAACCGCGCTGTACCGGGCCTTCTCGGGCAACAACTACGTGGCCATGAAGCAGTTGATAGCGGCCGGTGCCAACCTCAACCTGAGCTACGGCCGTGCCGTCTGCAACAACCAGCCCGTCGGCGAAAGCCTGCTGACCCTGGTCGCCGACAAGACCTCCGCCGACGCCCAGTCGCCCTCCGTCAGCCAGCGGGACACCCTGGAGATGTTCACTCTGCTGCTGGAGAAAGGCGCCGACCCGAATGTCGGCCAGCACTGCGAGAAAAAGGGCTACGCAATATTGCTGGAAGCCATTGCCCGGAAAAAACGCGAGGACATGCTCAAGGTCCTGCAGCGCTACGCCCCTACCCCGCCTGCCAGCTGAAACCGGATGGCGCCCCGCAACGGGGCGCCATGCCTCTTTAAGGGGCGAATTTCGGTCAAACACTTTGGCCACATCATTCCCCTTTTGGCCGCTCCTGCCGTTCTCCCAAACCCCGCGCCCCGCAAGACTGTGCTCCACCGAATCAGCCTGCGGAGAACAAGAAAATGCTGACGATCTACTCGGACGATCACCACCTGCACCACGGCCGTTGCGAACTCATCGACGGGCAACTGATGCCCTGCTTCGAAATGCCTTCCCGGGCCGACCACGTGCTGGATCGAGTGAAACATCAAAACCTGGGGCCGGTAGAGGCACCCAAGGACTTCGGCCTGGAGCCCATCGAGCGCATCCACAGCCGGGCCTACCTGGACTTCTTCAAGGGCGCCTGGGCGCGCTGGGCGGCACAGGGCATCGACGGCGACCTGCTGCCCTACACCTGGCCGGCGCGTACCTTGCGCAGCGTGATTCCCACCAGCCTCCACGGCCAGCTCGGCTACTACAGCTTCGACGGCGGCGCGCCGATCACCGCCGGCACCTGGCAGGCGGCCTATAGCGCGGCGCAGGTGGCGCTGACCGCCCAGGCCCATATCCAGAATGGCGCCCACAGTGCCTTCGCCCTGTGCCGGCCACCGGGACACCACGCCGCCGGCGACCTGATGGGCGGCTAC
Organism: Pseudomonas sp. UME65; assembly: GCF_014170225.1. Taxonomy (NCBI): domain Bacteria; kingdom Pseudomonadati; phylum Pseudomonadota; class Gammaproteobacteria; order Pseudomonadales; family Pseudomonadaceae; genus Pseudomonas; species Pseudomonas sp. UME65. Next base: position 585,442 of record NZ_LZZQ01000013.1, on the reverse strand, counting down.
TGCTACCTGAACAACGCCGCCATTGCTGCCCAGGCGTTCCTCGATCAGGGCCACAGGAAGGTCGCGATCCTCGACGTCGACTACCACCACGGCAACGGCACCCAGTCGATCTTCTATGAGCGCAGCGACGTGCTCTTCACCTCGATCCACGGCCACCCGGAAGCCGAGTTCCCGTTCTTCCTGGGCTATGCCGACGAATGCGGCGAAGGCGCCGGGGAAGGCTTCAACTTCAACTACCCACTGGCCGCCGGTAGCGGCTGGGATGCGTGGAGCGCGGCCCTGGAACAGGCCTGCAACGAAATCCAGCGCTATGACGCCGACATCATCGTGGTGTCCCTGGGCGTGGACACCTTCAAGGACGATCCGATCTCGCAATTCAAACTCGACAGCCCGGACTACCTGGCCATGGGCAAGCGCATCGCCGCCCTCGGCAAGCCGACGCTGTTCGTCATGGAAGGCGGTTATGCGGTTGAGGAAATCGGCATCAACGCCGTCAACGTTCTCGAAGGCTTCCAAAGCGCCCAGTGAGGGATTCGCATCATGCAAAGACTCAAATGCTTAATGATCCCCGCCTTGTGCGCCAGCCTGCTGGGGACCGCCGCCCACGCCGAAGAACGCACCCTGCGGGTGTACAACTGGTTCGACTACATCACCCCCAAGGCCCTGGAAGACTTCAAGGCGCAGAACAGCCAGGTGAAGCTGGTCTACGACATCTTCGACACCAACGAAGCCCTGGAGGCCAAGCTGCTCACCGGCAACTCCGGGTATGACGTGGTGGTGCCGTCCAACGTGTTCCTGGCCAAGCAGATCGAGGCCGGGGTGTTCCAGCCCCTGGACCGCAGCAAGCTGCCCAACTGGAACCACCTGGACCCCAAGCTGATGAAGCTGATCGAGGCCAACGACCCGGGCAACAAGTTCGCCGTGCCCTACATGTACGGCACCATCCTGATCGGCTTCAACCCGGACAAGATCAAGGCCGCCTTGGGGGACAAGGCGCCGGTGGACAGCTGGGACCTGATCTTCAAGGAAGAGAACATCAGCAAGCTCAAGCAGTGCGGCGTGGCCCTGCTGGATTCGCCGTCGGAAATCCTGCCCCTGGCCCTGCAGCACCTGGGCCTGGACCCCAACAGCAAGAAACCGGCGGACTATGAGAAGGCTGAAGCGCTGCTGATGAAGATCCGGCCGTACATCACCTACTTCCACTCGTCCAAGTACATGGCCGACATCGCCAATGGCGATATCTGCGTGGCGGTGGGCTACTCGGGGAGCTTCTCCCAGGCTGCCAACCGGGCCAAGGAAGCCAAGAACGGCGTGACCGTGGACATGCGCCTGCCCAAGGAAGGCGCGCCGATCTGGTTCGACATGCTGGCGATCCCCAAGGGCGCGAAGAACCCGGAAGATGCCTACACCTTCATCAACTACCTGCTGCAGCCCCAGGTGATTGCCCCGGTCAGCGACTTTGTCGGTTACCCGAACCCGAACAAGGATGCCACCGAGCGGGTGGACCCTTCGATCCGCAATAACCCCAACCTGTATCCGACAGAAGCGGCCATGAGCACCCTGTACACGCTGCAGCCGTTGCCCCGTGATGCAGAGCGGGCGCGGACCCGGGCCTGGACCAAGATCAAGTCCGGAACCTGATCCGGCGCAAGCACACGGGCGGTGTTCTGGTGGGCGGCGAACGACGAGGACGCGGCGGGTGATAGACCGCGTCGCCGCTGTTCGCCGGCAAGCCGGCTCCTACACAGTGGCGTTTAGCAGCCGGTGAGGCCTTGGGGGCTGCGCTCTTCGGCGAAGAACCAGGGCCGCAGGCGCACGCCCACGCCGTTGCCGATGAAGGCCGCCACCAGCCACAGCCAGCCATGCAGGCTGCCGGAGGCGATGCCGCTGAAGTAGGCGCCGATGTTGCAGCCATAGGCCAGGCGCGAACCGTAGCCCAGCAGCAGGCCGCCGATTACCGCCGCCACCAGGGAACGGGTGGGGATTCTCAGGTTGGGGGCAAAACGCCCCGCCAGCCCTGCCGCCAGCAAGGCACCCAGGACGATGCCGATGTCCATGACGCTGGTGATGTCCTGCCACACCGGTGCCGCCAGCGCCTTGGCATTCGCCGCGCCCTGCCAGAACACCCAACTGCCTACGTCTACCCCCAGCCCGCTGGCAACCTTGGCGCCCCAAAGGGCGAACGCCGAGGTAATGCCCCATGGGCGCCCCGCCAGGGCCAGGGTGGCGAAGTTCAGCAGAGCCAGGGCTACCGCGCCCCAGACCAGCGGCCAAGGGCCGCGCAGCAGCCGGCGCCAGCCCTGGTGCTCGCTGGTGACCGGAGCTTCAAGGCTGCCATGACGACGCTTTTCCAGGGTCAGGGTGAGCACCGCGATCAGCGCGAACAGGCACAGGCTCAGGCCCAGCGCCGGGCCTACACCAAAACTCTGGACGATAGAGATGGGCGGCAGCGACGGCAGCGCAAACCACCAGTCGACGTGATGGGTGGCGATCAGCGAACCGCAAATGAAGAACGCCAGGGTCACCAGCATCCGCGCATTGCCGCCGCCAACGGTGAACAGGGTGCCCGAGGCGCAACCGCCGCCCAGCTGCATGCCGATGCCGAAGATGAAGGCACCGAAGATCACCGAGACACCGGCCGGCGCCACCAGCCCCACCACCGGCTGGCCGAACAGGCTGCCCACTCCCAGCGCGGGGAAGAACAGCAGCACCGCCAGGGCCAGCATGACCATCTGCGCTCGCAGGCCGGCGCCACGCCGGTCGCGGATGAACACCCGCCAGGCCGAGGTGAAGCCGAAGGCCGCGTGGTACAGGGTCAGCCCCAGGGCAGCGCCCAGCAGCAACAGCAGCACCTGGCGGGCACCCACCTGGGCTTGCAGGAACAGAGCACCGGCCACCAGCATCAGCAAGGCGAACAGCGGGGCGCCGAACTTGCGTTCAGGCGCCAGGGAGAGGGTCTGGCTCATGGGGGTTCTCGCGCGGGAAATGCTCGCGAGTATACCGCGTCAGGCCCGCCAGGCCTGGCGCAAACGGCTTACCGCAGCCTGTATATCGGCTTCCGGCACAGCCGCGAAGCCCAGCACCAGCCCGGCCCGCTGGTCCTCGGGCAAGGTGGTTTGCGGCAGCCAGTAGCTGCTCAGGCCGGCGACCTCGACCTCCACACTGGCGGCCTGGGCCAGCAGTTCCTGTTCCCGCGCCAGGCTGTCGACCCGCACCGTCAGGTGCAGCCCCGCCGCCACGCCGGGCAGCGGCCCGACGCCGCCGATCGCCTGTGGCCAGGCCGCCAGCAAGGTGTTGCGCCGGCTCAGGGCCGCCCGGCGCATGCGCCGGATATGCCGCTGGAAGTGCCCGGCGGCCATGAACTCGGCCATCACCGCCTGGGTACTGACCTCGGAATGGCGCACGTCCACCGCCCGGCGCTGGGCGAAGGCCTGGACCAGGGTCGGCGGCAGCACCAGGTAGCCCAGGCGCAGGGCCGGAAAGGCGACCTTGCCGAAGGTACCGACGTAGATCACCCGGCCCTGGCGGTCCAACGCCGCCAGGGGGGCCAGGGGCGCACCGCTGTAGCGGTACTCGCCGTCGTAGTCGTCCTCGATGATCCAGCCCTGGCTGCGTTCGGCCCAGGCCAGCAGCTCCAGGCGCCGGGCCAGGCTCATGATCACCCCGGTGGGGTACTGGTGGGACGGCGTGACATAGGCCAGGCGGCAGCTGTCCAGCTGCTCCAGCTGGCGGCAGTCGATGCCCTCCTGGTCCACCGCCACGCCCTGCAACTGCGCACCCGCCAGGGCGAAGGCATGCCCCGCGGCGCGGTAGCCGGGGTTTTCCACAGCCACCTTGTCGCCTGGCTCCACCAGCAGCTGTGCACAAAGGCTGATGCCCTGCTGCGCGCCACTGGTGATCACAATTTGTTCAGCCGTGCAGTTCAGGCCCCGAGCGCTGCGCAGGTAGGCGGCGATCAGGCTGCGCAGCCGCGGATCGCCCGCCGAGTCGCCGTAGCACAATTGCCCGAGGTCGGGCCTGCGCCAGAAAGCCGCATTCAGCTTGGCCCAGACCTCGAACGGGAACAGATCGAAGGCTGGCACGCCAACCCGAAAAGCCCGTGACGGCCCCTTGGGCGGGGTACTCAAATGATGGGTTTGCAGGCGCTGCCAGCCGCTGCTGTGGATAACTTTACTGGATAAATCACCAGCCATTTCTGCCTGCTTTGTGGATAAACCTGTGGGTAAGCCTGTTGAAAACCCTGTGGATACTTTTGTGGATAGTTTTTTGATCGGCAATCGGGTTTCCGGCAATTGCGCCACATAGGTGCCGTCACCGACCCGCCCTTCGATAAAACCCTCGGCGTACAGCTGGTCATAGGCCCGCACCACGCTGTTGCGGGAAATCCCCAGGGCGGCGGCCAGGTCGCGGCTGGCAGGCAGGCGCGTACCACTGGCCAGGCGCCCGTCCAGCACCCGCTGTCGCAAGGCCTGGTACAGCTGGCGACTGAGGCCCTGGCGGCGGTCCAGCTCGATGCCGGCCGGATTGAAGGACAACGGGGGTACGGCACTGTTCATCGAGGTTCACCCGGGCAATTGGACCTAAAAAATAGACCAGAGATGGCTCTTACAACGAACCATTAGCCTGCCTAGGATGCAGCCACTCGCCAAGGATTTTTTCTATGTACCTACCTCGCGCTTTCGTCGATGAAGACCTCACCCGCCTGCACGGGGTGATGCAGCACAGCCGTCTGGCGACCCTGGTGACCTGGGGTGCCCTGGGCCTGCAGGCCAGTCATCTGCCACTGTTGCTGAGCCCCGAACAGGGCGCCAATGGCACCCTCTACGGGCACTTGGCCAAGGCCAATCCGCAGTGCGCCGAGCTGGCCAGTGGTGCCGAAGCTCTGGTGATTTTCACCGGCGAAGACGCCTACGTCAGCCCGTCGTTCTATCCGAGCAAGGCCGAACACGGCAAAGTGGTGCCGACCTGGAACTACGTGGCGGTGCACGCCTACGGCCAACCCGAGGTATTCACCGACCCGCAGCGGCTGCTGAAGGTGGTGGAGGGCCTGACCGAGCGTCACGAAGCCGGTCGCCCACAACCGTGGAAGGTGGCCGATGCCCCGGCCGACTACCTCGACAGCATGCTGCGGGCGATTGTCGGTTTTGCCCTGCCGATCCAGCGCCTGGAAGGCAAGCGCAAGCTCAGCCAGAACCGCAATGTCGAAGATATTGCCGGGGTACGCGAAGGGCTGGCGGCCAGCGCCGACCTGGGCGACCAACAACTGTCCCGGCTGATGGGTTAGGCGTACAGAACATTTTTCGTACAGAACAACAAAGGAGCCTTCATGAGCCAGATCCAGATCCGCCCCGTCACCGCTGCCGACCATGCCGCCTGGCTGCCGTTATGGCAGGCCTACCTGAGCTTCTACGAAACCGAACTGCCGGACGCCGTGACCCAAAGCACCTGGCAGCGTTTTCTCGATGCCGGCGAGCCGACCCACGCGGCCCTGGCCTGGGACGGCGAGCGCGCCGTGGGCCTGGTGCATTTCATCTACCACCGCTCCAACTGGAGCATCGAGAATTCCTGCTACCTGCAGGACCTGCTGGTGACCCCGGACCAGCGCGGCACCGGCGTCGGCCGCCAGCTGATCGAGTTCGTCTACACCCAGGCGAAACAGGACGGCTGCGCCAAGGTGCACTGGCTGACCCACGAAACCAATGCCACGGCCATCCAGCTGTATGAGCGTATTGCCGAGCGCCCGGGTTTCATCCAGTTCCGCAAACCCCTCTGAGTTGCCAAGGAGCCACTGCATGTCGATTTCACTCGCCGATTGGAAAGGCGTTCCCGCCCCTTCGGCCACCCTGCTTGAAGGGCGCTTCATCCGTTTGGAAAGGCTCGACCCGGCGCGCCATGGCGACGATCTGTTCCAGGTGCTGCAAGGCCCTGGCGCCGACCCCGTGCTGTGGAACTACCTGCCTTATGGCCCCTTCCCCGAGCGTGCGGCGTTCGATGCCTGGCTCGCTAACCACGCCGTCGCCAGCGACCCGTACTTCTTTACCGTGATCGACCGCGCCAGCGGCCAGGCCCAGGGCCTCATCAGCCTGATGTCCATCGTCCCGGCCCAGGGGCGTATCGAGATCGGCCATGTAACCTTCGGTGCACCGATGCAACGTTCGCCAAAGAGCACTGAAGCGGTGTACCTGCTGGCCAAGGAAGCCTTCGCCCTGGGTTACCGGCGCCTGGAATGGAAGTGCAACAACGCCAATGCCCGCTCGCGCTACGCCGCGGAACGTTTGGGTTTCAGCTTCGAGGGTGTGTTTCGCCAGCACATGGTGGCCAAGGGGCAGAACCGCGATACCGCGTGGTTCTCGATCCTGGATGGGGAATGGCCGGTGATTGCCAAGGGTTTCGAGCAATGGCTCAGCGATGAGAACCAGAGCGGCTCGGGGCAGCTCAAGTCGCTGGCGGAGTGTCGCGGGTAAGCGGGATTTTCGCCGGCAAGCCGGCTCCTACAGGCCTGTGTAGGAGCCGGCTTGCCGGCGAAGGACTCAACCGAGCTTCTGCGCCAACACCGCAATATGCTCCGGCCCAATGCCGCAGCAACCGCCCACATGGCTGGCACCGCGCTGGTGCCAGTCCGCCACCCAGTGCAGATAACCCGGCGGGTCCAGGTCTTCACGCAGCGGGCACAGGCCATCGTTGGCGGTGGCATCCTCGGGCTGCGGCGGGAAGGCATTGGCGTACACGCCGATATGGATCTGCACCCCCAAGCGCTCGAAGGTTTCACGAGCCGCATCCACTGCCGCACCAATCACTTCCGGCTGGCTGCAGTTGAACAGCAGGGTCTGCACGCCCAACTGCGCCGCCGCTGCCGCCGCTTCTGCCACCGGTTCGCCGGAACGCAGGCGCGGCACTTCGTCGACCTCTTCGTCCTTCAGGGTGAAGGACAGCCAGAACGGCTTGCCGTCCTTGGGCAGGCCGGCGTGGATAGCCCGCGCCTCGGCGATGGAGCTTTGGGTTTCTGCGAGCCACAGGTCCACGAAAGGCGACAGGCCCTTGACCAGCGGGCTCAGCACTTCCTCGACCCGGGACGCATCGAACAGGTCCGGGCGATAGGAACCGAACAGCGGCGGCAACGAACCCGCGACCCGCACCGGCTTGCCGGAGGCCTCTACCGCGCGGCGCGCCAGCTCACCGGCCAGAGCCGCCAGGGCTTGGCCTTCAGCGGCAAAACGTTCCTCGCCGATATGAAACGGCACCACCGCGTAGCTGTTGCTGGTGATCACGTTGGCACCGCTGTCGATATAGGCCGCGTGCACCGCCTCAACCGCCTGGGGCGCCTCGCTCAGCGCCAGGGCCGACCATTCAGGCTGCCGGAACGGCGCCCCGCGACGCTGCAGTTCACGCCCCATACCGCCATCGAGAATTACCGTATTGCCTGCGCCCATATGCTTTTTACTCATATGCTTATGAAAATAACTCACTACCGGAGTCGTTCTTATAACTATTAAATACGCACCATTCGGTTAATAACAACTCTTTTTCAGTCAGGATTCCGATGAATTTCAAACCGCTGCTGGCCCTCGGCCTGACCCTTCTCGCCGCCTCTTCCCAAGCCTTCGCCGGCGCCACCCTGGAACGTATCGAGCAGAAAAAGGAGCTGGTCGGAGTGCTGATGGAAAGCTATCCGCCCTTCTCGTTCCTCAATGACCAGAACCAGCTGGACGGCTTCGACGTCGACGTGGCCAAGGCCGTGGCCGACAAGCTCGGCGTCAAGCTGCGCCTGGAAACCCCGTCCTGGGATGTGATCGCCGCCGGACGCTGGAGCGGGCGCTACGACATCTGCATCTGCTCCATGACCCCGAGCAAGGCCCGCGCCGAGGTCTTCGACTTCCCGGTGCAGTACTACGCCTCGCCGGCGGTGATCGTGGTCAACGCCAAGGATGAACGGATCCACGGCGCCCAGGACCTGAGCGACAAGAAGGTCGGCCTCACCGCCGCCTCCAGCTACGAGGGCTACCTGAACAAGAACCTGGTGATCGAAGGCGCCGAGGACACCCACCTGCAATACCCCTTCGAGAATGTGCAGATCGCTCCCTACGACACCGACAACGTGGCCTTCCAGGACCTCGGCCTGGGCCCGGGTGTACGCCTGGATGCGATCCTCACCAACCTGGTCACCGCCCAGCCGCGCCTGACCCAGGACTCGCGCTTCAAGCTGGCCGGCGAGCCGCTGTACGCCGAGCCCAACTCGGTGGCCATCGAGAAAGGCGATGCCCAGTGGAATGCCAAGGTGCGTGAAGTCTTCGCCCAGCTGAAGCAGGACGGCACCCTGAGCAAGCTGTCGCAGAAATGGATCGGCGCCGACATCAGCCAATGACCGCCTACACGCCACCGCCGCAGCCACCACAATCGGTGGCTGCACCGCTGCTCAAGCGCCTGCTGGGCTTTCGCACCCGCCTGTACCTGACCTGGGCCGCGTTGCTGGTGCTGTTCGCCAGCTTCTTCCTGAGCTTCGAGCTGAAGTTCTCGATCATCCTCGACAAGCTGCCGAACCTGCTGGGCCTGCACCTGTCCCCCAGTGGTTTCCTCCAGGGCGCGGCGCTGACCCTGTTCCTTTGCGCCTGCGCCATCGTCGCCTCGTCGCTGCTGGGCTTTGTCACCGCCCTGGCGCGGCTGTCCTCGAGCGCCGTGGCGTTCGGCATCGCCAGCTTCTACGCCTCGTTCTTTCGCGGCACACCGCTGCTGATCCAGATCCTGCTGATCTACCTCGGCCTGCCGCAACTGGGGGTGGTGCCGGGCGCCATTACCGCCGGGATCATCGCCCTGTCGCTGAACTACGGCGCCTACCTCAGCGAGATTTTCCGTGCCGGCATCCTGGGCGTCCCCCACGGCCAGCGCCAGGCGGCCTTGGCCCTGGGCATGAGCGACAGCGTGATCTTCTGGCAGGTGACTCTGCCCCAGGCCATGCGCACCATCATTCCGCCGGCCACCAACCAGTTCATCTCGATGCTCAAGGACTCGTCGCTGATCTCGGTGATGGGGGTCTGGGAAGTGATGTTCCTGGCCCAGTCCTACGGCCGTTCCAGCTACCGCTATATCGAAATGCTCAGCACCGCGGCGCTGATCTACTGGCTGCTGTCCATCGGCCTGGAACTGATCCAGGCGCGGATGGAAAGGCATTACGGCAAGGGTTACGTTCAGCGCGGGTGAAGCTCAAGGGCGCAGGGAAACCACGCCCATCTGCAGGCCGAAAGGCTTGAACACCGCGTTGAGCGACTTGAGGGTCGGGTTGCCGTCGCCGTGTTCGATATGGATCAGGGTACGCAGGGAAATCCGGCACATCCTGGCGAACTGGCTCTGATGCAACCCGGTGACTTCAGTGCGCAGGCGCTTGACCGCATCACCAACCGACAAACGCCCAGCGGCCAGTTCCTGGCGGATGTTATCGATCAGCAGGCCGCGCTGTTCCAGGGTCGTAGTCATCGCAAACCCCACTCCTGCAGGCGTCGATCCAGGTCACGCAGGTAAATGCGCGGGTGATTCAGGGTGGCCTCGGGCAAGCCCCCGGCACTCAGCAGGTCCGGCAGGGCCCGTAGCCGTTCGGCATCTTCGCGCAGGCGCGTCAGCGCAGCATCGGGATCGATCAGCGGCTTGAGGCTGGCACACACCTGGCGCCAGTCGATATCACCCGCCACTTCCATCCGGCCGGGCCATTTGGTGCTGCGGGTAATGCCCTTGTCATCCATCACTCGCGGCGCCAGATCGTGGATCGGCGCCAACTGCACCTGGCCCTCGTGACGGATGATCCAGGTATTGCGCCCATGGTTGGCCGAGTTGCCAAGGATCTTGTTGAGCAGGTCCCGACGCAGGTAGTCGGCCACCAGCTCCGGGATCGCCGAGGCCTGCCCGGCGGTTCGCCAGAGTTCGGCCAGCAGCCCCAGGACCTTGGTGTGCCGCATGCCCAGGCTCTGGCCGGGCAACCCCGCCAGGGAATAGATGGACTCCAGCGCCAGCCGTTCCACACCCTGCCCGTGCAGGCGACGATCAAAGCGTCGCATCCACAGGCTCGGCTGCCGCTCCTCTTCCAGGGCCAGGCCTTGGGCGGGAACCGTATCGATGCCCAGCTGCTGCAGCGCCCGGTAGTAGTGGAACTCGCTTCTGAGCATGTCGCAGTCATTTGGCGTCGCCTGCTCTGGCGGGCATTTCACCAGCCAGTGGCACGCCGCCAACCTGTCTTCCAACAGCGCATCGGGGTACAGCAACCCGTCTCGCCCCTGGGTCAGCAGCAGCTTCGTCGCCTCGCCAACGGCACCGGTGGCACCGCTCATTGCCGCTCCCTGTTCATGGGCGTATTCAAGAAAGCGGTTGTCGCGGGCGCTGACCTCGGCCCGGGAGAACCCCAGCAGCGGCCATTCATTCATGGCGGCAAGGGACTCCTTGATCCGCAGATTGCCCATGGGGGCCGCGCTGGATCGGGCCAGCAGGAACAAGTCGGGGGCAATGCCGGCGGGGCGCGCGTCCACCGAGCGCTCGGCCAAAAAACGCTGCATGGTGAGCGTCGGCGCAATGTCATACAGGAACGCCGGGGCGCCCGGACTGCGCAGCAGTTCCCAGGTCAGCGGCAGACGCACACTCACCGATCCCGCCAGCGGCGTGGCAAAGGCTTCCAGATTGCCTGCCAGGTACGACTGCTCATAACCCAGACGGCAAGGGCTGGTGAAGCCCTGCTCGGGATGCTCGAAAATCAGGGTCATCGCATCGCTCCACGTCCCGGCGCGATGGACCTGTAAAGTCAGCTGTAGCATTCATTACCTGCAATTTAATGCACTTTTTGTGCGTCATTACCTCTGCGAAACGCATTGTAATGCAGATACAGCCGATTTTTGCAGACAATAAGTGCACTAAAATGCACTCAGGCAAATCGTGGACAAAAAAAGGGAGGCCGTAGCCTCCCCGAGGTAAAGCGTTGCAGATGAAGGCCTGAACTCAGCCTTCGATCTCGATCAGGATCTCGCCCGGGTTGACCCGGTCGCCCTTGGCCACGTGGATCGCCACGACCTTGCCGGCGATGGCTGCCTGGACTTCGGTCTCCATCTTCATGGCTTCGGTGATCAATACCGCCTGGCCGGCCTTGACCGTGTCGCCTTCCTTGACCAGCACATCGACGATGTTGCCCGGCATGGTGGTGCTGACATGGCCCGGGGCGCTCGCCTGCTTGCGCTTGCTGCCACCACCGCCGACGAATTCGTTGAGAGGTTCGAACACCACCTCTTCCGGCATGCCGTCGATGGACAGGTAGAAGTGGCGCTTGCCTTCGGCCTTGACCCCGACGCCGGTGATGTCGACGCGGTAGGTCTCGCCGTGGACGTCGATGACGAACTCGGTGGGCACGCCTTCACCGCCCGGCTTGCTCACGCCGCCCGCTTCAGGAATCGGCAGCAGCACTTCCGGAACCAGGGTGCCGGCCTCACGCTCTTCGAGGAACTTGCGCCCGATGTCCGGGAACATGGCGTAGGTCAGCACGTCTTCTTCGGAATGCGCCAGGGCGCCGATTTCGCCACGCAGCTTGGTCATTTCCGGCTTCAGCAGGTCGGCGGGACGTACATCGATCACCTCCTCGCTGCCGATGGCCTGGCGCCGCAGTTTCTCGTCGACTTCCCCCGGAGCCTTGCCGTAGCCGCCTTGCAGGTAGAGCTTCACTTCGTTGGTGATGGTCTTGTAGCGCTCGCCAGCCAGGACGTTGAAGAACGCCTGGGTACCGACGATCTGCGAAGTCGGGGTCACCAGCGGCGGGTAGCCCAGGTCGTGACGGACCCGTGGAATCTCGGCCAGCACTTCGTTCATGCGGTTCAGGGCGCCCTGCTCTTTGAGCTGGTTGGCCAGGTTGGAAATCATCCCGCCCGGCACCTGGTTGACCTGCACCCGGGTATCGACCGCAGTGAATTCGCTTTCGAACTGGTGGTACTTCTTGCGCACGGCGTAGAAGTACAGGCCGATTTCCTGCAGCAGCTCCAGGTCCAGGCCGGTGTCGAACTCGCTGCCTTTGAGGGCTGCGACCATGGACTCGGTACCCGGGTGACTGGTGCCCCAGGCGAAGCTGGAGATGGCGGTGTCGATATGATCAGCGCCGTTCTCGATGGCCTTGAGTTGGCACATCGCGGCCAGGCCGGCGGTGTCATGGGAGTGGATGAACACCGGCAGCGACAGCTCGGCCTTCAGCGCCTTGACCAGCTCGCCGGTGGCGTAAGGGGTCAACAGGCCGGCCATGTCCTTGATCGCGATGGAGTCGCAGCCCATGGCTTCCATCTGCTTGCCCTGGGCCACGAAGGCCTCGATGGTGTGCACCGGGCTGGTGGTGTAGGCGATGGTGCCCTGGGCGTGCTTGCCGGCGGCTTTCACCGCTTCGATGGCGACCCGCAGGTTACGCACGTCGTTCATGGCGTCGAAGATGCGGAACACGTCGATGCCATTGACCGCCGCCTTGGCCACGAAGGCCTTGACCACGTCATCGCTGTAATGGCGGTAGCCCAGCAGGTTCTGGCCGCGCAGGAGCATCTGCAGGCGGGTGTTGGGCAGCGCGGCGCGCAGTTTGCGCAGGCGCTCCCAGGGGTCTTCCTTGAGAAAGCGCACGCAGGCATCGAAGGTGGCGCCGCCCCAGACTTCCAGGGACCAGTAGCCGACTTTGTCGAGCTTGTCGCAGATCGGCAGCATGTCGTCGGTGCGCATGCGGGTCGCCAGCAGCGATTGGTGGGCGTCGCGCAGGATGGTGTCGGTTACATGAATCTTCTTGGACATTGTTTTATTCCTCACAGGCCTGCGTGGGCGGCAATGGCGGCGGCGATGGCCAGGGCCAGCTCTTCGGGTTTGCGCTTGATCGAGTAGTTGGTCAGTTCCGGGTGGCTCTCAACGAAGCTGGTGTTGAACTGACCGCTGCGGAATTCCGGGTTACGCAGGATTTCCTGGTAATAGGCGGCGGTGGTCTTGACCCCTTGCAGGCGCATGTCGTCCAAGGCGCGCAGGCCACGGTCCATCGCTTCTTCCCAGGTCAGGGCCCAGACCACGAGTTTCAGGCACATGGAGTCGTAGAACGGCGGAATGGTGTAGCCGGTGTAGATCGCCGTGTCGGTGCGCACGCCCGGGCCGCCGGGGGCGTAGTAGCGGGTGATCTTGCCGAAGCTGGGCAGGAAGTTGTTCTTCGGGTCCTCGGCATTGATCCGGAACTGCAGGGCAAAGCCGCGGTGCTGGATGTCTTCCTGTTTCACCGAGAGCGGCAGGCCGGAAGCAATGCGGATCTGCTCGCGGACGATATCGATGCCGGTGATTTCTTCGGTGATGGTGTGTTCCACCTGCACCCGGGTGTTCATCTCCATGAAGTACACCTCGCCCTCGGCGAGCAGGAACTCCACGGTGCCGGCGTTCTCGTAGCCCACAGCCTTGGCCGCGCGCACCGACAGGTCGCCGATGTAGGCGCGCTGTTCCGGGGTCAGCTGCGGGCTCGGGGCGATCTCGATGAGCTTCTGGTTGCGGCGCTGGATCGAGCAGTCGCGCTCGAACAGGTGCACCACGTTGCCAAAGCTGTCACCGAGGATCTGCGCTTCGATGTGCTTGGGATTGACGATGCACTTTTCCAGGAACACTTCCGCCGAACCGAAGGCCTTGGTGGCTTCGGAAATGACCCGGGGGAAAGCCTGCTCCAGCTCTTCACGGCTGTTGCAACGACGGATGCCGCGCCCGCCACCACCGGAGGTGGCCTTGAGCATCACCGGGTAGCCGATGCGGTCGCCTTCGGACAGGGCTTCGTGGATATCGGCCACGTTGCCTTCGGTGCCCGGAGTCACTGGCACGCCCGCCTTGATCATGCTGCGGCGGGCTTCGGTCTTGTCGCCCATGCGGCGGATCACTTCCGCCGACGGGCCAATGAACTTGATTCCACGTTCGGCGCAGATGTCCGCCAGTTCGGCGTTTTCCGAGAGAAACCCATAGCCGGGATGCAGCGCATCACAGCCGGTTTCCACCGCCAGGTTCACCAGTTTGCGTGGGTTCAGGTAGCCGGCCAGCGGCTCGGCGCCAATGCTGTGGGCCTCATCCGCGCGCTTTACATGCAAGGCATGGCGATCGGCGTCGGAGAAGATCGCTACCGAACGGATGCCCATTTCCGCGCAGGCACGCACGATTCGTACGGCAATCTCACCACGGTTGGCGATCAGGATCTTTTTTATCACTTGGAGGTTCCCTTGAGCCGTTGAAACAGACGACCCGCTAGACCGAGTCGGCGCGTGACCAAATGTTTCAAGTCAGTCGCAGCGACACACTAGCTCTGCAGAGGGATTAACAAAAATCAATAATTATTGGGTTGGCCATAAGTAAAGACTTATAGTCATGCCACCAGCCCTTGGCGCGAGCCCTCAAGAAATGCGCAAGTCCTTGATGAGACTGACATTGCGTCAGTTGCAGATTTTCAATGAAGTCTGCGATCTACGCTCCTACAGCCGCGCCGCCGATGAAATGTCCCTCACCCAGCCCGCGGTCAGCCTGCAGATTCGCCAGTTGGAGGAGCTGATCGGCCAGCCTCTGTTCGACTATGTGGGCAAGAAGCTCTACATGACCGAAGCCGCCGAAGCGCTGCAACGGGCCAGCCGGGACATCTTCGGGCGCCTGGAGAACCTCGACATGCAGCTCTCCGACATGCAGGGCTCGCTGCAGGGCCAGCTCAAGCTGGCCATCGAATCCAGCGCCAAGTACTTCGTGCCGCACCTGTTCGCCGCCTTCAAGCGCCAGCACCCGGAAGTGCACCTGCAACTGACGGTGGTCAACCGCTCCCAGGTGATCCGCCGGCTCTCGGACAATCGCGACGACCTGGTGATCATGTCCATGGTGCCCCAGGACATGGAGCTGGAGTTCCTGCCCTTCCTCAACAACCCGATCGTCGCGGTGGCCCCGCCGGAGCACCCTCTGAGCCACATGGGCCCGCTGCGCCTGCAGGACCTGGAGCCCTACACGCTGGTACTGCGCGAACAGGGCTCCGGCACCCGCCTGGCGTGCGAGGAGTATTTCAAGGAGAAGCGCGTGCACTTCACCCAGATCCTCGAAGTGTCGTCGGCCGAGGCTCAGCGCGAGTGCGTGCGGGCAGGTCTGGGCGTGGCCTTGTTGACGCGCCACGCCCTGAACCTTGAGTTGGCGACCGGCGGGTTGGTCGAGTTGCCGGTCGAAGAGCTGCCATTGCTGCGCAGCTGGTGCCTGGTGCAGGCCAAAGCCAAGCGCCTGTCACCGGTAGCGCATGCGTTCCTGGGATTCATCCGCAGCGAACGGGTGCAGATCAGCGGCTTGGTTGAACGCTTCGACGGGAAGCTGCGGGCGCCGCCTGCCAGTAATTGACGGCGTCCAGCTCGGGGTAATCGTTGATTTGCTGCTGTAACTGACGCAGCTCGAAGCGGTGTTCGATCGCACGACGAAATTCCATGCGGCGCTGGTCTTCCTGCTGACGACGGGTCTTGACTGCGCTGTTGCTCTCTTCGTAAGGCCGGGCCATTTCGAGTCTCCCAATGCGAGTACGGAAGCTTCACGATGGACGTCGGCGGTTACGGTTTGGCGGCGGGTCGGTTACAGGACGATGAACATTCACAGCGCCTACCTATCTGTAGGAGCCAGCTTGCCAGCGAAGGCATCCGTCAGCGCGATGCACCACCCCGAGGCCTCATCACCGGCCAGAGAGACTCAGTCGTCCAGGGCTTTGACCGACTTGGGCGACAGGCGCAGGCTGCGAAGGCTGCGCTTGACGCTCTTGAGGTGGTTCACCAGGCTCGGCCCGCGAGCCATGGCCACGCCCATCGCCAGCACGTCGATCACCACCAGGTGGGCGATACGCGAGGTCAGCGGGGTGTAGATCTCGGTGTCTTCGTGCACGTCGATCGCCAGGTTGACCGTGGACAGCTCGGCCAACGGCGTCTGGCTCGGGCACAGGGTGATCAGCGAGGCGCCGCTTTCACGTACCAGGTTGGCGGTGATCAGCAGGTCCTTGGAACGACCGGACTGGGAAATGCAGATGGCGACATCGGTCGGCTTCAAGGTCACCGCCGACATCGCCTGCATGTGCGGGTCGGAATAGGCCGCTGCGGTCAGCAGCAAACGGAAGAACTTGTGCTGGGCATCCGCCGCTACCGCACCCGAGGCACCAAAGCCGTAGAACTCCACGCGCTGGGCCTGGGACATGGCGGTCACCGCCTGCTGCAGGGCCACCGGGTCGAGCTTCTCGCGGACCTCCATCAGCGTATGCAGGGTGGTGTCGAAGATCTTCAGGCTGTAGTCGGCGACCGAATCGTCTTCATGGATCGCGAACTGGCCGAAGCTGGCCCCGGCGGCAAGGCTCTGTGCCAGCTTGAGCTTGAGGTCCTGGAAGCCGGAGCAGCCGATGGCCCGGCAGAAGCGCACGATGGTCGGTTCACTGATGCCCACGCTGTGGGCCAGGTCCGCCATGGAACTGTGCATCACGGCCGCAGGATCAAGGAGCACGTGATCGGCGACCTTGAGTTCCGATTTGCGTAACAAATGACGTGACTGGGCGATGTGCTGCAACAGGTTCAAAGGGCTGGACTCATTGTTATTGGCTGACGCCGGGGATGTAGCAAGCTTGTAGTTATACTACAGGAATCGGCTTTTTGCCCGCCCAATGCATCACGAAGTTGCCTGCCTGCCCCCCATTTTCAGCCGGGTACGACTTATGTAGCCGTTGTGGCAGGCAGCCCTGGCGGCTACCGGCTCTGGGCCTGCAACAGCAGCGCGAGGCCTTCGGCGGCCACCGGGCGGCTGATCAGGTAGCCCTGCACCTCGTCGCAGTGTTCCGCCTTGAGGAAGGCCAGTTGCGCGGGGTCTTCCACCCCTTCGGCCACCACTTTCAACGACAGCCCATGAGCCATGGCGATGATCGCCCGGGTGATCGCCGCATCCTCACCGCCCTCGGCCAGGCCGCGAATGAAGGCCTGGTCGATCTTCACGTAATCCACCGGGATCCGTTTCAGGTAACTCAGGGACGAATAGCCAGTGCCGAAGTCGTCGATGGCCAGCTTGACCCCCAGGCCCCGCAGTTGCTGGAAGGTCGCGATGATGTGCTCAACGCTGTCCAGCAGTTGGCTTTCGGTCAGTTCCAGTTCGAGAAAATGCGGCTCCAGGCCGGTTTCTTCCAGCACCTGGCGCACCAGGCTCACCAGCTTGCCCTGGCGCAACTGATACACCGACAGGTTGACCGACACGCGAATCGGCTCCAGGCCCTGGCGTTGCCATTCGCAGGCTTGGCGGCACGCCTGGCGCAACACGAACTCGCCAATGGGGCCGATCAATCCGGTCTCTTCCGCCAGGCCGATGAAATCTCCCGGGGGCACCCGGCCCATGACGGGGTGATCCCAGCGCACCAGGGCCTCGGCGGCATTCAGACGGCCGCTGGCCAGGCACAGCTTGGGTTGGTAGAAGACCGTCAACTGGCCCTCCTCAATGGCCTTGCGCAGCTGGTTTTCCAGCTGCAGGCGCTCCAGGGTGCTGGCTTGCAGGCTCTCGGTATAGAACTGGAAATTGTTGCCGCCCAGGTGCTTGGCATGGGCCATGGCCATGTTCGCCTGGCTGATCAGGGCTGCGATCTCCCGGGCGCTGTCGGGCAGCATACTGATGCCCATGGAAGCGCTGACTACCAGTTCATGGCCCTCGACGGTGATCGGCAGGCGCAGCTTGCTCAGCAGCCGGGTAGCGACCCGGGTCAGGCTCGACAGGCTGCCGTAAGCGTCGAACAGCACGGCGAATTCGTCCCCGGAAAGCCGGGCGATGGTGTCGGCTTCCGGCAAGGCATTGACCAGCCGCCGGGCCATCTTTTGCAGCAGCTGGTCGGCCACTTCATGGCCAAGGCTGTCGTTGAGCAGCTTGAAACGGTCCAGGTTGATGTGCAGCAAGGCCAGGCTGCGGCCGCCCTGGCGCACCCGCTGATGGGCCTCGCGCAGGCGCTCGCGGAACAGCGAACGGTTGGCCAGCCCCGTGAGTTCGTCGTAATGGGTGAGGTAGCGCATGCGCTCCTCGGATTCGCGCCGTGCCGAAAGATCGGCGAAGAAGCCCACGATATGCCGGACTTTTCCTCGTTTATCACGCACTACATTCAATTGCAGCCATTGTGGGTAGAGCTCGCCGTTCTTGCGTGTCTCCACCAACTCGCCCTGCCAGCTGCCGTACTGTTCCAGGGCCTGGTGGATCAACGGGTAGTGCCGGCGCGCATCGCGGCTGCACGACAGCTCCACTACATTGCGCCCGAGCATGTCTTCGATCTGGTAGCCGGTGACCTGGCTGAAGGCCTGATTGGCGGCGATCAAGGCGTAATCGGGGTCGAGGATGACGATGCCTTCGCTGGCCGCCTCGAACACCGTGGCCGCCAGGTTGCGCTGGACCTCCAGCTCCTTGTCGGCACTGATGTCGCGACGGGTGCCGGCCATGCGCAGCACCCGGCCACTGGGGCTGCGCTCCACGGCCCGGCCACGGTCCTCGATCCACACCCAGTGGCCGGCGCCGTGGCGTACCCGGTACTCCACCTGGTAATCGTCGCTGCGGCCCTTGAGGTGCTCCACCAGGGCGCGCTTGAGCAAGGGCAGGTCTTCCGGATGCAGGCGTGGCTTGAGATGGCTGAGCATGGCCGTGACATCTTCCGGCTCCAGGCCGAACAGCTCCTTGATCTGGGTGTGATGTACCTCGTCGGTCTGCAAGTTCCAGTCCCACAGCCCCAGCTCGCTGGCGTTCAGGGCCAGGGCCAGGCGCGCCTCGCTCTTGCTCAGGGCCTGGTTGGCGGCGTCCAGCTCCAGGCTGCGCTGGGCCACTCGCTGTTCCAGCCCGGTCTGGGCTTCGCGCAGTTGCTCCTCGGCACGGCGGCGCTGCTCCACTTCCCGGGCCAGCTCGCGGTTGAGCTGATCGCTGCGGCCCTGGGCATTCTGCAGGTGCTCGATCAGGGCCTGGTTCTGAAAGCGCCGCAGCAGGCCGCGCTGCATCAGGCGGTTGACCTGCCAGGCCACCACACTCAGCGACACCAGCAGGATCAGCCCGAGCCAGCCCCAGCCACGCTGCTGGTCGTCGCCGCCCCAGAACAGGTAGGCGATGGCCGGCAACAGACATGGCAAGGTGAATGAAAGGAAGGCCTGCAGGCTCACCGCGTAGGCTACGCTGGCGGAGAGGATGGCCGCACCGATGAGGCCGAAGACCCAGGCCTGCTGCAGGAAATTGTCGGTGGGCACCAGGGCGATGCCGGCGCAGGCCAGGGTCAGGCCACTGACCGCCGAGCCCAGGAGAAACATGCGTTGCCACACCGGCTGTGCCTGGCGGCTGGGAATCGCCGAATCGAAGGCCGCCACCTGGATCACCCGCAAGGCCACCAGGGCCAGCAGCCAGACCATCCACACACTGAGCAACAGATAGCGCGCCGGGCTCCATAGCAGCCAGGTGCACACCAGGCCGTTGAGCAACATGAACAAGGTCGGCAGCAACGAGCCCTGGTACAGCAGGCGCGTACGCTCCACTGCCATCTCCACGGCGTAGTGCTGGCGGATGACCCGGGGCTCCACAAAGGGCCCGGACAGGTCGGGGTTAAGTGTCATAGGCAGTGTTCTTATAATGGTTGAGCCCGAAACGTCGCCGGAGCATACACAAGCAAAGCCCCGAGCCAAACTGCTCCAGGTCATAAAATCGATAAAACCGGATGGCCCGGCTTGCACCCTGAAAGCGTCCGGGCGAGAAGCGCCAATGGCTGGGGCCTGTGACCAACCGGTCGTCATCGGCGGCTGTTTTATCGGCTAATGCAAAGCCGGGTTTGCCCGGGGTGGCGCCGCCCCCTAGAATGCCCCGATGCGCGATGATCTCTCCCTCCTGTTGAACTCCCTCAACGACGCCCAACGCCAGGCCGTAGCTGCCTCCGTGGGTCGTCAGTTGGTCCTGGCCGGTGCTGGCTCCGGCAAAACCCGTGTGCTGGTGCACCGTATCGCCTGGTTGATCCAGGTCGAGAACGCCTCACCCCACTCGATCCTGTCGGTGACCTTCACCAACAAGGCCGCAGCCGAGATGCGCCATCGCATCGAACAACTGCTGGGCATCAACCCGGCAGGCATGTGGGTCGGCACCTTCCACGGCCTGGCCCACCGCCTGCTGCGGGCCCACTGGCAGGAAGCGGGGCTGAGCCAGACCTTCCAGATCCTCGACAGCGACGACCAGCAACGCCTGGTCAAGCGGGTAATCCGCGAGCTGGGCCTGGACGAACAGCGCTGGCCGGCCCGCCAGGCCCAGTGGTTCATCAACGGGCAGAAGGACGAAGGCCTGCGCCCGCAACATATCCAGGCCAGCGGCGACATGTTCCTGGCCACCATGCGCGGCATCTATGAGGCCTACGAGGCCGCCTGCCAGCGCGCCGGGGTCATCGACTTCTCCGAACTGCTGCTGCGCGCCCTGGACCTGTGGCGCGACCACCCGGGTTTGCTGGCGCACTACCAGAAGCGTTTCCGCCACGTGCTGGTGGACGAATTCCAGGACACCAACGCCGTGCAATACGCCTGGCTGCGGTTGCTGGCCCAGGGTGGCGACAGCCTGATGGTGGTGGGCGACGACGACCAGTCGATCTACGGCTGGCGCGGGGCGAAAATCGAGAACATCCACCAGTACTCCGCCGACTTCCCGGACACCGAAGTGATCCGCCTGGAGCAGAACTACCGCTCTACTGCCGGCATCCTCAAGGCTGCCAACGCCCTGATCGCCAACAACACCGGGCGCCTGGGCAAGGAGCTGTGGACCGACGGCGGCGACGGTGAAGCCATCAACCTGTATGCCGCCTTCAACGAGCACGATGAAGCCCGCTATGTAGTGGAAACCATCGAGAGCGCGCTGAAGACCGGCCTGGCCCGCAGCGACATCGCCATTCTCTACCGCTCCAACGCCCAGTCCCGGGTGCTGGAAGAAGCCTTGCTGCGCGAACGCATTCCGTACCGCATCTATGGCGGCCAGCGCTTCTTCGAGCGGGCGGAAATCAAGAACGCCATGGCTTACCTGCGCCTCCTGGAAGGCCGTGGCAACGACGCAGCCCTGGAGCGGGTGATCAACGTGCCAGCCCGGGGCATCGGCGAGAAGACCGTCGAAGCCATCCGCGAGCATGCGCGCCACAGCGATGTATCGATGTGGGAAGCCATGCGCCAGCTGGTGGCCAATAAAGGCCTGACCGGGCGCGCTGCAGGTGCGCTAGGGGCCTTTATCGAACTGATCGAAAACCTCGCCGCCAAGACCCTGGAAATGCCCCTGCACCTGATGACCCAGACCGTCATCGAGCAGTCGGGGCTGATTGCCTACCACGAAGCGGAAAAAGGCGAAAAAGGCCAGGCCCGGGTGGAAAACCTCGAGGAACTGGTGAGCGCCGCGCGCAACTTCGAGAACACCGAAGAGGACGAAGACCTGACGCCCCTGGCGGCATTCCTCGGCCACGCTTCCCTGGAAGCCGGCGATACCCAGGCCGACGAGCATGAAGACAGCGTGCAACTGATGACCCTGCACAGCGCCAAGGGTCTGGAGTTCCCCTACGTGTTCCTGGTGGGCATGGAAGAAGGCCTGTTCCCCCACAAGATGAGCCTGGAAGAACCCGGCCGCCTTGAGGAAGAACGCCGGCTGGCGTATGTGGGCATCACCCGGGCAATGCAGAACCTGGTGATGACCTACGCGGAAACCCGACGCCTGTACGGCAGCGAAACCTACAACAAGGTGTCGCGTTTCGTGCGCGAGGTGCCCAAGGGGCTGATTCAGGAAGTGCGGCTGTCCAACAGCGTCAGCCGGCCTTTCGGCGGCGGCCAGTCACAAAGTACCAGCAGCCTGTTCGGCGGCAGCGAAATCCCGGACACCGGCCTGAGCCTCGGCCAGGCGGTACGGCACTCGGTGTTCGGCGATGGGGTGATCCTCAATTTCGAGGGCGCCGGCGCCCAGGCCCGGGTCCAGGTCAACTTCAGCGAAGGCAGCAAGTGGCTGATGCTCGGCTATGCCAAGCTGGAAGCCATCTAACCCCACCCGCTTGGCTTGTGTAGGAGCTGGCTTGCCAGCGAATCTCACTGGCGAAGACCGGCTCAAGGGCCTCTTCGCCGGCAAGCCGGCTCCTACAGGTCGGTGCAGAAAGGGAAGCGCGAACATGGGCACAGGCTTTTTTTCCTCGTGGACATTCTGGGCCCTGTTGTCGGCAATTTTCGCCGCGTTGACGGCGATCTTCGCCAAAGTCGGGATAGAAAACGTCAATTCAGACTTCGCCACCCTGCTGCGTACCGTGGTGGTTCTTGTCAGCCTGGCCTTGATTTTGTACGCAACGGGCCAATATCAGTCCCTGGGATCAATTTCCCCCAAGAGCTACCTGTTCCTGCTGCTGTCCGGGCTGGCCACCGGGGCTTCCTGGTTGTGCTATTTCCGCGCCTTGAAACTCGGCCCCGCTTCATTGGTGGCACCGGTGGACAAGCTCAGCGTGGTGTTCGTCGCGATCATCGGCGTGTGCCTGCTGGGAGAGAAGCTCGACCTGCGGCAGTGGAGCGGAATCGGCTTGATCACCGCAGGTGTGGTGCTACTGGCACTGCGCCGCTAACGGCTTTCGGGTTGAACCAGAGCCAGGTCTGCGGGGACCAAAAACCTATCGGCGAGCATGACGCCTGGCGAAGCTGAACCGAGGCTGTCAGGCAAAAGCCCGAAACATTATGCCGCTCGCCACTGACACTTCACCTGTGCAATATGGCGCGCGTGCCATCCACAAATGGGAACCCCCTTTATGAAACGTTTTCTTAGCATCGCCATGGCGCTGTGCATCGGCCTGACGATGAGCCTCGACGCCAACGCCAAGCGCTTTGGTGGCGGCAAAAGCGTCGGCGCTGCCCCGACCCACCAAACCCGCCAGGCGGCGCCAACCGCTCCGGGCGCTCCCGCCGCTGCAGCCACCGCGGGCGCAGCCGGTGCCGCGGGCGCTGCTGCCAAGGCCGGCGGTGCTTCGCGCTGGCTCGGCCCTCTGGCCGGCATCGCTGCCGGTGGCCTGCTGGCCTCCATGTTCATGGGCGGCGGCTTCCAGGGCATGCAGATCTTCGACATCCTGATCATGGCGGTCATCGCCTTCGTGATCTTCCGCTTCATCGCCGCTCGTCGCCGCAAGCAGCAGGAGCAATACGCTCCAGCCGGCCACGCGCCGATGCAGCGCGAAGCCTTCGAGCCCCAGCAGCCTGCCGGCGGTTCGATCTTCGGTGGTTCGCCAGCGCCTGCCGCGCGTCCGGTAATCAACGCACCGGCCTGGTTCAATGAAGAGCGCTTCATTGAAGCGGCGCGCAGCCACTTCCAGTCCCTGCAGCAACACTGGGACGCCAACGAAATGGACAAGATCGCCGAGTTCGTGACCCCACAGATGCTGCAGTTCCTGAAACAGGAACGTGCCGATCTGGGCGACGGCTTCCAGTCGACCTACATCGACAACCTGCAAGTGCAGCTCGAAGGTGTGGATGACCGTGCCGACAAGACCATCGCCACCCTGACCTTCAGCGGTGTGTCGAAGACCTCGCGCTTCGACCAGGGCGAAGTGTTCAGCGAAAGCTGGAACATGGAACGCGCCCAGGGCGACAACCAGCCATGGCTGGTAGCAGGTATCCGCCAGAACGGCTGATTCATTCTGCTGTCACAGCTGTAAGGCAAAACCCCGACTCAGGTCGGGGTTTTGCATTTCACGATTGCACTTATAGCGAGCTACTGTATAAACCGCCGTCAAACAACCGCGCCATAGAGCTAAGAGGACCCAGGCCGTGGAAGAAGTCATCGAACAACTCCGGGAAGCCAACGAACCGGTACCCGTCCCCCTGGAACTGCCGGACGAAGACCAACTGGTGGAAATTGAAGAACAGCTGTTCATCAATATCCCGTTCGTCTTCAAGGAGTTCCTGTTGACGGTCAGCGACGTGGTTTACGGCAGCCTGGAACCTGTGACCGTCACCGATCCGCAATCCCACACCTACCTGCCGGAAGTGGCTGCGACCGCCTGGGACATGGGCGTGCCGCGTGAGCTGATCCCGATCTGCCAGGACGGCGACGATTACTACTGCGTCGAGGAAGACGGCACCGTGGTGCTGTGGTCCGGCGAGGAAGAGCTGATCACCGAAGAATCCTGGGAATCGGTGTGGCACTGGGCGCGGGACGTCTGGCTGGAAAGCTGAGACGCCGCCGCGGCTGCGTACACCGCGGCGACTGAAACAGCTCGCCGGCACCCTGCCGGCGAGCGGCAAGGTCAATGCCCACTGTTGTCCTTGCTGTGGTCGAAGGTTTCGATCAGCGCCACCTGCATCCGCGTATGCACACGGATGAACCAGCGCCACAGGACCGCGGCCACCGCCGCCGCCACTACGGCGATCAACACCAGCAGTTCCAGGGTCGGCAGGATGCTCGACGAGAGCGCCGCCAGCAGCAGGAAAATCACCAGCAGCGACAGGATCGGGATCACCTCGGCGATCACCCGACGCACTCGCTGGGTATGGCGCCCGGCCATTTCCGGCTTGACCCCCATCTCCGCCAGCAACATCGACAGTGCCTTGAGCTTGCGATAGGCAGCAATCAGGAACGGCAGCGAAAGCAGCAGCGCCCCGCCCCAGATCAAGGCTTTCTGCCAGCTCGGCTCACTGACCCAATCTTCCAGGTAGGTGCCAATGCGCTTGGCGAAATAGCCACCGGAAAAGAAGATCGCCACCACCAGCGCCAGGTTCACCCCCACTTGCAGCAGGATCTTGCGGATCATCGTCGCCAGCAGCGCACCCTCGCCCTGGGGCTGGATGCTGCGCAACCACTCGCCATACATGCCCAGTACCCGGCTCAGGCGCTTGGGCAGGACCCCTGCCAGCTTCAGCGATAGCGGGTCCGCGGCACGGATCAGGTAGGGCGTGAGCAAGGTGGTGATGGCGGACACCGCCACCGCTACCGGGTAGAGGAAGTCGCTGGTGACCTGCAGGGTCATGCCCAGTGCGGCGATGATGAAGGAAAATTCGCCAATCTGTGACAGGCCCATGCCTACCCGCAGTGAGGTGCGTCCATCATTGCCGGCGATAAAGGCCCCCATGCCGCAGGACAGCATCTTGCCCAGCACCACCGCCACCGTGATCACGGCAATCGGCCAGGCGTATTGCAGGAGGATCTGCGGGTCGATCATCAGGCCGATGGCGACGAAGAAGATTGCGCTGAACAGGTCGCGAACCGGTTCGATCAGCCGCTCGATCTTCAGCAGCTGGCGAGACTCGGCCATGATCGCACCGATCAGGAAGGCCCCCAGGACCATGCTGTACTCCAGTTTGACCACCAGCAGGCAGAAGCCGAAACACAGCCCCAGCACGGTGATCAGCAGCATCTCGTTGCTGTCGAACCTGGCCACGTAGGCCAGCAGGCGCGGCACCAGCAGGATGCCGATCACCAGCGCCACGATCATGAACAGCGAAAGCTTGCCGACGGTGGAGAACACCTCGCCGGAACTCACCGTACCGCTGACCGCGATGCTCGACAGCAAGGCGATGATGCCGATGCCGAGGATGTCCTCGACGATCAGTACGCCGAAGATCAGCTGGGCGAAGCGCTCGTTCTTCATCTTCAGGTCATTGAGCGCCTTGACGATGATGGTGGTGGAGGAAATGGCCAGGATCGCCCCGAGGAACAGCGAATCCATGGTGCTCCAGCCGAACCAGCGGCCGATCTCGTAGCCGATCCAGATCATCAGGACGATTTCCAGGAACGCCGCGATAAAGGCCGTGGCCCCGACCTTGAACAGCTTGCGCAGGCTGAATTCCAGCCCCAGGCAGAACATCAGGAAAATCACCCCCAGCTCGGCCAGGGTCTTGATGGTCTGTTCGTCGTGGATCAGCCCGAAAGGCGGAGTGTGAGGGCCGATGATGAAGCCGGCGACTATGTAGCCCAGCACGACAGGCTGCTTGAGGCGATGGAAGAGGATGGTCACCACGCCTGCGACCAGCATGATCACGGCCAGGTCCTGAATGAAGCTGATGGCATGCATGGCCGGGGCTCTCCTTGGAATGCTGGGCGGGGGTGATCGCCTAAAAAGAATGTTCTGATCAGTAGAAGGAAATATCCAAAATAGAAGCGGAAAATGCCCTGGAACGGGTGTTTTGCAGGTTAACACCGCGACTTCCGGCAGGAAGGCGGTGCAATATTAGGAAACAGATCCACCAGGGCGTGACGACGTGGCCCGGCCCGGCGTCCCGTTATCGATGGTTTGAAAACCCTTTGGAGCCAGCACCCGCAGAGGTGCTCCAGCAACCCCTGCCCAGAACCGTGAGCGTGCTATGGAACCCGGAAACGCCCAACTGTCGATGACGGTATTGATGACCCCTGACATGGCCAATTTCTCTGGCAATGTCCACGGCGGCACCTTGCTCAAGTACCTCGATGAAGTCGCCTATGCCTGCGCCAGCCGTTACGCCGGCCGCTACGTGGTGACCCTGTCGGTGGACCAGGTGATCTTCCGCGAGCCGATCCATGTCGGCGAGCTGGTGACCTTCCTGGCCTCGGTCAACTACACCGGCAACACCTCCATGGAGGTGGGCATCAAGGTGGTCACCGAGAATATCCGCGAGCGTTCGGTGCGCCACACCAACAGCTGCTTCTTCACCATGGTGGCGGTGGACGACCAGCGCAAGCCGGCCCAGGTGCCGCCGCTGCAGCCGGAAACCGCCGACGGCAAGCGACGCTTTATCCAGGCCCGGCAGCGCCGGCAGATCCGCCAGGAACTGGAACAGCGCTACCGGGAAATCAAGGCCGACGGCCCTTGATGCTCAAGCTGCACCGCTGATTCAGCAGGGCCACGGACGGTCCTCCCCCCTCCAGAGCTTCCAGCGCTCCGCCGCCACACTCCAACACCCGCCAGCAGGCTTCTGCGGTCATCCTGAATGGCCAGATCCATCCCTTTTTGACCACATCGAGAGTTATGCCCCCAGGGCACCGCTGCCAGAATCGAAGGGCAAGGCACAAACGCACTCCCCGCCCGGGGAGCCTTCGAGCCAACGAACGCGTGAGAACAATAAAAATGCCCAGCGCCAATGCTCTTTCCAGCAGCCCCCCTGCGTCCGCCCATAACGCCAGCCTCGATGGCGGCTTCACCCACAGTGCCCAGGGCACCTCGCTGCGGCGCATCCTCGGCCTGCCGGCCCTGGTGTTCTTCGGCCTGGTGTACATGGTCCCGCTGACCGTCTTCACCACCTACGGCGTGGTCACCCAACTCACCGGCGGGCGCACCGCCGCAGCCTATGTGATCACCCTGCTGGCGATGATCTTCACCGCCCTTTCCTACAGCGTAATGGTCAAGAAATACCCCATTGCCGGCTCAGCCTATTCCTACGCCAGCCTCAGTTTCGGCCCGGGCATCGGCTTCCTTGCCGGCTGGTCGCTGCTGCTGGATTACCTGTTCCTGCCGATGATCAATTACCTGGTGATCGGCCTGTTCCTCAACCTGGCCTTCCCCGCCGTGCCCGCCTGGGTCTTCGTGGTGGCGACCATCAGCCTGGTGACGCTGCTGAACATCCGCGGCATCGGCTCGGTATCGAGCATGAGCAACCTGATCGTCTGCGCGCAGATGGTCTTCGTGGTGGTGTTCGTGGCCCTGGTGGTCCGCCAGTTGGCAGGGGCCGAGAGCCTGGACCTGAGCGCACCCTGGGTCGGCGATGGCAGCCAGGATGGGCTGTTGCCGCTGATGGCGGGGGCCGCGGTGCTGTGCCTGTCGTTCCTGGGCTTTGACGCGGTGTCGACCCTGGCCGAGGAAACCCGCGACCCGCGCCGGGACATCCCCCGGGCAATCGTCATCACCACCCTGGGCGCCGGCCTGCTGTTCATCCTGCTGGCCATGACCAGCCAGCTGGCGTTCCCCGGCAGCAGTTTCAAGGACGCCGACTCGGCGGCCAGCGAGGTCATGCTGCACGCCGGCGGACGCTTCCTGGAGATGTTCTTCACCGCCACCTATGTCGCCGGCGCCGCCGGTTCGGCCCTGGCATCCCAGGCCTCGGTATCGCGCATTCTGTTCAGCATGGGCCGTGACGGCATCCTGCCACGTCGGGTGTTCGGTACCCTGTCCGAGCGCTACAAGACCCCGGTGGTGGCCATTGTCCTGGTGTCGCTGGTGTCATTGCTGGCGGTGGTCATCGACCTCACCACCCTGGCGTCGATGATCAGCTTCGGTGCACTGGTGGCGTTCTCGGTGGTCAACCTGGCGGTGATCAAGAGTCACCTGGGCCAGAGCCAGCCGCGCAGCACCGCACGGCTGTTGCAGTACGGCCTGCTGCCGTTGATCGGCTTTGCCCTGATCGCCTGGCTGTGGACCAGCCTTTCGGCCCTGACCCTGGGCATCGGCCTGGCCTGGTTCGCCCTGGGCCTGCTGTACCTGGGCATACACACCCGGGGCTTTCGCCAGCCCGCGCCGACCGTGCAGTTTTCCGAGCAGGCCTGAGCCCGCCTCAGAAGCCGATCGGCGTGGCCTCGAAGCGCACCCGTGGGTGGGCGATGCGGTCCTGGGCGCGCACCAGCTCCAGCTCGTAACTGGCGCAGGCCTGGGTTTCCAGCAGTACTTCATGCACCGCCGCGGCGGTGAATTCGAAGGCCGCCACCAGGCTGTCCCCCAACAATACCCGGGCCAGGAACAGGCCTGAGGTCAGGTCGCCCACCCCCACCGGCTGGCGCGGGAACGCCAGTAATGGACGGCGCAGGTGCCAGCTGCCGTCAGCGGTCACCAGCAGCATCTCGAAACCGTCCGCCAGCTTGCCCGGGTAGTCCAGGTGCTTGACCAGCACCGCCCTGGGGCCCTTGTCCAGCAGCGACCGGGCCATGCCCAGGCAGTCGAACAGCGATTGCGGCTTGCGCCCGCAGAAGCTGTCCAGCTCCAGCTGGTTGGGGCAGAGAAAATCCGCCATGGCCACGGCCTCGTCCAGCAGGAAGTCGCTGACTTCAGCCGGCACGCTGCAGCCCTTCTCCGGATGGCCCATCACCGGGTCACACAAGTACAGGGCCTTGGGATTGACTGCCTTGATCCGCGCCACACCGCTGAGGATCGCCCGGCCCTGGGCCGCGCTGCCCAGGTAGCCGGACAGCACCGCGTCGCAGTTGCCCAGCTCGCCGATGGCGGCAATGCCTTCCACCAGCTCGGGAATCTGCTGTGGCGCCAGCACTTCCCCGGCCCACTGACCATACTGAGTGTGGTTGGAGAACTGCACCGTATTCAGCGGCCAGACATTCACCCCAACCCGCTGCATGGGGAATACCGCGGCACTGTTGCCGGCGTGGCCGAAAACCACATGGGACTGGATCGCAAGCAGGTGGGGCGTACGTTTCATGCAGGATTTTCCATAAAACCGGTGGAATTCAAGCCGCGCAGTATGCGACTAAACGCAGCCTGTACGACAGACCGGAGTCGCAGTTAAGCTGACGCCACCTCGTTGGAGCAAACCTTCATGCTGACCCTTGGAAACATCTTTGTGCTGATGCTACTGGCAACCGCTGCTGCCTGGCTGTGGCACAACCACGGCCTGCGCGAACGGGCCCTGGAGCGGGTCAAGCAGCACTGCGCGCGGCTCGACATCGAGTTGCTGGACGGTAATGTGGCGCTCAAGCGCATCGGTTTCGTCAAGGATGGCAATGGCCGGCGGCGCCTGGCGCGGGTCTACAACTTCGAGTTCACCGTGACCGGGGAAACCCGTCATGCCGGGACCATCACCCAGTTCGGCGCCCACAGCGCCCATATCGAGCTGGCGCCCTACCCGTTCGAAGCCAAGGAGCCCCTGCCCAGTGCCGAGGTGATCGAGCTGAGCCAGTGGCGCGAGGAACATCGCAAGTTCAAGCCGTAAGAGTGGCGTGCACGCCGTTTCCTACAGGCGACAGGCATCGAGACTGGCCTGCAGAACGGCAATGTCCTGAGGGCTACTGAAGATCAGTTCCAGGCGCGAATCCCGGCGCCATTCGCTGGGCAGCCAGTTCAGCGGTGAATTATCCAGCCCGTTGCCCGACCGCCAGCCTTGATCACTGTGGAGCACCAGCTTGGCCCGGCGCCAGTCGAGGTTCTGCAGCCAGTGCTCGACCCGGACCAGATCGAACTGTTGGCTGGGGTGCCAGCGCCAGCCGATGCTCCAGCCATCCTCCTGGGACTGGCTGAGGCAGATCGGCAGCGCCGGATCGCTCCACACGGCCGGCAACTGGGCCAGGCCCTGGGGAATGTCCGACTGCTCCAGGGCCGCTTCGGCGCTGGCTCCCAGGCCCGGCAGCTCGGCCAGGGGCAAGGCGGCATGGCGGGTCCAGAACAAGGGAAGGTCCGGCAATTGCTCCAGCACCCGCAACCTGTCGCTGTCGCTGAGCAGTTCGTCCTTGTTCAGTACCAGCAGGCCGGCGCTGGACAGCGCATCCTGCTGTGCCCGGGGCAACGGCTTGCCAGCGGCCAGCGCCTGGGCATCCAGGACCAGCACGCAGGGTTGTACCGCCAGCACGCCCTTCCAGGGCGCTTCATTCAACTGCTTGAGCAATTGCGCCGGGTGGCCGAGGCCCGAGGGCTCGATAAGCAGGCGGTCCGGCCGGGCCTTGCGCAACAGGCGGCCCAGGCCCACCTGGAACGGTGCACCGTTGACGCAGCACAGGCAGCCGCCGGCCACTTCGCCCAGGGCGATGCCATCTTCGTCGCGGGTCAGCAAGGCCGCGTCCAGGCCGATCTGGCCAAACTCGTTGATCAGCACTGCCCAGCGCTCAGCGGCCGGGCGCTGGCTCAGCAGATGGCGAATCAGGCTGGTCTTGCCGGCGCCCAGGGGGCCGGCGATCACGTGGGTGGGGATGTTCTGCAGCATGGGAAGGGGTCCGGGAAACCTGTGAGGTGATGCTACGCCCTTCCCGCCCTGGGCGAAAATCCGCTCGATTCGACGCCGCTCTTGGGAGCGCTGAAGGTCCTGCGGAGCTTCGCCCAGGCTCGGCAAGCGGCTGCACGGGCCTAGGTCAGCCCAGCCAATCGAGGGTGAGGAGCAGCCGGCGTGCCCCTGGCGCTGGCTGCGGCGAGCGGTGGATCAGGCCAAAGCCTTCGTTGCCGTGCCATTTCTCGCCCTTGAACAGCGCCACGTCGCCGCTGGCGATCTGCTGGATCTGTGCCGGGTCCCGTGGTTCGCCCTCGGCCTGCCCCAGTTTCCTGCGGTCCATGGCGCCTTCGCGCAGCCATTGGCTGCCGACTCCGGCGTAGGTGGTAATCAGCCGCACCGGTACATGGTCCACGTGAAACCGCGGGCACATGGCCTTGTCCAGGACCCGCAGGCGCAGCCCGACGCGCCTGGCCCCGAGCAGGCAGGCAAAAGCGCTGACCAGCCAGGCAACATCGGCGATAAAGCCTTCATAACCCTGCAGATCACTGAACCCCGAAGCCAGGCCGCGCAGATTGGGTTGCGCGTCTTCGTCGGGCAGTTCCAGGGACAGGGATTCGGCCAGCGGCTGGTCCAGGGACAGCAGCAACTCGGCGAAGTCGGCGATGTGGGCCGGCAACTGGCGCTGCCACAGGCCGAGATTGACCTCATCCTCCAGCACCTGGGCGAGCACCGCCGGGGTGCTGCCGATGGCCTGGCGGCGAGAGACCGGCGCGGTCACGCTCGGCAGCAGCAGCCATCTGGGCGGATTGGCCAGTGGAGTCACCGGCAAGTTCAGGGTCAGCATCAGGCCGCTTCCTCATCATGCCAGGGGCCAAAGGGATCGTTCAGCAGGCTCCAGCCCTCGACGCCGAGGGCCATTTCATCGTCATCCAGCAGGCACAGGTCGAGCTCCGCGCAAAGCCGGGTGAAGTCGATGTTCTGGCCGATGAACACCAGTTCCTGGCGGCAATCGCCGGTGGCCGCGGTCCAGTTGTGCATGATCGCCGCGGTGCCTTCTTCGTCCTGGGGCCAGTGCTGCTTAGGCACGAAGCGCCACCAGCGCCCGGCAAAGCCATGGCGCATCAGGCCACCGGCCTGGGACCAGCTGCCGGCTTCCTGGTACTTGCTGGCCAGCCAGAAGAAGCCCTTGGAGCGCAGCAGCTTGCCGTTGACCCAGGGCCGGTTGATGAAGTCGAAGAAGCGCTGGGGATGGAACGGCCGCCGCGCCCGGTAGGCGGTGGAAGCGATACCGTACTCCTCGGTTTCCGGCACATGCTCGCCGCGCAACTCCCGCAGCCAGCCCGGTGCCTGGGCCGCGCGCTCGAAATCGAAGCGCCCGGTATTGAGGATCTTCGCCAGCGGCACCTGGCCCATGACCATGGGCACGATCTCGGCCTGGGCATTGAGGCTCTTGAGGATGGCCAGCAGTTCCTGGCGCTGGTCGCTGCTGATCAGGTCGATCTTGCTGACCAGGATCACGTCGGCGAACTCCACCTGTTCGATCAGCAGGTCGCTGATGGAACGTTCATCGTCTTCGCCCAGGGTTTCGCCCCGGGAAGCCAGGCTTTGCGCGGCCTGGTAGTCGAGCAGGAAATTCATGCCGTCGACCACCGTGACCATGGTGTCGAGCCGGGCGATATCCGCCAGGCTCTGGCCGGATTCATCGCGAAAGGTGAAGGTTTCCGCCACCGGCAGCGGCTCGGAAATCCCGGTGGATTCGATCAGCAGGTAGTCGAAGCGCCCGTCGCGGGCCAGCTTGCCCACTTCCTCCAGCAGGTCTTCGCGCAGGGTGCAGCAGATGCAGCCGTTGCTCATTTCCACCAGTTTTTCTTCGGCGCGGTTTAGGCTGACATCGCGCTGCACTTCGCTGCCATCGATGTTGATTTCGCTCATGTCGTTGACGATCACCGCCACCCGCAGGTGGTCGCGGTTGCGCAGGATGTGATTGAGCAAGGTGCTTTTGCCGGCGCCGAGAAAGCCGGACAGCACGGTAACGGGGAGACGGTCGGTCATGGGTTGTTCCTCATCAGGATCGCGGCTGGGTCAAAGCGCCCGTTGATGGCGTTCGCGCAGCTCTTGGCGTTCTTTGGCTTCGATACACAGGGTGGCGGTGGGCCGCAGCAGCAGGCGCTTGAGGCCGATGGGCTCGCCGGTGTCGCGGCACCAGCCGTATTCGCCACGGGCCAGGCGCTCCAGGGCTTCGTCGATCTTGTCCAGGAGCTTCTTTTCCCGCTCCAGCAGGCGCAGTTGCCACTGGCGCTGCTCTTCGGCACTGCCGATGTCGGCGGGGTCGCTGTGGGGTTCCTGCTCGCGCAGCTGGTCGAACTCGCCGGCAATGCGCTCCTGCAGATCACTGCGCTGGGCCAGCAGCAGCTGGCGAAAGAAGCCCTGCTGGGCTTCGTTCATGTAGTGCGTCTCGGGTTGGGCGAGAAGGTCTTGTTCAGTCATGGCGAGTCACGGGTCAGGCTGTGTTTTTATGTTATATTATAACAACACAAATTAGCCAACCTTCCCTTGCCGCCCACGACGAAGGGCGCGATGCTGCGCCCCTGTCGTCACGAGAATCGCCATGCGCCCTGTCCTGCCCACCCTGCTTTCAGGCCTGTTGCTGCTGGCTGGTCACGCCAGCGCGGCGGTGCCCAGTACCCTGGCCACCTGCACCCGCAGCGCCACTCTGCTGGCCTGCGTCGACCCGCTGGGCAACGCCTACAGCGTCGCCACGGCCGGCAGCACCACCTACCTGCGCGGCTTCGAGGTGATCGGCAAGCGCTATTGGGCGCAGACCAACAGCCGCTACGGGCAGCTGACGTTCTTCACCGGCCTGGCCTCCGACGGCGAGGCCTGGGTGGGCTACAGCCAGCGCGTGGGCTGGACCACGCGCAACCGCTTTTCCAGCTCCGGCGGCAGCCGCGGGCAGTTCACCTGCAGCCGCATCAGCGGCTGCTAGCTCCCTTTCCCGTACCGCCTGCGTAGGAGCCGGCTTGCCAGCGAAGACATCCTCAGCCACAACACCCACCGGCCTCTTCGCCGGCAAGCCGGCTCCTGCAGGTCGGCGTTCAGGCGGGGCGGTTGTTCTTGGTTTCCTGGAGCCAGGCCATGTAGCTGTTAACCGGTGGGTTTTTCTCGAAGTAGCGCTGCAGGCCGTTGAACAGGCCATCGGCAATCGCCTGCTGGTGGCGCGCGGTGACCAGGCGCTGGCTGTCGCGGCTGTTGGAGATGAAGCCGGTTTCCACCAGGATCGACGGCACGTCCGGTGACTTGAGCACCGCAAAACCGGCCTGTTCCACACGCTTCTGATGCAGGGTGGTAATGCCCGACAGGCTCTGCAGCACAGTCCCGCCCAATTGCAGGCTGGCGGCGATGGTGGCGTTCATCGACATGTCGACAATCACCCCCGCCAGCATCGGATCCTTGTCCTTGAGGTTGAGCAGCGTCGTCGCCCCCAGCAGGTCGGCGCCGTTTTCCCGCTGGGCCATCAAGCGCGCGGTGGCCGAGGTGGCGCCACCTTCGGACAGGGCGTACACCGATGCGCCGGATGCGGTAAGCCGCGGCGCGGCATCGGCATGCACCGAGATGAACATGTCGGCCTGGTGCTTGCGGGCAATCTCCACGCGTTTGCGCAGCGGCACGAAAAAATCATCGTTGCGCACCAGCTTCACGTCGAAACCCTTCTCGCGCTTGAGCCGCTTGGCCAGCAGGCGGGCGATGGCCAGCACCACATCCTTCTCCCGTTCGCCCTTGGCCCCCACGGCGCCCGGGTCCTTGCCGCCATGGCCGGGGTCTACTACCACGATGATGTCGCGCTTGGGATGGGGCTTGCCTGTCGTGGCCTCGGGCTTGGCCAGCGGCGCGGCGGCCGCAGCGATCGGCAGGGGCTGCCTGGTGGCCTTGGACAGATCCAGCACCAGCCGATGGCCCTGGCCATCCTGGGGCGGCAGGAGAAAACTGTGGAGCTGCACCGGCTCGCGCAGGTCGAGGACGATCCGCGTATCGCCCTGGCCGAAGTGCCCGGAACGAATGGCGCGGATCACCGTGTTGGCCAGGGCCAGCTGGCTGAAATCACCGCTCAGGCGCGCGCCGTTCAAGTCGATGATCAAGCGCTCCGGGGCACTCAAGCTGAAGGTCTTGTATTGCACCGGGCCGCTCAGATCGAGCACCAGCCGCAACTTTTCTGCGTCCTTCCACAATCGTGCGTTGCGGATCTGCGCGGCGCGGACACTCCAGGGAAACATCAGGGCCGTACCGGCCAACAGCAGGTTGAGCAATTGACGTCTGTGCATGGCAAATACCGCGAAAAAAGGAGCATCCCTACTCACAAGACAAGATGAACAACCGTCGAGGAAAAATTTCCCATCGAACGTATTGTTATAATATAACATGTGAAATCACTTCCCACGACGGACCTGTTCATGAACGCGCTGACTCTGCCGGATATCGCCGCGCAGGCCTCACGCCAAGCCTTGCCCCTGGAATGGGTGGGCATGTGCGGCATTGCCTTACCTGTAGTGATCAACAACCAGCCAAGCGCAGCCAAGGCCGATGCCGGTGTCAGCCTCGACGATGGCGAGGCCCGGGGCATTCACATGTCACGCCTGTATCTGGCCCTGGAAATGCTGGAACAGGAGAACCTCACCCCCGCTCTGCTCCGGCGGATCTTGCAGCGTTTTCTCGATAGCCATGAAGGCCTGGCCCACAGCGCCTACCTGCGCATTCAGTTGGATCTGCTGTTGAAACGCCCGGCCTTGGTCAGCCCGTTGGCCGGCTGGAAAAGCTACCCGCTGAGTATCGAAGCGCGGCTGAAAAACGCGATGTTCCACGTGGAACTAAAAATCGACGTGCCTTATTCCTCCACTTGCCCCTGTTCGGCGGCGCTGGCGCGGCAGTTGATCCAGCAGCAGTTCATCGAAGATTTTGCCAACCGGCCATTGCAACACGCCGACGTCCTGGCCTGGCTGGGCTCGCCCCAGGGCATCGTCGCGACGCCCCATAGCCAGCGCAGCAACGCGGCATTGCATCTGCGCCTGGATGACTTCATCGACGAACTGCCGTTGATTGCCCTGATCAACGATGCGGAAAACGCCCTGGGCACCGCCGTGCAAACCGCGGTCAAGCGTGCCGACGAGCAGGCCTTCGCCCTGGCCAACGGGCAGAACCTGATGTTCTGCGAAGACGCCGCCCGCCGCCTGAACCTAGCCCTGCGCCGTTCCCCCGGAATCAACGCCTTTCAATTGCGGGTCGTGCACGCCGAAAGCCTGCATGCCCATGACGCCGTGGCCGAAAGCCGCTGGAACTGGGAGGCCTGATGATCCGCTGCGAACACCTGCGTTGGGGCGCTCCGGGGCAACCCCTGACTCCAGCCCTGGATCTGCACCTGCCCAGGGCCAGCCTGAGCGCGATCATTGGCGCCAACGGATCGGGCAAGAGCAGCTTGTTGAAAGTCATCGCCGGGCTGCAGAAACCACTCGCGGGCAAGATCCACCTCGGCACTGCCCGAGGCGGCTTGTCCTTCTTGCCGCAGCAGCAACACCTGGATCGACAGTTCCCCATCAGCCTGGAAGAACTGGTGGCCGGCGGCTTCTGGGGCAAGCGTGAACCGGCCAGAGTCAGGGCAGAAAAGCTGCGCACGGTCCTCGAAGACTGGTGCCTGAGCGGCCTGGAAAAGCGCCCGTTGATGGCCCTTTCCGGTGGTGAATTACAACGTGCCCTGCTCGCCCGATTGAGCCTGACCGAAGCCCCCTTGCTGCTGTTGGACGAGCCCCACGCCGCCCTCGACGAAACCGGCCAGGCCCTGCTCTGGCGTCACTTGTACAACTGGCACGCTCAGGGCCGGACCCTGGTGGTGGTCTGCCATGACCTGGCCGCCGTGCGCCAGCACATCCCCCAGACCCTGCTGGTAAAAAGCAGTGGCTGCGTATTCGGCCCCAGCCTGGAGCTGATCGCCCCACAATCCTGCGCGCAGGTGGCTTGATGCACTTCGCCGCACATTTCTGGCAGCCGTTCAGCGAATTCCTGTTCATGCGTCGGGCCCTGCTCGGCGGCCTGCTGCTGGCCTGCAGCACCGCGCCCCTGGGGGTGTTCCTGATCTTGCGGCGCATGAGCCTGATCGGTGACGCCGTGGCCCACGGCATTCTCCCGGGCGCCGCCCTGGGCTTCTGGTTCGCCGGTCTCAGCCTGCCGGCGCTGACCCTGGGCGGCCTCGGTGCCGGGTTGGGCATGGCCGGGCTGGCCGCCTGGATCACCCGGCGCACCGGCCTGCGGGAAGACGCCAGCATCGCCGCCATCTACCCCATTTCCCTGGCCAGCGGCGTGCTGATCCTCGGGCTGGCGGGCAAGCGCCTGGACCTCTTGCACCTGCTGTTCGGCTCGGCCCTGGCGGTGGATGGCACGACCCTGAACGGCATGCTGCTGGTCTCGCTCTTCAGCCTGCTGGCCATGGCGCTGATCTACAAAGCCCTGCTGCTGGACACCCTAGACCCGCTGTTCCTGCACAGCGTCAGCCGCCTCGGCCCCCTGGCCCACGGCCTGTTCCTGACCCTGGTGGTGCTCAACCTGGTGATAGGTTTCCAGGCCATCGGCGCGCTGATGGTGGTGGGCCTGATGATGCTGCCGGCCGCCGCCTCGCGTTTCTGGAGCCGACGCCTGCCCGCCCTGATCGGCATCGCCGCGCTGTTTGGCTGCCTCTCGGTGTGGCTTGGCCTGCTGCTGTCGTTCCATTACTCGCTGCCCAGCGGCCCGGCCATCGTGCTGGTGGCCGGCGGCCTGTACCTGCTGTCCGTGGTGTTCGGTCCGGTGCACGGCTTGCTGCACCGCCCACCTTTGCTCACATCCCCATGAGGTGTTTCCCGATGCGCGCTCTACTCGTGCTGTTCAGCCTGCTGTTGCCTTTGTCGCTGCCTACTGCCCAGGCGGCGGACAAGCTGGCGGTGGTCACCAGCTTCAGCATCCTCGCCGACATGACCCGCCAGGTCGGCGGTGAGCATGTGCACATCAACAACCTGGTGGGTGCCGACGAGGATGCCCACACCTACGAGCCGAGCCCGGATGACGCCAAGGCCCTGCTCAAGGCCCGGCTGATCATCAAGAATGGCCTGGGTTTCGAACCCTGGCTGGACCGCCTGGTGGCCAGCACCGCCACCCAGGCCCAGGTCGTCACTGCCAGCCGCGGGGTTATTCCGCGCACCCTGGA
Organism: Pseudomonas sp. UME65; assembly: GCF_014170225.1. Lineage (NCBI taxonomy): Bacteria > Pseudomonadati > Pseudomonadota > Gammaproteobacteria > Pseudomonadales > Pseudomonadaceae > Pseudomonas > Pseudomonas sp. UME65. Next base: position 547,369 of record NZ_LZZQ01000013.1, on the reverse strand, counting down.
GGAAGACGGCGAAAGCGTTCCCGACCCTCATGCCTGGCACAACCTGGCCAACAGCGAGCTCTATGTGAGCAACATCACCAAGGCGCTGATCGCTGCCGACCCGGCCCACCAGGCCGACTACCAGCGCAACAGCCAGGCCTACCTGAAACAGATCTATCGCCTGCTGGCCGAGGCCAAGGCCAAGCTCGGTTCCCTGCCCCCGGGCAACCGCAAGATCGTCACCTCCCACGACGCCTTCGGCTACCTGGGCCAGGCCTACGGTATCGACTTCATGGCGCCCCAGGGCCTGTCCACCGAGCGTGAACCTTCAGCCGCCGAAGTGGCTGCGCTGATCACCCAGATCCGCAACGCCAAGGTCAAGGCAGTGTTCATGGAGAACATCAAGGACGCCCGCCTGCTCAAGCAGATCGCCGACGAAAGCGGCGCCCATATCGGCGGCACCCTGTACTCCGATGCGCTCTCGGCCAGCGGTCCGGCCAGTACCTTCACCGGCCTGTTCGAGTACAACCTCGACACCCTGTACGAGGCCCTGAGCCGACCATGATCCGCCGCCCACCGCTGTCGCTGCTGGATCTGGAAGCCGCGCCCCAAGGCAGCCGCTGGGCCTTGACCGCAGTGCTCGACGCCCTGCCCTGGAACAGCGACGGCCTGATCGCCGCCATTGCCCAGCAGCACGACAGCGGCGAGGTGCTGATGCTGGCCTGGATGAACCGCCAGGCCCTGGGCGAAACCCTGGCCAGCGGCCAGGCCTGCTACTGGTCGCGCTCGCGTCGCTGCCTGTGGCGCAAAGGCGAAAGCTCCGGGCATCGCCAGCGCCTGATCGAAGCGCGCCTGGACTGCGACGGCGATGCCGTGCTGCTGCTAGTGGATCAGCAAGGACCGGCCTGCCACACCGGGCGCCCCAACTGTTTCTACAACGCCATTCGCGATGGCGCGGTGGAAGTCATCAGTTCCCCCTTGAAGGACTCGCGCCATGATTCGTAAAAACCCCTCCGGCGATCTGCCCGTGATCGCCGAATCCGCCTACGTCGACAAGACGGCCATCATCTGCGGCAAGGTAGTGATCGGCGACAACGTCTTCGTCGGCCCCTACGCGGTGATCCGCGCCGACGAAGTGGACGCCAGCGGCCAGATGCAAGCCATCACCATCGGCGCCAACTCGAACATCCAGGATGGCGTGGTGATCCACTCCAAATCCGGCGCGGCGGTGACCATCGGCCAGCACACTTCCATCGCCCACCGCTCCATCGTCCATGGCCCCTGCGTGGTCGGCGACCGAGTGTTCATCGGTTTCAACAGCGTGCTGTTCAACTGCGAAGTGGGCGACGGCAGCGTAGTTCGACACAACTCCGTGGTGGATGGCCGCGACCTGCCGCCGGGTTTCTACGTGCCCTCCACCACCCGCATCGGGCCCAAGACCGACCTGGCGCAGTTCCCTCCCGTGAGTGTCAGCGCCTCGGAGTTTTCCGAAGACGTGGCGCGCACCAACGTCGACCTGGTGCGTGGCTACAAGGCCCTGCAGAACGAGTTTTGAGCATGAGCCGAATTCTCATCCGCAACGCCCGCCTGGTGAACGAAGGGCGCGAATTCGACGCCGACGTGCTGGTGGCGCACGGACGCATCGACACCATCGGCAGCCTGGACCACCTCAGCGCCGAGATCGAAATCGACGCCCGCGGCCAGTGGCTGCTGCCGGGCATGATCGACGACCAGGTGCACTTTCGCGACCCCGGCGCGCCGGACAAGGGCAGCCTGTACAGCGAGTCGCGGGCGGCGGTGGCCGGTGGCATCACCAGCTTCATGGACATGCCCAACACCTCGCCGGCGACCCTGGATCTTGCCGCCCTGAACGACAAGAAGCGCCGCGCAGCGAGCGTTTCGGTGGCCAACTATGGCTTTCACTTCGGGGTCAGCAACGACAACCTCGACCTCGTCGCCGCCCTGGACCCCACGGAGGTGGCCGGGGTCAAGGTGTTCATGGGGGCCTCCACCGGCAACATGCTGGTGGACGATCCCGAGGTGCTGGACCGGCTGTTCCGCCAGGTGCCGACCCTGCTCCTGGCCCACTGCGAATACACCCCCAGCATCCAGGCCCGGCAACAGCGCTGGCTGCAACTCTATGGCGAGCAGATTCCCGCCGCCGCCCACCCGCACATCCGCGATGCCGAGGCCTGCTTTCGCTCCTCATCCCTGGCGGTGGAACTGGCGAAGAAACACGGCACCCGCCTGCACGTGCTGCACCTGACCAGCGCCCGGGAACTGGCGCTGTTCGAGGACCGGCCCCTGGCGCAAAAGCGCATCACCGCCGAGGTCTGCGTACATCACCTGCTGTTCGATGACCGCGACTACCCGCGCCTCGGCCACCTGATCAAATGCAACCCGGCGATCAAGACCCAGGCCGATCGCGATGCCCTGCGCCAGGCCCTGAACAGCCAGCGCCTGGATGTCATCGGCACCGACCACGCGCCCCATACCTGGGAGCAGAAACAGCTGCCTTACAGCCGCGCGCCCTCCGGCCTGCCGCTGGTGCAGCATGCATTGCCAGCGCTGCTGGAACTGGTGGCCGACCGGGTGCTGCCCCTGACCACCCTGGTGGAAAAAACCAGCCACCGAGTCGCCGACCTGTTCGCCATTCCCGATCGCGGCTACCTGCGCGAAGGCTACTGGGCCGACCTGGTGCTGGTCCGCGCCGAGCCCACAGGCCTGGCCGTGGACAGCCAGCCAATCCTCGCCCACTGCGGCTGGACGCCCTTTGCCGGCCAGCGCTTTCGCCACAGCGTCAGCAGCACCCTGGTGTCGGGCCAGCTCGCCTGGCACCAGGGCCGCCTGTACGACGACTGTCAGGGCCTGCCCCTGCGCTTCACCCGTTAATAGCCCGACCCCAAGGACCGCCGAAGATGATCCGCATCACCCTGCCTGATGGCGCGTGCCGTGAGTACGACCAGCCGTTGTCCGTTTTCGAGGTGGCCGCCAGCATCGGCAGCGGCCTGGCCAAGGCCGCCGTGGCCGGGCGAGTGAACGGCCAACTGGTGGACTGTGACTACCTGTTGCACAGCGACGCCCGCTTGAGCATCGTCACTGCCCGCGACCCCGAGGGCCTGGAAGTACTGCGCCACTCCTGCGCGCACCTGCTGGCGATGGCGGTGAAACAGCTGTTCCCCTCGGCGCAGGTGGCCATCGGCCCGGTGATCGAGGATGGCTTCTTCTACGACTTCGCCTACGAGCGCCCCTTCACCCCAGAGGACCTGGAACTGATCGAGGCGCGCATGCATAGCCTGGCCGCCACCAATCATTCGGTGCGCCGCCGGGAATTGTCCCGGGAGCAGGCCCTGCAGCATTTCGCCGACCTGGGCGAGCACTACAAGGTCGAGCTGATCCGCGACTTGCCGCCAGATGCTGTGCTGTCGCTGTACCGTCAAGGGGATTTCGAAGATTTGTGCCGTGGGCCACACCTGCGTTCCACTGGCCAACTGCGCGCCTTCAAGCTGACCAAGGTGGCCGGAGCCTACTGGCGCGGCGACGCCCGCAACGCACCGCTGCAGCGGATCTACGGCACCTGCTGGGGCACCCGCCCGGAACTTGAGGCCTACCTGTTGCGCCTGGAACAGGCGCAACAGCGCGACCACCGTAAGCTCGGCCAGCAGCTGGATCTGTTCCATTTCGACGACTGCGCGCCGGGCTCGGTGTTCTGGCACGCCAAGGGCTGGACCCTGTTCCAGGAACTGATCGGCTACATGCGCAGGCGCCAGGAACAGGCCGGCTACCAGGAAGTGAACACCCCCGACGTGATGGACCGCGGCCTCTGGGAAACCTCCGGGCACTGGCAGAACTACCGCGACCACATGTTCACCACCACCACGCAAGACCAGCGCACCTTCGCCCTCAAGCCGATGAACTGCCCCGGCGCGGTGGCGATCTTCGGGCATGGCCGCAAGAGTTACCGCGACCTGCCACTGCGCATCGCCGAGTTCGGCAAAGTCCACCGCTACGAACCTTCAGGGGCCCTGCACGGCCTGTTGCGAGTGCGCCATTTCACCCAGGACGACGCCCACATCTTCTGCACCCCGCAACAGATGCAAAGCGAATGCGCCGCCACCATTGCCCTGGTATTCGACATCTACAAGGAGTTCGGTTTCGACCAGGTGGCGGTGAAGCTTTCGACCCGCCCCGACCACCGCATCGGCAGCGATGAGGTCTGGGACCAACTGGAAAAGGCCCTGGTCGGTGCCTTGCAGAGCATGCACATCGACTACCGGATCAACCCCGGGGAAGGCGCCTTCTACGGCCCCAAGCTGGAGTTCGTGCTGCGCGACGCCATCGGTCGCGACTGGCAGTGCGGCACTCTGCAGGTGGACCTCAACCTGCCCGAGCGCTTCGCCATCAGCTACATCGACGAGCGCGGCGAACGCTGCCAGCCGGTGATGCTGCACCGGGCGTTGTTTGGTTCCCTGGAACGCTTCATCGGCATTCTCCTGGAACACCATGGCGGCGCCCTGCCCCTGTGGCTGGCACCGCAACAAGCGGTGGTGCTGAACATCAGCGAAGCCCAGGCCGACTACGCCCGGGCAATCAGCGACAGCTTGCGCCGTCACGGGCTGCGGGCCAGCGCCGACCTGCGCAACGAAAAGATCGGCTACAAGATTCGCGAACACAGCCTGCAGAAAGTGCCTTACCTGCTGGTGGTCGGGGAAAAGGAAAAGGACGGAGGCTACGTCAGCCTGCGCAGCCGAAATGGCGAAGACCTGGGCCGCCTGAGCCTGGAGCAGGCCCTGGCCCGGATGCGCTAGACGCTGCCCGGGGCACGAGCAGCGCCAGCGTCAGCCAAAAGTCAGGAGGCGCGGGGTTTGACCGTGCCGCAGTCCTGGCCCAGCCACACGGCACGGGTGTCCATGCTGCCCTTCTGCTGCAGGCCGGTGGCGTTGAAGGTGCCGGCCACGTTGGTGGTGAACTCACGATCGCTGATGAACGTGGCCACTCCATTGCCCTGGGCCTTGGGGCAACTGAAGCGGAACTTCCATTGATTGCCACTGCGTTCGGTCACCTGCTGCTGGCAACCCGACTGCGGGTCCTGCAGCGGGATGGTGTCCGACTGCACCTGGGCCGGTGTCAGGCACACGCGAATCCCCTTGCCGCCCATGGTCACACCCTGTTTCTCCAGCATCGCCCGCTGTTGCGGGGTCATCTGCTGCTGCAACTGGCCGAGGATCAGCGACAGGTCCGGCATGTTCTGGTCGTCGATCTTCATATTGCTGCTGGTCAGCTCCCACAACCCCGGCTGCAGCATCTGCGCCTGCGCCACCACCGGAAGCGCCAACCCCGCCGCCAAGGCCCAACCCAGTAAACGAAGTTTCATCGAATGACTCCTAGACAATAGTGGCCGTTAGACTTCAGCCGGGGCACGGTGTTGCATGCAGAATAAAATAGCGACATTCACCGTGGAACATGGTCTGTTAGGCATTGAATCTTCAGGAGCAAGGCTGCCCCATGGATTATTTTGGCCCGCACATCTTCGGCTATCTCATCGCACTGCTGCATTTTCTCGGGTTGATCGCCGCGATCCACGCGGTACTCACCGTCAGGACCGCCCAGGGCGCCATCGCCTGGGCCCTGTCGCTGCTGTTCATGCCCTACCTGACCCTGATTCCCTACCTGGTGTTTGGTCGCAGTACCTTCGACGCCTACATCCAGGCCCGGCGTCAGGCCAATGTGGAAATGCACAAAGCCATCAATGAGCTGAACTGGCGCCCCTGGGTGGAAGAAGCCCTAACCGCCCGCGCCTCCAAGGCCTACGCCTCGCTGCGGGCCATGCCCAAGCTGGGGCGCATGCCGTGCCTGGCCAACAATCAGGTGCGCCTGCTGGTCAACGGCGACGCCACCTTCGAAGCGATCTTCAATGCCATCCGCCGCTCCCACAAGGCGGTGCTGATCCAGTTCTTCATCATCCACGACGATGAACTGGGCCGGCGCCTGCAACGCCTGCTGCTGGAAAAGGCCGCCGAGGGCGTGTCGATCCACCTGCTCTACGACCGCATCGGCAGCCACTCCCTGCCCGCCAGCTACGTACAGACCCTGCGCGACGCCGGGGTCCAGGTGCACGCCTTCGCCACCCGCAGTGGCTGGCTCAACCGCTTCCAGGTGAACTTCCGCAATCACCGCAAGATCGTGGTGGTGGACGGCATGCTGGGGTTCGTCGGCGGGCATAACGTCGGTGACGAATACCTGGGCAAGAAGCCGCCCCTGGCGCCCTGGCGTGATACCCACGTGCAGGTCAGCGGACCGGTGGTGGCCTGCCTGCAGGAGTCCTTTGCCGAAGACTGGTTCTGGGCCGCCCGGGAACTGCCGCCGCTGATCCTCCCGGACACCTACCCGGACGACGGCGTGCTCTGCCAACTGCTGGCCAGCGGCCCGGCCGATGCCTACGAAACCTGCTCGCTGTTCTTTGTCGAGGCCATCCACGCGGCCACCGAGCGGGTGTGGATCACCAGCCCGTACTTCATTCCCGATGAGGCGGTGTTCGCTGCCCTGCGCCTGGCGGTGCTGCGGGGCGTGGATGTGCGCATCCTGCTGCCCGCCCGCCCGGACCACCGCATCGTCTATGCCGCCTCCAGCCTGTACGCCTTTGAAGCGGTGCGCGCCGGGGTGCGGGTATTCCGCTATCAGCCGGGATTCCTGCACCAGAAGGTGGTGCTGATCGACAACGAAATCAGCGCCATTGGCAGCGCCAACCTGGACAACCGTTCGTTCCGCCTGAATTTCGAAGTGATGCTGCTGACGGTGGACGACGACTTCGCCACCGAAGTGGAACACATGCTGGAAGCCGACTTCGCCAAGGCCCGGGAAATCGCCAAGGAAGAAAGCCGCCAGACCCACCGCCTGCAACAACTGGGCATGCGGGTCGCGCGGCTGATTTCTCCGATCCTTTAAGGGCCAAACTTATGGATGGTAGAGGTCATCCCGGGTCCAGGGCAGTTCATGGCTGCCATCGGCATGGGGCTTGACCGCAAGGATCTGGTGCAGGTTGATCCAGCCCTTGGCAAAGGCATAGGCGCAGCCCGCCAGGTACAGCCGCCAGATCCGTAGCGCCTGCTCCGGAACCTGCCTGGCGGCGGCTTCCAGATTGTCTTCCAGGCGTTCGCTCCAGTGATCCAGTGTCCGCGCGTAATGCATGCGCAGGCTCTCGACATCGACAATTTCCAGCCCCGCCTCGCTGATGAACGCCGAGATCATTGCCAGGTGCGGCAGCTCGCCATTGGGAAACACATAGCGCTCGATGAAGTCCCCGGCCCCGCGGCCCACCGGGCGGCCGTCGGTGTGCTTGGCGGTGATGCCGTGGTTCATCACCAACCCGCCCTCGCGCACGGCCCTGAACAGGGTCTGGCAGTACCCCGGCAAGTTGGCGTGGCCGACGTGCTCGAACATGCCGACACTGACCACCTTGTCGAAGCGGCCATCCTGGGGCAGGTCGCGGTAATCCAGCAGTTGCAGGTCCACCAGGTCGTCCAGGCCTTCGGCGGTCACTCGCTCGCGGGCCAGGGCCAACTGTTCCTTGCTCAAGGTGATGCCGAACACCTTGGCGCCGAACTCACGGGCGGCGTAGCGGGCCAGCCCGCCCCAGCCGCACCCGACATCCAGCAGGTAGTCCCCCGGTTGCAGGCGCAGCTTGCGGCACAGATGGCGGAATTTGGCTTGCTGGGCCTGTTCCAGAGACTCGCTTCCGGTCTCGAAATAGGCGCAGGAATAGGCCATGTCGCTGTCGAGCCACAGTTGGTAGAAGGCGTTGGAAAGGTCGTAGTGATAGGAAATCGCGGCTGCGTCGGTCGCCTTGTCGTGCAGCGAGCGCACCGGCTGGTTGCCGTCGTCATCGTCGAGCAAGGCCTGGCTCAGTTCGTCGCAGACCCGGATGACTTCGCTGATGGAACCTTCCAGTTCCAGTTTGCCCTCGACAAAGGCGCCCCCCAAGGCGTCCAGGCTAGGGTGAGTCAGCTGCGCCACCAATTGCGGGTCCTTGACCACGATCGTGACGTTGGGCTCCGGCCCCAGATTGAATTCATGGCCGTCCCAGAGCCGCAGGCGTAAAGGCAAATGCAGATTCTGTAAGGCCGGTGGAAGTTGCGCGAGCATGGAAAATCCCCCTTGTTTCAGACGTCTGAAATGAGGGTAGACCATCCTAGAAAATAGCAGGCTATCGATTTGATAGTGGTTTTCTATGATTCGCTGCGCATCACCAGGCCATCTTCGACCCACTGTTTCAACCAGGTAACCGCCTGCAGCGGGGCCCCCTCGGCATAAGTGACGGCCAGCCCGGCGCAGAGTTCCGCAAAATTCCACCGTTGCTCGATCATGCCCCGCAGCGCTGTGGCCTCTTCGGCTGGCAGGCTGCGATAACGGCAGACCCGGTCCGCTCGCCAGACCAGGCACAGCTGCTGCTGATCGAGTAAAGCACTGCGGGGGAAATCCGCCTGCTCCTTGACCGCGCGCCATTGGGCCACGCTGTTGTAGCGGCAGTCGAGCCATTGCACACAGGGCGCCAGGCGCAGTTGCAGCTGCGGCCATTGCTCGACATCCAGCCCGGCCATGGCCGCCACCGTCAGCACCTGGGCTTCGGCTGCGTCGAAGGCCAGGGTGAAGGCCCACTCCAGACGCGCCAGTTCCGCCAGGGGTGCGCCCTGCTCCGGCACCAGATGGCCCTGGATGAATTTGGCAAAGCCCTGCCCCAGCCAGCGCAGGCTGAAATGCCGGGACGGGCACTGGCGAATATAGGCCTGCGTCAGGGCCTGGAATTCTGCATCCCCCAACCAGTGCCGGATGGCCGGGAAGTCGCTGCCCATGACCTCCTGCAACCGGGCCATGTAGGCGTTGTGATAGATCGCCAGGCCGGTCTCGACATCCAGGGTCGGGCCACCGATCAGGCTGTCTTGCAGGACGGCGCGGGCCTGGGCCTGTTCACCCAACAGATAGGCTTCAAAAGCCAGTTGCCAGTCGTTCAGGCGCATTGCTGCCTCCCGGCCAGGATCTGTTGCCCGAGATCTCGGGCCTTGTGCAGTTCGCTGAGCAGCTCTTCCAGGGGTGGAAAATGATCGTCGCGCTCCAGCAGGGTGGCCACCGGCCCCAGGTGTTCAAGGGTGCGTTGATACAGCGCCCAGACGGGATCGCAGACCGGGTGGTCGTGGGTGTCGATCACGTAGTCGCCATAATCCTGGTGCCCGGCCAGATGCAGTTGCCGCACGCGCTGCGCCGGCAGCGCCTGGATGAAGTGCCAGGGATCGAAACCATGGTTGCGCGAACTGACGTAGACGTTGTTCACATCCAGCAGCAGTTCGCAGCCGCTGAGCTGGCTCAAGGCGGCGAGAAATTCCCACTCGCTGAACTCGTCGGCCGCCGCCCGCACATAACTGGAGACGTTCTCCAGCACCAGGGGGCGCTCCAGAATGTCCTGCACCTGACGCACTCGCCCTGCCACGTAGTGCAGGCTCTCCTCGGTGTAGGGCAGCGGCAGCAGGTCGTGCAGTTGATGGGCGTTGCCCCGGCTCCAGCACAGGTGATCGGAGATCCACGCCGGGTTTGCCCGGCTGGCCAGTTGCCTGAGCCGCAGCAGGTAATCCCGGTCCAGGGCATGGGGGCCGCCGATGGACAGCGACACCCCGTGCATCACGATGGGGTAGCGCTCGGCAATCGCATCCAGGTAATACAGCGCCTTGCCGCCCTGCACCATGAAGTTCTCGGACACCACTTCAAACCAGTCGACGTTGGGCGCCTCGTCGAGAATCTGCTGGTAGTAGGCACTGCGCAAACCCAGGCCATAGCCCAGGCTGGAAGAAAATTCAGACATCGCCAACTCCTTGCCAAGTGGCCGCAGTGGTTGCCAACCCCACTGCGGCAGCACTCGAACGCCGCTTACTCGCCGACTTTGCCGCCTGCTTTGTCACACGCGGCCTGGGTCATGGCCTTGAAGCCCTGGCCTTTGCAGGCGCCCATGCCCTTGCAGGCGTGGTCCTTGGTCTTGCAGTCGTTCTGCCCTTTGCAGGCGTTGACGCCGTAGCAGTGCACCTGGGCATCGGCAGCAGACGCTTGAGTCACGACACCGGCAAACAGAGTGGCGGCAGCAAAAGCCAGGGCAGCGCCGGCGGCGGTTTTCTTCATGTTCATTTTTGTTTCCTCAATAGTCGCAGGGGATCGGCGGGTGCTTGTGCAATCCCGTCATAGCACTAGAGAGAGGAAGCATCCCGGCGTTACAGCCGGGATGAAAAAAACTGCGCGGCGGCGTCTACAGCTTCAACAGCGGCTCCTGGAAACGCAGCAGGCGACCGGCATTGCCCAGCACCAGCAAGGTGCTCAGGTTGTGCAGCACCGCAGCGATCATCGCCCCCGCCGCCCCCAGCCAGCCGAACGCGGCAAAGGCGACGATGGCCAGGGTCCAGCCCAGGCCGATGATCACGTTGACCTGCAAGGTCCGCCGGCATTCACGGCTCAGGCGCACGCAGGTGCCCAGGCGTCGCAGGTCGCTGCCGATCAGCACCACATCCGCCGAAGCCAGGGCGATGTCCGCACCACCGGCGCCCATGGCCACCCCCACCACCCCGGCCTTGAGAGCCAGGGAGTCGTTGATGCCGTCGCCGACCACCATCGGCCGGAAGCCCTTGTCGATCTCCTCCAGTACCCGCTCAAGCTTGTCTTGCGGCAGGGCCTGGGCCTCGACGTCGGCGATTCCCACTTCCAGCGCCAGGCTGTCGGCCACACTCTGGCGGTCGCCGGTGAGCAGCAACTGCCGGCCCAACCCCAGTTCGCGCAACTCGCCCAGGGCATGCCGGGCCTCGGGTTTGACGCTGTCGGCCAGCAACAGCCAACCGAGAAATTCGCCATCAAGCGCCAGGCCGGCAATCGGCCCGTCGTGCCCCGGCACCGGGCTGGTGTCGATACCCAACTGGCGGAACAGCTCCGGGCGGCCAAGGGCCGCTTCGCCCTCCTCGGTACGGGCCACCACCCCCAGGCCCTGGCGTTCATGAATGTCCCCCAGTGGCCATTGCTCTTCCTGGGGCACCAGCCCTGCCAGGGCCCGGCTGACCGGGTGGCTGCTGGCCGAGCCGAGGCTGGCGGCCAGAGTGAGCAGGCTTCGCTGGTCTTCCCGGGGGCTGTCGATGGCCTGCAAACGCAAGGTGCCGTACGTCAGGGTGCCGGTCTTGTCCACGACCAGGGAGGTCAGGTCCGCCAGCTCCTCGAGAAAGGCCGAACTGCGAATCAGGATGCCGTGGCGCGCGGCCACAGCGATTCCGGCGATGGCGGTGGCCGGCGCCGACAGCACCAACGCGCAGGGACAGGCCGCCACCAGCACCGCGAGCATGGCTTGGGCATCGTTGGTGATGAACCAGGTCACCGCCGCCAACAGCAACACCAGCACCATGTAACTGCCGGCATAGCGCTCCAGCAAACGGGTGATGGGCGGCTTGGCGCGCTCGGCGCTTTGCATCAGGGCAATCACCTTGCCCAAGGTCGACTCCTCGCCGGTACGGGTGACCTGCACACGCAACAGCCCATCGAGATTGATTGCGCCGCCAAATATCTGCATGCCCTGAACCGCTTCCAGGGGGACCGATTCGCCAGTGATCGGCGCGGTATCCAGGCTCGCCTGGCCGGACACCACCAGACCATCGGCGGGCACCCGATCGCCGGCGCGTACTTCCACCAAGTCGCCGGCCTTGAGGCTGGCGTTGTCCACTTCCACGACGCTGCCATCGGCCCGTACCTGTCGCGCCAGGCTGCGGGTCAAGCGGCCCAGGGCGTCGATGGCTTCCTGGGAGCCGATCACGCTGCGCTCTTCCAGTACGTGGCCGAAGATCATGATGATCGGCAACAGGGCCGCGGTCAGCAGGTCGCCAGTGGCCCAGGCGCCGAGCATCGCCAGGGCGATCAGTTGGTCGGTAATACCGTGCAGGCTCGGGTAACGCAGGCTGAACCAGGCCGAGCGCATCACCGGCACCGCCACCAGCAGCGAGGCGACACCCAACAGCAACTGACTGACGCCCACCTGCTCTGGGGCCAGCCAGCGCCAGACCAGGCCAAGGGCCAGAAGCCCCAGGGCGAGCATGGCCAGGGTCAGCTGGCGGGCGGCGCTGCGTTGCTCGGCCGAGGTCAGCATGCTGGCGGGGGGCGCGGCATGGGTGGTGGCAGTCATTGTTCGGCTCCCTGAATGATCAGGCGTGAATCGTCTTGGGGATTGACCGTGGTCACCGAACCGGCTTGCCCGAGAATCTTCGGCAGGCGTTCACGGTAGATACGCAGCAGCATTTCCGGGTCGGTGCCGTTGCGCTGCGCCTGGGCCAGGCTCTGCACCGTGGCAGTCTGGGCCCGGGCCAGGGCCAGCCGTTCGCTGGCCTGGGCATGGGCCACTTGCAGGCTGCGGTCCGCCTGCTGGTTGGCGCCCTGGGTCAGCTTTTCCGCTTCGGTGCGGGCGTTGGCGACCGCCTTGTCGGCTTGCTGGCTGGCAGTGAGCACCGCGTTGAAGGCGCTGACCGCCGGGCCCGGCAGGCTCGATTGCACATCCACCCGCGTTGCCTCGACGCCAATGCCCTGGCCGCTGGTGGCCAACTGCGCCAGGCGCTGGTTGATGCTTTGCAGCAGATCGCCCCGCAGCCGCTCACGACGCTCGGCGGCCTGGTTGTCGCTACCGATCAGTTCCGGGCGCGCCACCAGGATGGTGTCCAGGTCACGGGCGGCGGTCAGGGCCACGGCGCTGCGGGTCACCAACCGATCCAGGGCCGGCAGCACGTGGTCAGCCTGGAGCACATAGGCGTAGGGATCGCTGACCTTGTAGAACACCCGCACGTCCAGCTGTACCACACCGGCATCGCCAGTCAGCAGGTAACCGGACCCGGCCAGGGTGTCGTTCAAAGGCGTGGCCAGGGTGGCAACCCGGTCCCCTTCCAGAGCCGCCTCGGAACGCAGCAAACCCTCCACCCGCCGCTCCAGTACCCGGTCGGCGGCGGGCAGCAGCACCACCTGCTCAAAAGGCTGGGGCCAGGCCAAGAGCAATCCGGCACTCTGCACCCTTTCCAATTTGCCAAAGTGCAAGACCATGGCCCTGTTCTGCGGGTCGATCTGCCGCACATTGGAGAAGGCCCAGGCCAGCGCCGCCAGTACTGTCACCCCGTACAAGGCGATGAATGCCAGACGCCCGGCCTGGATCCACGGGCTGCTCAACTCATTTGTTCCACGTGGAACCTTATTCATGGTTGCGAACCAGCGGCTTTGCCCGGCAGGTTTGGCGGGCCATCCACCAGCACCCGGAAAGGCGCCGCGTCGGTGCGCAGGATCAACTTGGTGCCCGGAGTCACCACGGTGCCCAGGGTGTCCAGTGAACGCAGCAGGTTGTACAGCTGCGGGGAACTGGCGTAGGCGCGGCCATAAATCTGCGCCGCTTCAACCCGGGATTGCGCCTCGATGTCCGCGGCCTTCACCGTGGCATCAGCCTGGACGATCCGCGCATCGCGTTCGGCGCCAGAGCGGATCTGCGCCGCTTCGCGCTTGCCAATGGCGGTGCGTTCCGTGGCGATGGTTTCACGCTCGGCCCGCATGCGGTCCACGGTGGCGGTCAGGGTCACCGAGGGCAGGGTCAGGCGCTCCACTCCCACCTGCACCACTCGCACTCCATAAGTGGAAAGCAATTGCTGTTCGATCTGCTTGCGCAGTTGCGCTTCGAAATCAGCGATGCGCACCTGGCTGGCATCGGTGTTCACCAGGTTGGCCAGATCGAAGCTGCTAGCGGTGGTTTCCAGGGCCGAACCGACAAAGGTGCGGATCTGCCGCGCCGCTTCGTCCGGCTGGTTCTGCACCGCCCGCATGAAACGCTGCACATTGTCCGCGTCGCCCTGGACCCGCCAGGCCACGTAGGCCTGGACGATAATCCGCAAACCGTCGCGGGTGCCCACATCCTGCAAGCCACTGGACGTGGTGCGCAGGCGCAGGTCCACCGGGATCGCCGCTTCAAAGGGTGCCGGCCAGCGCCAGTTCAGGCCCGGCTCCAGCAGCACCCGCGCCGGGTTGCCGAAGCGGGTGATCACCGTGGCTTCGCCGGAGCGCACTTGCACCAGGCTCGCCGCGGCCACGGCAAACAGCACCAGTAGCACGGCCCAGCCCATGCGCCGCCAGGGGAAAGGCCCGGCCTCGACCGGCGCCCCATGATGATGGTGGTGATGCCCGTGATGGTGGTGATGGCCATGCCCGTGGTCGTGGCCGGCGTGATCGTGGGAGTGGGAGGACTGGCTCAATGGACGGCTCCTGGCTGAGCGGCTTTACGCGGCGCCGAAGGGTCGGCCGGCAAGGTGAACGTACGCAGGTCGAGGGTCGGCGCGCTGTCGCCCCCCAGACGATGATCAAGAATCAGCAGCTTGGCCTGGCTCAGGCCCTGGCTCAGCTGGCTCAGGTACTGCTCGAGAACGAAGGCCTGCCCCGCACTGGCGTAGGCTTTCTGTTCGGCGGTAAAGCGCAGGTCGGCAGCCTGGGCCGCCGCCTGCACTTCGCGCGCATCGGCCTGGGCCTGGTCGCGGGCCACGCTGGCTTGCAACTGCGCCTGGTTGGTCTGCTCGGCAGCCGCTCCACGTTCCCGGGAAATCAGCGCCTGGGCGCCAATCTGCGCCGCTTGCACACCGTGGTAGGCATTGGCCGCGCCAGCCGGTGGATGGATGGCCTCCACTACCGTGGCGAGAATCTCCACCCCGCTGTCGAGCCGGTCCAGATCGCCCTGCACGGCCCTGCCGATGTCATCGGCCAGCCCGGTGCGGTCCTGGCCCAGCAGGCCGTCGAGGGTGCGCGAGGCAAAGTCGTGCACCAGCACGCGGCTGGCGGTGCTGCGGATCAGCGTCGGCACATCGCTGCTGTTGTAAGTGGCGGCCAGCGCCGCAGCGTCGCCCAGGCCGATGCGGTAGACGAAGCGCACGTCCATGTTGACGATTTGAAAGCTCTGTTGCTGGGCGTTGCCGCTGGCGATCACCTGGGATTTGTCATTCACGTGGCTGGCATCCCACAGGCGGTTGGCAATGGCGGGGGCTGGGCCTTCGGCGGGGGCCGGTTGAAGCGGCTGCGAGCTTTCGCCCACGCTGGTGGCCAGTTCATGGACCACGCCGTTTTCCACCGTCAGTACCCGCCCCAGGGGCCAGGGCAGGCCCAGATGCAGGCCCGGGCCAAAGACCTGTACCGGCTTGCCGAAACGCTCGTAAATACCGCGATTTTGCATGGAAAGTTCATGAACACCGGTCAACAGCCAACCTACCGCCAACACCACCAGCAATACCGGTACAAAGGCCCGGCGCATATAGGCGAAGGCCCAGATCTGCCGCAGATCGATGCCAAAACGGTTGTGCAATTCATGCTGCAGGCTGAGTAGGGGTTGGGGCGGCCAACGCAGCATGTCGGCAACAAAACTGTGGGCCAGAAGCCGTGGCTCCAGCTGTTCGCGCTGTGGGCTGAACAGCGACAGCACCGCGCGCAATAACAACTCGCCGGCCACCCATGCCGGCAGCAGCCCCGTCAGCACCGCCAGCCGTACTGGCCACAAGGCCGTGTCGCTGCTGAACAACAGGCACAGGGCGCTCACCAGCAAACAGATAATCGCCACCCGCAGCAGCTGCGCCAGGGCGCCGGCTTCCGGCCATTCCCCTGGGTGCTCCTGGGCCAGTTGGCGTTCCAGCACCAGCAGGGCAAACGCCAGCAGCAGAGCCAGCACCGCCACCACGCTGGCACCCAGGCCCAGAGCGGTGGCGGGCAACGACAGGTTGAACACCTGCACCACGCTATACAGGATCAGCAGCGACCAGCCACCAAGCCACAGGGTAGGCGCGCCGATCTGCTGCAACAGGCGCCGCCCGCGCAGGGTCAGGGCAGCCGCCAGCCAGCCCTGTGGCTGCCGATCCTCCCCGGCCTCGGGCGTGACAACCGGCGCCGGGGTGATCACCTCTTCGCGCCAGCGGCTGACCCAGCACGCCGATTGCAGCCCGGCCACCACCACCAGCAAGGCACACGAAAGGTTCACCAGCAGTGCCGGCCAGATGGTCAGCGCCGCAAACAGATCGACAAACACCGCCGCCACCAGCCCCAGCACCGCCAGGCCCAGCAAAGCGGCGCCCCAGCGCTGCAAACGCGCCGCATGGGACGCCGCCTGCTGAAACCGTGGCAAGGCAGCCACCTCGCCACCTTGCGTCTCAAGATCGACTTGCATACCACCCCGCCGCTCTGGTCCGGCCCTGTGGATAAACCCACAGGCCCGAAGAAATTCGAAACAATTCGTTACTATATAACGAGCCGAGTGAAATTTTTGTCCCCCGCCATGCCTTTTCATCTATTGCGTACGTCGTAGACACAGAGACAGCTGTTTGCTCATGACAAAACTTCTGATGTCGGCCCCCTGGCATTTAAGGCAATAATCCAGCCCTGCTCACCGCGTGCGACAAGGAACCGTCCCATCATGCTCTCGATTTACCAGCTCAAACCGCGCTTTCAGAACCTGCTGCGGCCGTTGGTGCAGCGCCTGTACGACAACGGCACCACGGCCAACCAGATCACTGTCCTGGCCGCCGTCATCTCGGTCCTGGTCGGCACCGTCATCGCCCTGTTCCCCGGCCATGCCTGGCTGTTCGCCCTGATTCCCCTGTGGATGATCCTGCGCATGGCGCTCAATGCCATCGACGGCATGCTGGCGCGGGAATTCGGCCAGCAATCGCGCCTGGGGGCCTACCTCAACGAACTCTGCGACGTGGTCGCCGACAGCGCCCTGATCCTGCCTTTCGCCCTGTTGCCCGGGGCCAGCCTGCTGCTGGTGCTGGCCGTGACCCTGCTGGCGCTGTTCAGTGAATACGCCGGGGTGCTCGGGCCCATGGTCGGGGCCTCGCGGCGCTACGACGGGCCCATGGGCAAGAGCGACCGCGCCTTCATCCTCGGCGTGCTGGCCACCGGCATCGCCCTGGGCTGGCTCAGCGCCCTGTGGATAAACGGCGTGCTGGCACTGGTCGCCGCACTGCTGGTCTACACCCTGATCAATCGGGTCCGCCAGGGCCTCAAAGAAGTTCAGCACAATGCTCCCTCTGCATAAGGAAATGGCTATGCGCGACGCTCAACACCAGACGTTCCGAACCCATGACGGTGTCGAACTGTTCTACCGCCACTGGCCCGCCACTGAAGTGGCCCCTGGCGAACCGCGGCAAGCGGTGATGCTGTTCCACCGCGGTCACGAACACTCCGGGCGCATTGCCCACCTGGTGGAAGAGCTGAACCTGCCCCAGTTCGATTTCTTCGCCTGGGACGCCCGTGGCCATGGCCAGTCGCCGGGCGCCCGTGGCGACAGCCCGAGCTTCGCTACCAGCGTGCGCGACGTGCAGACCTTCTGTGATCACCTGGGCAGCGCCCACGGGATCGCCGAGGAAAACATCGCTGTGGTGGCCCAGAGCGTGGGCGCGGTGATCGCGTCCACCTGGGTCCACGACTACGCGCCGCGCATCCGCTCCCTGGTGCTGGCCTCGCCGGCGTTCAAGGTCAAGCTGTACGTGCCCTTCGCCCGGCCCGGCCTGGCCCTGATGCGGCGCTTTCGTGGCAACTTCTTCGTCAACAGCTACGTCAAGGCGCGCTTCCTGAGCCACGACCCGGAGCGGGTCCGCAGCTATGACAGCGACCCGCTGATCACCAAGGCGATCTCGGTGAATGTACTGCTGGGCCTGTATGAAGCGGCAGACCGGGTGGTAGCCGACGCCCAGGCGATCCAGGTGCCGACCCAGTTGCTGATCTCCGGCTCCGACTTCGTGGTGCATCGCAAGCCCCAGGAGCAGTTCTTCGAGCGCCTGGGCAGCCTGCACAAGGAAAAGCACATCCTCCCGGGCTTCTTCCACGACACCCTGGGGGAAAAGAACCGGGCGCCGGCCATGGCCAGCATCCGTCGCTTCATCCTGCAGAATTTCGAGCGCCCGCTGAACCGCCCTGCCCTGCTGGACGCCGACCGCCTGGGCGTTACCTGCGCCGAGTCCGAAGCCCTGGCCGCGCCGCTGCCGCACAATTCCCTGCGCGACCTGTACTGGCGCGCCACCCGCTCCAGCATGCGCCTGGGCAGCCAGCTGTCGGCGGGGGTCAAGCTGGGCTTCGACACCGGTTTCGACTCCGGCAGCACCCTGGACTACGTCTACCGCAACCGCCCCACCGGGCATTCCGCACTGGGCCGGATGATCGACCAGAACTACCTGAACTCCATCGGCTGGCGCGGCATCCGCCAGCGCAAGCTGCATGTGGAAGAACTGCTGCGCCTGGCCATGGAAAAACTCCGTGAGCAAAACAGCGAAGTGCGCATCGTCGATATCGCCGCCGGCCACGGCCGCTACATCCTCGAAGCCCTGCAAGGGGTCAGCCCGCTGCCGGAATCGATCCTGCTGCGCGACTACAGCGATATCAACGTGCGCGACGGCAGTGCGCTGATCCAGGAAAAAGGCCTGGGGGACATCGCCCGCTTCGTCAAAGGCAACGCCTTCGACCGCGAGGACCTCGCAGCCCTGGACCCGAAACCCACCCTCGCAGTGGTCTCCGGGCTCTATGAGCTGTTCGCCGACAACCAGATGGTCGGCGGCTCCCTGGCGGGCCTGGCCAGTGCCGTGGAGCCCGGCGGCTACCTGGTGTACACCGGCCAGCCGTGGCACCCGCAGCTGGAACTGATCGCCCGCGCCCTGACCAGCCACCGCGAAGGCCAGGCCTGGGTCATGCGCCGCCGCACCCAGGCGGAGATGGACCAACTGGTGGAGGCCGCCGGCTTTCGCAAGGTCACCATGCGTGTGGATGAATGGGGGATCTTCAGCGTATCCCTGGCGCAACGGGTGCAATGATGGCCGCAGGCGCCTTGCCGGCCCGGGAGCCGGGCCTGCTGAAACCCGCAGTGCTCTGGCTGCTGTTGCTGGCACCGCTGTTCTTCAGCACCTACGGCTTCGCCACCTGGGTCACCGCCCAGCGCGACGACGTCGGCAGCATGGTCTTCGACTGGGAACGGCACATGCCGTTCTGGGCCTGGACCATCGTGCCCTACTGGTCCATCGACCTGCTCTACGGCTTCTCCCTGCTGTTGCCGCGCAGCCGTGACGAGCTCAAGCGCCACGCCCTGCGCCTGCTCACCGCCCAGGTGATCGCGGTCAGTTGCTTCCTGCTCTGGCCATTGAGCTTCACCTTCTCCCGGCCGGAACTGGACGGGGTTTTCGGCTGGCTGTTCGCGGTGCTGGCCGGCTTCGACAAGCCCTTCAACCAGGCGCCGTCTCTGCACATCGCCCTGCTGGTGGTGCTCTGGGTCTGCTACGCACGGCATACCCAGGGCTTCTGGCGCTGGCTGGTGCATGGCTGGTTCGCGCTGATCGGGGTCTCGGTGCTGAGCACTTATCAACACCACTTCATCGATGTACCCACAGGCGCCCTGGCCGGCTGGCTGTGTGTCTGGCTATGGCCGCTGGACCGTCCCAGCCCAGTGTTCAGTGCCCGTGCGGCCCAGGACCCGAAGCGCCGCCAGCTGGCCCTGCGCTATGGCCTGGGTGCGGCGCTGTTCGCCGGGGCAGCCTTTGCCTGGGGCGGCGCCGCGCTGTGGCTGATCTGGCCCGCCGTGGCGCTGTTGCTGGTGGCCTTGAACTACGCCCTGCTGGGTGCCGAGGGGTTCCAGAAGCGCCAGGACGGCAGCCTCAGCCCCGCTACACGCTGGTTGCAGGCGCCTTACCTGGCGGCGGCCTGGATCAACTCGCGGCTGTGGACAAGAAAACATCCACAGCCGGACCCGGTTGTGGATAACGTCTGGCTCGGGCGCCTGCCGACACCGGCCGAGCTCAAGGACAGCCCGTTCGACGCCGTGCTCGACCTGTGCGCCGAGCTGTCCCTGGACAGCCGCGGGCTGCGGGCCTACCAGAGCCTGCCGGTGCTGGACCTGTGTGCCCCCAGTGCCGAGCAGTGCCTGGCCGCCGCCCACGCCATCGAACGCCTGCGCCAGCAAGGGCCGCTGCTGGTGTGCTGCGCCCTGGGTTATTCGCGCAGCGCCACGGCGATTGCCGCCTGGCTGCTGCACAGCGGCCGCGCAGCCACGGTGGATGCCGCCATCGTGCAGATCCAGCGGGCCCGCCCGCAGATCGTCCTGCACCCCGCCCACCGCCAGGCGCTGCAAGCCCTGAGCAGCGCCGGGAGAACGGCCCATGTCCACTGAAATGCAGCTCTACAGCGTGGCCAGCCTGCTGCGCCGGGGCCGCGCCCTGGATCAGTTATCCACAGGCCTGACCCTGCTCGGAGCGCTGTATGGCCTGGGCCAGTACCTGCTGACCAGCGTCACCCTGGGCGGGCTGCTGGTCAGCCTGGCCCTGGTGCTGCTGGGGCTTGTGGAAAAGTACCTGGCGCTGCGGGTAGCCTTCGACGCCGACCTGTTTCAACGCGTGGCCGACGCCCCAACTACCCTGGAACACAGTACCCAGGCCCTGGACCAGGCCCTGAGCGCCCTCGGCCTGCAACCCGCGCAGCGCGGCGGCCGGCCCTGGGACCAACGCAGCCGCGGGGCCCTGGGCCTGCTGCGCCGCCAGGCATTACTGCTGGCAGCACAAGTGCTGGTGATACTGAGCGTGATCCTGGTCAGCCCCTGGCTGACCTTTGCCGGATAAGGAATGCCCATGTTCGAACCCCTGGTCGCCAATCTCATCACCTCCGCCGCCCGCAGCATCACCGGCGCCCGCAGCCTGTGGCTGGGCTCGGCACCGCGCGCGGTGCAGCGGATCTACTTCGCCAACCACAGCAGCCACGGCGACTTCGTACTGCTCTGGGCCTCCCTGCCGCCGGCCCTGCGCAAACTGACGCGGCCCGTGGCCGGCGCCGACTACTGGCAGAAAAGCAACCTGCGCCGCTACATCATCAATCGGGTGTTCAACGGCGTGCTGATCGACCGCGAGCGCAAGGAGGCTGTGGATAACAACCCCCTGCAACCGATGATCGATGCCCTGGAGAACGGCGACTCGCTGATCATCTTCCCGGAAGGCACGCGCAACCCCGAAGAAGGCCTGCTGCCGTTCAAGAGCGGGATCTACCACCTGGCCAAACGTTATCCACAGGTTGAGGTAATTCCGGTGTGGATCGCCAACCTCAACCGGGTCATGCCCAAGGGCCGCTTCCTGCCCCTGCCGCTGCTGTGCACCACCAGTTTCGGCGCCCCCCTGACCGTGGAAGAAGACGAAACCAAGGAACACTTCCTCGAACGCAGCCGCGCCGCGCTGCTGGCCCTGGCCCCGGAGCACGCCTGAGATGGATAAGCAGACCCTGATGTTATTCGGCGGCATCGGCGCCATTCTGGTACTGGCCTCACTGGTCGGTTTCATCCTCCAGTGGCGCACCCGTGGCGCGCCCAACCCGGTGATCGACAACCTCAATGCGCGGATCAATGCCTGGTGGGTGATGGTGCTGGTGATCGGTATCGCCTTCTGGCTCGGCACCGCGGCGGTGATCCTGCTGTTCTATGCGGTGTCGTTCTACGCCCTGCGCGAGTTCCTCACCCTGACCCCGACCCGGCGCAGCGACTACCCGGCCCTGGTGGCGGCCTTCTACCTGGCCCTGCCCCTGCAATACCTGCTGATCTACTCCGACTGGTACGGGCTGTTCTCGATCTTCATTCCGGTCTACGTGTTCCTGCTGCTGCCGATCCTCGCGTCGCTCGGTGGCGACAGCACGCACTTCCTGGAGCGTGCCTCCAAGGTCCAGTGGGGGCTGATGATCGCGGTGTTCTGCGTGTCCTTCGTGCCCGCCCTGCTGACCCTGGACATCGCCGGCTATGAAGGCCGCAACCTGCTGCTGATCGCTTACCTGGTGATCGTGGTGCAGCTCTCGGACGTGCTGCAGTACGTCTGTGGAAAACTCTTCGGCAAGCGCAAGATCGCCCCCAACCTGTCGCCGTCCAAGACCGTGGAAGGCTTTGTCGGCGGCATCCTGCTGGCTTCGATGATCGGTGGGGCGCTGTTCTGGATCACCCCGTTCAATGTCTGGCAGTCGTTCCTCATCGCCCTGCTGATCAACCTGCTGGGCTTTGCCGGCGGCATCGTCATGTCGGCGATCAAGCGCGATCGCGGGGTCAAGGACTGGGGGCACATGATCGAGGGCCACGGCGGCATGCTCGATCGCCTGGATTCGGTGTGTTTCGCCGCGCCGATCTTCTTCCACCTGGTGCGCTACTGGTGGACCTGAACCCTTCAGCCCGGTAGATGCCCCAATGGCAGGGGCCCCGGGGTTTTCACCGTGTGAATTGCGAAGTTGCTGCGGATGTCGCTGACCCCGGGGATCTTCAGCAAGTGGCCAGTCAGAAAGCGGTCATAGCCACGCAGGTCCGGGACCACCACTTGCAGCAGGAAATCCGATTCACCCGATACCAGGAACGCCGAGATCACCTCCGGCAACTGCAATACCGCCTGGCGGAAGGCTTCGGCCTCGGCATCGTTGTGTCGCTCCACCTTGACCCCGACGAACACGGTCAGCCCCAGGCCCACCTCGTCGCGGTCCAGGGTGGCCTGGTAGCCACGGATCACCCCGGCCTCTTCCAGCATGCGCACCCGGCGCAGGCAGGGTGACGGCGACAGGCCGATCTCTTCGGCCAGTTGCACGTTGCTCAGGCGACCATCGCGCTGCAGCGCGGCGAGGATCTTGCGGTCATAGGCATCAAGTTTCATGTTTGGCATATCCAGATGGTGATTCCGTTCATTAGTGGAACATTATGCCAATTTCAGCTTTCCCGTTGGTTGATTACGCAAGCACCTGCCCTGGCCTGTGGCCCTAAACTGGGCGCACCGACTCGACAACGAAGGGGGTGTAAGGTGGCGCAACTGTGGATGTATTTCCTGGCTCTGGCGGTGGTCTACCTGCTGCCCGGCCCCGACATGATCCTGCTGCTGCAAACCGGCGCCCGCCAGGGCAAGGCCCAGGCTCTGGCCACCGCGCTGGGCCTGGCCCTGTCCCGCGGCTGCCATGTGGCCCTGGCCGCGCTGGGCCTGGCGGCGCTGTTCAAGGCCGCGCCCTGGACCTTCGACCTGGTACGCCTGGCGGGCGCCGCCTACCTGTTGTGGATTGGTATCCAGTGCCTGCGGGCGAACCTGTTGCCCAACCTTGAGCCCGGCACCGCCGCAGCCACGCCCCTGCGCTGGCGCGAGGCGATCCAGCGCGGCCTGTTGACCAACCTGCTGAACCCCAAGGCATTGCTGTTTTGTTCGGTACTGCTGCCGCAGTTCGTCGATCCCCAGGCCGGTGCGGTGGTCCCGCAATTCATGACCCTGGGGGTGCTGCTGGTGGCCGTGGGCGGCCTGTTCGACTGCTGCTACGCCCTGGCCGGTGCCGGGCTGGGCCGCTGGATGCAGCGCAGCCCGTCGGCGCAACGAGTGCAGCAATGGCTGTTCGGCAGCCTGCTGATCGGCTTCGCCCTGCGCCTGACGTTCGTCCAGCAGGCCTGACGGCACCTGTTGCCGCTGCCGAGCCTCGGCGAAGCTGCGCGAAGGTCCGCAGGACCTTGCCTGGCGATCCCCGGCAAAATGTTCGCCCCAGAAATCGCCGCGACCGCTGCGTCGGAGTGCCGCCCAGCTCGTACGCAGCCTGCCGCAGCGGCTACAGGATCCTGGGCACGCTTTTATGTCGCCTTGTGCGAGGACACCGCGCGGCGGCGTCGGAACAGGTAGGCCGCCCCCAACAGCAGCACGCCGGCACCGGCGCCGGCAGCCAGCCTGTGCTCGGCCACCGCGGAACGGGATGCGTCCAGCCACTGGGTCAGGTAGCGCTTGTTGGCGCTGCCGAAGTCCGGTTCCTCACAGTTCATGCCGAAGTTGCCGGCCCACTCCACAAAGGGACCGTTCTGCACATAGCGCCGGTAGTACTCGATCTCGGCATCGCTGCCCCGGGTCCAGCGCGCCGCCTTGCACAGCACCGCGGCATAGGCCTGGCTGGTGTGGGGCAGGAAGTCCGCCGCCTGGTTGCCCAGCTCGCCGGCCACGTAGCGATAGTGGTAGCGCACATCGGGTTCGGCAGTGGTGGCCTGCTGGCGCTGCACTTCGTCGGCACTGATCAGCGGGCCGGCCTGTACCGGAGGGATTTCCAGGCTGTAGCTGCCCCACAGGCTGTGGTAGTCCGGACCCATCTCGTAGCCGAGGATCTCCATCCCCGAAGCCCGTGCCAGCTTGCCCGCCTGGTAATAGGCCTCGGCTCGCCGTGTTGGCAGCCAGGCCGACTCGGCGCTGCGCCGGTACTCGCCGTAGGCCTTGGCGATAGCCTGGCGCTCGGGGGTGTAGAAGTAGCCCCAGCCCTCTTCGTAGCGGCCCTCGCGCAACAGCCGCCGGCCCAGCAGTTCGCGCACCTGGGCGGCAATCGGCAGGCTCTCGTAGTAGGCATCGGGCTGCTGGGGGACGAGCGGCGGCGCCGGAACCTGGGTGTCGACGAAATGCTTGAGTTCATCCAGGGTCAGCACCCGCTCAGCCACGGTTGCCGCGTCGTGCCAGTAAATGTCGCCACTGCGGTAGAGCAGCTCGAACGCCTGCACATAGTCGCCACGGTCCAGGGCCAGCACGGCGCTTTCGCCTTCTACCCGGCAGCCCGGCTTGAGGTCTTCGTAGTTGCCGTCGTAATCACCGCGAAAGCCCCAGCTCTCTTCCCGGGGGAAAGCCGCGGCGGCCTTGGCATAGGCCGCGGCAGCCGCCACCTTGTCGCCGTTGCGCACGGCCATCTTGGCCCGCAGCCACCAGGCCAGGCCGCCGTCGCCGGCATGTTCGAGCAACTGCTGGGTGGTGACGAAATCGCCGTTCTGGTAATTCAGCGCCGCCAGGCGGTCGGCGTTGTCGAAAGTGCCGGCGGTGCCCTGGCTCAGCAGCTTGATCAGTTTCACCTCGGATTCCGGCCGTTCGCCGAAGGACCAGCCCAGGTGCGAGACCAGCGAAGCGGTGAGCAAGCGCGCCACCGAAGGCTGCTTGAGCTGCTCGCGCAACTGCGCGTCCGACAGGCCGCCCAACTCCCCCACCACCTGCTTCAGCGAGCTGTAGCCGACGTCCGAACCCATCAGGTTCTGGCTGGCATACAGGTCGATGGCCTCGCTCCAGTGGTTCTGGTTCTTCAGAATGCGCGCCTCTTCCCCCAGGCTGGCGATGCCCAGTTCCAGGGGGTCGCTGAAGCCGTCGATATTCAATTGGCGGGTCTGGGCGAACGCCTGGCGCGCCGCCAGCAAAGTGTCGCTGCGCCCCTGATCATCCAGCTCGTTGGCTTCTTCACTGATGGCTTGCAGGGCCCGGCCCAGGGAATAGGCGGCCCAGGTACTGCGCAGCGCCCGCTGCTCGGCGGGCAGCGCCAGCACCTTGCGGAAATACTCTGCCGCCCGCTCGTGATCCCCGGCGCTGAAGGCCACCGCGCCCGCGGTGTAGAGGTTGATCTCCGGCGGCAGGCTGGCCCCTTGCTGCTCCGCCAGGCGCGGGTCATTGAGCGTGCGCAACTGCCTGACCAGGGTTTTCTGGGCGTCGTCCAGCCCTTGCTGTTCGGCCCAGTTACGCTCCTGCACCTCATAGCTTTCAGGCAGGTTGTAATCGCGGCTGAAGCCATCCTGGACGACTGGCTTGAGCCCGACGATGGGCTTGCCCAGGCGGCTGACCTCGAACAGGAAACTGCCTTCCGGCAACTGCGCCAGGGTCTGCGGGCGATCCCCCAGCAGGCGCATGGGAAAGGTCGGGCCGCACGCCAAGGCCGGGGCCAAGGGCAGGCACAGGCTCAGGCACAGCAGGTAGCGGGATCTAGGGACGAACATGTGCAGCTCCTTGGTCAATTTTTGTACAGCGGGCCCAGCCCACGGCCCGGGTGCCGCCCGCCGCCAGACGGCCGGCCTGCTGGCGGGTCAATAGCAGCTGGCCGTCACGCAGCTCGGCGGCATAACCGCCCAGCCCGTCGAATCCGTCGCATTGGGCAACGGCCAGGGTCAGTTGTTCAGGCAAAGGGCGGTCGAGATTGCCCGGGTTGTCCAAGCGGATATCGAAGAGACCGTCCTGCTCCTGCAGGCTGATGCCCAAGCGGCTGTCCAGCACGTCTCCACGGGCCACCGCGCGCAGGGTATCCAGGCTCCAGGCGCGGACATCGCCCTTGAGCGGCAGGCGAAACCAGATCAGCCCGGCCAGATGGGCCGGCGGATCATTGCGCAGGGTCTTGGCCAGTTGGCTCAGTTGCTCGGGGTCGGCCATCAGCTCCCGACGCTGGCCCCGGCGCGCAATGGGCGCCTCGCTTTCCACCACTGGAGCCTGGGCGGTGCCGGGCAGCAAGGCCACGCCGTAGGCAGGCAGGGCCAGGTAGAACGGCTTGTCGCTGACCCCAGCCCAGCGCCTGGCCCATTGTTCAGCCTGGTGCGGGTCGAACAGCCCGCGCCGGGGGTCGCTGACCGCATGTACCTGGAGCACGCTGCTGTCGACCTGAGCCAGCAGCCCGGGCAACTCGCGGCTGTCGAGCCAGGCGGGCAGCGCGGTGATGCTAAGGGCCAGTTGCTGCGGCAGCACCTCGCGCAGCCGCCGCAGGAGCCCGGCATAGGCCGGCAGCCGGGCGCTGCCGGCGTCGTGGTCGATCTCCAGGCCGGCCAGGGTCAGGCCCTGCCCTTGCCAGTCGGCCAGCAGTTGCTGCACCTGCTGGAGGATGTCGTCCTGGTTCAGGGACGGCAGTTGGCCATCCAGGCGCACCACCGCAATCAGTGGGCGACCGTCTTGCTTGAGCAAGGCGGCGTCGATCCGCGCCCGGCTCCAGCCGGCCTGTGGAAAAGCCTGCAGGGCCAGCACCCGGACGGTGGAAAAGTCCGCCCGCGAGCCTGCCAGGGCGTCGGCGTGGGCCGGGGTCCACTGGCGTTGCCAGATATAGAGCTGCTGATCCAGGGGCGGCCCCTCTTCATGACGACAGGCATTGAGCAGCAGCCCGCAGACCAGCACGGCGCAAAGACGGAGCAAAAACCGGGGGAGCATGAATCGTTGATTCCCTTTAACGCAAAAGCCCCGGAATACCGGGCGCCATACACCTGATCGACATCGCCTGTAGCCGCTGCCGGGCCCGCGAGGCAGCGAAAAGAACCGCAGGGCCTTCCCCCCTCACTTACAACCCGCAGCTACTGCGACAAAGCAGCCGCCAGCCTACGCAGCAGCGCGGTTGGCAGCAATCGCCGCAAGGAGTTTTTCCCGCTTCTACAGGTCCAGCACCAACGCTGGCACCAGGTTATCCACAGCCGCCGGCACCGCGCAGCAGATCAGTACCTGCCCCGGATCCGGTAACTGTGCAGGCACCTGTGGATAATTCACCTGGCCGCTGATCAACCGAGTCTGGCAAGTGCCGCAGGAGCCGCCACGGCAACTGAATGGCGGATGCAGGCCGGCACTCTCCGCCAGTTGCAGCAGGCTGCCGCTGGCCGGCTCCCAGGACAGCTCCCGGCCGGCCTGCTGGAACCGCACCGCCACGGCCCGGGTGGCGGCAGGCGGTTGGGCAAAGGGCACGGCCTCGGGGTCCGGCCGGCGGCGCAGGGTCGAAGGGCCGAAGGTTTCGGCATGGATCTGCCGGTCGTCGATATCCAGGTCCCGCAGGCTGTCGTACAGGCCCTGGGTAAAGGCCCCGGGGCCGCAGAGCACGAAGTCTGCGCGGTCAAGATCCAGGTCCGGTTGCGCCAGCAGCAGTTGCACATCGATGCGCCCGCAATGATCGAAGCCAGCACCCGGCCGGGCCCCGGCTTCCGGCTGGCTGAGCAGGCGCAGCAGCCGCACTGAATCCCCAGCCTGCGCCAGCAGGGTTTGCAGCTCCTTGGCAAAGGGTTGCTCGGCAAGCGTGCGCGAACCCTGGATCAACCAGGTGGGCCGGGTATGCCGGGTGCGCAGGCCCTGGTACAGCACCTCCCGCAGCATCGACAGCAACGGTGTGATGCCGACCCCGGCCGCCAGCAGCACCAGTGGCTGTGACGACAGCGCATCGGCAGTGAAACGCCCCTGTGGGGCGCGGGCCTGCAGCAAGTCGCCGACCTTGAGTGCCTGATGCAGGTGGCGGGAAACCTGGCCCTCGCGCTTGACGCTGATACGCAGAAAATCATCGGAAGGCGCGCTGGACAGGCTGTAGGTGCGAATCAGCGGCTGGCCGTCGAGCACGACCTGCACGGGCAGGTGCTGGCCGGGCACAAAGCTCGGGGCGCCGGCTGCATCCGCCGGCTCCAGGTAGAAGGAGCGAATGCTGCTGCTTTCGTCCTCGATCCGGGTCACCCGCAATGGCCGCCACTGCTGGCCCAGGGCCGTGGCGCGCAGCCGAGCCTCGGCTTGCGGCCAACTGCCGGTCAGCAGGCTGTTGGGGGAAAAACCCTGCAACTGCCAACGCAGGGACAGCGCCGCCGGGCGCCGTACCAGCCGCTCCACGGTAAAGCGCCACAACCGCTCGGCGCCCTGGAAGGCCTTGACCAGCGGCCCGTCGTGGATGATTTCGGTGCGGCCGCTGAGCTGCAGCAACTCACCGCTGTGAAAGTCGATGAACAACAAGCCGGCCCGGGGGTTGAGCAGCAGGTTGCCCAGGGTGTTGAAGTGCAGGTTGCCGGCAAAATCCGGGATGGTCAGGCAATTGCCCTCGACCCGGACGAACCCGGCCTGGCCGCCACGGTGGGACACATCCACCGAGCGCTGGCCGTCCAGGTCGACGTAGCTGGCGACAAAGAAAGTGTCGGCGCCACCGATCAGGGCCCGAGCCTCAGGATCCAGGCCGTCGCGATACTGTGCCGGCCGGCTGGCGGGGTCGCTCAAGGGCACCTGCTGCAGCTCGCGCTGCTGGATGTATTGCGGGCAATTGCCGAACGCCTGTTGCACCGTCACGCTGAAGCCGTGGCGGTCCACAGCACTGACCCGGCCATTGAGGCGGTTGCGCCGCCGGGTGTGCAGTTCAATGCCCAGCAAGCCCAGGGCCGCACCTTCCTGCAACTGCACGGGGTCGTCGGCGGCCGGCAGGCTGCCCAGGCGCAGCCGGGTCGCCTCGGGGGCCTGGGCGAAACCGGGCGGGCCTTCGAGAATGCTCGCCCAGGGGTTGCCCTGGGCATCCACCGCGCCCACCAGGATGAACGGCAACTGCCCGTAGAACTGCCGGTGCTGATCCGGCATCGCCTGGCGGATCACCTTGGTGCCAAAGGCCTCCATGCGCTCGGCCACTCCGGCCCGGGCCTGCAACTGCCGCTCGCCGGCATGCCAGGGGGAACTGCTGCTCATGGTGCTGCCTCCGCAGGTGCGCCTCAGGTGCTTTTGAGCCCCGCCGCCGTGGACGGCATGGGCACGAAGCCCGGCAAGGCCTCGATCCGCGCCAGCCAGGCCCGCACGTTGGGATAATCGGCCAGGGACACGTTGCCCTCCGGCGCGTGGGCGATATAGCTGTAGCCGGCGACGTCAGCGATGGTCGCCTGTTCACCCACCAGGAACGGCCGGTTCGCCAGTTCCTGGTCCATGACCTTGAGCAGGCCGTGGGCGCGGGCAATGACCTCCTCGGCATTGAAGGTGGCGCCGAACACCGTGATCAGTCGCGCCGCCGCCGGACCGAAGGCGATCGGCCCCGCCGCCACCGACAACCAGCGCTGTACCTGCGCCGCGCCCACCGGGTCGGTGGGCAACCAGCGGCCGCTGCCATAGCGTTGCGCCAGGTACACCAGGATCGCGTTGGAGTCCGCCAGCACCGTGCCCTGGTCATCGATCACCGGTACTTGGCCAAAGGCGTTGAGGGCCAGGAATTCGGGCTGCTTGTGGGCACCCTGGGCCAGGTCGACAAAGATGGTTTCGGTAGGCAGGTCCAGCAGCGACAGCATCAGCTCGACGCGGTGAGCGTGGCCGGACCGGGGAAAGTTGTAGAACTTGATGGGAAGCAGGGACATGCTCGACTCCGCAGGCTGGGACGCGGTCGAAGGGCCGCGCTGGCAGGGCCATCTTGGTCCATGACGCAAAACAACAGAATCACCAGAAATCGCAATCCGGCATTTCAGCCAGCGCAATAAAGCTGATCAAGTATTGAGCGATGGATGCTCGCGCAGGGCCTGCACGGCGAAATCGACAAAGCTGCGTACCCGCGCCGGCGCCTTGCGACCGCCCTGGTACACCACGTGGATCGGCAAGGGCGGCAGCTCGAAATCCGCCAACACGATCTGCAACTGGCCGGCAGCGACCTGATCGGCCACCTGATAGGACAGCACCCGGGTCAGGCCCAGCCCCAGGCAGGCGGCACTGATGGCGGCCTGGTTGGCGCTCACCAGCAGCCGCGGTTCCGGGCGCAGGCTCAGAGCGCGCCCGGCGTCGTTGAATTGCCAGTGGCGCGCCTGGCCGGTGGAGGATGGCGCAATCAGCGGAGCCTGGCGCAGGTCATCGGGGTGCTGGGGGCAACCATGGGCCGCCAGGAATCCGGGGGCTGCACAGACCACCCGGCGCACCTGGCCTACTCGGATGCTGTGCTGGCCGCTGTCCGGCAATTCGCCGATGCGCACCGCCACATCGATGCCTTCATCCACCATGTTCGCCACTCGGTCCACCAGCAAGGCGTTGATGCTGACCTGTGGATAACGTTGCAGGTAACGCACCAGCAGCGGGGTGACGAACAGATCGCCGAACAGCACCGGCGCAGTCAGGCTCAGTTGCCCCCGTGGCTGGGCGTGGATGCCGGCGGCCGAGGCCTCGGCATCCTGCACCTCGGCGAGAATGCGTCGGCAGTCCTCCAGATAACGTTGCCCGGCTTCGCTCAGGTGCACCTTGCGGGTGGTGCGTACCAGCAACTGGGTGCCGATGCGCTGTTCGAGGGCTGCCACGGCCCGGGTGACGCTGGCCGCCGACAGGTTAAGGCGCCGCGCAGCCGCGGCGAACCCCTGCTCCTGGGCGACACAGACGAACACCTGCATTTCCTGAAACCTGTCCATGTCTTATCTCACCTGGCAGCGCCCGCCCGACAGGCGCCCCGCACGCGCAGCATAATCCACGGCCACGACGTCAGGGAGCGCACCAGGTCTGCACCTCGTGCTTGTCGAATCCGGGGCAACGGTTGGTTCTGGCAATCAACCGGTAAGGTTGGTCTTGGGCGTAGGAAAAATAGAAGTAGTACTGCTGATCTTCACCGTATAGCCAATAGGAAGAGGAACCCTGGTTGATCAGGGTCGGTTCAAAGGTCCAGATGGACGATTCAGCAGGAATGAAATTGGCCCGGTCCATCAGCAGCAAGAGGCTGTTGGAGAGCACTGGGGTCAGGACTCCCAGCCCCAGGACAGCCACCATCAGAACGATCATCCATCCATGAATCAGGCGAAGTGTCATTGGTTTTCCATTAGCGCGATAAAAAATTCCGGCCTGTGCACAAGTCGGGATTCGCCGGGGCGTCCACTGGCACTCGCAGTGGATTCGCAGAACCAAAACTGTCGCACAAAAATAACGCCCTGATTTCAATTGTTTTTCGAAGATCCAACGCGGACAGGCGAGCAAGGACAAGGGTGCACCCCAGCCGTTTGGTTCCTTCCCGCCGGCGGCGTGAAGCGCGAGTGGTCCCCTGTGACGACAGACTGCCTTTCAGCTCTTGCCGCGCCCCTGGTTACTCTTTGATAATCCGCCGCTCGGGCCACCCACTGGCCCCAGGGAAGATGCGTATCGCATCGCAGGCGGAGTCTCAGCATGGATGTACAGGCCGCAGCGCGGTTGGGCGACGACATCGCCCATGGATTCGGAGTTGCTGCCATGCTCGCCGGCGCGGTCGCAGGCGCTCTCATTGGCGCGGCCATCATTGCGGCGACCGCGGCAACAGGCGGCCTGGCGGTGGTGATCCTGGCGGGTTCGGTCGCCGCCGGTGGCCTGTCGATGTTCCAGCTGGTGAAGGGACTGTCGACCATCTTCGATCTGCCCGAGCCAACCACCGGTGAACTCATAAGGGGCAGTCCCAACGTATTCGTCAACTTGCGCAATGCCATGCGTGCCGGCGAGGACGTGTCCAGTTCCTGTACCGGCTTTCCCGTGGCGCATCCCCCCTGGCCCTTCCCGGTCACCATCGCCGAAGGCAGCGCTACCGTGTACATCAACGGCAAGCCGGCGGCGCGACTGAGCAGCAAGATGACCTGCGGCGCGCATATCAAGTCCGGTAGCCCGAACACCTTCATCGGCGGTCCGACGCTGCAGGTGGAATTCGTGCTGGATATCGAGGGCTGGCTGCATACCGGCCTGGAGGCGCTGGGCCTGGTCGCCGCCGCCGGCGCGCTGGTGCTGGCCGCCATGGCGGGCCTCGCGGCCCTGCTGACCACCGTGGCGGTGGGGGCCGCGATCTATGGCGGCATGGAGTTGCTGGGCCAGCTCGGCGACCGGCTCGGCCCGGGCTACCGTGACCTGCTGCAAGGTATCGCCGGCCTGGCGCTGCTCGGCGCCGGGCCGAAAATGGCCAAGTTGAGCGCCGAACGCAATGCCGCGCGACTGGCCAACCAGTCGCAGGTGCTCGAGGTGCGCACGGCCGCCCAGGTCAACGAGGCGATGGTCGCCGAAGGCAACTTGCCGGCGTGGCTGGAAGGCACCCAGGTCAAGACCGAAATAGTGCCACCGGGAAGGCAATACCAGATGGTCGTCGCCAAGGGCCAGGCCGAAGCCATCATGCAGGGCAAGCAAGCCTTCGGAGGTTTCGCCGCCCCCGAGCCGATTCCCAGCCAGGCCTACGCTCGGGATAAACTGGTGATCCTCGATCGATTCAAGACAGACGTATCCCATGTGATCACCGTCGAAACCACCGCACCGCAAAAGATTCACAGTGGTATCACCGGCCCGCTGGAGAACTACAAGGGCGGCGTGCAGCAGGTGGAGTTCGTCGGTGACAGGAATCTGAAAATTGTCGGCACGCCTGGTGTGCTGCCTGTGGAGTGAAAGTTGTGATTAGTGATTTCGAGCGGATCCGCGAAGACGGCAAGGTCATCGACGAAAACATGACGGTGGACCAGATGATCGCCCTGGGGTGGTCTCCTTGCCGGGTCGTCGAGGCTCGCTGGCGCTGGCAGGAACAGCTCCTGAGCGTGGTCAACAGCCGCGGCCTGCTGGCGATCGTGGTGCCGGATCGGCAACACTTGGCCATCCTGTGGAACGATGACGATACGGGCGTGGCCGCAACCCTCTACGTGGTCTCCGGCGACCGCCAGCAACAGATCAGGATTGCCGACCAGTTACTGATCAATGGCCAGCTCGAGGCAGGTATCTACAGCTGGTTCGAGCAGTTCCCGCAGGTTTCGCCCAGCATCTTTACCTGCATGTTCAGCCGCCAACGTGACCAGGCAATGTTCAGGGTGGATATCGACGCGTCGACTGGCGACATTGTTTCGATACAGCATTCACGCTGAGCGCTATTCAGCGCCGCCACGCCTGAGCGACGAGCGCTGCAGGCAGGCAAAGGGAAATAACAAAGAGGGGAGCCTGGCTGGGCTCCCCTCTTGCTGTGTCAGCTTCGATGATCCAGGACCATCACTTGAGTGATCGTGAAGATTAAAGATCTGTCTCGCCGGCCCAAGAAAATATCGCCCCGAATGCCGTCGCGGAATTGTTTCCTACTGATGCTGGCAGCGGCATGGCGCTGAGATGGGCTTGCCAATTTGGCAACCCATCACAGTAGAGAGAGGCCTGATATGCCCACTTTGAATCCTGCAATCACGCTGGTCGGCAACCTTGACCAATTCAACCATGATGGTTTCGAGATCGAAGCCATGAACTTCCTCTTCGATCGCCTTGATCGTGGCAACCTGACGGTGGATGGCGAGCCCCTGTACATTGGCAATCAAGCTGTCCATCACTACACCTGGCGCGACAAACAACGTAACCGCACCTGCTCAATGTTCTACACGTATGGCAATACCCCGAGCAGTCATCTTTCGGTTTATGGCCTGGGCAAACACGTTGGTGACAACGACAAGGAATACGCGCTCTACACCTGGATCGACAAGAAAGAACAGTTGTACACCCTGGCCCCAACCCGCAGCGATTCACGCTTTCGCTCACTGCTAGCGCCCAATTGAGCCGGCGGCCATGTGACCTGCCCCATGCAACAAGGCGCTCATGTGGAGCGCCTTGTTGCAAGAGCGAGCACCTGGACGGTCACTGTGGATAACTCACTCCACGGTCACCGACTTGGCGAGGTTGCGCGGCTGGTCGACGTCGGTGCCCTTGAGCACGGCCACGTAGTAGGACAGCAGCTGCAGCGGGATGGTGTAGAGGATCGGCGAGAGAATGTCGTGGATGTGCGGCATCTGGATCACGTGGGTGCCTTCGCCATTGGTCATGCCGGCCTGCTCGTCGGCGAACACGATCAGCTCGCCGCCACGGGCGCGCACTTCCTGCAGGTTGGACTTGAGCTTTTCCAGCAGCTCGTTGTTCGGTGCCACGGTAACCACCGGCATGTCGTTATCCACAAGCGCCAGGGGGCCGTGCTTGAGCTCGCCGGCCGGATAGGCTTCGGCGTGGATGTAGGAAATCTCCTTGAGCTTGAGCGAGCCTTCCATCGCCACCGGGTACTGGGCACCACGGCCGAGGAACAGGGTGTGGTGCTTGTCGGCAAACAGCTCGGCCGTTTTTTCCACCACGCCATCCATGGCCAGGGCTTCGCCCAGGCGGATCGGCAGGCGACGCAGCTCTTCCACCAGCTCGGCTTCCACGCCGGCAGCCAGGGTGCCACGTACCTGGCCCAGGGACAGGGTCAGCAACAGCAGGCCCACCAGTTGGGTGGTGAAGGCCTTGGTGGAGGCCACGCCGATCTCGCGACCGGCCTGGGTCAGCAGGGTCAGGTCGGATTCACGCACCAGGGAGCTGATGCCGACGTTGCAGATCGCCAGGCTGGCGAGGAAGCCCAGCTCCTTGGCATTGCGCAGAGCGGCCAAAGTGTCGGCGGTTTCGCCGGACTGAGAGATGGTCACGAACAGGGTGTCGGGCTGCACCACCACCTTGCGGTAGCGGAACTCGCTGGCCACTTCCACCTGGCAGGGGATGCCGGCCAGTTCTTCCAGCCAGTAACGGGCGACCATGCCGGCATGGTAACTGGTGCCGCAGGCGACGATCTGCACATTGCGCACCTTGGCGAACAGCTCGGCGGCTTGCGGACCGAAGGCCTGGACCAGTACCTGGTTGGCACTCAGGCGGCCTTCCAGGGTGCGCTGCACCACGGATGGCTGCTCGTGGATTTCCTTGAGCATGAAGTGGCGGAACTCGCCCTTCTCTGCCGCTTCGGCGCCATCACGGTACTGCACTGCTTCGCGTTCCACGGCCTTGCCGTTGATGTCCCAGATCTGCACGCTGTCGCGGCGGATTTCGGCGATATCACCTTCTTCCAGGTACATGAAGCGGTCGGTGACCTGGCGCAGGGCCAACTGGTCGGAGGCGAGGAAGTTTTCCCCCAGGCCCAGGCCGATCACCAGCGGGCTGCCGCTGCGGGCCGCAACCAGGCGGTCCGGCTGGCTGGCGCTGATCACGGCCAGGCCGTAGGCACCATGCAGCTCCTTGACGGTGGCCTTTAGGGCCTTGGTGAGGTCTCCCAGGTCCTTGAGCTTGTGGTTCAGCAAGTGGGCGATGACTTCGGTGTCGGTGTCCGAAGTGAACTCGTAACCCAGGGCGCCGAGCTGCGCGCGCAAGGCTTCGTGGTTCTCGATGATGCCGTTGTGCACGATCGCCAGGTCGCCGGAGAAATGCGGGTGGGCATTACGTTCGCATGGCGCACCGTGGGTGGCCCAACGGGTGTGGGCGATGCCCAGGCGGCCGACCAGCGGCTCACTGGCCAGGGCCTGCTCCAGTTCGCTGACCTTGCCCGGGCGCCGCATGCGCTCCAGCTTGCCGGCATTGGTATAGACCGCCACACCGGCGCTGTCGTAGCCGCGGTATTCGAGGCGCTTGAGGCCTTCCAGCAAAATGGCGGTGATATTGCGTTCAGCAACGGCGCCAACAATTCCACACATGGTTTCTCTCCTAGCTGACAGCCGCGCAAATCAGAGTTATGCCGCGGGCCTGGATCTGGTCGCGGACCTCTAAGGGCAGGCGATCATCGGTAATAAGGGTATGGACGCTGCTCCACGGCAGCTCCAGGTTGGGAATCTTGCGGCCGATCTTGTCGGATTCGACCATCACCACCACTTCCCGGGCCACTTCGGCCATGACCCGGCTCAAACCCAGCAGTTCGTTGAAGGTGGTAGTGCCACGGGCCAGATCGATTCCATCGGCACCGATAAACAGCTGGTCGAAGTCGTATGAGCGTAGAACCTGCTCGGCCACCTGGCCCTGGAAGGACTCGGAATGCGGGTCCCAGGTGCCGCCGGTCATCAACAGCACCGGCTCGTGCTCCAGCTCGCTCAGGGCGTTGGCCACATTCAGCGAGTTGGTCATGACTACCAGGCCAGGCTGCAGGCCCAACTCGGGGATCATCGCGGCGGTGGTGCTGCCACTGTCGATGATGATCCGGGCATGCTCACGGATACGCTGCACCGCAGCGCGGGCAATGGCCTGCTTGTAGAGGGATACGGGCTGGCCAATATCGCTGACCAGTTCCTGGGGCATGGTGATCGCTCCACCGTAGCGGCGCAGCAGCAAGCCATTGCTCTCCAGAGCGGCCAGGTCCTTTCGAATCGTAACTTCAGAGGTTTCGAAACGCTTGGCCAACTCGTCAACGCTCACTTCGCCCTGTTCATTGAGCAAGGCGAGGATATTGTGGCGACGTTGAGGTGTGTTGCGTTTTGACATGATGGCTTTAAGTTTCGATTCGAAAGATAACGGAAGCAATAAAAACCCAAGATCGAAACTTCGTCAAGCGCGCAGGTGAAAAAAATCGCCGGCAAGCCGGCTCCTACAGATGGGTGTAAGAGCCAGCTTGCCGGCGAACAGGGTTCCGCGGTTGTGGATAACCTCAGTCCTTCTTGATCTTCTCCGGCCGTTTCCAGCCGTCGATGTTCTTCTGCCGGGCGCGGCCGACCGCCAGTTGAGCCGGGGCCACATCCTGGGTGATGGTGGAACCGGCAGCCGTGGTGGCGCCGGAGGAGATATCCACAGGTGCTACCAACGAGTTGTTGGAGCCGATGAACACGTCTTCGCCCATGATCGTCTTGTGCTTGTTCACCCCATCGTAGTTGCAGGTGATGGTGCCGGCGCCAATGTTGGTGCGCGCACCGATCACCGCGTCGCCCAGGTAGGTCAGGTGGCCGGCCTTGGCACCCTGGCCCAGGTGGGCATTCTTCAGTTCGACGAAGTTACCCACATGAGCCCCGGCCTCCAGCACGGTACCGGGACGCAGCCGGGCGAACGGACCGGCATCGCTGCCCTCGCCCATCACCGCGCCATCGAGGTGGCTGTTGGCCTTGATCACCGCGCCCTTGCGCAAGGTGCTGTCCTTGATCACGCAGTTGGGGCCGATGATCACGTCGTCCTCGATCACTACCCGGCCTTCGAGAATCACGTTGATGTCGATCAGCACATCACGGCCAACGGTGACTTCGCCACGCACATCAAAACGTGCCGGGTCGCGCAAGGTCACGCCCTGGGCCATCAACCGGCGGCCGGCACGCAACTGGTAGTGCCGCTCCAGCTCGGCCAGTTGCTTGCGGTCGTTGGCGCCCTGCACTTCCATGGCGTCGTGGGGCTGCTCGGTGGCGACGATCAGGCCGTCGCTGACCGCCATGGCGATCACGTCGGTGAGGTAGTACTCGCCCTGGGCGTTGTTGTTGGACAGCCGGCCGGTCCAGTCGCCCAGGCGCTTGCCGGGCACTGCGAGAATGCCGGTGTTGCCTTCGGTGATGGCGCGTGTGGCTTCGTCAGCATCCTTCTGCTCGACAATGGCGACGACTTTGCCGTCGGCATCACGAACGATGCGCCCGTAGCCGGTCGGGTCGTCCAGCTCGACGGTGAGCAGGCCCAGTTGCTCCGGCCCCACCTGCTTGAGCAGGCGCTGCAGGGTCTCGACTTCGATCAGCGGTACGTCGCCATAGAGGATCAGCACGGTGTCGGCGCTAATGAAGGGCACCGCCTGGGCCACCGCATGGCCGGTGCCCAGTTGCTTGTCCTGCAACACGAAATTCAGGTCGTCGGCGTCCAGCCGCTCGCGCACCACATCGGCACCGTGGCCGATCACCACATGGATACGCTGTGGGTCGAGTTGCCGGGCGCTGTGGATAACATGCCCGAGCATGGAGTTGCCGGCGACCGGGTGAAGAACCTTGGGCAACGCCGAACGCATGCGGGTGCCCTGGCCTGCGGCGAGGATAAAGATTTCGAGAGACATGACTGGCTACCAATCCTGGAAGGTCAGACTGCGACCAAGAGGGGGGTGAATTGCGGAAAATAAAAAGGGTAGCCGAGGCTACCCTTTTTAATCAATCACACAGAAAGCCTGCGACTTAGCCGCCGAACTTCTTGCGGATCTGCTGGACGGTACGCAGCTGAGCTGCGGCCTCGGCCAGACGTGCAGCAGCAGAACCGTAGTCGAAATCTGCGCCTTTTTCATTCAGGGCCTTCTCAGCAGCCTTGACGGCTTCCTGAGCGGAGGCTTCGTCCAGGTCGGCAGCACGTTGCACGGTGTCGGCAAGAACCTTGACCATGTTCGGCTGAACCTCGAGGAAACCACCGGAGATGTAGAACACCTCGGCTTCCCCGCCCTGCTTGATCAAGCGGATCGGACCTGGCTTCAGGTTGGTGATCAGCGGTGCGTGACCCAGAGCGATACCAAGATCACCCAGTTCACCGTGCGCAACCACCATCTCCACCAGACCGGAGAAGATTTCCCCTTCCGCGCTGACGATATCGCAATGGACTGTCATAGCCATCTGCTTGCCTCAACCTAAATTAGCGCCCGTTGCCGGGCGCCGGGATTACAGTTTCTTGGCTTTCTCGATCGCTTCGTCGATGCCGCCGACCATGTAGAACGCTTGTTCTGGCAGGTGGTCGTAGTCACCGTTGAGGATGCCTTTGAAGCCAGCGATGGTGTCTTTCAGGGAAACGTATTTGCCTGGAGAACCAGTGAAGACTTCAGCCACGAAGAACGGCTGCGACAAGAAGCGCTGGATCTTACGAGCGCGGGATACCAACTGCTTGTCGGTTTCCGACAGCTCGTCCATACCCAGGATCGCAATGATGTCCTTCAGCTCTTTGTAACGCTGCAGTACGTACTGAACGCCGCGAGCGGTTTCGTAGTGCTCGTTGCCGATCACGTTCGGGTCCAGCTGACGGGAAGTCGAGTCCAGTGGGTCTACCGCTGGGTAGATACCCAGGGAAGCGATGTCACGGGACAGAACGACGGTGGCGTCCAAGTGGGCGAAGGTGGTCGCTGGCGACGGGTCGGTCAAGTCGTCCGCAGGTACGTATACCGCTTGGATCGAGGTGATCGAGCCTTGCTTGGTCGAAGTGATACGTTCTTGCAGAACGCCCATCTCTTCAGCCAGGGTCGGCTGGTAGCCTACTGCGGAAGGCATACGGCCCAGCAGTGCGGATACTTCGGTACCGGCCAGGGTGTAACGGTAGATGTTGTCGACGAACAGCAGAACGTCGTTACCTTCGTCACGGAACTTCTCGGCCATGGTCAGGCCGGTCAGGGCTACGCGCAGACGGTTTCCCGGCGGCTCGTTCATCTGGCCGTAGACCAGTGCCACTTTGTCCAGAACGTTGGAGTCCTTCATCTCGTGGTAGAAGTCGTTACCCTCACGAGTACGCTCACCCACACCGGCGAACACGGAATAACCGCTGTGCTCGATGGCGATGTTACGGATCAGTTCCATCATGTTTACGGTCTTGCCTACACCGGCACCACCGAACAGACCGACTTTACCGCCCTTGGCGAACGGGCAAACCAGGTCAATTACCTTGATCCCGGTTTCCAGCAGGTCGTTGCCGCCTGCCTGTTCTGCGAAGGAAGGTGCTGGACGGTGGATGCCCCAACGCTCTTCTTCACCGATAGGACCGGCTTCGTCGATTGGGTTGCCCAGTACGTCCATGATCCGGCCCAGGGTCGCTTTACCGACCGGTACGGAGATGGCTGCGCCAGTGTTGTTGACGTCCAGACCGCGCTTCAAGCCTTCGGTGGAGCCCATCGCAATGGTACGCACCACGCCATCGCCCAGCTGCTGCTGAACTTCCAGAGTGGTTTCGGCGCCTTGAAC
The DNA here is from genome assembly GCF_014170225.1 of Pseudomonas sp. UME65. Classification (NCBI taxonomy): domain Bacteria; kingdom Pseudomonadati; phylum Pseudomonadota; class Gammaproteobacteria; order Pseudomonadales; family Pseudomonadaceae; genus Pseudomonas; species Pseudomonas sp. UME65. The sequence goes on along the minus strand of NZ_LZZQ01000013.1, from coordinate 507,252 downwards.
CTTCAAGGCGTCGTAGATGCTCGGTACGCTGTCGCGTGGAAATTCCACGTCGATAACGGCGCCGATGATTTGAACGATACGTCCGCTACTCATAGCTGGATCCTCTGAATATTTGAACCGTTAAACCGCGGCAGCGCCGCCGACGATTTCCGAGATCTCTTGGGTGATCGCAGCCTGACGCGCCTTGTTGTAGATCAGCTGCAAATCGCTGATCAAATCACCGGCGTTGTCGGTAGCGTTCTTCATTGCGATCATCCGCGCCGCTTGTTCAGCTGCGTTGTTCTCGACCACCGCCTGGTAGACCTGCGACTCCACGTAACGGACCATCAAGCCGTCCAGCAGCTCCTTGGCATCCGGTTCGTAGAGGTAGTCCCAGTGGTGCTTGAGTTCTTGATCCGGGGTTGCCTCCAGTGGAATCAACTGCTCCACGGTCGGCTGCTGGGTCATGGTGTTGATGAACTTGTTGGATACCACGGACAGGCGGTCAATCCGGCCTTCCAGGTACGCATCCAGCATCACCTTGACGCTGCCGATCAGATCATTGATCGACGGCTCTTCACCCAGATGGCTGATAGCTGCAACGACGTTACCGCCGAAGTTGCGGAAGAAGGCCGCACCCTTGCTACCAACCACACACAGATCGATCTCGACGCCTTGTTCGCGGTTTACCGCCATGTCCTTGACCAGGGCCTTGAACAGGTTGGTGTTCAAGCCACCACACAGACCACGGTCACTGCTCACCACAACGTAACCGACGCGCTTGATAGCACGGTCGATCATGAACGGGTGACGATATTCCGGGTTGGCGTTGGCCAGATGACCAATAACCTGGCGGATGCGCTCCGCATAAGGACGGCTAGCAGCCATGCGCATTTGTGCCTTGCGCATTTTGCTGACCGCCACTTTTTCCATGGCGCTGGTAATTTTTTGCGTGCTTTTGATGCTCGCAATCTTACTGCGAATCTCTTTTGCGCCTGCCATGTAACACCTATCAGGTTAGCAAGCGGGAGCCTTGCGGCTCCCGCTGCGGCTTACCAGGTTTGGGTGGCTTTGAACTTCTCGATACCGGCTTTCAGGCCAGCGTCGATTTCGTCATTGAAGTCACCCTTCACGTTGATCTTCGCCATCAGGTCGGCGTGATCGCGGTTGAAGTAAGCAATCATGGCCTGTTCGAAGCTACCAACTTTGGCAATCTCGACGTCCGTCAGGAAGCCACGTTCAGCGGCATACAGGGACAAGGACATGTCGGCGATGGACATCGGCGCATATTGCTTCTGCTTCATCAGCTCGGTAACGCGCTGACCATGCTCAAGTTGCTTACGGGTCGCTTCGTCCAGGTCAGAAGCGAACTGGGCGAATGCCGCCAGTTCACGGTACTGAGCCAGAGCGGTACGGATACCACCGGACAGCTTCTTGATGATCTTGGTCTGAGCGGCACCACCCACACGGGATACCGAAACACCGGCGTTCACAGCCGGACGGATGCCGGAGTTGAACATGGCCGATTCCAGGAAGATCTGACCGTCGGTGATGGAAATCACGTTGGTCGGAACGAACGCGGAAACGTCGCCAGCCTGGGTTTCGATGATCGGCAGAGCGGTCAGGGAACCGGTCTTGCCAGTCACTGCGCCGTTGGTGAACTTCTCTACGTACTCTTCGGAAACGCGGGATGCGCGCTCCAGCAGACGGGAGTGGAGATAGAACACGTCGCCTGGGTAAGCTTCACGGCCTGGTGGACGGCGCAGCAGCAGGGAAATCTGGCGGTAAGCCACTGCTTGCTTGGACAGATCGTCATAAACGATCAGCGCGTCTTCACCGCGGTCGCGGAAGTATTCGCCCATGGTGCAACCGGAGTACGGAGCCAGGAATTGCAGTGCTGCAGATTCCGAAGCGCTCGCTGCAACGATGATGGTGTTAGCCAGTGCACCGTTTTCTTCCAGCTTGCGAACCACGTTGGCGATGGTCGATTGCTTCTGACCGATAGCCACGTAGACGCAGAAAATGCCGCTGTCTTTCTGGTTGATGATCGCGTCGATCGCCAGAGCGGTCTTACCGATCTGACGGTCACCGATGATCAGCTCACGCTGGCCACGGCCGACTGGGATCATGGCATCGACAGCCTTGTAGCCAGTCTGTACAGGCTGGTCTACCGACTTACGCCAGATCACGCCTGGAGCAACTTTCTCGACCGCGTCGGTCTCGGTGTTGTTCAGCGGACCTTTGCCGTCAACTGGGTTACCCAGTGCGTCGACTACGCGACCCAGCAGTTCCTTACCAACCGGAACCTCCAGGATGCGGCCAGTGCACTTGGCGCTCATGCCTTCAGCCAGACTGGTGTACGCGCCCAATACAACGGCACCTACGGAGTCTTGCTCCAGGTTGAGGGCCATACCGTAGACGCCGCCCGGAAACTCGATCATCTCGCCATACATAACGTCGGCCAGACCGTGAATCCGCACGATGCCGTCAGATACGCTGACGACAGTGCCTTCGTTACGGGCTTGGGAGGTCACATCGAGCTTTTCGATGCGGCCCTTGATAATTTCACTTATTTCGGAAGGATTGAGTTGCTGCATTGCTCTGCTGCCCCTTCAAACTCAAGATTTCAATGCTTCGGCAAGGTTCGCGAGTTTGCCGCGAATCGAGCCATCGATAACCAGGTCGCCGGCGCGGATTACGACGCCACCAATAAGGCTGGCATCCTCCGCAGCGTGCAGTCGCACTTCCCGGCCGAGCCGTGCACTGAGAACCTTGGCGAGTTTGTCTTGCTGTTCTTGGTTCAATGCGAACGCACTGGTCACATCCACATCCACCGATTTCTCTTGCTCGGCCTTGTACAGGTCGAACAGAGCGGAGATCTCCGGCAACAGCAGGAGACGGTCGTTTTCGGCGGCAACGTGAATGAAATTCTGTGCCTGTGCATCAAACTTGTCGCCACACACTTCGATAAAAGTGCTGGCCTTTTCTGCGCTCGTCAGTCGCGGGGCCTTAAGCACGCGCTGCATGGTGTCATCTTGTGACACCGCTGCAGCCAGGCCGAGCATGGCTGACCAAGAGGCCAGCTGCTGGTGGGCCTGAGCGTGCTCGAAGGCCGCCTTAGCGTAAGGTCGGGCCAACGTGGTCAGTTCTGCCATGATCGCCCTCGCTTAAATTTCAGCAGCCAGTTTGTTAACCAGCTCTGCGTGCGCGTTTTGATCGATTGTGGCACCCAGGATCTTCTCTGCGCCGTTGACTGCCAGGCTGCCCAGTTGGGCGCGCAGCGCGTCTTTGACGCCGTTCAGTTCCTGTTCGATCTCGGCCTGAGCCTGAGCCTTCACACGTTCAGCTTCGACACGAGCCTGTTCACGGGCTTCGTCGACGATCTGAGAACCGCGCTTCTTGGCTTGCTCAATGATTTCAGCTGCCTGAGCTTTAGCTTCGCGCAGTTGCTGACCCGCTTTATCTTGGGCCAGTTCCAGGTCACGAGCTGCTCGGCTGGCAGCGTCCAGTCCATCCGCGATCTTCTTTTGACGTTCGTGCAGAGCTGCAATGACCGGAGGCCAAATGAACTTCATGCAGAACAATACAAAAATTAAGAACGCAACGGACTGGCCAATCAGGGTTGCATTAATGTTCACGCCAACACCTCGCTCGTTCGTTGTCCGTCACACCAATCAACTCGAAGAATCGAGTGATTAGCCAGCGAGTTGACCAACGAAGGGGTTTGCGAAGGTGAAGAACAGAGCGATACCAACACCGATCATGGTTACGGCGTCGAGCAGACCGGCAACGATGAACATTTTAACTTGCAGCATTGGAACCATTTCTGGCTGACGCGCTGCGCCTTCCAGGAACTTGCCGCCCAGCAGGCCGAAACCAATTGCGGTACCCAGTGCGCCCAGGCCGATCAACAGTGCAACAGCGATAGCGGTTAGACCAACTACAGTTTCCATCTTTCCTCCCGACTTTTACGTCGTATGGTTTAGGTTTTTTAGATTAAAGCGGTAAAACAAATCGTTTCATTGACCCGAGACGGGCCCCCTCTCGCCGCAACGAGAGGGACATCAGACTAGTCGAGACTGGTCTTAATGGTTCTCTTCGTGCGCCATCGACAGGTAGACGATGGTCAGCATCATGAAGATAAAGGCCTGCAGGGTGATGATCAGGATGTGGAACACAGCCCACGCCCATTGCAGAACTACACCCATGCCGCTGAGCCACAGCAGGCCGCTGCCGAACATCACAGCGATCAGGATGAACACCAGTTCGCCGGCATACATGTTGCCGAACAGACGCAGTGCCAACGAGATCGGCTTGGCAACCAGGGTCACGAATTCAAGCAGGAAGTTCACCGGAATCAGCAGCGCCTGAACCAGGATGTTCTTGCTGCCGAACGGGTGCAGGGTCAGTTCGCCGATGAAGCCGCCGATGCCCTTGACCTTGATGCTGTAGAAAATGATCAGCGCAAACACCGACAGGGCCATGCCCAGGGTGGCGTTCGGGTCAGTGGTGGATACGGCACGGAACGGAATGTGCTGGTCGCCGGAGATCAACATGGCCAGTTGTGGAATCCAGTCCACCGGTACCAGGTCGATGGCGTTCATCAGGAACACCCAGACGAAAATGGTCAGTGCCAACGGTGCGATCACCGGGCTGCGGCCATGGAAACTGTCCTTCACGCTGCCATCGACGAAGCCAACCATGACTTCAACGAAGTTCTGCAAAGCGCCCGGCACGCCGGAAGTCGCCTTCTTGGCCGCCATGCGGAACAGAAGAATGAAGATCACACCCAGTGCGACAGACCAGCCGAGGGTATCGACGTGGAATGCCCAGAAGCCCATTTCCTTGGCTTCTGCTGCGGAGTGGGCAAAGCCCCAGCTCCCATTGGGTAGCTGACCGAAGGTCAGGTTCTGCAAGTGGTGCTGGATATAGCCCGAAGCGGTTGTTTCTGCTGACATGGTTGCCTCAAACGCCCTAAGGTCTCGAAAGTCTTGTTCTCATTAGCAGGGGAGCGAACCAGCTGACCAGTTGGGTCAGCACGAAGACGCCGAATACAGCCAGCGGCGCCAATGGCTTCACACCTGCAAACGTCAGTGCAAACAGCACCGCCGTCAAAATCAGTTTGCCCGCCTCACCGGCATAAAAAGACCGGACGATGGCTTGGGCCGCTCGGGCGCCGGAAAACCGAAATGCCCTGTGAGCGAAATACACATTGGGTAGCAAGGCTATCAGTCCTCCGCAAAGGCCTGAGTATCCGGCTACGACTCCACGCCATTGCCAGAGCGCCAGAGCGGCTATCAGTAAAATGATCAACTGAGCCAGTAAAACCGGAAAAACCGCCAAGCGATGAAACGGCAAGCGGTTTGGCGTGCGGGTTTCCATCGCTCTTGCTCCTCAAGGGTCGGCTGCCAGAATTCATTAACTTGGCATAATTTGTGCCGACAAAATGCGCGCAGAGTATAGGGGCGGTTCAGCCCCTATTCAACTGCCGGGTAGTGATTTCCGACTGCGCGCTACATAAGGAAATGTTTCAGCGGATGTGAGCGAGGACGCCTTGCAGCTCATCCAGGGAGTTGTAGCCGATCACCAGCTGACCTTTACCCTTCTTGCCGTGGCGGATCTGCACCGCAGAGCCCAGGCGCTCGGCCAGACGCTGCTCGAGACGGGCGATATCCGGGTCTGGCTTGACCGGTTCAGCAGGTTCCTGTTTGCCGCTCAGCCACTGGCGAACCAGGGCCTCGGTCTGGCGCACGGTGAGGCCTCGTGCGACAACGTGTCGCGCCCCTTCAACCTGTTGATTTTCCGGCAATCCGAGCAATGCACGGGCATGACCCATTTCCAGGTCGCCGTGGGACAGCATGGTCTTGATCACCTCAGGCAAGGCGATCAGGCGCAGCAGGTTGGCCACGCTGACGCGGGACTTGCCCACGGCTTCGGCGACCTGTTGCTGAGTCAGCTGGAATTCCTGCTGCAGGCGCTGCAGGGCCACCGCCTCCTCGATGGGATTGAGATCTTCACGCTGGATGTTCTCGATCAGTGCCATGGCGATGGCGGTTTCATCCGGCACATCGCGGACCATCGCCGGGATGGTTTCCTGGCCGGCCTGCTGGCTGGCGCGCCAGCGGCGCTCGCCGGCAATGATCTCGAAACGACCACCACCGATGGGCCGGACCACGATCGGCTGCATCACGCCCTGGCTCTTGATCGAATTCGCCAGTTCTTCCAGCGCTTGCGGGTCCATGTCCCGACGCGGCTGGTACTTGCCGCGCTGGATCAGGTCCAGGGGCAGGTGTTGCAGCTCACGCTGGTCGGCCTGCACCGCTTGTTCTTCCAGTGCGCTGACAGTCGGACCACTCAACAGTGCATCCAGTCCACGTCCGAGACCTCTTTTCTTGACGGCCATGGGGATTCCTTAAGTTGGCTGGGCGGCTGCGACGCGCGATTGTTTACGTTGCCGGCGAACCATCTCGCCCGCCAGGGCCAGGTAGGCCAGCGCGCCACGGGATTGTTTGTCGTACGCCAACGCCGGCATACCGTAGCTCGGCGCTTCGGCCAAACGGATGTTGCGCGGAATCACGGTGTCATACAGCTGATCGCCGAAGTGTTCCTTGAGCTGCGCGGAAACATCGTTCATCAGGCTCAGGCGCGGGTCGAACATGGTGCGCAGCAAGCCTTCGATCTTCAGCTCCGGGTTGAGCAGTTCGGCGATGCGCTTGATGTTATCCACAAGGTCGCTCAAACCTTCCAGCGCGTAGTACTCGCACTGCATGGGGATAATGACCCCATCGGCGGCGACCAGGGCGTTGAGGGTGAGCATCGACAGCGACGGCGGGCAGTCGATCAGGATGTAGTCGTAGTTTTCACGGATTGGCGCCAGGGCGCTGCGCAGACGGCTTTCCTTCATCTGCATTTCCAGCAGCACCACCTCCGCGGCCGTCAGGTCGCGGTTGGCCGGCAGCAACTGGTAACCGCCGTGCTCGGAGAAATGCATGGCCTGGGCCAGGTCGCACTCACCGATCAGCAGGTCATAGACCGAGTTTTCCAAACCGTGTTTATCCACACCGCTACCCATGGTGGCGTTGCCCTGTGGATCAAGATCGATCAACAGCACCCGGCGCTTGGTCGCTACCAGGGATGCTGCGAGGTTGATGCAGGTGGTGGTCTTGCCCACGCCACCTTTCTGGTTCGCTATCGCGAATACCTTAGCCATTCTTGCTTGTGTTCCCAATCATGCCGTGCGGCGCAGTATCAGCAGATGGCGTTGGCCTTGGCAACCGGGTACGGCCAAGGCGTGTTCGCTATCGAGGTGGAAGTCTGCCGGCAATGCTAACAGCTCATCCGAGGGATGGACGCCCTTCATTGCCAGCCAGCGTGTATCGCGGTCGCCCAGGTGGCGGGTCCAGCTGGTGAAGTTCTCCATGCTGCTGAACGCCCGGGAAATGATCCCGTTGAAAGGCTGCTCAGGGGTGAAGGCTTCGACCCGACTGTGGATAACTTGCAGGTTTTCGAGCTTGAGTTCGAGTTTGACCTGGGTCAGGAAGCGGGTTTTCTTGCCGTTGCTGTCCAGACAGGTGACTTGCGACTCGGGAAACAGGATCGCCAGCGGGATGCCGGGCATGCCGCCACCGCTGCCGACGTCCAGCCAGCGGCCGTTTTCGATGAACGACATCACGCTCAGGCTATCGAGCAGATGGCGGGAGACCATTTCATCGGGATCGCGCACCGCAGTGAGGTTGTAGGCCTTGTTCCACTTGATCAACAGGGCCAGGTAACCCAGCAGCAATTGGTGCTGGGTCGGGCTCAGTTCGACGCCGAGCTGGCGAGCACCTGTGGATAACTCATCCGCGTGTTGTGGGGTGACCATAGAACTCAAGCGCTTTGCTCCAACTGACGGCCCGCGCCGCGTTTTTTCAAGTGAATCATCAACAGGGAGATCGCTGCCGGGGTTACACCGGGAATCCGCGAGGCCTGGCCCAGGGTTTCCGGACGGGTCGCGCCGAGCTTGCTCTGGATTTCCTTCGACAGGCCGGAAATACCGCTGTAATCGATATCCACAGGCAATTTGGTGTCTTCACTGGCGCGCAGGCGAGCAATTTCGTCCTGCTGGCGATCGATGTAGCCGGCGTACTTGGTCTTGATCTCGACCTGTTCGGCGACCTGTGGATCTTCAGCGCCTTGCCCGGTCACTTCGACCAGACCAGCGTAGTCGATTTCCGGACGGCTCAGCAGGTTCAGCAGGTTGTATTCGTGGGTCAGCGGCGTGCCGAATTTTTGTGCAATGGCATCACCCTGCTCGGTACCCGGACGAACCCAGGTGGACTTCAAACGTTGTTCTTCCTGGACAATGCCTTCGCGTTTCTTGCAGAAAGCGGCCCAGCGCACGTCATCCACCAGCCCCAGTTCGCGACCTTTTTCGGTCAGACGCAGGTCGGCGTTGTCTTCACGCAGGATCAAGCGGTATTCCGCCCGGGACGTGAACATCCGGTACGGTTCCTGGGTGCCCAGGGTAATCAGGTCATCCACCAGTACCCCGATATAGGCCTCGTCGCGACGCGGGCACCAGCTGTCTTTGCCCTGAGCACGCAGTGCCGCGTTGGCCCCGGCCAGCAAACCTTGGGCACCGGCTTCTTCATAGCCGGTGGTGCCATTGATCTGGCCTGCGAAGAACAGGCCACCGATGACTTTGGTTTCCAGGCTGTACTTCAAGTCCCGCGGGTCGAAGTAGTCGTACTCGATGGCATAGCCCGGGCGCACGATATGGGCGTTTTCCATGCCGCGAATCGACTGCACGATCTGCAATTGCACGTCGAATGGCAGGGAGGTGGATATCCCGTTCGGGTACAGCTCGTGGGTGGTCAGGCCTTCGGGCTCGATGAAGACCTGGTGGCTTTCCTTGTCGGCAAAGCGATGGATCTTGTCTTCGATCGACGGGCAGTAACGCGGGCCAATACCTTCGATCACCCCGGAATACATCGGCGAACGGTCGAGGTTCGAAGCAATGATTTCGTGGGTGCGGGCGTTGGTGTGGGTAATCCAGCAACTGACTTGCGGTGGATGCTGCTCTTTCGACCCCAGGAACGACATCACGGGAATCGGGGTATCGCCGGGTTGCTCGGTCATTACCGAGAAATCCACAGAACGGCCATCAATACGCGGCGGTGTGCCGGTTTTCAGGCGGCCGACACGCAGAGGCAGTTCCCGAAGTCGTTGCGCCAGGGCAATCGAGGGCGGATCACCAGCACGACCGCCGGAGTAGTTCTGCATACCGATGTGGATAAGTCCGCCGAGGAAGGTACCGGTGGTCAACACCACGGATTCGGCGAAGAAACGCAGGCCCATCTGGGTCACAACACCACGGACCTGATCCTGTTCAACGATCAGGTCGTCAGCCGCCTGTTGAAATATCCACAGGTTGGGCTGGTTTTCGAGGATCTCGCGTACAGCTGCCTTATACAGAATGCGGTCGGCCTGGGCGCGGGTAGCGCGCACGGCAGGGCCTTTGCGGCTGTTCAACACGCGAAACTGGATGCCGCCCTTATCAGTAGCCATGGCCATCGCGCCGCCCAGGGCATCGATTTCCTTGACCAGGTGGCTCTTGCCAATGCCGCCGATCGCGGGATTGCAGCTCATGGCACCGAGGGTTTCCACGTTATGCGTCAGCAACAGGGTTTTTGCCCCCATGCGTGCTGATGCAAGTGCTGCCTCGGTACCGGCATGACCGCCGCCGATGACGATCACTTCAAAACGGGAAGGGAAATCCACCACGCACCTCGTGCCTGCTTCAAGTAGGAGTAATTAGGAGTAGTTGTCGGGTTGGTTTTTGGACCAAGGCGGCAAGTATAGGGACTTCGACCTTTCTAAAGAACCCTTTGCACAAAATTTAACCAGCTGTGGATGACTGGCGGACAATAGAAATTAAAAGAGAGAGATTTATTAAAACCTTGTTTTTATGTTTATTCTTATACAGCACCCTATCTGTGGATAGATTGCTGTATCCCTTTATTTACAATGTGTACAGAGATTTTAAAGTCTGTGGTTAGGTGGCAATGAGGCCCTTGGATAACCGGTTTAAGCCTGTGGATGAATGGGGTGGTTATCCACAGGGGTGGTTTTCCTCAGTTTTGGAGCCCGGTTATCAACTGAGCTGAAGGGCAGTTATTCACAGGGCTTAATCCACAGAAAAACCTGCTTTCCACTGATAGACGCCCACAGCTACCCCCTTCGCCCAGGGCAAAGAACGAAAATGGAAGCTGGATAACGCGAAAAGACAGGCCGCGAGCGCGACCTGCCGGTGGATAAATGACCGTTCAGGCCAGGTCGCGAGGCCACAAACGTGGAAACAGCTCATGTTCCAGAGCGGCGCCGGCGGCCAACTGTTCGACCAGGCCGGGGAATTCCGGTGAGGTTCGCCATGGTCTCGGGGCATGGCGCATGTCTTCTCCGAGAAAACGCAGGGAAAATGCCCGCCGTCGTCTATTTCCGCCTACACCGCCGGCCCCATGCAGGGTCAGCATGTGGAAAAACACTGCGTCGCCGGGCTGCAGTTCCCAGCCCAGAATGTTCCATGCTGGACGATCGGCCTCGATGTCCGGAAGATCAGCCAGGCTGCCCTCGGGGAACCACCTGGCCTGGTTGTCGAGAAAGGTTCGCGGCATCAGCCAGGGCCCCAGGTGCGAGCCGGCAATGAACTCCAGGGTCGATTCCCGGGCCACCGGGTCCACCGGCATCCACATGCTGCAGTTCTGACGGCCTTCGACGTTGTAGTACGGCTGGTCCTGGTGCCAGGGCGTGCGTTGCCGGGTATTGGGTTCCTTGACCAGCAGGTGGTCGTGATACAGGCGAGCCTGATCGCTGCCCATCAGTTGCGCAGCCACATGGCCAACCCGGCTCTGGAAGATGAACTGCCTATAGGCCGGGTTCTCTTGCCAGTTGCAGAAGTCCTCGAAGAACCAGCCAGGGTCGTCCGGACGGCTGGCGACCTTGGCCCGTTCGCTGGGAAACGTCAGGTTGTGCTCGATCCCCCGCTCCAGCAGGCCGACTTCATCGCTGCTGAACAGTTGGCGAATGCACACAGCGCCATCGCGCTGGAAGGCTTCAATGGTTGTAGGCGGCAACTCGAACGATCCCATGTGTTATCCCTTTTCCTGAGTTCCGATACCGGGCTCGGCGGCGGCCGAGCCGGTGGTATCCGGCTTGAACCATATCCAATAGGCCAGCGACAGCAGCGCCAACCAGCCCAGCCCCACATACAGAGCCAGGCGCGTATCGGCAAATGCGCCCAGCACACCGAAGATGAACAACATGAAAACCACGGCACAGGCCTGACCCGCAGTGCCCAGGGGCACCGGGAACTTCAGTTCGTGGATTTCCCTGGCACTCATGCCACGACGCATGGCCATTTGTGACAGCAGGATCATCAGCCAGACCCAGACCACGGAAAAGGTCACCAGCGAGGCAAAGATCAGGAACAGTTCCTGCGGGATCCAGTAGTTGAGCAGCACCCCCAGCAGCAATGCCACCGACATGACCAACACCGTCATCCAGGGCACGCCGAACCGGGAGGTCCTGGCGAACACTGCCGGCGCCTGCCCGATCGCCGCCATGCCATACATCATTCGCCCGGCACTGAAGATATCGCTGTTGATGGCCGAGACCACGGCGGAAATCACTACGATATTCAGCACCGTGGCCGCCGAACTGATCCCCAGGCTGCTGAAGATCTGCACGAACGGGCTGCCATGGCTACCGATGCTCGACCAGGGCGCCAGGGTCAACAGAATCAGCAAGGTCAGTACGTAGAAGATCAGGATCCGCAGCGGTACCGAGTTGATGGCCTTGGGGATCATGCGCTGCGGGTCCTTGGCCTCGCCGGCGGTGATGCCGATGACTTCGATTCCACCAAAGGCGAACATGACGATGGTGAAGGAGGCGATCATGCCCTCCACGCCGTTAGGGAAAAAGCCGCCGTATTCCCAGAGATTGGCCAGCCCTCCCCGGCTTTGTTCCTCCCCAAGCTGGATGCCGAAGAACAGCAGGGTAAAGCCGCCGACGATCATGGCCACAATGGCGCCAACCTTGAGCAGCGACAGCCAGAACTCCAGCTCGCCGAACACCTTTACGCTGCACAGGTTCAAGGCGCCAATGCCCAGGACAATGCTCAGCACCCAGATCCAGCGGGGAGTATCGGGAAACCACAGGCCCATGTAGACGCCGAATGCGGTGACGTCAGCCAGGCACACCATGAGCATGGAAAAGGCGTAGCTCCAACCGGTGAGAAACCCCGCAAAACGTCCCAGATAACTGCTGGCGTAATGTCCGAAAGAGCCTGAAACAGGGGTCCTGACTGCCATCTCTCCCAGGGCGCGCATGGTCAGGTAGATGGCTGCGCCGCCAATCAGATAGGCCAGCAGGACCGAAGGCCCCGCCCGTTGAATGGCGGCCGCCGAACCGTAGAACAAGCCTGTGCCGATGGCAGAGCCCAGGGCGATGAAGCGGATGTGCCGGGTGCTCAGGCCACGCTGTAGAACAGTGCCCGCGTCAGCCATTTCAGCTCCTTGAATGCAGGTTCATGAAGACAAGCCGGCTTCCAACCGTCGGCCCAGGCGACGCATGCCGGGGAATTTCCCGAGATGTATAAACCTGTACAAGAAATGGATGCAAATAGGGAACCAAATCGGCGCTTATGCGAACTTCTGCGATATGACGGCTATTGGCTGATTAACCGGGGGATAAAGCAGTTATTTTCAGTCGGGCGCTGTTACTCAATGTCGCAGCGGGCTTGGATGGGGGATAAAGGTAACGCCCGCAGACGGTATCCCGGAGGGAGTTGTCCACAGGCGCTTGCTCGGAAGGATGATTACTTGCCGATGCAGAAGCTGGAGAAGATCCGCCCCAGCAGGTCATCGGAACTGAAGGCCCCGGTGATTTCCCCCAGCGATTGCTGAGCCTGGCGCAAGTCCTCGGCCAGCAGTTCGCCGGCACCTGCCAGGGTCAACTGTGCCCGGCCATGTTCCAGGGCGGCACTGGCGTAGCGCAATGCCTCCAAGTGCCGGCGGCGCGCACTGAAGCTGCTTTCGGACGTCTGTTCATAGCCCATGCAGGCTTTCAGGTGGTCACGCAGCAGTTCCAGCCCGCTACCCGCGGCCATGGCACTGAGGCTGATGGTGACATGGCCATCGTCACAGGTTTCCAGGGCAATGGGTTCACCGGTCAGATCGGCCTTGTTGCGAATCAGCGTGACCTTGGCCGGGTCTGGTCGCTGTTCGAGAAACTCCGGCCACAGGGCGAAGGGGTCCGCTGCTTCCGCCGCGGTGGCGTCCACCACCAGCAACACCCGGTCGGCCTCGCTGATGGCCTTGAGGGCCCGTTCGACACCGATCTTTTCCACCTGGTCCTCGGTGTCCCGCAGCCCTGCGGTGTCCACCACGTGCAACGGCATGCCGTCGATGTGGATATGTTCGCGCAGGATGTCCCGAGTGGTGCCGGCGATATCGGTGACAATGGCAGCCTCGCGCCCGGCCAGGGCGTTGAGCAGGCTGGATTTGCCGGCATTTGGGCGCCCGGCGATCACCACGGTCATGCCATCGCGCAGCAAGGCGCCCTGCCCGGCTTCACGCAGTACTGTGGATAACTCGTCACGCACTGCATCGAGCATGCTCAACACATGGCCATCGGCAAGGAAGTCGATTTCTTCCTCGGGAAAATCGATCGCCGCTTCGACATAGATCCGCAGGGCGATCAGTTGCTCGGTCAAGTTATGCACACGCTGGGAGAACGCCCCTTGCAGCGAACGCAGGGCATTGCGCGCAGCCTGTGCCGAACTGGCCTCGATCAGGTCGGCAATGGCTTCGGCCTGGGCCAGGTCCAGTTTGTCGTTGAGGAACGCACGCTCGCTGAATTCCCCCGGCCGAGCCAGGCGGCAGCCCAGTTCCAGGCAGCGCTGCAGCAGCATGTCGAGAACAATCGGGCCGCCGTGGCCCTGCAGTTCCAGCACGTCTTCGCCGGTGAAGGAGTTCGGCCCGGGGAAATACAGGGCAATGCCCTCATCCAGGACTTCTTCTTGCTCACTGAGAAACGGCCCGTAATGGGCAAACCGCGGCTTCAGCTCACGACCGCTGATGGCTTTGGCTGCCGCGCCCGCCAGGGGCCCGGAAATCCGTACGATACCCACGCCGCCGCGGCCCTGGGCGGTAGCAATGGCAGCGATGGTTTCACGAGGGACATTCATAACCCGACATCCAGACAAAAGTGACAGATAGCAAAACGCCCCACTAGGGGGCGTCTTGTGTGGTTATCCACAGCGTAGGTCAGGCAGCTGCTTTCTTGGTAGCCGCTTCGATCTTACGAGTGATGTACCACTGTTGAGCGATCGACAGGCAGTTGTTCACTACCCAGTACAGCACCAGACCCGCCGGGAACCACAGGAAGAAGAAGGTGAAGATGATCGGCATCATTTTCATCACCTTGGCCTGCATCGGATCCGGAGGCGTCGGGTTCAGCTGCTGCTGGATGAACATGGTGGCGCCCATGATGATCGGCAGGATGAAGAACGGATCCTTGATCGACAGGTCGGTAATCCACAGCATGAACGGTGCCTGGCGCATTTCCACGCTTTCCAGGAGTACCCAGTACAGGGACAGGAAGACCGGCATCTGCACCAGGATCGGCAAGCAGCCGCCCAGCGGATTGATCTTCTCTTTCTTGTACAGCTCCATCATCGCCTGGGACATTTTCTGACGATCGTCGCCGAATTTTTCCTTCAGCGCGGCCAGTTTCGGAGCCACTGCACGCATGCGTGCCATGGACTTGTAGCTGGCAGCCGACAGTGGGAAGAAGATCCCCTTGATCAGCATGGTCAGGAAGATAATCGACCAGCCCCAGTTACCCACCAGGCTGTGGATATGTTGCAGCAGCCAGAAGATCGGCTGGGCAATGAACCACAGGAAACCGTAGTCCACGGTCAGTTCCAGGCCTGGGGACAACTCTTTCAGCACGGCCTGGCTTTTCGGGCCGGCGTACAGAATGGCGCTGGTTTCAGCCTTGGCACCCGGAGCAACGGTCATTGAAGGGCCGGTGTAGCCGATGATGTAGTTGCCTTTGCTGTCTTTACGCGCCAGAACCTGGTTGTTCTCGCCTTTTGGCGGAATCCAGGCGGTTACGAAGTAGTGCTGCAGCCAGGCAACCCAACCACCCTGAACATTTTCAGTGATGGGTGCCTTGGATTTGTCCTCGTTCACCTTGTCCATGTCTTTCATGGACACTTTTTTGTACGGCTCGGAACTTGTCCACAGGGCGGCGCCCAGGTAAGTCGCGGTGCCGGTGGCGGTGCTGGAGGATGGATCGGAACTGGCGTCGCGCTTGAGCTGGGCGAACATCGCACCGGTCCAGGGCTGCGCGCTTTCGTTGTCGATCAGGTAGGAAACGGTGATGTCATACAAGCCACGCTTCAGGGTGAAGCGCTTGATGTAGTTGACGCCGTCCTTGCTGAACTTCAGGTCGACCACCAATTGGTCCTGACCGTCAGCCAGTTGATAACTTTTCTTCTCGGCCGAGTAGATCGGGCGACCGGCCGGGCTTGCGTCCGGGCCGTTGCTGCCAATCAGGCCACTTTGTGCCAGGTAAGTCCGTTCGTTGCCGTTATCGAACAGCTGGAACGGGATTTCCGGGTGGTCCTGACGACGTGGATACAGTGGCAAACGCAGTTGCGCGATATCCCCACCTTGTGGATCGACAGCCAGGTCGAGCACATCCGTTTTGATCTGAATGAGATCTTTGCTTGCCGCTACAGGCGCTTCAGCGGGTGCGGTGGTGTCGCTTGCCGCGCGCGGAATGTCGTCGTTGGCAGCGGAAGTGCCTGTTGGCGCATCCGGCAAGCCCGGGGCGGTCGTGCTGGAAGCAACATTCTGAGTCGGCAGGGCAGCTTGGCCATAATCCTGGTTCCATTTAAGAACCATGACATAGGACACGATTGCCAGGGCGACGATCAGGATCGTGCGTTTGATATCCATGATTACTCGGCCATCGAAGAAGAACGGGAGGTAGGGATAGGTGGAACCGGGTCATAACCACCGGGATTCCACGGATGACAGCGACCTAAACGACGAAAGGTCAGCCAGCCACCGCGCAGAAGGCCATGATTTTCGATGGCTTCCAACGCGTAGCAGGAACAACTGGGGTAGAAACGACAGTGATTGGCCATCAGAGGACTAATGGCATAGCGGTAAAACTGGATCGGAACGAGTGCCAGTTTACGCATCGGGACTGTCTACCCCTACAGTTTCGGAGTTGGCTGCTGGTACCGGCTTGTTGCGTGCCAGGCGTTTCCAGAGTTTGCCGAAATGCTGAATCAATTCGGGGTTTTCTACATCGCCCAAACCTTTGCGCGCGACGATAACGATATCCCATCCGACCAGTGAGTCCTGGTGGAGACGAAACGATTCGCGCATCAGACGCTTGAGGCGATTGCGCTCAACGGAGAGTTTTACGCTCTTTTTCCCGATCACGAGCCCCAGACGGGGATGATCAAGATCGTTGTTGCGCGCAAGGAGCAGGAGATTTTTCCCCGGAACCTTGCCGGTAGGGGAGTCAAAGACCGCCTTGAAGTGCCGGGGAGTAAGCAGACGCTTTTCCCGACTGAAGTCCTGACTCACCTCCAGTGCCGGATTATCAAACTGCCAGACGCGCACGACCTTTGGCGCGACGACGCGACAGGACGGCACGACCGTTCTTGGTAGCCATGCGAGCACGGAAACCGTGGGTACGAGCGCGTTTGATAGTGCTTGGTTGGAAAGTACGTTTCATGTCGTGTTACCTGGTTCGTCCACAACGGGCCGGAATGGCCCCCGTTTTAAGAGATCGGCGATTCTAGAGAAAGCAAGCCTCTAGGTCAATTTCCAACCAGCTTTTCCTTTATCTATGTATGTCCGGGTACGGGGTTGTGAGCCAGGGTCGGCTAGATATAAAAATAAAGAAGGAAAGTATTTAAAGCTTTTCTGTAAAGCTTATAAAGACTAGGGACGGCCTTATCTGTGGATAACTTACTCAAGCCCTTCTAGTCCGTACTGTACAGAGAATGACAACACGGTTGAGAAACGGTGTCCTGCCTGTGCTGCGCCATCGGAAAACCTGTGTGTGGAACGGTCGGTTATCCACAGGCGAGTTACCCACAGAGTTTCGCCCCGAGTTGTGCAATGGTCTCAAGTGGGGTTATCCACAGAGCTTATGCACATACCGCTGGTCGTGTTTATTCGGGGTAAGGCGTTGATTCTTAGTGTCCTGAGGACACGCTACATGTGGATAAGTGGGCGGCTGATCGCTACAATGGCCGCTTGTTTTTGCCTCACCGGCTTTCAACTTAGGGGATATCCGTGTCAGTGGAACTTTGGCAGCAGTGCGTGGAGCTTCTGCGTGATGAGCTGCCTGCCCAGCAATTCAACACTTGGATCCGTCCGCTACAGGTCGAAGCCGAAGGCGACGAGTTGCGTGTATACGCACCGAATCGTTTTGTTCTCGATTGGGTCAATGAAAAGTACCTGGGGCGCGTGCTCGAGCTGCTGGATGAACACGGCAACGGCGTGGCACCGGTCCTTTCCTTATTAATAGGCAGCAAACGCAGTTCGGCGCCTCGCGCCGCACCTAACGCGCCACTGGCCGCTGCCGCTTCGCAAGCCCTGCAAGCAGCTGCAGCCAATGCTGCCCCGGCTGCTGCTCCCGCGCCCGCTCCGGCACCCACTTCTGCCCCGGCCAAGAAAGCCGCCGCACAGAAGGCTGCCGAAGTCAGCGAAGAACCCTCTCGTGACAGCTTCGACCCGATGGCGGGCGCCAGCTCGCAGCAGGCACCGGTACGCGCCGAACAGCGTACCGTCCAGGTAGAAGGCGCGCTCAAGCACACCAGCTACCTGAACCGCACTTTCACCTTTGAGAATTTCGTCGAGGGTAAATCCAACCAGCTGGCCCGCGCAGCGGCCTGGCAGGTGGCGGACAACCCCAAGCATGGCTACAACCCGCTGTTCCTTTATGGCGGCGTCGGCCTGGGTAAGACCCACTTGATGCACGCTGTGGGTAACCACCTATTAAAGAAGAACCCGAATGCCAAGGTCGTGTACCTGCATTCCGAGCGCTTCGTGGCGGACATGGTCAAGGCGTTGCAGCTCAACGCCATCAATGAATTCAAGCGTTTCTACCGTTCGGTCGATGCGCTGCTGATCGATGACATTCAATTCTTCGCCCGCAAGGAGCGTTCCCAGGAAGAGTTTTTCCACACCTTCAACGCCCTCCTCGAAGGCGGCCAGCAGGTGATTCTCACCAGCGACCGCTACCCGAAGGAGATCGAAGGCCTGGAAGAGCGCCTCAAGTCGCGCTTCGGCTGGGGTCTGACGGTGGCCGTCGAACCGCCTGAGCTGGAAACCCGGGTGGCGATCCTGATGAAGAAGGCCGACCAGGCCAAGGTCGAGCTGCCTCATGATGCAGCGTTCTTCATTGCCCAGCGCATTCGCTCCAACGTCCGTGAACTGGAAGGTGCCCTGAAACGGGTCATCGCCCATTCGCACTTCATGGGCCGCGATATCACCATCGAGCTGATTCGCGAATCCTTGAAGGACCTGCTGGCGCTGCAGGACAAGCTGGTGTCTGTGGATAACATCCAGCGCACCGTCGCCGAGTACTACAAGATCAAGATTTCCGATCTGCTGTCCAAGCGGCGTTCCCGTTCGGTGGCCCGCCCGCGTCAGGTGGCCATGGCCCTGTCCAAGGAACTGACCAACCACAGCCTGCCGGAAATCGGCGATGTGTTCGGCGGTCGCGACCACACCACGGTTCTGCACGCCTGCCGCAAGATCAATGAACTTAAGGAATCCGACGCGGACATCCGCGAGGACTACAAGAACCTGCTGCGTACTCTGACCACTTGATGACTCCAACGCAGCTTATTAAGGCAAGGGACTAGACCATGCATTTCACCATTCAACGCGAAGCCCTGTTGAAACCCCTGCAACTGGTCGCCGGCGTCGTCGAACGCCGCCAGACCTTGCCGGTGCTTTCCAACGTGCTGCTGGTTGTCGAAGGCCAGCAACTTTCGCTGACCGGTACCGACCTGGAAGTCGAGCTGGTCGGTCGTGTGCAACTTGAAGAGCCAGCCGAGCCGGGGGAAATCACCGTTCCCGCGCGCAAGCTGATGGACATCTGCAAGAGCCTGCCCAACGATGCCCTGATCGACATCAAGGTCGACGAGCAGAAGCTGGTGGTGAAGGCCGGGCGTAGCCGCTTCACCCTGTCGACCCTGCCGGCCAACGACTTCCCGACTGTGGAAGAAGGCCCGGGCTCGTTGACCTGCCAGCTGGAGCAGAGCCGACTGCGCCGCCTGATCGAACGCACCAGCTTCGCCATGGCCCAGCAGGATGTGCGCTACTACCTCAATGGCATGCTGCTGGAAGTGTCCGCCGGGATCATCCGCGCCGTGGCCACCGACGGTCACCGTCTGGCCATGTGCTCGATGCAGGCGGACATCGGCCAGCCGGATCGCCACCAGGTGATCGTGCCGCGCAAAGGCATCCTGGAACTGGCGCGCCTGCTCACCGAGCCCGATGGCAACGTCAGCATTGTCCTGGGCCAGCACCACATTCGTGCCACCACCGGCGAATTCACCTTCACCTCCAAGCTGGTGGACGGCAAGTTCCCGGATTACGAGCGCGTGCTGCCCAAAGGCGGTGACAAGCTGGTACTGGGTGATCGCCAGGCGCTGCGCGAAGCCTTCAGCCGTACCGCGATCCTGTCCAACGAGAAGTACCGCGGCATCCGTCTGCAACTGGCCAATGGTCAGCTGAAGATCCAGGCCAACAACCCGGAGCAGGAAGAAGCGGAAGAAGAAGTGGGCGTGGAATACAACGGCGGTTCCCTGGAAATCGGCTTCAACGTCAGCTACCTGCTGGACGTTCTGGGCGTGATGACCACCGAACAGGTTCGCCTGATCCTGTCCGATTCCAACAGCAGTGCGCTGGTGCAGGAATCCGACAACGACGACTCGGCTTACGTTGTCATGCCGATGCGCCTGTAATCATGCTCAGCAGAAGCTAGATGTCCCTCAGTCGCGTCTCGGTCACCGCGGTGCGCAATCTGCACCCGGTGACCTTCTCCCCCTCCCCCCGCATCAACCTTCTCTACGGCGCCAACGGCAGTGGCAAGACCAGTGTGCTGGAAGCCATCCACCTGCTGGGGCTTGCCCGCTCGTTCCGCAGTGCCCGCCTGTTGCCGGTGATCCAGTACGAGCAGCTGGCTTGCACGGTGTTCGGCCAGGTGGAGTTGGCCGAGGGCGGCCATAGCAGCCTGGGGATATCCCGTGATCGCCAGGGGGAATTCCAGATCCGCATCGACGGTCAGAATGCCCGCAGCGCGGCGCAGTTGGCCGAGATCCTGCCGCTGCAGTTGATCAACCCGGACAGCTTCCGCCTGCTGGAGGGCGCACCGAAGATCCGTCGGCAGTTCCTGGATTGGGGAGTGTTCCATGTGGAACCACGCTTCATGTCCACCTGGCAGCGCTTGCAGAAGGCCCTGCGGCAGCGGAACTCATGGCTGCGGCATGGTACACTTGACGCCGCTTCGCAAGCGGCCTGGGACCGGGAACTGTGTCAGGCCAGCGCTGAAATCGATGAATACCGCCGCGCTTATATCAAAGCCTTGAAACCAGTCTTTGAGCGGACCTTGGGCGAACTGTTGCAGCTCGAGGGCCTGACGCTTAGCTATTACCGTGGTTGGGACAAGGACCGGGAGCTCAGTGAAGTGCTCGCGACCGCCCTCCATCGTGACCAGCAAATGGGTCATACCCAGGCCGGCCCACAACGTGCTGATTTGCGTCTGCGCTTAGGCGGACACAACGCCGCGGACATCTTGTCCCGTGGCCAGCAGAAGTTGGTGGTCTGTGCCTTGCGCATTGCCCAGGGGCACCTGGTGAGCCAGGCCCGCCGCGGTCAGTGTATTTATCTGGTGGATGACTTGCCGTCCGAGCTGGACGAGCAGCACCGCCGCGCACTTTGTCGCTTGTTGGAAGACTTACGCTGCCAGGTGTTTATCACCTGTGTAGACCACGAATTATTGAGGGAAGGCTGGCAGACGGAAACGCCAGTCGCTTTGTTCCACGTGGAACAAGGCCGTATCACCCAGACCCACGACCATCGGGAGTGAAGGCATGAGCGAAGAAAATACGTACGACTCGACCAGCATCAAGGTGCTGAAAGGTTTGGATGCCGTACGCAAACGTCCCGGTATGTACATTGGCGACACCGATGACGGCAGCGGTCTGCACCACATGGTGTTCGAGGTGGTCGATAACTCTATCGACGAAGCGCTGGCCGGTCATTGCGACGACATCAGCATCATCATCCATCCGGATGAATCCATCACCGTGCGCGACAACGGTCGCGGCATCCCGGTCGATGTGCATAAAGAAGAAGGCGTCTCCGCGGCAGAGGTCATCATGACCGTGCTCCACGCCGGCGGTAAGTTCGACGACAACTCCTACAAGGTCTCCGGCGGTCTGCACGGCGTAGGTGTATCGGTAGTGAACGCCCTGTCCGAGGAGCTGATCCTCACCGTGCGCCGTAGCGGCAAGATCTGGGAACAGACCTATGTCCACGGTGTTCCGCAAGAGCGGATGAAAATCGTTGGTGACAGCGAAACCACCGGTACCCAGATCCACTTCAAGCCTTCGGCTGAAACCTTCAAGAACATCCACTTCAGCTGGGACGTCCTGGCCAAGCGGATCCGTGAACTGTCCTTCCTCAACTCCGGTGTCGGCATCGTCCTCAAGGACGAGCGCAGCGGCAAGGAAGAGCTGTTCAAGTACGAAGGCGGCCTGCGGGCATTCGTTGAATACCTGAACACCAACAAGACTGCGGTCAACCAGGTGTTCCACTTCAACATCCAGCGTGAAGACGGCATCGGCGTGGAAATCGCCTTGCAGTGGAACGACAGCTTCAACGAGAACCTGTTGTGCTTCACCAACAACATTCCTCAGCGCGACGGCGGTACCCACCTGGTGGGCTTCCGTTCGGCCCTGACCCGTAACCTGAACAACTACATCGAGCAGGAAGGCCTGGCCAAGAAACACAAGGTCGCCACCACTGGTGACGACGCTCGTGAAGGCCTGACCGCGATCATCTCGGTGAAGGTGCCGGATCCGAAGTTCAGCTCCCAGACCAAGGACAAGCTGGTTTCTTCCGAAGTGAAGACCGCGGTCGAACAGGAAATGGGCAAGTACTTCTCCGACTTCCTGCTGGAAAACCCCAACGAAGCCAAGTTGGTGGTGGGCAAGATGATCGACGCTGCCCGCGCTCGTGAAGCGGCGCGTAAAGCCCGTGAAATGACCCGTCGCAAAGGCGCGCTGGATATCGCCGGCCTGCCGGGCAAACTGGCGGACTGCCAGGAAAAGGATCCGGCCCTGTCCGAACTCTACCTGGTGGAAGGTGACTCTGCTGGCGGTTCCGCCAAGCAGGGCCGCAACCGCAAGACCCAGGCGATCCTGCCGCTCAAGGGCAAGATCCTCAACGTCGAGAAGGCACGCTTCGACAAGATGATCTCGTCGCAAGAGGTGGGCACCCTGATCACCGCGCTGGGCTGCGGCATCGGCCGCGAAGAGTACAACATCGACAAGCTGCGTTATCACAACATCATCATCATGACCGATGCTGACGTTGACGGTTCGCACATCCGTACCCTGCTGCTGACCTTCTTCTTCCGTCAGTTGCCGGAGCTGATCGAGCGTGGCTACATCTACATCGCCCAGCCGCCGCTTTACAAGGTCAAGAAAGGCAAGCAAGAGCAATACATCAAAGACGACGACGCCATGGAAGACTACATGACCCAGTCGGCTCTGGAAGATGCCAGCTTGCATTTGAACGAAGAAGCCCCGGGGATCTCCGGCGAGGCGCTGGAGCGCCTGGTCAACGACTTCCGCATGGTGATGAAGACCCTCAAGCGCCTGTCGCGCCTGTACCCGCAGGAGCTGACCGAGCACTTCATCTACCTGCCGGCCGTGACCATGGAGCAACTGTCCGACCACGCCGCCATGCAGGATTGGCTGGCCAAGTACGACGCCCGTCTGCGCACTTCCGAGAAGTCCGGCCTGGTCTACAAGGCCAGCCTGCGCGAAGACCGTGAACGCAATGTGTGGCTGCCAGAGGTCGAGCTGATCTCCCACGGCCTGTCCAACTACGTCACCTTCAACCGCGACTTCTTCGGCAGCAACGACTACAAGACCGTCGTCTCCCTCGGCGCTCAACTGAGCACCCTGCTGGACGAAGGCGCTTATGTTCAGCGCGGCGAACGCAAGAAAGCCGTCACCGAGTTCAAGGAGGCCCTGGACTGGCTGATGGCGGAAAGCACCAAGCGCCACACCATCCAGCGATACAAAGGTCTGGGCGAGATGAACCCTGACCAGCTGTGGGAAACCACCATGGACCCAAGCATGCGGCGCATGCTCAAGGTGACCATCGAAGACGCCATTGGCGCCGACCAGATCTTCAACACCCTGATGGGTGATGCGGTCGAGCCTCGTCGCGACTTCATCGAAAGCAACGCCCTGGCGGTGTCCAACCTGGACTTCTGATCCAGCGACACAGCTGAAAATAAAAAGGCCGACGCTTGCGTTGGCCTTTTTTATTGGCAGATTGTTCAATCCCTCATCCATAACGATTTACGTTTTTATCCGGACAAGGCAGTCATGGCAAATGCTCAAGAAAATTGTTGAAGATGAATATGCCGGTAATCGTTGTCACACCCATGAGTGGTTAAACCCCGACTCGATGCAGGTGTTGTCCGCGTTCAACCGCCTGGACGGAAAGGCTTTCAGCTCGACGGTTTTTTTCTTCAGTGATCAGACCCTGATGCATATCGGGGGCGGTGCGGCCGATCAGTATGTGGTCTTTATCGCCCAGGACGTCGACCAGTCGTTGCAGACCCTGCTCAGCGCAGACACCCCTGATGATCAGCGGGTTGAGTTGGTCGCGGGCGGCCAGTCCGGTAGTTACCCTCGCTATCAGTGTGTGGCTAAAGAGCGAGCGAGACAGGCCCTGGCTTATTTCTCGGCCTATGGCTCGGCTGATCCCGATCTGGCCTGGGAAGTGGAAGGTTAACTGGACAATAAGGACGTTGACCTTGGCAGGTACAAGCAGCCACCTATTCGATGAAGCACGCTTCCCCTTCGGGGGCCGTGCGGAGGTCATATTTTCCTTCGAGGAAAACTTCTTTTACGGGCAGTTTGTGAGGCCCATGGCGGCGCCTCGGTGAGATGGAATGGATACCTCGACAGCACAGTTTCAGAAGATCATTTTCAAGCTCACCGTCGACGCTGACGGTTATCCACCGGTGGAGTATGAGTCGATGTGGGGCGTTCAGCGGGGGGCAGATGTCTACCAGTTGGATAACACGCCCTACTATCTCTATGGCGTGAGCAAGGGGGACTGGGTGCTGACTCGCGCCGATGCCCATGAGCGGATCGCTACCGGCGTGGTGCGGCAATCCGGGCACTCGACGCTGCGGGTTTTTGCCGAGCGCGAGTCAGAGCGCTCGGGGATTGTGCAGCACCTGCGCAGCCTCGGCGCCAGGTGTACGGTTACCCGGGGCCTGTCGCTGTTCTCTGTGGATATCGCGCCCGAGGTCAGTTTTTGCGCAATCGACCAATACCTGGCCTCCATCACCGACGACCAACATGTCGCCTATGAAGATGCCTGTTTACAGCACGGGGCTATTGAGCCTGCGCGCCTGAGCGAGTGCTCTTCACTGGCCTCACTTGAGTGCGTCACCTGGAGGGATCACTAGGTGCTGTGCTGGCACCTGAGCTGCGAGACGATCCGGCCATCGAACAGGCGCGTTCGAGATGTGTTTATCGATCAGTTGACCCCGCTACGCGGCTGGGCCGGTTCGGCTCATTTCACCCTTTGTAGAAACAGCAATCGCACGGAAATGGGTTATGGATGATGAAAACCAGGAAATATCGATTCGGGTTGTTGCGGGGCAGAACAGCCGTGGCCCGGTCTATGAGCCGCTGCATGTCCGGCGCATTGATGAGGACAGTTACGAGATTCTCTATTCACCAGGGCTGGCGCTGAACCTGGCCAAGGGCGACATCATCTCGATCAAGGATCCGCAGGCCCCCGCCGTGGTGCTCAAGCGTGGCGGCAACTTCTGCATCCATATCTATTCGGATCACATCCCTGAAGAACACATCATGGCCCTGGCGGCGGATGTGGCGAGCGAATTGGGTGGCATGCTCGACGGGCGCTACAAGGGCAATCTGACATTGTCGGTGCCGGCGCGAAACGGCATGGACAACATCGCCCTGTTCTTCAACCGCTTTCGCGAGACCACGGGCAGCGAGTGGTACTACGCCAACATCTATAAAAACCTCGATGACACCGATGACGAGACCTTGCTCGATTGGTGGCTGGCCCTATGAACGAAAGACAGCAGCTTATCTGTGAACGCTACGACCTTGCTCCCCAGGCCCCGGAGCCGATGATTGCGCTGGCCATAGGCTCCCTTGCGCAATCGCCCATCTATGGCACCCGGGTCGAGTTGCCGGAAAACGGCACGGTCAGTTGGTTTATCCACTGCGGCGAACATTCCACTGCGGTGGATTTCTACCAGCCTCTGTGTGCCGAGCATCTGCTCGAGCTGTTGCCGGAGGTGATCGATTACCTGTACCTGCCGAGCGGGACGCGTTTCATCATCGACCGCGCCGGCTATGAAGATGTCTGGCGGGACCCGGAATGATATCAAGCCGCTTTTGAAGGCAAGCAGTCAGCTGCCCTGTTCTTCAGGCGACGCGACACTTTCCAGGCGGTAGCCATAGCCGTAGATCGTCAACAGTTGCCAGCCGCGATCCGCGGTCAGCCCGAGTTTGTTGCGCAAGCGGTAGATGTGGGTATCCAGGGGCCGTGAGGAAACGATTTCCTCATGGGTCCAGAACCGTTCGTACAGGTACTCCCGGGACAGCGGCCGGCCCAGGTTGGCGAACAGGCAGCGGGCCAGGCGGTACTCGCGCTCGGTAAGGCTGATGGGAGCGCCGGCGCGGGTGACGGTCAGTTCCGCATCATCGAAGCTCAGGTCGTTGAAACTCTGCACTTCTTCGCTGTGGTTGCGCTGCAAGCCATGGCGGCGCAGTACCGCGTTGACCCGGGCCTTGAGTTCGTTGGGGCGAAACGGCTTGCTCAGGTAGTCGTCGGCACCGGTGTTCAGGGCCTGGACGATATCGCTCTCGGCATCGCGGCTGGTGAGCATGATGGCCGCGGGCGGCGAATCCATGTGTTCCCGGGTCCAGCGCAACAGGGACAGGCCGCTGAGGTCCGGCACTTGCCAGTCGAGGATCAGCAGGTCGAAGGTTTCCCGGCGCAACTGGCGCAGCAGGTCTTCTCCGCGCTCGAAGCTGTGCAAGGTCCAGGGCTGTTCGCCGGGGCCGGGAATCTCTCGCAGTGTCTGTTCCACCCGCGCCAGTTCCGCAGGTTCGTCATCCAGTATCGCGACACGCATGCGAGGCAGTTCCTTATGGTTCCAAGAGCGCCCGGGGCCGTGGCTGCCGGGCTCGGACTGAGGGGAAGTTTAGGCACCTGGCCTGAATCTGAACAATTGTGGCGAATTGCTCTTGAGCCCCGGGTCCCTCGGTACGCTGATATCAAATAGCCGGTAAGGCGCCCGGAGCACGGGCCGTCGGGCTATTGAGCAGCACGATACCGGCTCGTACAAACAAGGAAAAGAACCATGGGGAACCTGCTCAGGAAAGGCCAGGTCGCGCTTGTCAGAATATTCAGCGGCGATGATCCGGTGCGTCTTCTCAGTTTGATGCTGGCGGCTTATCTGGGAATCAGTGCCTGTACCGTGCCAGCGTCCACAGCGGGCTGCTGTCAGCCCTCCGGCATCGGGCAATACCCGGCGTCTGCCCTGCCCGCTGGCAGTGACTCCAACCTGACCCTGGACGCCGAGCCCGTGATCGGTCGGACAGCGCTACCCACGAACCTGCAGCCACCGGCCCCGCGCTGGGTGTTCTAGAGGCCGCGGCAATGATTCTGAACAAATATTGCAAATCCGTCGCAGCTTTGCGGCCAGCGTTACATTGCTTCCCGCTGAGTGGCACACGGGGGCACCTGGAAGTGCTCCGACACAGGGAGTGTCAACCGCCAGGCTGGCGGGACAACGCGCGCTCGCGTGCGTCGTTGAAGGGGAATACAGGGAGTGCCTCCTCAGGACTTTGGGCCGGGCGACCTGTCGCTCCGGTTCCGACACAGGGACGTGTCACTTTCTTCTCGCCCTGTCCTGTTTCCGCCCTCGCCCGACCGGGTTCCTGTCTTTGGGCGACATCCCGCAGCGTTCGGCTTTCTGCCAACGATCTGCCTCAGGTATGGTGCGTAGGATTTCGCCGCGGTTTTCCCAAAGGCTCTAAGCACATCCATGAATGACCTCTGCCCTTTTCCGTCCACCGGCCGGCCTCAGGTCGCGCGTGTCGCCCTGCTGTTGGCCGGGTTGATTCTGCCGTTGTGTGCGGCACAGGCGGCTGCGCCACGACTGCCCTATATCGATGACAACCAGCAGTGCCGTGGCCAGCCCCTGCCGGCGACGGTGGAACACCTGACCGGCGAAGCCTGGAAACTGGACGCCAAGGGGCGCGAGGTGCTCCTGCAGGAAGGCATGAGCATCGATGAGAAGGAAGGGGTCAGGACCTCGCCGTCGGCCTTCGTCAGCCTGTCCCTGGGAGACGGTTCGCGGGTGGTGCTGCCTTCCAGTTCCCAGGTCACCCTGCAACTCAATAACCAATACGCCATCCCTCAGGTTGTGCTGGAGCAGGGCCAGATCGAGTCCTACGTGATCAAGCGCACCAGTGATCACGACCGTTTCCAGATCGTTACGCCGGTGGGCGTGCTGGGGGTTCGCGGTACTCACTTCCGGGTACGCAATGACGATCAGCAATCCCTGGTGGAGGTGCTCAATGGCCAGGTGGCGGTGAATCGCGAAGAGGACGCGCCGCAGCCGGGACCGCGGCGTACGCGTCAGCGCCCTGTGGATAAACCGGCAGGCCCGGTGCCGGGTGAAGTCCAGGTCATGGCGCGCCAGGGGCTGCGGATCCAGAAACAGGGCGAGCTCAAGCCGGTGGAACTGCTGGCCGCGCCGAGGCTGCTGGGGCAGGCTGGGCAGACCGGTGCCCTGCCCGTCTGGCAACTGATCCTGCAACCTTTGCCCGGGGCCAGCCGCTACCGGGCCCAGGTCGCTACCGACAAGGACTTCCTGAACATCAAGCAGGAGCAGTTCTCCAGCACCCCGCAGGTCAACTTCACCGGCTTGCAGGCATTTTTTTATCACGTGCGTCTTTCGGCGTTCGATGAGCACGGCCTGGAAGGCGAAACCGGGGTCTATGACATCTTTTATTACCCCAGGACCACCCGTGTTGAATAACGCCCCGGTGGGCCGTCCATGAGCGTATGGCGCCGTCGGGCCGAAGGCCGTGAACCGACCCAGGCTCAGCGCCTGTTCCGCGGGCTGGTGCGGGAGTGGCTGTGGGTCAGCCTGATTCTTCTGCCGCTGACTGCGGTGTTGTCCCTGAGCCACGGCCTGGCCCTGAACAATCTGTTCTACGACAACCTGCGGCGCTTCACCCCGCTACCGGTGGACCCGCGCATCCTGCTGGTGACCATCGACGACTACAGCTTGCAGCAACTGGGGCGCTGGCCCTGGCCGCGGGCCATTCATGGCCAACTGCTGGACCGGCTGAGCGCGGCCGAGGCCAAAGGGGTGCTGTTCGATGTGATCCTCAGTGAACCCGGCAGCACGGTGGAAAACGACACCCGCCTGGCTGCCGCCCTGTGCCGGGCCGGCAATGTGTTCCTGCCGGTGCTGCGCCAGGGCGTTGCCCGCTATGGCCAGGACATTGAGGAAATCCCGCCGGTGCCGCTGCTGCGCAATTGCGCCCGCGGCCTGGGCCATATCAATGCCGAAGCGGATGCCGATGGCACGGTGCGCAGCGTCTACCTGCGCGAAGGCCCGGTGCTGGCTCCCCGGGCGCAACTGACGTGGCTGCTGTACCAACTGACCGAAGCCGAGCCGGCATTCCCCCATATGCCCGGGCCCGGCAAACCTCGCGTGGCCCAGGGGTGGCTGCGGTCCAACCCGGTGCGCATTCCC
Source organism: Pseudomonas sp. UME65 (assembly GCF_014170225.1). Classification (NCBI taxonomy): domain Bacteria; kingdom Pseudomonadati; phylum Pseudomonadota; class Gammaproteobacteria; order Pseudomonadales; family Pseudomonadaceae; genus Pseudomonas; species Pseudomonas sp. UME65. Next base: position 478,116 of record NZ_LZZQ01000013.1, on the reverse strand, counting down.
TTTATCAGCGCCGACGCCGGCTTTCCCAGCGTGCCCTATGTCAGCGTGCTGCGGGGCGAAGTGCCGCCGGAGCTGCTGCGCGACCGGCTGATCCTGGTGGGCTCCACGGCCCCGGGGCTGGGGGACCGCTACGTGACCCCGCAATCCGGCAGCCAGGGCACCACCCCGGGGGTGGAGATCCAGGCCAACCTGCTCAACGGCCTGCTCCAGCATCGCAGCGTGGTTGCCCTGGGCCAGTGGTCGGGGATGCTGCTGTCCATGGCCCTGACCGCTGTGTTGCTGGGCCTGTTGCTGTGGCGGCCGCGCCACGCGCTGTGGATAACCCTGGGTTGCATGGGGCTGGGCCTGGCGGGCTCGGTATTGATGCTGCGGCTGGGCTACTGGTGGTCGCCGGTGGCCAGCCTGCTGGGCATGCTGCTGGCCTACCTGATCTGGAACTGGCGCCGGCTGAGCGTGATCCTGGCCTACTTCGGCTGGGAACTGGCGCGCCTGGACAGCGAGCCCAAGGTGTTGCCGGAACGCCGGCGCAGCCAGGCCCCGGCCGGGGATGTGCTGCAGGGGCAGATCGTCGCTCTGGAGCAGGCCCTGAGCCGCACCCGGGACACCCGGCGTTTTATCGCCGATGGCCTGGAGTACCTGCCGGTGGCGACCCTGATCAGCGACCCCGACGGCAAGATCCTGCTGGCCAACCGCAATGCACGGGAAGTGTTTGCCCATTCCCTGGTGGGTGAAGGGCTGATTGCCCAGTTGGCCGCCCTGGGTTACCCAGGCCTGACGGAACCGGCCTTGTACCCCCGGCTGGAACAACTGCCGGCGGTGGAGTTCCGTGATGTTCAGCAGCGCAGCCTGCGCATGGAACTGGCGCCGCTGCTGCCGGTGGACAGCGATACCGCCATTGGCTGGCTGCTGAGCCTCACCGACCTCAGCGTCGAGCGCGACGCCGAACAGCAACGCAGCGTGCTGTTGCGCTTTCTGTCCCATGATCTGCGCGCGCCCCATTCGGCGATCCTGGCCTTGCTGGATTTGCAGCGCCATCAGCCGGCGACGCCCCGGCAGGTGTACGGCCAGATCGAACAGCAGGTACGCCGGGCCCTGGCTCTGACCGAGGCCTTCGTGCAGTTGGCCAAGGCCGAGTCGGAGGCCTACCAGTTCGAACCGAGCATGTTCGCCATGCTGGTGCTGGACGCCTTCGATCAGGCCACGACCCTGGCCCAGTTGAAGGACATTCACCTGGAGCATGACCTGGACGACGAGGCCGAAGGCCTGGTGCTGGCGGACCAGTCGCTACTGACCCGGGCGCTGTTCAACCTGCTGGAAAACGCCATCAAGTACAGCCCGGTGGAGTCCAGGGTGAGTGTGCGGGTCAGTTGTACCCCAGGCTGGCTGCGCTGCGAGATCAGCGATGAAGGCCGGGGTATCGATGCCGCGGATCTGCCCCAGCTGTTCGGCCAGTACCAGCGCTTTGCTTCGGCCAAGGGCATTGATGGCCTGGGCCTGGGCTTGTCCATGGTCAAGGCGGTGGTGGACCGGCATCAGGGCCGTATCAGTTGCCAGAGCGTGGTGGGTCGGGGCTCTTGCTTCATCCTCGAACTGCCTTTGCTGGAGGAATGAAGGGCCGGGAATATCCCAGGTGAAAAAAACCGGCTCCAAGGCCGGTTTTTTCGTCTGCTGAAAAACTTATGCACGTTTTTCCACATTTTATGAGTTTGGGAAATATATATATAAATCAGTGAATTATAACTCGATTTCAAGCCTTGTAGGAAAAGTCGTACACAGGTTATCCACAGAAGCTCATACAGCAACCTTATCCGTAGAAGTGGCCAATGGTGGCAATGAGCCCATATCCCGTTGAGCCTGTTCATTCCAGGCCGCCACCCGGTCATTGAGCTCGGCGATGGCTCGCGGGCCGCTGCCTTCGGCATACATCGGCGCGCCGATGGTCACGGTGATGGTGCCGGGGCGCTTGGCCCAGCCGGTCTTCGGCCAGAACTTGCCCGCGTTGTGGGCCACCGGCAGCACCGGCAGGTCGGCATTCACCGCCAGGGCGCTGCCGCTGCGGGAAAACTTGCCGATCTGGCCGTAAGGCACGCGGGTGCCTTCAGGGAAGATCAGTACCCAGACATTGTCCTTGAGCAACTCGTCGCCCTTGCTCGCCACCTGCTTGAGGGCAGCCTTGGGGTTGTCCCGGTCAATGGCGATGGGCCTCAGCATGGCCATGGCCCAGCCGAAAAACGGCACATACAGCAGCTCGCGCTTGAGCACCTGGCTCAGGGGCTCGAAGTAGGCCGAGAGAAAGAAGGTTTCCCAGGTGCTCTGGTGATTGGAAACGATCACGCAAGGCCGCTCGGGGACGTTTTCCGCGCCCTTCACTTCCACGCGGATATTGAGGAATACCTTGGTCAGCCACAGCGCGCAGCGACACCAGTAGACGTTGATAAAGCGATAGCGCGCCTTGAATGGGAGGAACGGCGCGATAAAAAAGCTCAGGGAGCACCACAGCAAGGAACTGGTGCCCAGTAGCAGGTAAAAGAAAAAGGTTCTGATGGCCTGCAGGATCGACATAGCGGCATTTACCATTGCGGGCATGCCCGCCTGTTAAAAAGCGCTCTCCCGAACAGTCCTTGGTCAGGATGCCAGAAGGGGCCTAATTGTGGATAAGTTCAGCGGCAACGGCCGCCAGGTCGTCAAAAATCAAGGTGCCTACCGGCAGGGTTTTCCCCAGAGTCTTTTCGCCTTTCCCGGTCTTTACCAATACTGGCTGAGAGTCGACGGCTTTTGCGGCTTCCAGGTCACCGAGACTGTCACCGACAAACCATAGACCTGTCAGTTCTGCCTGGTAATGCTCGGCAATGGTTAGCAGCATGCCCGGTTTCGGTTTGCGGCAGGCGCACCCTTCGTCGGGCCCGTGAGGGCAGTAGACGATCAGCCCGACTTCGCCGCCCTGCTCCGCCACCAGTTCGCGCAGGCGCGCGTGCATGGCATCGAGGGTGGCCAGGTCGTAGTAGCCGCGAGCGATGCCGGACTGGTTGGTGGCGATCGCCACCGTCCAGCCGGCCTTGCTCAACTGCGCAATGGCTTCGATCGCGCCGGGGAGCGGAATCCACTCCTGCACCGATTTGATGTAGGCATCGGAGTCGTGATTGATCACGCCGTCACGATCGAGTATCAGCAGTTTCACAGCAGTTCCTTACCTGATCAGCTCAGTACCGAAATGTCGGCCACGCCCAGGAACAGGCCCCGCAGCCGCGCCAGCAGCGCGTAGCGGTTGGCCCGTACATTGGCGTCCTCGGCATTGACCATCACCGCCTCGAAGAAGGCGTCCACCGGCTCGCGCAGGGCAGCCAGGCGGGCCAGGGTCTCGCTGTACTGGCGGGCAGCGGCCATGGGCTGTACAGCCTGGTCCGCTTGCTGGATCGCCGAGTACAGGGAGAACTCGTTGGCGTTGTCGAAGTACTTGGCTTCGATGGTGGTCGGCACATTGCCTTCGATCTTGCTCAGCAGGTTCGACACGCGCTTGTTCACCGCAGCCAGGGCGGCGGCTTCCGGCAGCTTGCGGAAGGCCTGCACGGCTTGCACGCGCTGGTCGAAGTCCAGGGCCGAACCCGGCTTCAGGGCACGCACCGAGAGGTAGGTGGCTACATCCACGCCTTCGTCTTCGTAACGGGCACGCAGGCGGTCGAAGATGAACTCCAGCACCTGGTCGGCCAGGCCGGCGGCCTTGACCTTGCTGCCGAAGGCGCTGACGGCGAAGGCCACGGCGTCGTTCAGGTCGAGGTCGAACTTCTTCTCGATCAGGATCCGCAGCACGCCCAGTGCCGCGCGACGCAGGGCGTAGGGGTCCTTGCTGCCGGTGGGCAGCATGCCGATGCCGAAGATCCCCACCAGGGTGTCCAGCTTGTCGGCGATGGCCACGGCGGCACCGGTCACGGTGCTGGGCAGCTCGGCGCCGGCGCCACGTGGCATGTACTGCTCGTTCAGGGCCAGGGCGACATCTTCCGGCTCGCCGTCATTGAGAGCGTAGTAGTAGCCGGCGATGCCTTGCATTTCCGGGAACTCGCCGACCATCTCGGTGGCCAGATCGCACTTGGACAGCAGGCCGGCACGGGCGGCGCGCTGGGCGTCGCCGCCGATGCGCGGGGCAATGAAGGCGGCCAGCTTGGAGATCCGCTCGGCCTTGTCGTAGACGCTGCCGAGTTTTTCCTGGAAGACCACGTTCTGCAGGCGCAGGTTGAAGTCTTCGAGCTTCTGCTTCTTGTCCTGCTTGAAGAAGAACTCGGCGTCGGTCAGGCGTGGGCGCACGACTTTCTCGTTGCCCTCGATGATCTGGCGCGGGTCCTTGCTCTCGATGTTGGCCACGGTGATGAAGCGCGGCAGCAGCTTGCCGTCCACGTCCAGCAGGCAGAAGTACTTCTGGTTGTCCTGCATGGTGGTGATCAGGGCTTCCTGGGGCACTTCGAGGAAGCGCTCCTCGAACGAGCACACCAGTGGCACCGGCCATTCGACCAGGGCAGTCACTTCGTCCAGCAGGTCCGCCGGGACGATCGCCGTGCCTTCCTGCAGGGTCGCCAGTTCCGCGGTGCGCTTGCTGATCAGCTCGCGACGCTCGTTGGCGTCGGCCAGCACGTAGGCGGCACGCAGGTCGGCCAGGTAGTTGGCCGGCGCGGTGATGCGCACGCTTTGCGGGTGGTGGAAGCGGTGGCCGCGGGAGTCGCGACCGGCCTTCTGGGCGAGGATGGTGCAGTCGATGACCTCATCGCCCAGCAGCATCACCAGCCATTGAGTCGGGCGCACGAACTCTTCCTTGCGCGCGGCCCAGCGCATGCGCTTGGGAATCGGCAGGTCGTTCAGCGAATCTTCGACGATGGTTGGCAGCAGGCTGGCGGTCGGCTTGCCCTTGATGCTCTGGCTGTAGCGCAGTTTCGGGCCGCTCTGGTCGATCTCGCTGAGTTCGACGCCGCACTTCTTGGCAAAGCCCAGGGCCGCCTGGGTCGGGTTGCCTTCAGCGTCGAAGGCTGCCTGGCGTGGCGGGCCGTCGAGGTTGATGCTGCGATCCGGCTGCTGGGTGGCCAGTTGGGTGATCAGCACCGCCAGGCGCCGTGGCGCGGCGTATACGTGCTTGGCCTGGAAGCTCAGGCCGGCGCTCTGCAGGCCTTTTTCGATGCCGGCCAGAAAGGCTTCGGCCAGGGTGTTCAGGGCTTTGGGTGGCAGTTCTTCAGTGCCCAGTTCAACCAGAAAATCTTGCGCACTCATTGTGCCGCCTCCAACTTAGCCAACACTTCATCACGCAGGTCCGGGGTTGCCATCGGGAAGCCCAGCTTGGCACGGGCCAGCAGGTAGGCTTGCGCAACGGAACGCGCCAGGGTGCGCACACGCAGGATGTACTGCTGGCGTGCGGTGACCGAGATTGCCCGGCGTGCATCCAGCAGGTTGAAGGTGTGCGAGGCCTTGAGGACCATTTCATAGCTCGGCAGCGGCAGTGGCTGATCCAGTTCGATCAGGCGCTTGGCTTCGCTTTCGTAGAAGTCGAACAGTTCGAACAGCTTCTCGACGTTGGCGTGTTCGAAGTTGTAGGTCGACTGCTCCACTTCGTTCTGGTGGAACACATCGCCATAGGTGACCTTGCCGAACGGGCCGTCGGCCCAGACCAGGTCGTACACCGAATCCACGCCCTGCAGGTACATGGCCAGGCGTTCCAGGCCGTAGGTGATTTCACCGGTCACCGGGTAGCACTCGATGCCACCGGCTTGCTGGAAGTAGGTGAACTGAGTCACTTCCATGCCGTTGAGCCAGACTTCCCAGCCCAGGCCCCAGGCGCCCAGGGTCGGCGATTCCCAGTTGTCCTCGACGAAGCGGATGTCGTGCACCAGCGGGTCCAGGCCCACGTGCTTCAGGGAACCCAGGTACAGCTCCTGGAAGTTCTCCGGGTTGGGCTTCAAGACCACCTGGAACTGATAGTAGTGCTGCAGGCGGTTGGGGTTTTCGCCGTAGCGGCCGTCAGTCGGGCGACGACTGGGCTGCACATAAGCGGCGTTCCAGGTTTCCGGGCCGATGGCCCGCAGGAAGGTAGCGGTGTGGAAAGTGCCGGCGCCTACTTCCATATCGTAGGGCTGAAGTACCACACAACCTTGCTCGGCCCAGTACTGCTGGAGGGCGAGGATCAAGTCTTGGAAGGTACGCACGGCTGGCGTAGGCTGGCTCACGAAATTCACCTGTTACTTGGGCTGCGATTTAAGGAGCGGGAGTATACCCGATTCAGTCCTGCGCACGCCCCCTGGAGCCTTATGCCACGCTGCTTTTGGTGTTCCGAAGATCCGCTGTACATGGCTTATCACGATCAGGAGTGGGGCGTGCCGCTGCGCGATGGGCAGCGCTTGTTCGAGTTGTTATTGCTCGAAGGGTTCCAGGCCGGGCTGTCATGGATCACCGTGCTGAAGAAGCGCGAGCACTATCGCCAGGTGCTGTTCGGCTTCGATGTGCAGCGCGTGGCGCAGATGAGCGATGCCGAGATCGACGACCTGATGCAGGACCCGGGCATCATCCGCAACCGCCTCAAGCTCAACGCCGCGCGGCGCAACGCCCAGGCCTGGCTGGAGCTGGAAGACCCGGTGGCCTTTCTCTGGGCCTTCGTCGGTGGCGTGCCGAAGATCAACCATTTCAAGGACCGCAGCGAAGTGCCGGCGGTGACGCCGGAGGCCGAAGCCATGAGCCGCGGCCTGCGCAAGGCCGGCTTCACTTTCGTCGGCCCGACCATCTGTTATGCGCTGATGCAGGCCTCGGGGATGGTCATGGACCACACCCTGGACTGTGATCGGTACGCCATCCTGGCCGATGCGCGGTTAGAATAGCCGGCTGGCGACACGCTTCATGACCAAGATCAGGAGTCATTTGTGGATAAGTTCAAAGGCGCCCTGCTGGTGGGTGCTCTGCGGTTGTTTGCCCTGCTGCCCTGGCGCGCGGTGCAGGCGGTCGGCGCAGCCATCGGCTGGATCATGTGGAAGACGCCCAATCGTTCCCGCGAGGTGGTGCGCATCAACCTGGCCAAGTGTTTTCCACAGATGGACCCGGCGGAACGCGAGCGCCTGGTGGGCCAGAGCCTGAAGGACATCGGCAAGTCCCTGACTGAAAGCGCCTGCGCCTGGATCTGGCCGGCCGAGCGTTCCATTGCCCTGGTGCGTGAAGTCGAGGGCCTGGAAGTGCTCAAGGACGCCCTGGCCTCGGGCAAGGGCGTGGTTGGCATTACCAGCCACCTGGGCAACTGGGAAGTGCTCAACCACTTCTATTGCAGCCAGTGCAAACCGATCATTTTCTACCGTCCGCCCAAGCTCAAGGCGGTGGACGAACTGCTGCGCAAGCAGCGGGTGCAACTGGGCAACCGCGTGGCGGCTTCCACCAAGGAAGGCATCCTCAGCGTCATCAAGGAAGTGCGCAAAGGGGGGGCAGTGGGCATCCCCGCCGACCCGGAACCGGCCGAATCCGCCGGGATCTTCGTGCCCTTCTTCGCCACCCAGGCCCTGACCAGCAAGTTCGTGCCGAACATGCTGGCCGGCGGCAAGGCGGTCGGCGTGTTCCTCCATGCCCTGCGCCTGCCCGACGGCTCGGGCTACAAGGTGATCCTCGAAGCGGCGCCGGAAGACATGTACAGCACCGATACCGAAACCTCCTGCGCGGCCATGAGCAAGGTGGTCGAGCGTTATGTGGGGGCCTATCCGAGCCAGTACATGTGGAGCATGAAACGCTTCAAGAAGCGCCCGCCTGGCGAGGCGCGCTGGTACTGAGGGAGCTGGCACGATCTGTGGATAACCCCGCATCGGGAGTTATCCACAGCACACCGAACAAGGGCGCAGAAGATGTCCGATCATCGCAAGTCGTTCCGCATCAAGATTTCCCACGAAAGCATCGGCGAATGCCTGGGGCAGACCCGCAACCTGTCCGCCAGCGGCGTCTATGTACAGAGCCCGGCCCTGGCAAGACTGCCCAAGGGCGCGGTGGTCTACGGCCAGGTCCAGGGCCTGCCGGTGACGGCGCCGCGGGTGCGCATGGAAGTGGTGCAAGTGGACGCGGAAGGGATCGCCCTGCGCTACCTGTGAAATAGCCCTGTAGCCGTTGCCGAGCCCGCGAGGCTGCGAAAAGGACCGAAGGGCCTTGCTTGGCGCTCTCTTGTCGAGCCTGTGCGGGTCTTCAGAGCTAGCGAGCAGTGCATCGGAGTGCCGCCCAGCTCGTTCGCAGCCTGCAGCAGCGGCTACCGAGGAGGGGTGGGGTCAGCCTTGAGACTGGCGGTCGAGTTTTTTCAGGAACACCGTCATTTCCTTTTCCGCCTGCTTGTCGCCGTGGCCCCGGGCCGCTTCCAGGCCCTGTTCCCAGGCCTGGCGCGCTGCCGGCAGGTCGCCCTGCCCCTGGCAGGCCTTGCCCAGCAACTTCCACGCCGCGGAATACTTGGGGTCGAAGGCCACGCAACGTTGCAGGTGCTCGGCGGCCTTGGCGAAATCGCCCTGATCCAGGTAACCCTTGCCCAGGCCGAAGCGCAGCAGGGCGTTATCCACACCCTTGGCGAGCATTTTTTCCAGGGATTCAAGCATCGTTGTCACTCCTGTGGGCTCATGTAGCCGCCGCAGGTTGCGATCAGGCCCGCAGGGCCTTCGCAAGGGCAGCGCCTGCTGCGCAGTCGATCGCCGCCTTCGGCAGCGGCTACAGAGTTGTTGATCAGAAGAAGCTCAGGCCGACGTGGAACAGTTTCTCCACGTCGCGGATGTGTTTTTTATCCACAAGGAACAGGATCACGTGGTCGCCGGCTTCGATCACCGTGTCGTCGTGGGCGATCAGCACTTCTTCGTCGCGAATGATCGCGCCGATGGTGGTGCCCGGCGGCAGGCCGATGTTCTCGATGGCACGGCCGATCACCTTGCTCGACTTGGCGTCGCCGTGGGCGATGGCCTCGATGGCTTCCGCCGCGCCCCGGCGCAGGGAGTGCACGCTGACGATATCGCCGCGGCGCACGTGGGCCAGCAGCGTGCCGATGGTGGCCAGCTGCGGGCTGATGGCGATGTCGATGTCGCCACCCTGGATCAGGTCGACGTAGGCCGGGTTGTTGATGATGGTCATCACCTTCTTCGCCCCCAGGCGCTTGGCCAGCAGCGAGGACATGATGTTGGCTTCGTCGTCGTTGGTCAGGGCCAGGAAGATATCGGCGTCGGCGATGTTTTCTTCCAGCAGCAGGTCGCGGTCCGAGGCGCTGCCCTGCAGCACCACGGTGCTGTCCAGGGTGTCGGAGAGGTAGCGGCAGCGGGCCGGGTTCATCTCGATGATCTTCACCTGGTAGCGGCTTTCGATGGCCTCGGCCAGGCGCTCGCCGATCTGCCCGCCACCGGCGATGACGATGCGCTTGTAGGATTCCTCCAGGCGGCGCATCTCGCTCATCACCGCGCGGATGTGGGCCTTGGCGGCGATGAAGAACACTTCGTCGTCGGCCTCGATCACCGTATCGCCCTTGGGCATGATCGGCCGGTCGCGACGGAAGATCGCCGCCACCCGGGTGTCGACGTTGGGCATGTGCTCGCGCAGCTGGCGCAGTTGCTGGCCCACCAGCGGGCCACCGTAGTAGGCCTTGACCGCCACCAGTTGCGCCTTGCCTTCGGCGAAGTCGATCACCTGCAGCGCACCGGGGTGCTCGATCAGGCGCTTGATGTAGTTGGTCACCACCTGCTCGGGGCTGATCAGCACGTCCACCGGGATCGCATCGTTGTCGAACAGCCCGGCGCGGGTCAGGTAGGCGGCTTCGCGCACCCGGGCGATCTTGGTCGGGGTGTGGAACAGGGTGTGGGCCACCTGGCAGGCGACCATGTTGGTCTCGTCGCTGTTGGTTACCGCCACCAGCATGTCGGCGTCGTCGGCGCCGGCCTGGCGCAGCACCGTCGGGAACGAGGCGCGGCCCTGCACGGTGCGGATGTCCAGGCGGTCGCCGAGGTCGCGCAGGCGTTCGCCGTCGGTGTCGACCACGGTGATATCGTTGGCTTCGCTGGCCAGGTGTTCCGCCAGCGTGCCACCCACTTGCCCGGCGCCGAGGATGATGATCTTCATCCAGTCACTCCCTTAAAACCGTTTAGCCGCGAGCTGCGGCGATCTTGATCAGCTTGGCGTAGTAGAAGCCGTCGTGGCCGCCCTCTTGCGCCAGCAACTGGCGCCCGTGGGGCTGCTTGAGGCCGGCGGCAGGCTGCCCCAGTTGGCCGCCGATGTCCAATTCACGAGCCCCCGGGGTGCGGGCCAGGAAGGCCTCGATGACCTCGGTGTTCTCGGTGGGCAGGGTCGAGCAGGTGGCGTAGAGCAGGATGCCGCCCACTTCCAGGGCCTGCCACATGGCATCCAGCAGTTCGCCTTGCAGTTGCGCCAGGGCGGCGATGTCTTCGGGCTGGCGGGTCAGCTTGATATCCGGATGGCGGCGGATCACCCCGGTGGCCGAGCATGGCGCGTCCAGCAGGATCCGCTGGAACGGCTTGCCGTCCCACCAGGCCTGGGTGTCGCGGCCATCGGCGGCGATCAATTGGGCGTCGAGCCCCAGGCGGTCGAGGTTTTCCCGTACCCGCACCAGGCGCTTGGCCTCCAGGTCCACCGCCACTACGCCGGCCAGGGCCGGTTGCACTTCGAGGATGTGGCAGGTCTTGCCGCCCGGTGCGCAGCAGGCATCCAGCACCCGTTGCCCTGGGGCCAGCTCCAGCAGATCGGCAGCCAGTTGCGCGGCTTCGTCCTGGACGCTGACCCAGCCTTCGGCAAAGCCCGGCAGGCTGCGCACATCACCGGCTTCGTCGAGGACGATGCCGTCCTGGCTGTAGACGCAGGCCTTGGCCGCAACCCCCGCTTCGCTCAACAGCTTCAGGTAGGCATCCCGGGAGTGATGACGACGATTGACCCGCAGGATCATCGGCGGGTGAGCGTTGTTGGCGGCGCAGATGGCTTCCCATTGCTCGGGCCAGAAGGCCTTGAGGGATTTCTGCAGCCAGCGTGGGTGGGCGGTGCGCACCACCGGGTCGTGCTCAAGCTCGGCCAGCAGCGTTTCGCTTTCGCGTTGGGCGCGGCGCAGCACGGCATTGAGCAGGGCCTTGGCCCAGGGCTTTTTCAGCTTGTCGGCGCAGCCCACGGTTTCACCGATGGCGGCGTGGGCCGGAACCCGGGTGTAGAGCAACTGATAGAGGCCCACCAGCAGCAATGCTTCGACATCGGCATCGGCTGCCTTGAACGGCTTCTGCAGCAGCTTGGCCGCCAGCGCCGACAGCCGCGGCTGCCAGCGTGCGGTGCCGAAGGCCAGGTCCTGGGTGAAGCCGCGATCACGGGCCTCGACCTTGTCCAGCTGGATCGGCAGCGAGCTGTTGAGCGAGGCCTTGCCGTTGAGCACGGCAGTCAGCGCCTTGGCGGCGGCCAGGCGCGGGTTCATTGGGCCTCCGCTGCTGGGCCGAGCAGGGTGCCGATGGCGAATTTCTCGCGGCGGCTGTTGAACAGGTCGCTGAAGTTCAACGCCTTGCCCCCGGGCAGTTGCAGGCGGGTCAGGCACAGCGCCTGCTCACCGCAGGCAACGATCAGGCCGTCCTTGCTGGCGCCGAGGATTTCCCCCGGCGCGCCCTTGCCTTCGGCCAGGGTGGCGGCCAGCACTTTCAGCGCTTCGCCATTCAAGCTGCTGTGGCAGATCGGCCAGGGGTTGAAGGCCCGCACCAGGCGCTCCAGCTCCACGGCCGGGCGGCTCCAGTCGATGCGCGCCTCGTCCTTGTTCAGCTTGTGGGCGTAAGTGGCCAGGCTGTCGTCCTGGACTTCGCCTTCCAGGGTGCCGGCGGCCAGGCCTTCGATGGCTTGCAGCACTGCGGGCGGGCCCATCTCGGCCAGGCGGTCGTGCAGGCTGCCGCCGGTATCTTCGGCGCTGATCGGGGTGCTGACCTTGAGTAGCATCGGCCCGGTATCCAGGCCGGCTTCCATGCGCATCACGGTCACCCCGCTTTGCGCGTCACCGGCTTGCACCGCACGCTGGATCGGCGCGGCACCGCGCCAGCGTGGCAACAGCGAAGCGTGGCTGTTGATGCAACCCAGGCGCGGAATATCCAGCACCGCCTGGGGCAGGATCAGGCCGTAGGCCACCACCACCATCAGGTCCGGCTTGAGCGCTGCCAGTTCGGCTTGAGCCTCGGCATTGCGCAAGGTCGGCGGTTGCAGCACGGGGATGTCGTTTTCCAGAGCAAGCTGCTTGACCGGACTGGGCATCAGCTTCTGCCCGCGCCCCGCCGGACGGTCCGGCTGGGTGTAGACCGCAACGATCTGGTAAGGGCTGTCGAGCAGGGCCTTGAGGTGTTCGGCGGCGAATTCGGGGGTGCCGGCAAAGACGATGCGCAGTGGCTCAGTCATGGGAATTCTCGATGTTAAACATGCGGAAAAGAAAAAGGCTTGCCGTAGCAAGCCTTTGCAAGACGGTCATCAAGCCTGCTGGCGATGCTGCTTTTCCAGCTTCTTCTTGATCCGGTCACGCTTGAGCGTGGACAGGTAGTCGACGAACAACTTGCCGTTCAGGTGGTCGCATTCGTGCTGGATGCACACGGCGAGCAAACCTTCGGCGATCAGTTCGTAGGGCTGGCCGTCGCGGTCCAGGGCCTTGATCTTGACCCGTTGCGGGCGGTCGACGTTTTCGTAGAAGCCCGGTACCGAAAGGCAGCCTTCCTGGTACTGGTCCATCTCGTCGGTCAGGGCTTCGAACTCGGGGTTGATGAACACCCGTGGTTCGCTGCGGTCTTCGGACAGGTCCATGACCACCACGCGTTTGTGCACGTTGACCTGGGTCGCCGCCAGACCGATGCCTGGGGCCTCATACATTGTTTCAAACATGTCGTCGACCAACTGACGCACTTCGTCGTCCACTACGGCCACTGGTTTGGCGATAGTGCGCAGGCGCGGATCAGGGAATTCGAGGATGTTTAAAATGGCCATAAGCGTAATTGCTACACGTGTGAAGTAAGGGCGGAGTCGGCGTCCGCGCAGGTTCTGGACCTGGGCCGCCGGTGCAAAACGTGCTCTGGGATGGAGCGAGCCGTGCAGGCTCTGGCGTTTCACGCGAACGCACATAATAAAGGGATTCAGCCCATGAGGAAATCACTGTTCGCCCTGCTGCTGGCGGGCTGGACCGCCATCGGCCAGGCCCAGGTGCAACTGCGGGACAGTTATCCACAGCACTATCGGGTGCAGCCGGGCGATACCCTGTGGAGCGTCGCCAGCCTGTATCTGCAGCAGCCCTGGCAATGGCGCGAGCTCTGGCCGGCGGGCTTCGCCGGGCAGATCTTCCCCGGCGACCGCCTGCAACTGGTGCGCAATGACGGCCCGCCACGCCTGCAGCTGGAGCGACCAGCGGCGCCGCCGACGGTCAAGCTCGCGCCCCAGGCCCGGCGCCTGCCCCCTGCCCCGATTCCGAGTATTCCCCTGCAAGCGATCAGCAGCTTCTTGCTGGACAACCGCATCGTCGATCAGCCCGGGGCCCTGGAGCAGGCGCCGTATATCGTGGCCGGCGAGGGCGAGCGGGTGCTGGGTGGCATGGGCGACCGGCTTTTCGCCCGTGGCCGGCTGGACCCTGAGCAGCCGGTCTATGAGCTGTTCCGCCAGGGCAAGGTCTACCGCGACCCCCTGAGCCAGGAACTGCTGGGGGTCAACGCCGACGCCATTGGCAGCGCCCGGGTGGTGGCGAGCGAAGGTGACCTGGCCACCCTCGCCTTGCAGAGCAGCAACCAGGAAGTGCGCCTGGGTGATCGCTTGCTGGCCGCCGATACCTCGGGGTTGCCGGGCTCCTTCAACCCCAGTGCCCCGCAACGGCCGGTGGAAGGGCTGATCATCGACGTGCCCCGAGGGGTCACCCAGATCGGCGCCCTGGATGTGGTGACCCTCAACCGCGGGCGCCGCGACGGCCTGCTGGAGGGCAACGTGCTGGCGGTGATCAAGACCGGTGAAACCGTGCGCGACCGGCAAACCGGCGAGCCGCTGAAAATCCCCGACGAGGCGGCCGGCTGGCTGATGGTGTTCCGCAGCTACGACAGGCTCAGCTACGGATTGGTACTCAAGGCCACGCGTTCGCTGGCGGTGCTGGACAAGGTCCGCAACCCCTGAGGGAGATCTTTCCTCAACAAGTTACCAACAGAGTTATCCACAGCTTGTTCCAGCTCAGGCTGGAGCCCTGACGATCAAGGATGATCCATGTCGAACTCGATGAGCGGCAGCATTTCCCCGGCAGAACTGGAAGCTCGATTGCGCTTGCACGTCCTGCCCGAACTCGGGCCGATGCGTTTTCAGCGCCTGCTTCAGGCATTCGGTTGCGCTTCTAAAGCACTCAGTGCCCCGGCCAGTGCCTGGCGTTCCCTGGACCTGCCGCCGGCCTGCAGCGAGGCCCGGCGCAGCCCCCAGGTGCGCGACGGCGCCCGTCGCGCATTGGCCTGGATAGATAGCCAGGCCCAGCATTTGCTGATGTGGGACCAGCCCGGCTACCCGCCCTTGCTGGCGCAACTCGAGGATGCGCCGCCGCTGCTGTTCGTGGCCGGCGACCCCTCGATTCTCGAACGGCCGCAGTTGGCGATGGTGGGCAGCCGTCGCGCATCGCGACCGGGGCTGGACACCGCCGGGGCCTTTTCCCGCAGCCTGGCCCGTGCCGGTTTTGTCATCACCAGCGGTCTGGCCCTGGGCATCGATGGCGCTGCCCATCAGGCGGCCCTGGATGTTGGCGGGCGCACCGTGGGCGTGCTGGGCACTGGCCTGGAAAATTTTTATCCACAGCGGCACCGGGCCCTGGCCAGGGCCATGATCGACCAGGGCAGCGCGGTGGTTTCCGAGTTCCCGCTGGACACCCCGGCGCGTGCGGAACACTTCCCCCGGCGCAATCGAATCATCAGTGGCCTGGCCCTGGGCGTGCTGGTGGTGGAGGCCAGCGTCGCCAGCGGTTCGCTGATTACCGCGCGGCTGGCGGCGGAGCAAGGCCGCGAGGTGTATGCCATCCCCGGTTCTATCCACCACCCCGGTGCCCGGGGTTGCCACCAGTTGATCCGCGACGGCGCGGTGCTGGTGGAAAGCGTGCAGCACATCCTGGAGACCCTGGCCGGCTGGCAGAACCTGCCGCCCAGCGCCTCGCTGCCGACAGCGGCCTGTACCCACCCGTTGCTGGCCTTGCTGCATGCGGCGCCCCACAGCAGCGAAGCCTTGGCCAGCGCCAGCGGCTGGCCCCTGCCCCGGGTGCTGGCGGCCCTGACCGAGCTGGAGATCGAAGGCCGTGCGGTCCATGAAAATGGGCGTTGGTATGCGCGTCTGAGCTAGGTTTTATAAGCAGGATGGGTAAACTGCGCACAGCTTTTATCTGGAGAGTCGGCAATGGTCAGCAGTTGGCGCGTGCAGCAAGCCGCACGAGAGATTCGCGCAGGGGCGGTGATTGCCTATCCAACCGAAGCGGTCTGGGGCCTGGGGTGCGATCCGTGGAATGAAGAGGCGGTGGATCGCCTGCTGGCAATCAAGTCACGGTCGGTGGACAAGGGCCTGATCCTGATCGCTGACAACATCCATCAGTTCGATTTCCTCTTCGAGGACTTCCCGGACACCTGGATCGATCGCATGTCCAGCACCTGGCCGGGGCCCAATACCTGGCTGGTGCCCCATCAGAACCTGTTGCCCGAGTGGGTCACCGGGGTCCATGACACGGTGGCGCTGCGGGTCAGCGACCATCCGCTGGTGCGTGAGCTGTGCTCCCTGGTGGGCCCGCTGATTTCCACCTCGGCCAACCCCCAGGGGCGCCCGGCGGCGCGCACGCGGCTGCGCATCGAGCAGTATTTCCGTGGGCAACTGGATCTGGTCCTCAGTGGCAGCCTGGGCGGGCGCAAGAACCCGAGCCTGATCCGTGACCTGGCTACCGGCAAGGTAGTTCGGCCTTCCTGAAGCGCTTCGCCGGCAAGCCGGCTCCTACGATACTCGGTAGGAACCGGCTTGCCGGCGAAGGCGTTCAAGGCAGCAGCACAGTCGAGCCAGTCGTGCGTCGTGCCGACAGTTCGATATGGGCCTTGGCCGCATCCGCCAGGGCGAAGCGCTGGCCAATCTCGATCTTCAGCTTGCCGCTGGCAATCATGCCGAACAGGTCGTCGGCCATGCGCTGCAGGTTCTCGGCATTGTTGGCGTAGCTGGCCAGGGTCGGCCGAGTCACGTACAGCGAGCCCTTGGCCGAGAGAATCCCCAGGTTGACCCCGTCCACTGCGCCAGAGGCGTTGCCGAAGCTGACCATCAGCCCGCGTGGGGCCAGGCAATCCAGGGAGGTCAGCCAGGTGTCCTTGCCCACGCCGTCGTAGACCACCGGGCACTTCTTCCCGCCGGTCAGTTCCAGCACTCGCTGGGCCACGTCTTCATGGCTGTAGTCGATGGTTTCCCAGGCGCCCAGGGCCTTGGCGATGGCGGCTTTTTCCGGCGAGCTGACGGTGCCGATCAGCTTTACCCCGAGGGCCTTGGCCCACTGGCAGGCCAGGGAGCCGACACCGCCGGCAGCGGCGTGGAACAGCACGGTTTCGCCGCCCTGGAGTTCATAGGTCTGGCGCAGCAGGTACTGCACGGTCAGGCCCTTGAGCATGACCCCGGCGGCCTGTTCGAAGCTGATGGCGTCCGGCAGGCGTACCAGGTTGGCTTCGGGCAGCACATGCACATCGCTGTAGGCCCCCAGTGGGCCGCTGCCGTAAGCCACGCGGTCGCCGACCTTGAAACGGGTCACGGCACTGCCTACGGCCTCGACCACGCCCGCGCCTTCGGCCCCCAGGCCTGAAGGCAGGGCGGGCGGTGCGTAGAGACCGCTGCGGAAATAGGTGTCGATGAAGTTCAGGCCGATGGCCTTGTTGCTGACGCGAACCTGTTGCGGGCCCGGTTCCGCCGGTTGGTAATCCACATATTCGAGCACTTCGGGGCCGCCATGGGCGCGGAACTGGATACGTTTGGCCATCTGCATTCTCTCCTCGGACGTGTCGTGAAAGTGCTCTATCGGACTCCTCTGCTTGACCTTCGTCAACTGCGGAGCGCCCCGGCGCGGTGTTATGCTACGCGCCCATTTGCGCCGGCCCGTGCTCCATCCCTAGCGCCGCGTAGCTTTGCCCGATTCAAGGTGATGCCATGACTACCCGCACCGAGGCCGTGAAAGCCTACCTGCTCGACCTGCAAGACCGCATTTGCGCTGCACTGGAAACCGAAGACGGTGGCGCACGCTTCATCGAGGACGCCTGGACCCGGCCTGCCGGTGGTGGCGGGCGTACCCGGGTGATCGGCGACGGTGCAGTGATCGAAAAGGGTGGGGTGAACTTCTCCCATGTATTCGGCAGCGGCCTGCCGCCATCGGCCAGTGCCCACCGGCCCGAGCTGGCCGGCCGTGGCTTCGAGGCCCTGGGCGTGTCCCTGGTGATCCACCCGCACAACCCCCATGTGCCGACTTCCCACGCCAACGTGCGGTTCTTCATCGCCGAGAAGGAAGGCGAAGAGCCGGTCTGGTGGTTCGGCGGCGGTTTCGACCTGACCCCCTACTACGGCAACATCGATGACTGCGTGCACTGGCACCGGGTTGCCGAGCGGGCCTGCGCGCCCTTCGGTGCCGATGTCTACCCGCGCTACAAGGCCTGGTGCGACAGCTATTTCCACATCAAGCACCGCAATGAACCGCGGGGCATCGGCGGCCTGTTCTTCGACGATCTGAACGAATGGGACTTCGACACCAGTTTCGCCTTCATGCGCGCCATTGGCGACGCCTACATCGAGGCCTACCTGCCCATCGTCCAGCGCCGCAAGGCCGCGGCCTACAACGCGCAGCAGCGGGAATTCCAGGAATTTCGCCGGGGCCGCTACGTGGAGTTCAACCTGGTCTACGACCGTGGCACCCTGTTCGGCCTGCAATCGGGCGGGCGCACCGAGTCGATCCTCATGTCGCTGCCGCCACAAGTGCGCTGGGGCTATGACTGGAAGGCCGAGCCGGGCAGCGAAGAAGCGCGCCTGACCGAATACTTCCTGCAGGATCGCGACTGGCTGGCAGCCAGCAACTAAACCGCACCCACTGTGTAGAAGCCGGCTTGCCGGCGAAAAGGCCTTCAAGGCGGATGCGGTTCCTACCCCTGTGTTGAGCAAATGGGATGAGAGATGGATCAGTACGTTGTCTTTGGTAACCCGATCGGCCACAGCAAGTCGCCGCTGATCCATCGGCTGTTCGCCCAGCAGACCGGCCAGCAGCTGGAGTACAACACCCTGCTGGCGCCCCTGGATGATTTCGCCGGCACCGCTCGCAGTTTCTTCGCCCACGGGCGAGGGGCCAATGTCACGGTGCCGTTCAAGGAAGAGGCCTATCGCCTGTGCGACAGCCTGACCGAACGGGCCCAGCGCGCCGGCGCGGTGAACACCCTGAGCAAGCAGGCCGACGGCCGCCTGCTGGGGGACAACACCGACGGCGCCGGGCTGGTGCGCGACCTGAAGGTGAACGCCGGGGTCAGCCTCAAGGGCAAGCGCATCCTTGTGCTGGGGGCTGGCGGCGCGGTCCGTGGTGCCCTGGAGCCGTTGCTGGCCGAGCAGCCGGAGGCCTTGGTAATCGCCAATCGCACCGTGGAAAAGGCTGAGCTGCTGGCGGAGTTGTTCGCCGACCTGGGGCCGGTATCGGCCAGCGGCTTCGACTGGCTGCAGGAATCGGTGGACCTGATCATCAATGCCACCTCCGCCAGCCTTTCGGGCGAGCTGCCGCCGATTGCCGGCAGCCTGATCGAGGCGGGCAAGACCGTGTGCTACGACATGATGTACGCCAAGGAGCCGACGCCGTTCTGCCGCTGGGCCAGTGAACAGGGCGCGGCCCTGGTGCTGGATGGCCTGGGCATGCTGGCCGAGCAAGCGGCGGAAGCCTTCTACCTGTGGCGCGGCGTGCGCCCCGACAGTGCCCCGGTGCTGGCTGAACTGCGTCGTCAGCTGGCGCAGTAACCCCCCTTAGGAGCTGGCTTGCCAGCGAAGGCGGCTTCAAGGCTGGGCCAGGCTCAAGGGCTTATTCGCCGGCAAGCCGGCTCTGACGTCGGGTGTGGGCAAGGCGCCTGCGGGTTCAGTCTTCGAAGTGGATCGGGCAGCGTTCCGGGCCTTCGAGCTTGATCAACTCTTCTTTCACCGTCTGCCGTGCCCGGCGCAGGATCAGGCTACGGTCCTGGCGTTTCAGCCGGCGCGCCTCTTGGTGCAGCATTTCCACCCCTGAGTAGTCGATAAAGTTGATCTGCCGTGCGTCGATCACCAGCCTGGGCGCGTGGCAGCGCTGCATGCGCACCTGCAGGTAATGGCTGGCGCCGAAGAAAATCGAACCGCCGACCCGCAGGATGTCTTCATCGCCTTCGCTGGACTGCTGCACCCGCGGTTGCGAAGTGCGCTTGAGGTAGAAGAACAGCGACGCCAGGACCCCGGCATAGATCGCGGTCTGCAACTCCAGGAGCAGGGTGGCGACGCAGGTCAGGCTCATCACCACGAACTCGGCGCGGCTGACCCGGAACAGCGCGCGAATGCCCCGGTGGTCCACCAGCCCCCAGCAGATCAGCAGGATGCTGCCGGCCATGGCCGGGATCGGGATATGGGCGATCAGCCCGGCGCCGGCCACGGCGAACAGCGCCACCCACAGCGCCGAGAACACCCCGGCCAGGGGCGAGCAGGCGCCGGCCTCGTAGCTCAAGCCGGAGCGGGTGAAGGAGCCCGAGGACAGGTAGCCGGAGAAAAACGCCCCGACCATGTTCGACAGGCCCTGGGCGCGGACTTCCTGGTTGGCGTCCAGCAACTGTTCCGAACGTGCTGACAGCGAGCGGGCAATCGACAGGCTGGTGACCAGCCCGAGCATGCCCACCGCCACTGCACTGGGCAGCAACCGCAGGATCAGTTCCAGGTCCAGGGGCAATGGGCTAAACGGCGGCAGCCGGCCAACGAAGGCGCTGACCAGTTGCACATGGCCAAACACCCCTGGCAGCAGCCATACCACCAGGGCACTGAACACCAGGCTCAGCAGCAGGCCGGGCCAGCGCGGCGCCAGCAGCTTGAAGGCGACCCCCAGCGCCAGGGTGCCCAGTCCCAGCAGCAGCGAAGGCCGGTCCACCTCGCCCAGGTGCTGCAGCAACTGGCTCAGGCTGTTGAGGGCGGTGGCCTGGTTCGGCAGTTCCAGCCCCAGCAGGTTGGGCAACTGGCCCAGGGCGATGACCACCGCCGCGCCGAGGGTGAAGCCCAGCACCACCGAGTGCGAGACGAAGTTCACCAGGGCGCCGAAGCGCAGCATTCCCAGCAGCCACTGGAAGACCCCGGCCAACAGCGTCAGGAGCAGGATCAGGGTGATGTAGTCCTCGGAGGCCGGCACTGCCAGGGGGCTGACGCTGGCATAGAGAACGATGGAAATCGCCGCCGTGGGGCCGCAGATCAGGTGCCACGATGAACCCCACAGGCAGGCGATCAGCACCGGGACTATGGCCGCGTATAGCCCGTACTCCGGGGGCAGGCCGGCGATCAGGGCATAGGCGATGGATTGCGGCAGAGCGAGGATCGCGCCGCTCAGGCCCACCAGCAGGTCACGGCCGACGCTGGCCCGGGTCTGGCGCGGCAGCCAGCTCAGCAAAGGCAGGAGAGATTGGCGGTCGGGCCAGGCCATGGTTCCTCACGGGTGGGTTGATTCGGTGGGCCAGGGTAAAGCATTGCCAGGCTTTGGGTGCAGGAGCCGGCTTGCCGGCGAATGGCCGGCGCACCTCGGGCTACAACCTGCTCTTCACCGCTGCCAGGGCCTCTTTGTCATCAATGGTTCGCACTCCCTCCAGCCATTGCTCCAGCACTGCCGGGTGGGCCTTGATCCAGGCCTTGGCGGCCTCGGTGTTGCTGAGTTTGCTGTTGACCACCGCGGCCATGATGCTGTTCTCCATCTCCGGGGTGAACCGCAGGTTGCCCAGCAGTTTGCCGACGTTCGGGCAAGCCTGTGCATAACCCTTGCGGGTCAGGGTGTAGACGCTGCCGCTGGCGCCGAAGTACTTTTCGCCGCCGGTCAGGTAGCGCATCTTCAACTGCACGTTCATCGGGTGTGGGGTCCAGCCGAGGAAGGTGATGAAGCGCTGCTTTTTCGTGGCCCGGGACACTTCGGCGAGCATTGCCTGTTCACTGGACTCGATCAGCTTCCACTGGCCCAGGTTGAACTGGTTGCTCTTGATGATTTCCTGCAGCGACAGGTTGGCCGGCGCGCCGGAGCCGATGCCGTAGAGCTTTTTGTCGAACTTGTCGGCGAACTTGTCCAGGTCGGCAAAATCATGCACTCCGGCCTCCCACACATAGTCCGGCACCGCCAGCGTGAACTCGGTCCCTTCCAGGTTCTTGGCCAGCTGGGTGACGTCGCCATTGGCCACGAACTTGTCATGGAAGCCTTGCTGCGCCGGCATCCAGTTACCCAGGAATACATCCACCCGGCCATCCTTCAGACCCCCGAAGGTGATGGGCACGGCCAGGGTGTCGATCTTCGCCTTGTAGCCCATGCCGTCCAGCAGGAAGCCGGTGATGGCATTGGTGGCGGCGATATCGCTCCACCCCGGGTCGGCCATCTTCACGGTCTCGCACGAGTCGGCCCAAGCGGATGCGCTGCCCAGGGCCAGAAGCCCGAGCGTCAGTGCTGTGGATAACCTTTGCATGCTTTTCCCCTTACGTTTTATTGGTTTTGGCAGGGTTGTGGATAACGGGCCTTGCGCTCCAGGTCATCGAGGTCGATGTGGTTGCGCATGTACTGCTGGCTGGCGTCTACCAGCGGCTGGTGGTCCCAGCTCTTGAGTTTGCCCCGGCTCAGCGCCTCGGCCACCAGCCGGCGGCGGCGCTGGCTGGCCAGGACCTGTTGGTGAATGCGCGGAATGTCCCACTTGGCGCGGGCCTCTGCCAGGAACGCGGCGAACAGCGGCCGATGCTCGGGCGACTGGCCAAGGTCGCAGCGCTCTTGCGGGTCGTGGTGCAGGTCGAAGAGTAGGCAGGGGTCGTCTTCGCTGTAGATGAACTTGTAGGCACCGCGGCGAATCATCATCAGCGGGCCGATGGTGCCTTCGGCCATGTATTCGCCGAACACCTCGTCGTGCCCGCCCTGCCCTTGCAAGTGCGGGACCAGGGAGCGGCCATCCAGCGGCAGGTCGGGATCGACCCGGCCGCCGGCCAGCTCTACCAGGGTCGGCAGCAGGTCGGCGGTGGAGACAGCGGCGCTGACCCGGCCGGCAGTGAACTGCCCCGGTGCACAGATCAGCAGCGGTACCCGGGCGGCCATTTCAAACCAGTGCATTTTGTACCAGAGGCCGCGCTCGCCGAGCATGTCGCCGTGGTCGCCGGAAAACACGATCAGCGTGTCGTCCGCCAGCCCGGTGTCTTCCAGGGTCTGCAGCAGCTTGCCGACGTTGCTGTCGATGTAGCTGCAGGCGCCGAAGTAGGCGCGGCGCGCGTCGCGGATCTTATCCACAGGCAAGGGCTTGTCCCACAGGTCGTAGACCTTGAGCAGGCGCTGGGAATGCGGATCCAGCTCGCTTTGGGGCGGGGTCTGCGGCAGTGGAATCTGGTCGTCGCGGTACAGGTCCCAGAAGGCCCTGGGAATGGTGTACGGATCGTGGGGGTGGGTCATGGAGACGGTGAGGCAGAACGGCTGGTCGCCGGCCTCGCGCACATGGTCGAACAGGTATTGCTGGGCCTTGAACACCACCTCCTCGTCGAAATCCAGCTGGTTGGTGCGTACACAGGGGCCGGCCTGCAGTACCGAGGACATGTTGTGGTACCAGCTGGGGCGCACATCGGGCTGGTCCCAGTTCACCGCCCAGCCATAGTCGGCGGGGTAGATATCGCTGGTCAGGCGCTCTTCATAGCCGTGCAACTGGTCCGGGCCGCAGAAGTGCATCTTGCCCGAGAGCGCAGTGCGGTAGCCCAGGCGCCGCAGGTAGTGGGCGTAGGTAGGCACGTCGGCGGGGAAGTCCGCGGCGTTGTCGTAGGCGCCGATCCGGCTGGGCAACTGGCCGCTGACCAAAGTGAAGCGCGAGGGTGCGCACAAGGGGCTGTTGCAGTAGGCGGCGTCGAAGACCACGCCCTGGGCGGCCAGCCGGCTGAGGTGAGGCAGCTTGATCGGCGAGGATCCGTAGAACGGCAGCAAGGGTGCGGCCATCTGATCGGCCATGATGAAAAGAATGTTCTTGCGCTTCATGGATTCGCGGCATTCCATAGTCGATGGTTATGCGAAAGTGCTGCAATCGAGCATGGATCCCATGCCGTTGGTGGTAAAGCCCATGTACAGCAATGACTAGGATAAGCACAGCTTATGTATGAAGCCCTTGGCGACCTGTCCCTGGACCTGCTCCGAGTGTTCGAAGCAGCCGCGCGCCTGCGCAGCTTCACCGCCGCGGCGGTGGAACTGGGCACCACCCAGCCGGCTATCAGTCAGCAGATCAAGCGCCTGGAGGAACAGCTGGGGGTGCGCCTGTTCGACCGCATCTACCGGGGCATAGAGCTGACCGAGTCTGCAGCCTTGTTGCTGGATCAGGTCCAGGCCGGCCTGCAGAGCATCGATGCCGGCCTCAGCGCCCTCAGCCAGCAGCATCAGCATGAGGTGCTGCAGGTGGCCACGGATTTCGCTTTCGCCGCCTATTGGCTGATGCCCCGCCTGCATCGCTTTCATGAGGCCAACCCCCAGGTGGATGTGAGCCTGGTCACCAGCGAGCGCAGCCACAGCATGCTGCGCAGCGATATCGACGTGGCGGTGCTGTTCGGCGACGGGCGCTTCAGGCAGGGGGAAAGCCACTGGCTGTTCAGCGAAGAAGTGTTTCCGGTGTGCAGCCCGCTGCTGCTCAAGGACCGTGCTGCGCCGCTGCCCGCCCCTTCCCTGCTGGAACTGCCGCTGCTGCACCTGCGGGGTGAAGGCAGCAACCACTGGTTCGACTGGAGCGGGGTATTTCGCGAGCTGGGCCTTGCGGGTGCGCCGGCCCCAGGGCAATTGCGCTTCGACAATTACACCCTGCTGATCCAGGCAGCCATCGGCGGCCAGGGCGTGGCCATCGGCTGGCGTCACCTGGTGGATGACCTGCTGGAGCAGGGCCTGCTGTGCCGGCCCATCGCCGAGAGCGCGCTGTCCGCCTACGGCTATTACGTGGTGCTGCCCCAGCGCAAGCGCCGCGGCCCGCTGATCCAGCGTTTCGTCGACTGGCTGATGAGCGAGCAGGCCGGCAGCGCCCAGAGCCTCAAGGGCCTGGCGCTGCCGTCCATTGCCCGCTAGGTGGCGGCCTGGGGTTGGGTGGCGATGAAACTCACATGCTCGCGCAGGTGCAGATTCAGGCGCAGCTCGTCGCTGATGCCGATTGCCACGCCGTTGAGCCGTCGCAGCGGCTCGGCAAGCCCCGGCTCGAGGCTGTCGCCAACCTGGTTGAAATGCTCGATACCCAGCCCGGCCACGCCCCGCGGCGCGTTGATCAGGGTCCAGTCCAGCGCGCTGCTGCGCAGTGCATCGAGGATTTCCTGCGCGGCATGGTGAGGCAGGCTGGTGCTGGAGGGCGGGTTGTCGAGAACGCTGAACTCCCCCACCAGCATCAACCTACGGATGCCGGCGCCCTGCATGCCTTCGATCAGGGCATCCACTGCCCGTACCTGGTTCACCGGGTCGGGGGCCTGGCCGGGCGTGGTGCTGCCGGGCAGATCGGGGGCATCCAGCAGGCAGATCACCGCCGAGCTACCGGCTACGCTCTGCTTGACCCGGTCCGGGTCGAACAGGTCGCCGCCCTTGGCGCGCAGGCCTGGGCGCGGGGCCAGCGCGGTGAGGTCGTCGAGAATGGCGATCACCTCATGCTGGCGCCTCAGGCTCTCTGCCATCAACGCACTGCCCAGGCTGCTCATGGCACCATAGAGCACCAGTTTGACCACCGGAGTTTCGGCATTTTTCATGGCCTGGCTTCCTTATTTTCCACAGGTACCGGTTGTGACCTGTGGCGAGCCTTGAGGGTTCGTCTTGATTGCGAGGGTTTGCATGCAACGGATCAAGGGCTACCACGCCCATGTCTACTTTGACGCCAGCACCATCGACCAGGCTCGGGCCTTGTGCGAACGGGCGGCGCAGCTGTTCGAACTGAAAATGGGCCGGGTCCACGAGCGGCCGGTGGGGCCGCATCCGGACTGGAGCTGCCAGTTGGCGTTCGGCCCCGAGGTGTTTGCCCAAGTGGTGCCGTGGCTGGCCCTCAATCGCCAGGGGCTGGTGGTGTTCCTGCATCCGGATACCGGTGATGACCTGCTGGACCACACCGACCATGCGATCTGGATGGGGGCTATGCGGCCACTGGACCTGAGGGGGTTCTGAGGGCGACGGACCGCCGGCAAGCCGGCTCCTGCAGGGGCCGGCCGGTCGGGTGAGGTCAGTAGAGCACGCCGTCGAGGATCTCGTAGACGATGCCGGTGCCCACGGCGATCAGCACGATGTCGCCCCCCATGCGTCGCCATTCGTACCCCGGGTACACCGGCAGGCGCGACAGGGCCCGGGGCTCCAGGCGTTCGCCGTAGTAGCCGCGCGGCAGTGGCTGGCCGCGCACCAGGTGGATGCCGGGAGGCGGCGGCGCGCCCCGGACGAAGTAGCCGTGGTTGTCGCGGATGGTCTGGCGCACCGGGCCGAAATCCTGTGGCGGGCCGCCGCGGCGATCATCCCCCGGGCCACGGTGCTCGTTGCCACGGTTGTCCCAATGGCCCTGTTGTGGCCCGCCACGATCATAGCCGCCGCGCTCGTCGGCCATGACCTGCAGCAACGGGCTGGCGCTGAGCATCAGCACCGCGGCACCGGCAATCAGACGTTTGGGCATTTTCATCAGGTATTCCTCGCAACACACAGCAAAAAGGGGTTCGCCACCTTGGTCGCGAACCCCCGGGTCTTGCTGTTTAGTCTGTGTCTCGAGGCGCTAATTCCTCTGTATCAGGAACTTTACCCTCAGCTGACGCGGGCCTTACGTACGCCCTCGGACAGCGCCGCACACAGGCTCAGCACCCCATCCACCGCCTGCTCGGCAGACTCGGCGCTGGCGATGTGGTCGATCAGCGCCGAGCCCACTACCACGCCGTCGGCCAGGCGAGCGATGGCGGCTGCCTGCTCCGGAGTACGGATGCCGAAACCGATGCTGATGGGCAGGTCGGTGTGGCGACGCAGGCGGGCCACGGCCTCTTCCACATGTTCCAGGGTGGCGGCGCCGGCCCCGGTCACCCCGGCCACCGAGACGTAGTAGACAAAGCCTGAGCTGCCGTCGAGCACCTTCGGCAGGCGCGCGTCGTCGGTGGTCGGGGTGGTCAGGCGGATGAAGTCGATACCGGCGGCCTGGGCCGGGTCGCACAGTTCGCTGTTATGTTCCGGCGGCATGTCCACCACGATCAGGCCATCGACACCGGCGGCCTTGGCGTCGGCGATGAAGCGCGGCACGCCGTAGTGGTGGATCGGGTTGAAGTAGCCCATGAGCACCAGCGGGGTGTCGCTGTTGCCTTCGCGGAACTCGCGAACCATCTGCAGGGTTTTCGCCAGGTTTTGCTTGGCCCCCAGGGCACGGATGTTGGCCAGCTGGATCGCCGGGCCGTCGGCCATCGGGTCGGTGAAGGGCATGCCCAGTTCGATCACGTCGGCGCCCGCTGCGGGCAGGCCCTTGAGGATCGCCAGGGAGGTGTCGTAGTTCGGGTCGCCGGCGGTGACGAAGGTTATCAGGGCGGCGCGATTCTGTTCTTTAAGCTGTGCGAAGCGGGTTTGCAGGCGGCTCATCAGTGTTTCTCCTGCTGGGACTGTTGCATGTGGTGCATGACGGTCTGCATGTCTTTGTCGCCACGGCCCGAGAGGTTGACCACCATCAGGTGATCCTTGGGCAGGGTTGGCGCGCGCTTGAAGACTTCGGCCAGGGCATGGGCGCTTTCCAGGGCCGGGATGATGCCCTCCAGGCGGCAGCACTGGTGGAACGCGGCCAGGGCTTCGTCGTCGGTCACCGAGGTGTATTCGACGCGGCCGATATCGTGCAACCAGGCGTGTTCCGGGCCGATGCCGGGGTAGTCGAGGCCGGCGGAAATCGAGTGGGCGTCGATGATCTGGCCATCGTCGTCCTGCAGCAGGAAGGTGCGGTTGCCGTGCAGTACGCCGGGTACGCCGCCGTTGAGGCTGGCGGCATGCTTGCCGGTCTCGATGCCGTAGCCGGCGGCTTCGACGCCGATGATCTCGACGCTCTTGTCGTCAAGGAACGGGTGAAACAGGCCCATGGCGTTGGAACCGCCACCGATGCACGCCACCAGGCTGTCCGGCAGGCGGCCTTCCTGGGCTTGCATCTGCTCGCGGGTCTCCTTGCCGATGACCGCCTGGAAGTCGCGGACCATGGCCGGGTACGGGTGCGGGCCGGCGACGGTGCCGATCAGGTAGAAGGTGCTGTCGACGTTGGTCACCCAGTCACGCAGGGCTTCGTTCATCGCGTCCTTCAGGGTGCCGGTGCCGGCCACCACCGGGATCACTTCGGCGCCCAGCAGCTTCATGCGAAATACGTTGGCCTGTTGGCGCTCGATGTCGGTGGTGCCCATGTAGATCACGCAATCCAGGCCAAAACGCGCGGCCACGGTGGCGGTGGCCACGCCATGCATGCCGGCGCCGGTCTCGGCGATGATGCGTTTCTTGCCCATGCGCCGCGCCAGCAGGATCTGGCCGATGCAGTTGTTGATCTTGTGCGCGCCGGTGTGGTTCAGCTCTTCACGCTTGAGGTAGATCTTGGCGCCGCCGCAGTGCTCGGTCAGGCGTTCGGCGAAGTACAGCGGGCTGGGGCGGCCCACGTAATCGCGCTGGAAGTAGGCCAGTTCCTTGAGGAATTCGGGATCCTCCTTGGCCTTTTCGTATTCGCGGGCCAGGTCGAGGATCAGCGGCATCAGGGTTTCGGCCACGTAACGGCCGCCGAATGCGCCGAACAGGCCGTTGTCGTCAGGGCCATTGCGTAATTGGGACTGGGTCATTGCAGCGCTCCCGGGGGAAGTTTGGAGAAAGAAGGCCTGGTGGAAAGACCGCTTCGTAGAAACACAATGGAGCCCACTCTACCCCTGACATCCGATGCTGAAAACCGATAAGATCGCCGCAACCTGTCAGAAAAACTCACAGATAAAATGAGCCGCGACCTGCCTCCCCTGAATGCCCTGCGGGCCTTCGAAGCCACTGCCCGGCTCAATAGCGTCAGCCAGGCGGCCGAACAGCTGCACGTCACCCACGGCGCGGTCAGCCGGCAGTTGAAGGTGCTTGAAGAACACCTGGGGCTGAGCCTTTTCGTCAAGGAAGGCCGTGGCCTTAAACTCACAGATGCCGGCATTCGCCTGCGCGATGCCAGCAGCGAGGCCTTCGAGCGCCTGCGGGATGTCTGCGCCGAGCTGACCCAGGGCAGCGCCGATGCGCCCTTTGTCCTGGGCTGTTCCGGAAGCCTGCTGGCGCGCTGGCTGATCCCGCGCCTGGGGCGCCTGAACGCCGACCTGCCGGACCTGCGCCTGCACCTTTCGGCCGGTGAAGGCGACCTCGACCCCCGGCGCCCGGGCCTGGATGCCTTGCTGGTCTTTGCCGAGCCGCCCTGGCCGGCGGACATGCAGGTCTATGAACTGGCCAGCGAACGCATCGGCCCGGTGCTCAGCCCGCGCTACGCCGGTTATCCACGCCTGCGGCAGGCGCCGGCTGGCGTCCTGGCCAGCGAGGCCCTGCTGCACACCACTTCCCGCCCTCAGGCCTGGCCCAGTTGGGCACGGCGCAACGACCTGAATCCCGAAACGTTGAAGTACGGGCAGGGTTTCGAGCATCTGTATTATTTGCTGGAGGCGGCCGTGGCGGGCCTGGGGGTGGCAATTGCCCCGCAGCCGCTGGTGGCCGAGGACTTGCTGGCGGGCAGGCTGGTTGCGCCCTGGGGTTTTTCCGACACCCCGGGGCAACTGGCGCTGTGGTTACCCAAGCGCGCCGCTGATGGGCGCGCCCGGCAATTGGCGCAGTGGCTGGAAAACGAACTGCGCCAGCAGCTTTAGTCGCCGCGCTTGCACAGCAGATAGGCGGCCAGCAGGCCGATGGCACCCACGGCAACCCCGGCGGTGGTCCAGGGGTGTTCCTGGGCATAGTCGCGGGTCGCGATCCCGGTTTCACGGGTTTTCACTTTGACTTCTTCATAGGCATCGCTGAGCAGGCTGCGCGAATGCTTCAGCGCGCTTTCGGCATTGCTCTTGAGCGCCTTGAGGGTCTTGCGCGACTCGTCGGACGCATCGTCCTTCAGGCTTTCCAGCGATTTGAGCAGGCTGGAGATCTCGGCTTCCATACTTTCCAGTGAGGCTTTGCGTAACGAGGTGTTGGCCATGTCGGCTCTCCTGCAGGGTGGTGAATGGGCTGTGTAGGTTCCGACTGCGGCGTGTTGGGAAAGTGCAGAAAATCTGAACTTAGCCTTGGGCGCAGGCGCCACAAGTAATAAGAAAAATCACTGCTAGGCTGTAATTCACAGCTAAAAAGGAGAGCGCCATGACTGATCATCACACTTACAAGAAAGTCGAACTGGTGGGTTCGTCGCCGAACAGCATCGAAGATGCGATCAACAACGCGCTGGCGGAAGCGCACAAGAGCATCAAGCACCTGGAATGGTTCGAAGTGACTGAGACCCGGGGCCATATCAAGGACGGCAAAGCGGCGCATTTTCAGGTCACGCTCAAGGTGGGCTTCCGAATTGCCAATAGTTGAAGGCTTGAGCTAGGCTCTGGAACTTGTGCGCTGGCCGAGTGCCATAGGAAATGGCAAAGCGCTACAAGTGTCTTGAGCCTCTGTCAGGCAGGCGTCAATGCCGCCTCTTTTGATCCGACCAGGGAATGTGACCGATGAAAAAACTAGTATTAGCTGCTGCTTTGTTGAGTCTTGCGGGAACAGCCCTTGCCGCTGGCAAGCCGTGCGAAGAACTCAAGAGCGAGATTGCCGCCAAGATCGACGCCAACGGCGCCACGCACTACTCGCTGGAAGTGGTGGACAAGGGCGCGGCGGCGGATGGCAAGGTAGTCGGCTCCTGCGAAGCCGGTACCAAGGAAATTGTCTACAAGCGCGGTTGAGCCTTGTGGATGGTCAAAAAAAAGCCGACGCAGAACGTCGGCTTTTTCATGCCTGTCGTTTCAGCCTTTCATCACCTGTGACAGCAGCTCGTAGGAGTGCAGCCGATCGGCGTGTTCGTACAGATCGCAGGTGAAGATCAGCTCATCGGCTCCGGTCTGCTCGATCAGCACCTGCAGCTTGGCGCGGATTTTCGCCGGGCTGCCGACCATCGCCAGGCCGAGGAAGCTGGCAACCGCTTCCTTCTCATGGGGCAGCCACAGGCCGTCCATGCTTTGCACCGGTTTGCGCTGGACCAGGCTATGGCCACGCATCAGCGCCAGTATGCGCTGGTACACCGAAGTCGCCAGGTAATCGGCCTGTTCGTCGGTGTCGGCTGCCACCAGCGGCACGCCAAGCATCACATAGGGCTTGTCGAGCACCGCCGAAGGCTTGAAGTGGTTGCGGTAGACGCGAATCGCCTCGTGCAGGTAGCGCGGTGCGAAATGCGAGGCGAAGGCGTAAGGCAAGCCCCGTTCCCCGGCCAGTTGTGCACTGAACAGGCTGGAGCCCAGCAGCCATACCGGCACGTTGGTGCCGGTGCCCGGCATGGCGATCACCCGTTGTTCGGGGGTACGCGGGCCCAGGTAGGCCATCAGTTCGGCCACGTCCTCAGGGAAATCGTCGGCGCTGCCGGAACGTTCCCGGCGCAGGGCGCGGGCGGTCATCTGGTCGGAACCCGGGGCGCGGCCCAGTCCCAGGTCGATGCGCCCCGGGTACAGGCTTTCCAGGGTGCCGAACTGTTCGGCGATCACCAGGGGCGCGTGGTTGGGCAGCATGACCCCGCCGGAACCGACACGAATGGTCGAAGTACCGCCCGCCAGGTAGCCGATCAGCACCGAGGTGGCGGAACTGGCGATACCGTCCATGTTGTGGTGCTCGGCGACCCAGAAGCGCGTGTAACCGAGCTTCTCCACATGCTGCGCCAGGTCCAGGGAGTTGCGCAGGGACTGCCCCGGGCTGCCGTTTTCACGCACGGGCACCAGGTCGAGGGTCGAGTATTTAACAGCGGACAGCGGTTTCATAAGCCTGCTTCTCCTTGGGGTGCGCAGGCTTTTGTCATGAGCCAAAACCTGCCGAAGTCTGTAAGTCAGATCTATGCAATGTGGGCATATACCCGAGTTTCAATAGCCTGAGTGAATTTGTCGGGTAAACGGGCATCGGCGACAACGGCTGAACTTTGCCATCGGATCTATCCTCAGAACCCTTAGGCAACAAAAAACATCAGGGTGCGAACTTTCGCACCGGTTCTTGAGGAGAAAGCGATGAGCATCAAAAAGAAAGCCTCGGCGCACTGGGAAGGTGACCTGAAAACCGGCATTGGCTCGATCTCGACCGAAACCGGCGTGTTGCGTGAGGCGCCCTACGGCTTCAAGGCGCGTTTCGAAGGCGGCAAGGGCACCAACCCGGAGGAACTGATTGGCGCGGCCCATGCGGGCTGTTTCTCCATGGCCTTTTCCATGATCCTTGGCGAGGCCGGGCTCAAGGCGGACAGCATCGACACCCAGGCAGAAGTGACCCTGGACCAGGTCGATGGCGGCTTTGCCATTACCGCGGTGCACCTGATCCTCAAGGCGAAGATCCCCGGTGCCAGCCAGCAGCAGTTCGATGAGCTGAGCAAGAAGGCCAAGGAAGGGTGCCCGGTGTCCAAGGTGCTCAACGCCAAGATCAGCCTGGATGCGACGCTGCTGAGTTGAGGCAACTGCTTGGCCGGCAAGCCGGCTCCTGCAACGGTCCGTAGGAGCGGGCTTGTCGGCGAATGCGCCTGTGCGGCGGACAAGCACCTGTGGTCGAATACGCGACTGCGGCTTCAGCGCACCCCCGTGTGCACCGCAGCAAGGGAGCTTTAGATCATGAAACGTTTTGCCTTGGCGGTTGTTAGTTGTGCGCTGGCCACATCGGCCCTGGCCGCGCCCAAGCCCTGCGAGGAACTCAAGGCCGAGATCGAAGCCAAGATCCAGGCCCAGGGCGTACCTTCCTACACCCTGGAAATCGTTACCAACGACGAGGTCCACGACAACAACATGGTGGTCGGCAGCTGTGAAAACGGCACCAGGAAGATCATCTATCAGAAGAACGATCGCTGACCCGACTCAGGGCACGCAGTTGATCATGCGCTCCTCGGCGACTATTTCGCGTTGGGCGTTGTACAGCCGGGCGCTGGGGGTGAACCCCAGGTTGCGCGCCTCCAGGCGATAGCGCTGGCCGGCCTGGAAATGGTCGTAGCGCAGGCTCAGGTAGCACAGGCGCTCCTGGGGATCGTTGTTCATGCCCATGCCGCCGGCGAACACTTCGAAATCGAAGCGCACCATCAATTCGTGGCTGCCGGGGCTGACCTGGAAGAAGCGCCCGTCGTCCAGGCGCTGGTTGTCCAGGCGTTCGGCCATGACCAGCTTGCCCCCGGGCGTCGGGGTGGCCAGGTCGATCCAGGCCTGTTGCGGATCGACGCCCGGCAGGGGCGTGGTGCAGGCGCTGAGGGTGCCAAGGGCGAGAAACAGTAGAAATGGACGCATGACTGGGGCCGAGTGAGCGAGAGGCCCTCAGCATAGCGCCGTTCAACTGCGCTGGCAGCCTGCCGGCCGGGCTTTGTCGAGCAGGGTGTGCTGCTCGTCGTAGAGCCTGGCCCAGGGGTGGAAACCGATGTTCCCGGCCTGTACCTGGTAGCGCTGGCCGGCGCCGAAATCCTTGAATTTCACATTCAGCTGGCAATCGCGCCACAGCGGCTCGGCGTCTGGCCCGATGTTGCTCGGTTGCACGGCGAACTGGTAGCGCAGGGTCAGTTCATGGCTGCCGGGCTGGACCTGGAAATAGCGCGGATCATCGATGTTCTTGGCGTCCACCTCCAATGCCTGCAGGTGGGTGTCCCGGGGCGGAGCCAGGTCGACCCAGGCCTGGGCCGGGTCGGGGTCGGGCAGGCCGGCGCAACCGCCGAGGGTCAGCAGGCCGGTGGTCAACAGCAACACGCGCATGGCGAAACTCCAGGCTGGCGAGATAGTCTTGCGGACAGACTCTCTGTGGATGATTCGATTTGACTAGGCCGTGTTCAAGCCATGGGTTACTTGATCCTCTTTTACGGTTTTTGTTTCCGGCACTGATGCTTTTGCTGCTCAACGGTTGCAGCAGCGTCGGTTATTACAGCCAACTGGCCAGTGGCCAATTGCAGCTGCTGCGAGCCCGTGTGCCGGTGGCGCAAGTCGTCGCCGACCCGAGCTGCGATGCGAGCCTGCGCGCCCATCTGGCCCAGTCGCAGCAGGCACGCCGCTTTGCCAGCGAGCACCTGCACCTGCCGGACAACCGCAGCTATCGGCTGTACGTCGACATCGGGCGGCCCTATGTGGTGTGGAACGTGTTCGCCACCCCGGAGTTTTCCCTGAACCCGCAAACCCACTGCTTTCCCATTGCCGGTTGCGTGGCTTACCGCGGCTATTACAGCCAGGGCGCGGCCCGGGGCGAGGCGGCGTTGCAGCAGTTGAAGGGCATGGACGTGGCGATCGGCGGGGTCGAGGCCTATTCCACCCTGGGCTGGTTCGACGACCCGATCATCAGTTCGATGATGCACTGGGGCGACGAGCGCCTGGCGACTCTGATCTTCCACGAGCTGGCGCACCAGCGCTTCTATGTGAAGGACGACACCGAGTTCAACGAGTCCTACGCCACCTTCGTCGAGCAGGAAGGCACCCGCCAGTGGCGCGCCTATCGCGGGCTGGCGCCATTGAGCGACGGCGAGTTGCGCCAGCGTGACCAGTTCACCCAGCTGGTGCTCGATACCCGCAAGCGCCTGGAGCAGCTTTATGCCCTGCCCTTGCCCGCCGAGCAGATGCGCCAGCGCAAGGCCGCGGAGTTCGAGCGCATGCGCAGCGAGTATCGGCAGTTGCGCGACAGCCAATGGGCGGGTTCCAAGCGCTATGACGCCTGGATCAACGCCCCGCTAAACAACGCCCGGCTGCTGCCCTTCGGCCTGTATGACCAATGGGTGCCGGCGTTTGCCGCCTTGTTCAGGCAGGTGAAGGGGGACTGGCCGGCATTCTTCGCCGCCGTGGAGACGCTGGGACGTTTGCCGGCCGAGGAGCGCAAGGCGGCCCTGATCCGGTTGCAGGACACCGTCGCCCTGGCGCCGGCTCCTGCTTCGGGCCTGTAGCAGCCGGCTTGCCGGCGAAGCCTCTGCCCTAACGCGGCAAAAACGCCTGGTGCAGCTCGCCCAGGGTCTGGAAGTGATATGCCGGGGCTTCGGCAGTCAATTCCTCATGGCTGCCAAAGCCATAACCCACCGCCGCCGCATCCAGCCCGTTGCGCCTGGCGCCGATCAGGTCGTGCTTGCGGTCGCCGATCATCAATGTGCTGGCAGGGTCGAGTTGCTCCTGCTCCAGCAGATGGGCGATCAGCTCCACCTTGTCGGTGCGGGTGCCGTCCAGTTCGCTGCCGTAGATCACCTTGAAGTGCTTGGCGAAGTCGAAGTGACGGGCGATCTCCCGGGCGAAGACCCAGGGCTTGGAGGTCGCGATGTACAGTTGCCGCCCTTGCCCGCCGAGGGTTTCCAGCAGCGGCGTGACGCCATCGAAGACGCGGTTTTCATACAGGCCGGTGACCTTGAAGCGTTCGCGATAGAAGTTCACCGCTTCCCAGGCCCGGGCCTCGTCGAAGCCGTAGAACTGCATGAAGGCCTGCAACAGCGGCGGGCCGATGAAGTGTTCCAGTTTGCTCAGGTCCGGCTCGTCGATGCCCAGTTTGCCCAGGGCGAACTGGATCGAACGGGTGATGCCCTCGCGAGGGTCGGTGAGGGTGCCGTCGAGGTCGAACAGTACGGTTTGGTAATGCATGGGGATTCCTGGGCTGTGCAAGGGGGGGTCAGGGCCGGTCGTAGCCTTCGGCCAGGTGCAGGTCCTTGAGCCTCACGTAGTTGGCGGCGCTGTAGGTGAAGAAGGCGCGCTCCTTGTCGGTCAGCGGGCGCGCCTGTTTCACCGGGCTGCCGACATACAGGAAGCCGCTTTCCAGGCGCTTGCCCGGCGGCACCAGGCTGCCGGCGCCGACTATCACATCGTCCTCCACCACCGCGCCATCCATGACAATGCTGCCCATGCCGATCAGCACCCGGCTGCCGATGCTGCAACCGTGGAGCATGACCTTGTGGGCGATGGTCACGTCGTCGCCGATCAGCAGCGGGAAGCCGTCGGGGTTGAACGGGCCGGCGTGGGTGATGTGCAGCACGCTGGCGTCCTGCACGCTGGTGCGCGCGCCGATGCGGATGCGGTGCATGTCGCCGCGGATCACGGTCAGCGGCCAGACCGAGCTGTCGGCGCCGATTTCCACGTCGCCGATGACCACCGCCGAGTGGTCGACAAAGGCCCGCTCGCCCAGGTTCGGGGTGTGGTTCTGGTAGCTGCGAATGGCCAAGTGCGAATGCCTCTCTGAGATTTATTAATGGGGGCTATAGCTGCGGTGGGCGTCGATTGTAATTAAGATGGCTCAATGTTTCTTCCAGCCAAGGTGCCCACCGTGAGTGTGAACAACCCTCTTCTGCAGCCCTACGACCTGCCGCCGTTCTCGGCGATCCGCGCCGAGCATGTGCAACCGGCCATCGAACAGATCCTGGCTGACAACCGCGCCGCCATCGCTGACATCCTCAAGACCCAAGCCACCCAGCCGACCTGGGCTGGCCTGGTGCTGGCCATGGACGAGCTCAATGATCGCCTGGGCGCTGCCTGGAGCCCGGTCAGCCACCTCAACGCAGTGTGCAACAGCGCCGAACTGCGTGAAGCCTACGAGGCCTGCCTGCCGGCCCTGAGCGCCTATTCCACGGAAATGGGCCAGAACCGCGAGCTGTTCCAGGCCTTCGACGCCCTGGCCAAGAGCCCGGAAGCCGCCGGTTTCGACGTGGCGCAGAAGACTATCCTCGAACACTCCCTGCGGGACTTCCGCCTGTCGGGCATCGACCTGCCGCCCGAGCAGCAAAAGCGTTATGCCGAGGTGCAGAGCAAGCTTTCCGAGCTGGGCAGCCGGTTCTCCAACCAGCTGCTGGATGCCACCCAGGCCTGGACCAAGCACATCACCGACGAAGCCGCCCTGGCCGGCCTGACCGACTCGGCCAAGGCGCAAATGGCTGCCGCCGCCCAGGCCAAGGACCTGGAAGGCTGGCTGATCACCCTGGAATTCCCCAGCTACTACGCAGTGATGACCTACGCCCAGGACCGTGCCCTGCGCGAAGAAGTCTATGCCGCCTACAGCACCCGCGCGTCGGACCAGGGCCCTAACGCCGGCCAGAATGACAACGGTCCGGTGATGGAAGAAATCCTCGACCTGCGTCAGGAGTTGGCCAAGCTCCTGGGTTTCGCCAGCTTCTCCGAGTTGAGCCTGGCCACCAAGATGGCCGAGTCCAGCGACCAGGTGCTCAGCTTCCTGCGGGACCTGGCCAAGCGCAGCAAGCCGTTTGCCGCCCAGGACCTGGAGCAGCTCAAGGCCTACGCCGCCGAACAGGGTTGCCCCGACCTGCAAAGCTGGGACAGCGGTTTCTACGGCGAGAAGCTGCGTGAGCA
This sequence comes from Pseudomonas sp. UME65, assembly GCF_014170225.1. Taxonomy (NCBI): domain Bacteria; kingdom Pseudomonadati; phylum Pseudomonadota; class Gammaproteobacteria; order Pseudomonadales; family Pseudomonadaceae; genus Pseudomonas; species Pseudomonas sp. UME65. The sequence continues at coordinate 441,465 of NZ_LZZQ01000013.1, read as the reverse complement.
GCGCTACAGCGTTTCCCAGGAAGCCCTGCGCGCCTATTTCCCCATCGACAAGGTGCTGAGCGGGCTGTTCGCCATTGTCCAGCGCCTGTACGGCATCGAGATCGCCGAGCAGAAAGGTTTCGATACCTGGCACCCGGACGTGCGCCTGTTCGAGATCAAGGAAAACGGCCAGCACGTCGGCCGCTTCTTCTTCGACCTCTATGCCCGCGCCAACAAGCGCGGCGGTGCCTGGATGGACGGTGCCCGCGATCGCCGTCGCACGCTGGACGGGGTATTGCAAAGCCCGGTAGCCAACCTGGTGTGCAACTTCACCCCGGCGGTCAGCGGCAAGCCGGCCTTGCTGACCCACGATGAAGTCACCACCCTGTTCCACGAATTCGGCCACGGCCTGCACCACCTGCTGACCCGGGTCGAGCACGCCGGAGTGTCCGGGATCAACGGCGTGGCCTGGGACGCCGTCGAGCTGCCGAGCCAGTTCATGGAAAACTGGTGCTGGGAGCCGGAAGGCCTGGCACTGATCTCCGGCCACTATGAAAGCGGCGAACCGCTGCCCCAGGACCTGCTGCAGAAGATGCTGGCGGCGAAGAACTTCCAGTCCGGGCTGATGATGGTGCGCCAGCTGGAATTTTCCCTGTTCGACTTCGAACTGCACGCCACCCACGGCGACGGCCGCAGCGTGCTGCAAGTGCTGGAAACCGTGCGCGACGAAGTCTCGGTGATGCGCCCGCCGGCCTACAACCGCTTCCCCAACAGCTTCGCGCACATCTTCGCCGGCGGTTACGCCGCGGGGTACTACAGCTACAAGTGGGCGGAAGTGCTGTCGGCCGACGCCTTCTCCAGGTTCGAGGAAGAGGGTGTGCTCAATTCGGCCACCGGGCGTGCGTTCCGCGAGGCGATCCTGGCCCGTGGCGGCTCCCAGGAGCCTATGGTGCTGTTCGTCGATTTCCGCGGACGCGCGCCGTCGATTGACGCACTCTTGCGCCACAGCGGCCTCAGCGAGGACGCGGCAGCATGAGTGACGCACCCGTGAAGACCAAGAAACGCTTTATCGCCGGGGCGGTATGCCCGGCGTGCAGTGAGCAGGACAAGCTGATGATGTGGAGTGAGGACGATGTGCCTCATCGCGAGTGCGTGGCCTGTGGCTACTCCGACACCCTCAACGAACAGGGGCTGTCGGTGCCCAAGGAACTCGGGACCCGGGTCAACAGCGCGACGCCCAAGGTGGCGGACATCAAGGTGCAATCGGTGCAGTTTTTCCCCAACCCCAAGTTGAAGAAAAAGACTGACTGACCCCGCAGTAAAAAGCCGGCTCCCCTCCAGGAGCCGGCTTGCCGGCGAAGCGCTTCGCCCCCCTTCTTTCGATCCCTGGGTTTTCGCAAGCAGGCTCGCTCCTACACAGGGTGTGGCGCTCAGTTGCTCAGCGGCTTGGTCGCGCTCACCGTCTCGAACCAGCTCTTCACCGAACAGGTGGCGAATACGCTGGTGCTGCAATCGCCATTGGCCAGGGCGGTGCGCAGTTTGTCGACATCGGCCTGCATCATGTAGCGAATGCCATCCTTGAAGTGGGAACTGTCGCCGTACCCACCCTGGGTCATTTCATTCAGCGCTTCTTCTTTGCTCCAACCCTGGATCACCACCCGGTACATGGCCGACATCAGGCCGGTGCGGTCCGAACCATGCTTGCAGTGCATCAGCACCGGGCCTTGGGCTTCGGCGCTCTGGATCGCGCGCAGGGCCTTGAGCACATCGGCGTCGTCCACATGGTTGGTGCGATAAGGCAACTGCACCTGGTTGATGCCTGGTGCCGACAGCCAGCTGGCGTCGGATTCCGGCAGGAAGTTGATCACCGTTGCCACCTTGAGCTGCTGCAGCAGCGGCACCGCGCCTTTGTCCGGCAGGGCGCTGCGATACAGGGTCGGGGACATCTGGTACAGGTTGTACTGCTTTTCCACTGGCTGCGCCCATTGGTCCGGGCGGCTGGAGGGGGCCTCTGCGGCTTGTACCTGTGGCCCGGCCAGCAGCGCCAGCAACGACAGGCAAAGGGCCGGGATGAAACGAATGCTCGACATGCGCGGGATCACCGATGAGGGGATTCAATGCCGCGCAGTATCGATTTGCCGGGGTCAAAGCCCCGTGAGCCCTCTGTCAAAGAATCGTGAAGCTGATCCGCTTTTTCCGGCGGTTTCTGATCTTTTTTCCGCCTGAAACGATTCATCTGGATGCTTAGCCTGCTACCATTTGTAACTAAAGTTTGCTGATGTGTTCATAAAACCGGGTCTTCCCGGCCTTTTGCGTTGCCAAAACACAAAGTCGCGCCATGACGCGGCTGACCAATCCATCAATGCCTGATGAGGTGCACCCATGTCTGATCAAGATCGAGACAACCCGCGGCGTGAGTTCTTGCGTAAATCCCTGACCTTGATCCCTGTGGTCACCGTCGCCAGCACCGGCCTGGGCGGCTCCCTGCTGGCGGCTGCACCTGAAACGGCTGCCGCTGCCACACCGGCCACGCCGGGCAAGCAGCCCGCCGGCAGCGGCCAGGGCTATGAGCCGGGCTATTTCACCGCCGAGGAGTGGGCCTTCATCAAGGCCGCGGTGGAACGCCTGATCCCGGCCGATGAAATGGGCCCGGGCGCCCTGGAAGCTGGCGTGCCGGAATACATCGACCGGCAGATGAATACCCCCTACGCCGCTGGCGCCCTGTGGTACATGCAAGGCCCGTTCAAGGCCGATGCCGCACCGGAGATGGGCTGGCAGAGCAAACTGGTGCCCAAGGACATCTATCGCCTGGGCATTGCCGCCACGGATGCGTGGTGCAAAGAGCTCAAGGGGCAAACATTTGCTGTGCAAGACAGCGCTACCCGAGACGACTTGCTCAAGCAACTGGAGGCCGGAACCCCGCAGTTCGACGCGGTCCCGGCCAAGCTTTTCTTCAATCTGCTGTTGCAGAACACCAAGGAAGGCTTCTTCAGCGATCCGATCCACGGGGGCAATAAAGGCCTGGTGGGCTGGACCCTGATCGGCTTTCCCGGCGCTCGCGCCGATTTCATGGATTGGGTGGAACGCAACGAGCAATACCCCTTCCCGGCTGTATCGATTCGCGGCGAGAGGGCTTGAGCATGGCAACAGTGATGAAGAAGGTCGACGCAGTGATCGTCGGTTTCGGCTGGACCGGCGCGATCATGGCCAAGGAACTGACCGAGGCCGGGCTCAATGTGCTGGCGCTGGAACGCGGGCCGATGCAGGACACCTACCCGGATGGCAACTATCCCCAGGTGATCGACGAACTCACCTACAGCGTGCGCAAGAAACTCTTCCAGGACATCTCCAAGGAGACGGTGACCATCCGCCACAGCGTCAACGACGTGGCCCTGCCCAACCGGCAACTGGGGGCCTTCCTGCCGGGCAATGGCGTGGGCGGCGCCGGCCTGCACTGGTCCGGGGTGCACTTTCGGGTCGACCCCATCGAGCTGCGCATGCGCAGCCACTACGAAGAACGCTACGGTAAGAACTTCATCCCCAAGGACATGACCATCCAGGACTTCGGCGTCAGCTATGAAGAGCTGGAGCCGTTCTTCGACTACGCGGAAAAGGTCTTCGGCACCTCGGGCCAGGCCTGGACCGTGAAGGGCCAACTGGTGGGCGACGGCAAGGGCGGCAACCCTTATGCGCCGGATCGCTCGGACCACTTCCCGCTGGAATCGCAGAAGAACACCTATTCCGCACAGCTGTTTCAGAAAGCGGCCAATGAGGTGGGCTACAAGCCCTACAACCTGCCGTCGGCCAATACCTCGGGGCCTTACACCAACCCCTATGGCGCACAGATGGGGCCGTGCAACTTCTGCGGCTTCTGCAGCGGCTACGTCTGCTACATGTACTCCAAGGCCTCGCCCAACGTGAACATCCTGCCGGCCCTCAAGCCGCTGCCGAACTTCGAGCTGCGGCCCAACTCCCACGTGCTCAGGGTCAACCTCGACAGCAGCAAGACCCGCGCCACCGGCGTCACCTACGTCGATGGCCAGGGCCGCGAGATCGAGCAGCCGGCGGACCTGGTGATCCTCGGCGCCTTCCAGTTCCACAACGTGCGCCTGATGTTGCTGTCGGGCATCGGCAAGCCCTACGACCCGATCACCGGCGAAGGCGTGGTGGGCAAGAACTTCGCCTACCAGAACATGGCCACCATCAAGGCCTACTTCGACAAGGACGTGCACACCAACAACTTCATCGGCGCCGGCGGCAACGGCGTGGCGGTGGACGACTTCAACGCCGACAACTTCGACCACGGCCCCCACGGCTTTGTCGGCGGCTCGCCGATGTGGGTCAACCAGGCCGGCAGCCGGCCCATCGCCGGCACCTCCAACCCGCCGGGTACCCCGGCCTGGGGCAGTGCCTGGAAGAAAGCCACCGCCGACTACTACACCCATCAGGTCTCCATGGACGCCCACGGAGCGCATCAGTCCTACCGTGGCAACTACCTGGATCTGGACCCGGTGTACCGCGATGCCTACGGCTTGCCCCTGCTGCGGATGACCTTCGACTGGCAGGAAAACGACATCAAGATGAACCGCTTCATGGTGGAGAAAATGGGCAAGATCGCCGAGGCGATGAACCCCAAGGCCATTGCCTTGCTGGGCAAGAAGGTCGGTGAGCACTTCAACACTGCGTCCTACCAGACCACCCACTTGAACGGCGGCGCGATCATGGGCACCGACCCCAAGACCAGCGCCCTGAACCGCTACCTGCAAAGCTGGGACGTGCACAACGTCTTCGTGCCCGGGGCTTCGGCCTTCCCTCAAGGCCTGGGCTACAACCCCACTGGCCTGGTGGCGGCGTTGACCTACTGGTCGGCCCGGGCGATCCGCGAGCAGTACCTGAAAAACCCCGGCCCGCTGGTTCAGGCATAAGGAGCGATGACCATGAAAGCACTCGTTATCGCCACCCTGGCGCTGCTGGGCAGCGCAGCCGCCAATGCTGCCGAAGCGGATCAGCAAGCCCTGGTGCAACAGGGCGAATACCTGGCCCGCGCCGGTGACTGCGTAGCCTGCCATACCGCCAAGGACGGCAAGCCGTTCGCCGGCGGGCTGCCGATGGAGACCCCCATCGGCGTGATCTATTCCACCAACATCACCCCGGACAAGACCGGCATCGGCGACTACAGCTTCGAGGACTTCGACAAAGCCGTGCGCCATGGCGTGGCCAAGGGCGGCAGCACCCTGTACCCGGCCATGCCGTTTCCTTCCTACGCCCGAGTCAGCGACGCCGACATGCAGGCGCTGTATGCCTACTTCATGAAGGGCGTGGCACCGGTGGCCCGGGACAACCAGGACAGTGACATTCCCTGGCCCCTGAGCATGCGCTGGCCGTTGTCCATCTGGCGCTGGATGTTCGCCCCGAGCGTGGAGACCCCGGCACCTGTGGCTGGCAGCGATCCGGTGATCAGCCGCGGTGCCTACCTGGTGGAAGGCCTGGGCCACTGCGGCGCCTGTCACACGCCACGGGCCCTGACCATGCAGGAGAAGGCCCTGAGCGCCAGCGATGGCAGCGACTTCCTGTCTGGCAGCGCGCCGCTGGAGGGCTGGATCGCCAAAAGCCTGCGTGGCGATCACAAGGATGGCCTGGGCAGCTGGAGCGAAGAGCAACTGGTGCAGTTCCTCAAGACCGGTCGCAGTGATCGCAGCGCGGTGTTCGGCGGCATGAGCGATGTGGTGGTCCACAGCATGCAGTACATGTCCGATTCCGACCTGACGGCGATTGCCCGCTATCTCAAGTCCCTGCCGGCCAATGACCCCAAGGACCAGCCGCACCAGTACGACAAGCAAGTGGCCCAGGCCCTGTGGAACGGTGACGACAGCAAGCCGGGCGCGGCGGTGTACATCGACAACTGCGCGGCCTGCCACCGCACCGACGGCCACGGCTACACCCGGGTGTTCCCGGCGCTGGCGGGCAACCCCGTGCTGCAATCGGCGGATGCCACCTCGCTGATCCATATCGTGCTCAAGGGCGGCACCTTGCCAGCGACCCACAGCGCGCCTTCGACCTTCACCATGCCGGCCTTCGCCTGGCGCCTGTCGGATCAGGAGGTGGCCGATGTGGTCAACTTCATCCGCAGCAGCTGGGGCAACCAGGCCTCGGCGGTGAAGCCCGGGGATGTGGCGGCGCTGCGCAACGGCGACTTGCAGAGCACCTCCAACGACGACCTGGGGCAGGTCACCAGCCACTAACCCCAAGGCCGGCGCTCGCTGCGGGCGCCGGCCCGGGATGGCCGTTCAGCCCTGGGTGAAGCGCTGGATGCCCAGGCGGCTTTCCAGTTGATAGCCGGCAATGCAGTCCGCCAGCCCGGCGGTCATCAGGTCTTGCCAGCTTGCGGGGAGCAGGCCGATGCCGTCGTGGCAGGGGCTCCAGCGCACCTCGGCGAACTTCGGGTCCGCTTCATCGAAGGGTTGCTGGCCGTTCACAGTGGCCTTTTCGATGTCCTGGGTGCACAGCTCGAATTCGCAGGCCACTCCCCACAACTGCCCGTCGGGGGCCCTGACGATGATCAGGTCGGCACCTTGTTCGTAGCTGGGGAGGTAGGCCTCTGCGGCGTAGAAAATCTTTTCCAGCGTGCCGGGTGTCCTGGGCATGCTTGTGCTCCTGTTCTTTGAGCCTGCCTTATACCCTAACGCCACACGCCCGCAGTAGCCGGCTTGTCGGCCAAGGATGCGGTACGCTTTGTGTCGCATTGGGGAACGTCCGCTGGCAGGGGTGGGTTTCGGTCCGACGGTGCTGGTCAGGTAAATCCGGCTCCATTACTGTATGTACATACAGTTATGGAGTGCTTCCATGTTCAACCCCCTGCCTCCCCGTGGTCGCGGTACCGCGAGCAATCCGCACAACCGTTTTGCGCCCAATCGTTCGGTGGCCGAGGATGATGGCTGGTACCAGGAAGTGCCGTTGACCCAGGGCACCGAGGTGCGCTTTGAAACGGCCAAGTCGATCATCACCCGCAACAGTTCGCCGGACCTGCCCTTCGACCGCTCCATCAACCCCTATCGCGGTTGCGAGCACGGTTGCATCTATTGCTACGCGCGGCCCAGCCACGCCTATTGGGACCTGTCCCCGGGGCTGGATTTCGAAACCAAGCTGATCGCCAAGAGCAACACCGCGGCCTTGCTGGAGCAGCAACTGTCCAAGCCCGGCTATCGCTGCGCACCGATCAACCTGGGGTCCAATACCGATCCCTACCAGCCCATCGAGCGCGAACAGCAGCTGACCCGGCGCACCCTGGAGGTGCTGCTGCGTTATCGACACCCGGTGACCATCGTCACCAAGGGCTCGTTGATCCTCCGGGACCTGGACCTGCTGAGCGAGCTGGCGCGCCAGCGCCTGGTGGCGGTGATGATCAGCCTGACCACTTTGGACGATGAGTTGAAGCGCATTCTCGAGCCCCGGGCGGCGGCGCCCAAGGCGCGCTTGCGGGCCATCCGGGTGATGCGCGGGGCGGGCATCCCGGTGGGCGTGCTGTGTTCGCCGATGATCCCGATGATCAACGACAGCGAGCTGGAAAGCCTGCTCAGCGAGGCCCATGCCGCGGGGGCGCAGAGCGCGGCCTACATGATGCTGCGCCTGCCCCTGGAAGTGGCGCCGCTGTTCGAGGAGTGGCTGGCGGCGCATTACCCGCAAAGGGCGGCCCATGTGCTCAGCCTGATCCGCCAGAGCCGTGGCGGTGAGCTCTACGACAGCCGTTTTGGCGCCCGCATGCGCGGTGAAGGGCCCTTCGCCGATCTGCTGGCCCAGCGTTTTGCCAAGGCGCTCAAGCGTCTGGGGCTCAACCGTCGCGAGGGTTTCGATCTCGACTGTTCAGCCTTCTGTCCGCCGGGCGGGCAGATGTCGTTGTTGTGAGCGGCATTGGCCTATCGTTGAGTAGTGGGCGCAGCGTTCCCGAGGTACTCTGGTCGCCTTTTGCCATCGCTCATAGTGGCGTTCTAGAGCCTTCCGTTCAGTTTGAGTTAAGTATTCATGGCTACCTTGTTCATCGAGTGACCTACGGGTCGCCGCCAGCGGGTCGGTGGTTTTTTTATCGATGGCTGGCGTCGTGCCGGATATTTCTGGAAAATTCACCAAATCCGACAGAGAGGATGAATCATGAGTGACAAGGATAAACAGCCGTTGGCTGCGTCGGCTCCGGCACCCACAGAAGTCGCCGAGACCGCCGATGCAGCGCTGCAGCACATCGTTGACGGCTTTTTGCATTTTCATCATGAAGTCTTCCCGCAGCAGGAAGAGCTGTTCAAGAAACTCGCCACCGCTCAGCGGCCGCGGGCGATGTTCATTGCCTGCGCCGACTCGCGCATCGTTCCCGAGCTGATCACCCAGAGCTCCCCGGGCGATCTGTTCGTGACCCGCAACGTGGGCAACGTGGTGCCGCCCTACGGGCAGATGAACGGTGGTGTCTCCACGGCGATCGAGTACGCGGTGCTGGCCCTGGGGGTGCATCACATCATCGTCTGCGGGCACTCGGATTGCGGCGCCATGCGCGCGGTACTCAACCCGCAGAGCCTGGAGAAAATGCCCACGGTCAAGGCCTGGCTGCGCCACGCCGAAGTGGCGCGGACCATGGTCCACGAGAACTGCGATTGCGCCGACGAATCCTCCAGCATGCATGTGCTGACCGAAGAGAACGTCATTGCTCAACTGCAGCACCTGCGCACCCATCCTTCCGTGGCCTCGCGCATGGCCAACGGCCAGTTGTTCATCCATGGCTGGGTCTATGACATCGAGACCAGCTCGATCAAGGCCTACGACGCCGACAAGGGGTGTTTCCTGCCTCTGGATGGCAGCCACCCGATCCCGGTAGCGACGCCCAAAGCGCGTTTCTGACCCCACCTCAATCCCCCTGAGTGGTTGTAGCCAGGGCTGCCATCTGGCGGCCCGGCTTTGCCACGCCTGAAGAAAAGTCGGGAGAACTGTCATGCGTGCAGCACAGTTGAAAAGTGTCCTGCCACGGGAGCTGCTGGCTTCGGTGGTGGTGTTTCTGGTGGCCCTGCCCCTGTGCATGGGGATCGCCATTGCCTCGGGCCTGCCGCCGGCCAAGGGCCTGATCACCGGGATCATCGGTGGCCTGGTGGTGGGCTGGCTGGCGGGCTCGCCCTTGCAGGTCAGCGGGCCGGCGGCCGGGTTGGCGGTGCTGGTGTTCGAGCTGGTGCGCCAGCATGGGGTGGCCATGCTCGGGCCGATCCTGCTGCTGGCCGGGCTGCTGCAATTGCTGGCCGGGCGCCTGCGCCTGGGTTGCTGGTTCCGGGTCACGGCGCCAGCGGTGGTCTACGGCATGCTGGCGGGCATCGGCGTGCTGATCGTGCTGTCCCAGGTGCATGTGATGCTCGATGCCGCGCCCCAGGCCTCGGGCCTGGATAACCTTGTGGGCTTTCCCCAGGCTCTGGCGCAGGCCTTGCCGAGCCTGGGGTGGCAGGCTGGCTTGCTGGGGTTGGCGACCATCGCGGTGATGTGGGGCTGGGACAAGTGGCGGCCCCAGGCGCTGCGGTTCATCCCCGGTGCCCTGCTCGGTGTCGGGCTGGCGACCCTGGCCAGCCTGCTGCTGGCGCTGCCGGTGAAGCGCGTCGAGGTGCCGGCCAACCTGGCCGAGGCCATCGACTGGCTGCGCCCCGCCGACCTGCTCAACCTGGCGGACCCCAACCTGCTGATCGCCGCCTTCGCCGTGGCCTTTATCGCCAGTGCCGAAACCCTGCTGTCCGCCGCCGCGGTGGATCGCATGCACAGCGGCCAGCGCTCGGACTTCGACCGTGAACTGTCGGCCCAGGGCGTGGGCAACATGCTCTGCGGTCTGCTGGGTGCCCTGCCCATGACCGGGGTCATCGTGCGCAGCTCGGCCAATGTCCAGGCCGGGGCCCAGACCCGTTATTCGACGATTTTCCATGGCCTGTGGCTGCTGGGTTTCGTGCTGGTGCTGTCCAGCGTGCTGCAGAGCATTCCGGTGGCGAGCCTGGCGGGGGTGCTGGTCTACACCGGCTTCAAGCTGGTGGACCTCAAGGTCTTTCGCGGCCTGGGGCGCTACGGGCGCATGCCGATGCTGACTTACGCGGTGACGGCCCTGGCGATTGTCTTCAGCGATCTGCTGACCGGGGTACTGATCGGCTTTGCCCTGACCCTGGCCAAGCTGGCGTTCAAGGCATCGCGCTTGAAGATCAGCCTGATCGACCTGGCAGAGGAAGGCGAGATGGAGTTGCGTCTGGTCGGCGCTGCGACCTTTCTCAAGGTGCCGGCCCTGACTCGGGTACTGGCGACGATTCCCCCGGCCACCACTGTGCATGTGCCCCTCAGCAACCTCAGTTATATCGACCATGCGTGCCTGGAGTTGCTGGAAGACTGGAATCGGGCCAACAGTGCCAAGGGCTCGCGGCTGGTGATCGAAACGCGGGGCTTGAAGCGGCGCCTGGAGGGCCGGTTGACCACCACCAGCGGCGTGGGGGCGGCTGCGGCGAGAGGTTGAATCGCCGGTTGGGCGAGAGGGGCTTGGGCGAGCCAGGCCCTTCGCCACAAGGCTCGCTGCGAGCCTTGCTGGCGAGGAGTGGGTCAGGCGGCTGGCTGGTCGAGTTCCAGTTCCACGCCCAGTTGGCGTGACAGGCAAGGCCAGCGTTTCCAGGCGGCCTCGGTGTCCGGGCTGCTGAGTTTCTCGCGGTAGGCTTCCACCGACTCCAGGGCGAAGCTTTCTTCGTCGAGCATGGCGTCGACGGCGTGGTGCACCGCTTCGTCCAGCTGGTTGGCGAAGGTTTCGCCGATCAGTTGGTGGGCGATGAGGTTGGCGACAGTCATGTCCAGGGGGATCAGCGGACGGCCGAAATGCTTGATGTACAGGTCGTTGACCTCTTCCACCAGACGGTGGGCCAGATAGGCTTCATCCAGCAGGCCGTCGAGGCCGACGTGGCCATCCATGATGGCCGGCGGCTGGAGGAAGAATTGCTCGGCGATCTTCAGCACCGGCTTGATCTGCGACTCGATGCCGGCTTCCCGGGCTACAGAGTTGGCGGCGTCCAGAAGGTCTGGAACCTGGTCGATGTAGGCGCTGACAAAACGGGTCATGACGCCCTTGGCGTCGACTTCGGGCAGCTGGATGGCGGGGTGCAGGTGAGGCAATTGGCTCTCCAACTGACGGGTCAGGAGGCCGGTACTGGCTTCGTGCTGCTGGGCCAGTTTGATCTGCTCGCGCAATGCGGCGGTGTTCATGAAAACTCCAGGGAACAAGGGCAATTGAATAGGGAGAACATAAGTTAGCCTGCTTACAAAAGCGCTTAAGACGCATTTGTCATAATTATTTCATGCTTAGTCACCACGGTTATATCGTTTCGCCATCCAGGGCACTCGATCCCTTTCCCGCCGTGGCCTGCAAACCTCCTTATTAGTGTTTCAGCTGATTTACGCCCTCGCGTTGCGAGGTGGGAGTCGCTGTCTATACTCGCCCTTGTATGAAGTTAGCTGATGACGCCCGACTGCAAATGCAGCGAAGGCTCGGCCGGTTTAAGTTCGTAGTCTAGGCAGCCGCTCCCTTGCCGCAGGTGTTAAGCCGGCGGGATAACAAGAACGATAAGGGGAACCCGCAATGATGCGACATCCACATGTCTGGATGGGCCTCCTGTTGTGGTCGGTATTCAGCCAGGCGCAAGCCGCCTGGACCGTGAATATGACGCCTGGGGCGACCGAGATAAGCCACGCGGTATTCGACCTGCACATGACCATCTTCTGGATCTGTGTGGTGATCGGCGTCATCGTCTTCGGTGCGATGTTCTGGTCGATGATCGTTCACCGCCGTTCCGTCGGCCAGGTCCCGGCCAAATTCCACGAAAGCACCACGGTGGAAATCCTCTGGACCATCATTCCCTTCCTGATCCTGGTGGCCATGGCCGTGCCTGCCACGGCGACGCTGATCAAGATGTACGACACCAGCGAGCCGGACGTGGATATCCAGATCACCGGCTATCAGTGGAAGTGGCACTACAAATACCTCGGCCAGGACGTGGAGTTCTTCAGCAACCTGGCCACCCCCGCCGACCAGATCCACAACCAGAGCACCAAGGGCGAGCACTACCTGCTGGAGGTCGACCAGCCGTTGGTACTGCCGGTGGGCGCCAAGGTGCGCTTTCTGGTGACCGCCGCCGACGTCATCCACTCCTGGTGGGTGCCGGCCTTTGCGGTCAAGCGTGATGCTATCCCGGGTTTCGTCAACGAAGCCTGGACCCGGGTCGACAAGCCCGGCATCTACCGTGGCCAGTGCGCCGAGCTGTGCGGCAAGGACCACGGCTTCATGCCGATCGTGGTGGAGGTCAAGAGCCAGGCCGACTACGACACCTGGATGGGCGAGCGCAAGGCCGAGGCGGCCAAGCTCAAGGAACTGACCAGCAAGGAATGGACCCTAGACGAGCTGGTGGCCCGCGGTGACAAGATCTACCACACCACCTGCGTTGCCTGTCACCAGGCGGAAGGCCAGGGCCTGCCGCCGATGTTCCCGGCCCTCAAGGGCTCGAAGATCGCTACCGGGCCCAAGGAGGCTCACCTGAGCCTGGTGTTCCACGGCAAGCCGGGCACCGCCATGGCGGCCTTCGGCAAGCAGCTGTCGGAAGTCGACATCGCCGCCGTCGTCACCTACGAACGCAACGCCTGGGGCAACAACAAGGGCGACATGGTGACGCCCAAGGAAGTCCTGGCGCTGAAGCAGGCGGAAAGCAAATGAGCCGGCTCATGGGGTATGTGCGCAACCGGTCGCGGCGTCTCGCCGCCGATCATCCAGTCCATTCGCTCGCAGGAGACAGGACATGAGTGCTGTGATCGATGACCACGGCCACGCCGGCCATGATGACCACGCCCATGGCCCGGCCAAGGGCCTGATGCGCTGGGTACTGACCACCAACCACAAGGACATCGGCACCCTGTACCTGTGGTTCAGCTTCTGCATGTTCCTGCTGGGCGGCTCGTTCGCCATGGTGATCCGTGCCGAACTGTTCCAGCCCGGGCTGCAGATCGTCGAGCCGGCGTTCTTCAACCAGATGACCACCATGCATGGCCTGGTGATGGTCTTCGGTGCGGTGATGCCGGCCTTCGTCGGCCTGGCCAACTGGATGATCCCGTTGATGATCGGCGCGCCGGACATGGCCCTGCCGCGGATGAACAACTTCAGCTTCTGGCTGCTGCCGGCGGCCTTCCTGTTGCTGATCTCGACCCTGTTCATGCCCGGCGGCGGGCCGAACTTCGGCTGGACCTTCTATGCCCCCCTGTCCACCACCTACGCCCCGGAAAGCGTGACCTTCTTCATCTTCGCCATCCACCTGATGGGCGTCAGCTCGATCATGGGCGCGATCAACGTGATCGCCACCATCCTCAACCTGCGAGCCCCGGGCATGACCCTGATGAAGATGCCCCTGTTCGTCTGGACCTGGCTGATCACCGCCTTCCTGCTGATTGCAGTGATGCCGGTACTGGCCGGGGTGGTGACCATGATGCTGATGGACATCCATTTCGGCACCAGCTTCTTCAGTGCGGCCGGCGGCGGTGACCCGGTGTTGTTCCAGCACGTGTTCTGGTTCTTCGGCCACCCCGAGGTGTACATCATGATCCTGCCGGCCTTCGGCGCGGTCAGCTCGATCATCCCCACCTTCAGCCGCAAGCCACTGTTCGGCTACACCTCGATGGTCTATGCCACCGGGGCGATCGCCTTCCTGTCGTTCATCGTCTGGGCGCACCACATGTTCGTGGTGGGCATCCCGCTGGTGGGCGAGCTGTTCTTCATGTACGCCACCCTGCTGATCGCCGTGCCCACTGGAGTCAAGGTGTTCAACTGGGTGAGTACCATGTGGCAGGGCTCGCTGACCTTCGAGACACCGATGCTGTTCGCGGTGGCCTTCGTCATCCTGTTCACCATCGGCGGTTTCTCCGGGCTGATGCTGGCCATTGCTCCGGCGGACTTCCAGTACCAGGACACCTACTTCGTGGTGGCGCACTTCCACTACGTACTGGTGCCGGGGGCGATCTTCGGGATCTTCGCCTCGGCCTACTACTGGCTGCCCAAGTGGACCGGGCACATGTACGACGAGACCCTGGGCAAGCTGCACTTCTGGCTGTCCTTCGTCGGCATGAACATGGCGTTCTTCCCCATGCACTTCGTGGGGCTGGCGGGCATGCCGCGGCGGATCCCGGACTACAACCTGCAGTTCGCCGACTTCAACATGGTGTCCTCCATCGGTGCCTTCACTTTCGGTGCGACGCAGATCTTCTTCCTGTTCATCGTCATCAAGTGCATCCGCGGCGGCAAAGCGGCTCCGGCCAAACCCTGGGAAGGTGCCGAAGGCCTGGAGTGGAGTATTCCCTCGCCGGCGCCGTACCACACCTTTGTCACCCCGCCGGAAGTGAAATGAACATCTGTGCTGTAGGAGCGAGCTCGCTCGCGAAGGCGCCAGAGGGTGGTGCCCGCTTCGCCGGCAAGCCGGCTCCTACAGGCTTGGGAGGACGTTGAGATGGCCGAGGTAACGCTGAAGAAACTGGTGACCCGCCTGTTGCTGGTGGTGGTGGCGATGTTCGTCTTCGGTTTTGCCCTGGTGCCGATCTACGACGTGATGTGCAAGGCCCTGGGGATCAACGGCAAGACCGGTGGGCAGTATGCGGACCAGGGGCAGCAGGTGGATGTATCGCGCCAGGTGCGGGTGCAGTTCCTGTCCACCAATGCCATCGACATGGTCTGGGATTTCTATCCCAAGTCCGATGACATCGTGGTCCATCCGGGGGCGGTGAACGAGATGATCTTCATCGCCCGCAACCCCAGCGACCACCCGATGAGCGCCCAGGCGATCCCGAGCATCTCCCCCAGCAGCGCGGCCATGTATTTCCACAAGACCGAGTGCTTCTGCTTTACCCAGCAGGTGCTGCAGCCGGGCGAGAAGATCGAGATGCCGGTGCGTTTCATCGTTGACCGTGACATGCCCAAGGATGTGAAGCACCTGACGCTGGCTTACACGCTGTTCGATATCACCGCGCGTCATCCACCGGTGGCGGTTGCCGCCAAGAACGGTGGCTAGACGATCTAGCGTGCCCGATAAGGAGAACAACCCATGGCGACTCATGAGCACTATTACGTTCCCGCCCAGAGCAAGTGGCCGATCATCGCAACGGTGGGCATGTTCGTCACCGTGGTGGGCCTGGGCACCTGGTTCAATGACCTCAAGGCTGCGCGACCGGAATCCCACGGCCCGCTGATCTTTTTCGTCGGCGGCCTGCTGCTGGCCTACATGCTGTTCGGCTGGTTTGGTGCGGTGGTCAAGGAAAGCCGCGCCGGGCTCTACAGCGCCCAGCTCGATCGCTCGTTCCGCTGGGGCATGAGCTGGTTCATCTTTTCCGAAGTGATGTTCTTCATGGCCTTCTTCGGCGCGCTGTTCTATGTGCGGCACATGTCCGGGCCCTGGCTCGGCGGTGAGGGGCACAAGGGCATCGCCCACATGCTGTGGCCGAACTTCGAGTTCGTCTGGCCGCTGCTCAACAACCCCGACCCGAAACTCTTTCCGCCGCCCAAGGGCACCATCAGCCCCTGGGGCCTGCCGCTGCTCAACACCATCCTGCTGGTGAGTTCCAGCGTCACCGTGACCATCGCCCACCACGCCTTGAAGAAAGGCCATCGGGGCGCGCTGAAGATCTGGCTGGCGCTGACGGTGCTGCTGGGTTGCGCCTTCCTGGGCTTTCAGGCCGAGGAATACATCCATGCCTACCACGAGCTGGGGCTGACCCTGGGTTCGGGGATCTACGGCGCCACCTTCTTCATGCTCACCGGTTTCCACGGTGCCCACGTGACCATTGGCACCCTGATCCTGTTCGTGATGCTGATGCGCATCATGCGCGGGCATTTCGACGCCGAGCACCAGTTCGGCTTCGAGGCCGCCAGCTGGTACTGGCACTTCGTCGACGTGGTCTGGATCGGCCTGTTCGTTTTCGTCTACGTGCTCTGAGGCGCCCTACCAAGGCGCGTGGGAGACCAGCTGGCCGCTGAAGAAACCCCAGGCGATCAAGCCGACGGTGACCACGGCCAGCGCGACCCGAATGCTCAGTGAGGTCACCAGGCGCTTGGATGAACTGTCGTCCTTGACCAGAAAGAACAGGCCGCTGAACAGGCTGACAACCGTGGCAATCAGCATCAGGACGATGGCTGCTTTGAGCATGGTGGGACTCCGGGGGAAACGCGATGTACAGCAGTATAGCGAGTGGATTTCTCAGCCTTGCAGGCCAGCCATGAAGGGCTTCCGGCCGGGCATCGGGCCGACCCTGGTGGTGCTTTTGCTGCTGCCGGTGCTGGTTGCCCTGGGCTTCTGGCAACTGGGCCGGGGCGAGCAGAAGCGCCAGTTGTTGGCCAGCTACGCCGAGCGCCGAGCGGCGGAGCCGGTGGCCCTGTTCGAGCTGTTGGCCAGCGAGGATCCGGCTTTTCGCCGGGTACGCCTGCACGGTCATTTCGATGCCGACCACAGCCTGTTGCTGGATAACCGCCTGCATGACGGCAAGGTCGGGGTCGAGCTGCTGCAACCCTTCCTCGACCAGGCCAGCGGTCGCTGGCTGCTGGTCAACCGCGGCTGGCTGCCCTGGCCCGACCGGCGCACGCCTCCCGTATTCAGCACTCCGCAGCAGAACCTGAGCCTGGATGCCCGGGTCTACGTTTCGCCGGGCGCGGCATTCCAGCTGCACGCCGACCCCAGCGGTGCGATCTGGCCGCGGCTGATTACCGCCGTGGCGCCACAAGCGCTCTGGGCCGAGCTGGGCCGCAGCGGTTTCGACCATGAAGTGCGCCTGGAGTCGGGCCCGGGTGCCTACCTGACCGAATGGCCGGTGGTCGCCATGGGCCCGGAAAAACACCAGGCCTATGCGGTGCAGTGGTTCGCCATGGCCCTGGCGCTGTTCGCTCTCTATCTCTATTTCGGCTGGCACAACACTCGGGAGAAACGCCATGGGAACGGCCATGAATCCACCCAACATCTCTGACGCCCAAGCGCCCAACCGGCGGCGCGGCCGCTGGCAACTGGTGCTGATCCTGCTGATGGTGATCGGCCCGATGATCCTTGCCACCGGCATGTACAAGCTGCAGTTCTGGGTACCGGAAAGCCGCAGCTATCACGGCGAGCTGATCGGCAATGGCCAGACCCGCGCCCAGATCGGCGTGCAGGCCGAGGAGGATCGCTGGCAGGTTCTGGTCACCGCGCCCGGGGAGTGCGCAGTGGATTGCCAGCAACTGGTGTACCTGGCGCGGCAGATCCAGATCGCCCTGGGCCGTGATGCCTCGCGGGCCAGCCATGCCCTGGCCAGCGCCCGGCCCCTGAGCGCCGAATACGAAGCCAAGCTGCAGCGTGAATACCCGCAACTGCAACGCTACCCCCTGGACCTGGCGACCTTCACCAAGGGCGCCAACGACAAGGAGGCGCCGCAACTGTGGATCGTCGACCCCCACAGCAACCTGGTGCTGCGCTACGACGCCCGGGTCAAGGGCAAGGACCTGCTCAACGACCTGCGCCACCTGCTGAAACTGTCGAACATCGGATAAGGGCATCGTCATGGCCAAACCTGGATTTCGCCTCGCGTTGTTTGCCACCTTGCTGGCACTGATCGTGGTGCTGCTGGGCGCCTACACCCGGCTGACCCATGCCGGCCTCGGCTGTCCGGACTGGCCCGGCTGCTACGGCTTTATCAGCGTGCCCAAAAGCGAAGCCCAACTGGCCCATGCCGAACTGCACTTTCCCGACACCCCGGTGGAAGCCCACAAGGGCTGGAACGAGATGATCCACCGATACTTCGCCGGCACCCTGGGGCTGCTGATCGTGCTCCTGGCGGCCCGGGCCTGGACCCATCGCCGGCATCCGGGGCAGCCCCTGAAGCTGCCGCTGTTCCTCCTGGCAGTGGTGTTCGCCCAGGCGGCCTTCGGCATGTGGACGGTGACCCTCAAGCTCTGGCCGCAAGTGGTCACCGCGCACCTGCTGGGCGGTTTCGCCACCCTGAGCCTGTTGTTCCTGCTGACCTTGCGCCTGTCCGGGGTATTGCCGGCGCTGATCGTGCCGCGGCGCTTGCAGTACTGGGCCACCGCCGGGCTGGTGCTGGTGATCGGGCAGATCGCCCTGGGCGGCTGGGTCAGTTCCAACTACGCGGCGGTAGCCTGTATCGACCTGCCCACCTGCCATGGCCAGTGGTGGCCGAACATGGATTTCGCCAACGGCTTCCATCTGACCCAGCACATCGGCCCCAACTACCTGGGCGGGCAACTGGACAGTGATGCCCGCACCGCCATCCACATGACCCACCGGGTCGGCGCGGTGCTGGTGACCCTGGTGTTGCTGGGCCTGGCCTGGCAGCTGCGGCAGACCGGCATGACCCGCCTGGCCGGGCTGGTGCTGGTGGCGCTGGGGGCGCAGGTCAGCCTGGGCCTGAGCAACGTGTTCTTTCATTTGCCACTGCCGGTGGCCGTGGCCCACAACGCCGGGGGGGCGGCGCTGCTGCTGACCCTGGTGCTGGTCAACTACCACGCCCGTACCAGCCTGGTACGGGCCCGGGATCGCCTGCCCCTGGGCTGGCGGCTCAGCCCGCGTAAACAGATGGCGGGTCCCATCACCATCAAAGGAGAGATGCCATGGCGACTCTGATCAGCGAACGTCAGCATCCCCAGGCCATCTGGCGCGATTACCTGGAGCTGACCAAACCCAAGGTGGTGGTGCTGATGCTGATCACCTCGCTGGTGGGCATGTTCCTCGCCACCCGCGCCGGGGTTCCGTGGACGGTGCTGGTGTTCGGCAACCTGGGCATTGCCCTGTGCGCGGGTGGCGCGGCGGCGGTCAACCATGTGGTGGATCGGCGCATCGACGCGCTGATGGCCCGGACCCACAAACGGCCCCTGGCCGAAGGCCGGGTATCGCCACGAGCGGCGCTGGCCTTTGCCCTGCTCCTGGCGCTAGCCGGGCAGGCGCTGCTGCTGACCTTCACCAATCCACTCACGGCCTGGCTGACCCTGGCCTCGCTGCTGGGCTATGCGGTGGTCTACACCGGGTTTCTGAAACGTGCGACGCCGCAGAACATCGTGATCGGTGGGCTGGCCGGCGCGGCTCCACCGTTGCTGGGCTGGGTCGCCGCCACCGGGCACATGAGCGCAGAACCGCTGCTGCTGGTGCTGATCATCTTCGCCTGGACCCCGCCGCACTTCTGGGCCCTGGCCATCCACCGCAAAGAGGAGTACGCCAAGGCCGATATCCCGATGCTGCCGGTCACCCATGGCGAGCACTACACCAAGGTGCACATCCTGCTCTATACCTTTGCCCTGCTGGCGGTGAGCCTGCTGCCCTATGTCATCCACATGAGTGGCGTGCTGTACCTGGTGTGCGCCCTGGCCCTGGGCGGGCGCTTCCTGCAATGGGCCTGGGTGCTGTACCGTGGCACTCGGCCGCACGCGGCGATCAACACCTTCAAGTACTCTATTTATTACTTGTTCCTGCTGTTCATCGCCCTGCTCGTAGACCACTACCTATTGTTGAACCTATGACTCGAACTCAGAAAACCGTCTTTATTCTCGTTGCCCTGGTGGCCCTGGTGCTGGGGCTTACCGTCAACAAAGTACTGTCCGGCAAGGGTCAGGGCGACCCCACTGCACTGATCGATGCGGGCATCATCCTGCTGCCGCAAAGCCGTACCCTGCCTGCGGTGAAGATGGTCGACCAGGACGGCCAGCCAGTGGTGATCGACGAGTTGAAGGGCAAATGGTCGCTGCTGTTCTTCGGCTACACCTTCTGCCCGGACATCTGCCCCACCACCCTGGCGCAGTTGCGGCAGATCAAGAGCGAGCTGCCCAAGGAAGCGGTGGACAAGCTGCAGGTGGTCCTGGTCAGCGTCGACCCCAACCGTGATACCCCGCAGCAGCTCAAGCAGTACCTGGGCTACTTCGACAAGGACTTCAAGGGCCTGACCGCCTCCTCGGTGGAAGACCTGCAGAAGCTCGCCAACGCCGTGAGCATTCCCTTCATCCCGGCCGATACCAGCAAGCCCAACTACACCGTGGACCACAGCGGCAACCTGGCGGTGATCGGCCCGGACGGTACCCAGCGCGGTTTCATCCGTGCTCCGTTGAACAACCAGAAGCTGGTGGCCCAACTGCCGGTGATGCTGCAGCGCAAATAACGCTACATGCTCGAACCGCCGAACCGCCGAACCGCCGAACCGCCGAACCGCCGAACCGCCGAACCGCCGAACCCTGTAGCCGCTGCCGCAGGCTGCGATCGGCCTCGAAGAGGACGCGCTCCTGAGGCCCTCGGAAGACGCTGGGCGCCTTATCCCGGCCTTCGGCAGCGGCTACAACGAAACGGGGCGCCCCAAGGCGCCCCGTTTGTGTTTCTGCAACCGATCAGAACGCCGGCACGATGGCGCCTTTGTACTTTTCGAGAATGAACTGCTTCACTTCAGGGCTGTGCAGGGCCGCGACCAGCTTCTTCATGGCGTCCGAATCCTTGTCGTCAGGACGGGCCACCAGGATGTTCACGTAAGGCGAATCCTTGCCTTCGATCACCAGGGCGTCCTTGGAAGGATCCAGCTTGGCTTCCAGGGCATAGTTGGTGTTGATCAGCGCCAGGTCGACCTGGGTCAGCACGCGCGGGATGGTGGCGGCTTCCAGTTCACGGAACTTCAGGTCCTTGGGGTTCTCGGTGATGTCCTTGATGGTGGCCAGGATGTTGTTGGAATCCTTGAGCTTGATCAGGCCGGCCTTGTCCAGCAGCAACAGCGCGCGGCCGCCGTTGGTGGCGTCGTTGGGGATCACCACGGTGGCGCCGCCCGGCAGTTCGGAGAGCTGCTTGTACTTGCTGGAATAGGCACCCAGGGGCTCGACGTGAATACCGGCAACGTTCACCAGCTTGGTGCCCTTGGCCTTGTTGAACTCATCCAGGTAGGGCTGGTGCTGGAAGAAGTTGGCGTCCAGGCGCTTTTCGGCGACTTGCACGTTGGGCTGCACGTAGTCGGTGAAGACCTTGACCTTCAGGTCCACGCCTTCCTTGGCCAGGGCCGGTTTGACGAATTCCAGGATCTCGGCGTGGGGCACTGGTGTGGCGGCCACGGTCAGGGTTTCGGCGGCGTGCGCGGAGAACGCGGCAACGGCTGCGAAAGCGACGAGTAGTTTTTTCATCCAACAAGCTCCTTGTAAGTCGCCCGACCCCGGGCGCCTGCCGGCCTGGGCCGGCAATTTTATTTGCGGGAAAAGTGCACCACCAGCTTGTCGCCGACGGTTTGCAGAACCTGGACCAGCACCAGCAGCAACACCACGGTCACCACCATCACATCGGTCTGGAAGCGCTGGTAGCCGAAGCGGATCGCCAGGTCGCCCAGGCCACCGGCCCCCACCACGCCGGCCATGGCGGTGTAGGACACCAGGGTAATGGCAGTCACGGTGATAGCGGCAAAGATGCCCGGGCGGGCTTCCGGGAGCAAGGCATTGGTAATGATCTGCCGGGTGCTGGCACCCATGGACTGGGTGGCCTCGATGATGCCGCGATCCACTTCGCGCAGGGCGGTTTCCACCAGCCGGGCAAAGAACGGCGTGGCGCCGACCACCAGCGGTGGAATGGCCCCGGCAACCCCCAGCGATGTGCCGGTGATCAGTACGGTGAAGGGAATCATCACGATCAGCAGAATGATGAACGGCAGCGAACGCAGGATGTTGACCACCAGCGACAGCAGCGCATACAGCGACTTCTGCTCCAGCAGTTGGCGCGGGCTGCAGAGGAACAGCAGCACGCCCAGTGGCAGGCCCAGCAGTACGGTGAACAGCAGCGAGCCGCCGAGCATCATCAGGGTGTCGCCGGTGGCCAGCCAGATTTCCAGCCAGTCGATGTTGGCGAAGAAGGTATCCATCAGCGCAGCACCTCCATGTGGACATCGGCCGCGGTGAAGCGGGCGAAGGCCGCTTCCATGTCACCGCCGGTGATGGCCAGGGTCAGTTGCCCGTAAGGGGTGTCCTTGATGCGGTCGATGCGTCCGGCGAGGATGCTGTAGTCGACCCCGGTCTCCCGGGCCACAGTGCCCAGCAGCGGTGCGTAGGTGGCATCGCCCTGGAAGGTCAGGCGCACGATACGGCCTGGCACGTGGGCGAAGTCGTCGCGTTGCTCGTTCTCGTCGATCTGCTCGTCTTCCTGGACGAAGCGCCGGGTGGTCGGGTGCTTGGGGTGCAGGAACACGTCGGCCACCGGGCCCTGTTCGACGATCACGCCGGCGTCCATCACCGCCACCTGGTCACAGACGCGACGGATCACGTCCATCTCGTGGGTGATCAGGACGATGGTCAGGTTCAGCTCGCGGTTGATCTCGGCCAGCAGTTGCAGGACCGAGGCAGTGGTCTGCGGGTCCAGGGCGCTGGTGGCCTCGTCGCACAGCAGGATCTTCGGCTTGGTGGCCAGGGCGCGGGCGATGCCGACGCGCTGCTTCTGGCCGCCGGACAGCTGCGCCGGGTATTTCTTCGCGTGGTCGGCCAGGCCGACCCGGTCCAGCAGCTCGGCCACCCGGCGGTCGATGTCGCTGCGCGACAGCTCGCCGGCCAGGGTCAGGGGCAGGGCGACGTTGTCAGCCACGGTCTTGGACGACAGCAGGTTGAAGTGCTGGAAGATCATGCCGACCTGCTGGCGGAAGCGGCGCAGGCCACTGGCGTCCAGGGCGGTGACGTCTTCGTCGTCGACGACGATGGTGCCGCCACTGGGGTTTTCCAGGCGGTTGATCAGGCGCAGCAGAGTACTTTTACCCGCACCGGAGTGGCCGATCAGGCCGAACACCTGGCCATTCTCGACCCGAAGGCTGGTCGTGTGCAGGGCGGGAATATCCTTACCGGCGACCCGGTAGGTTTTATGGACGTTTTGAAACTCGATCACGTAGCGAACCTTGTGGGGCGCGTTAGAAAAGGATCAGCGGTTAGCCGGGCGCGCATTTTAGCCTGTCCGTATAGAGGTTCTTAGCATTTATTTCGCAATCATCCTGCCATTTGGCAATAACGCGATCAAAGGTCATAAAAAAGGAACGCTCGCACCTTCTCGTCAGTCACTAGTTAAGTCACTCGAAAGCCGCCAGGTGCCGTGCCTGGAGGCCTTTGCCCACGAAGCCCCGGCACGCCAGGGATTTCGCCAACGAGGAGTTTTGCCTGATGAGCACGAAGAAGCCCGATACCCCAAAAAGCCAGATGGCCGGGACCGACACCCTGGACCGCGGCAACAGCAACAGCAAGCTCAAGAGCCTGGAGACGTTCCGCTCCGACGCCACCGGGCAGGCCCTGCGGACCAACCAGGGGGTGAAGATCGCCGACAACCAGAACACCCTCAAAGCCGGTGCTCGTGGGCCTTCGCTGCTGGAAGACTTCATCATGCGGGAGAAGATCACCCACTTCGACCATGAGCGGATTCCCGAGCGCATCGTGCATGCCCGAGGGGTGGGTGCCCATGGTTACTTCCAGAGCTATGACAACCATTCGGCATTGACCAAGGCCGGTTTCCTGCGTGATCCGGGGAAGAAAACACCAGTGTTCGTACGCTTTTCCACGGTCCAGGGGCCAAGAGGCTCTGGCGACACCGTGCGTGACGTGCGCGGCTTTGCGGTGAAGTTCTTCACTGACGAAGGCAACTTCGACTTGGTGGGCAACAACATGCCGGTGTTCTTCATTCAGGACGCGATCAAGTTCCCCGATTTCGTACACGCCGTGAAACCCGAACCCCACAACGAAATACCCACCGGCGGCTCGGCCCATGACACCTTCTGGGACTTTGTCTCGCTGCAGCCGGAATCGGCGCACATGGTGATCTGGGCCATGTCCGACCGGGCCATTCCGAAAAGCCTGCGGGCCATGCAGGGCTTTGGCGTGCATACCTTTCGCCTGATCAACGCCCAGGGCCGGTCGAGCTTCGTCAAGTTCCACTGGCGGCCGACGGTGGGCACCTGTTCGCTGGTCTGGGATGAGGCGCAGAAGCTGGCGGGCAAGGACACCGACTTCCATCGCCGCGACCTGTGGGAATCGATCGAAGCCGGGGATTACCCGGAGTGGGAGTTCGGCGTACAGATCATCGCCGAGGAAGACGAGCACAACTTTGATTTCGACATCCTCGACCCGACCAAGCTGATTCCCGAGGAGCTGGTGCCGATCACGCCCCTGGGCAAGATGGTGCTGAACCGCAACCCGGACAACTATTTTGCCGAGACCGAGCAGGTCGCCTTCTGCCCGGGGCACATAGTGCCCGGGATCGACTTCTCCAACGACCCGCTGTTGCAAGGACGGCTGTTTTCCTACACCGATACCCAGATCAGCCGCCTGGGTGGGCCGAACTTCCACGAATTGCCGATCAATCGGCCGCTGGCGCCCTTCCACAACAGCCAGCGCGACGCCATGCACCGCATCACCCTGGACAAGGGCCGGGCCTCCTATGAGCCCAATTCCATCGACGGCGGTTGGCCCCGGGAAACCCCACCGGCGGCCGAGGATGGCGGCTTCGAGAGTTACAACGAGCGTATCGATGCGCACAAGATCCGCCAGCGCAGCGAATCGTTCAGCGATCATTTCTCCCAGGCGCGGCTGTTCTACAAGAGCATGAGCAAGCACGAGCAGGAGCACATCATCGCCGCCTACAGCTTTGAGCTGGGCAAGGTGGAACGTGAATGGATCCGCGAACGCCAGGTCAACGAGATTCTGGCCAACATCGACCTGCAACTGGCCGCGCGAGTGGCCGAGAACCTCGGGCTGGCGGCGCCGAAGAAAGCCACGGTGGCGGAGCGCAAGACTTCGCTCTCGCGCTCGCCGGCCCTGAGCCAGGCGAACCTGTTGCCGGGCAATATCAAAACCCGGAAGGTGGCGATTCTGGCGGCCAACGGCGTCGATGGTGCGGCGATCGATGCGCTGAAGAAGGCTCTCAAGGCCGAAGGGGCACACGCCAAGCTACTGGGGCCGACCTCGGCGCCGGTCACCGCGGCGGACGGCAAGAGCCTGCCGGTGGATGCGTCCATGGAGGGCTTGCCATCGGTGGCCTTCGATGCGGTGTTCGTGCCCGGAGGTGCGCAGTCGATCAAGGCCTTGAGCGGCAATGGCGTGGCCCTGCATTACTTGCTGGAGGCGTACAAGCACCTCAAGGCGATTGCCCTGCACGGCGATGCCCGGGAGCTGTTGCACAGCCTGCGGCTGGAGGCGGATGAAGGCTTGATCGTGGGGGCCGATGCCAAGGCGCTGAAGGCATTCATTGCCGCCATCGCGCAACATCGGGTCTGGAGCCGAGAGGAAAAGGCCAAGGCAATCCCGGCCTGAACACACTTTCCCCGACAAGCCTGCTCCGTCTAGGAGCCGGCTTGCCGGCGAAGGCTTTACTGCGCCTTGCGCGGCGTCAGCACCATCTGCGCCGGTACATGGCGCACGATTTGCCGATTGATCTTCTGTTCAAAGTCCGGGTCGAGCTTCTTCACCCGCTTGCCGAGCAGGGTCGATAGCCAGGGGTAATCCTCGGTGCGTGGTACCTGGATGCTCACGTCGCACTGGTAATTCACCACATCGGCGGCCAGGGCATCGAGTTGATGCCGCAGCTTGCGGATATCAGTGACGTTCAAGGCGACGGTGGTGCTCTCGGCGGTCGGATCGATCAGCTTGGCCGCAGGGCGCGCTTCGGCGGCCTTCAGGGCGGCTTCGGCCTTGTCCAGCTCCGCCTTGCGGGCGTGGGCAATGGCATTGTTGACCCCGCCGGTCAGCGCCGGAGCCTTGGGCATCAGTGCCCGGGCACGGCTCAGGGCCGTGGCTGCGGCGTTCACATCGCCCTTCTGCAGGACGATCTGGCTGCGCTGCAGATAGGCTTCGGCCAACTGCCGCTGGTACTGCACCAGTTGCGGGTCGTCGGGCGTCTGCGCCTGCAAGGCGCTGAGTTGATCTTCCGCGGTGGCCAGTTCGCTGCTGGCGATGTTTTGTTCCAGCTGCGCGATGGCCGTGGCCCGTGCATCAGGGACCTCGGTGGCCGCTGGTGGCGTGCTTTGGCAGGCTCCCAGTAGCAGGGAAAATGCGACAAGGAGCAGATAACGGGAGGCGAACGGCTTCATTCCTGCGACTCTCTAATTGCGCAAAAAGCGAGCAAGTCTACACCCCTCGACGGGGCAGAACAAAACTCAGCAGAAACAGTGTGGCGGCGGTGACCACGATCGACGGCCCGGCCGGTGTGTCCTTGAACCAGGACAGCGCCAGCCCGCCGCACACCGCGAGCATGCCCAGCAGGCTGGCGCCCAGGGCCATCTGCTCCGGCGAGCGGGCGTGACGCTGTGCCGCAGCGGCCGGGATGATCAGCAGCGAGGTGATCAGCAACACCCCGACAATCTTCATGGCCACGGCAATCACCACGGCGATCAGCAGCATCAGCGCCAGGCGCAGCGAGGCCACAGGCAGGCCTTCGACCCTGGCCAGTTCCTCGTGCACGGTGATCGCCAGCAAGGGGCGCCACAACGCCACCAGCAGCAACAGCACCGCCGCGCTACCGCCGAGAATCCACGCCAGGTCGCCCGGGCTGATCGCCAGCAGGTCACCGAACAGGTAGGCCATCAGGTCGATTCGCACTTCATGCATGAAGCTTAGTACCACCAGGCCCAGAGACAGGGTGCTGGGTGCAAGAATCCCCAGCAGCGTGTCGGAAGCCAGGGGTTGGCGCTGTTGCAGGGTCACCAGCAGCACCGCCAGCAGCAGGCAGCCGACCGTGACCGCTACCGCCGGGCTGACATCCAGCAGAAAGCCCAGGGCCACGCCGAGCAGCGCGGCGTGGGACAGGGTGTCGCCGAAATAGGCCATGCGACGCCAGACCACGAAGGACCCCAAGGGGCCGGCAACCACTGCCAGGGCCAGGCCTGCGAGCAGGGCGTAGAGCAGAAAATCAGCCATGCTTGCAGTTTTCTCCATGGACATGGGCGTGGCCCGAAGCGGGCTGGGTGACGACCGAACCATGCAGGTCGTGGGCATGGTCGTGATGGTGGTGGTAGATCGCCAGGCTCGGTGCGTTCTTGCCGAACAGCTCGACGAAGGCCGGGTCGCCGCTGACCTGCTCGGGGTGGCCAGAGCAGCAGACGTGGCGATTGAGGCAGACCACCTGATCGGTGGTGCTCATCACCAGGTGCAGGTCGTGGGAGACCATCAGCACGCCGCAGCCGTGACGGTCGCGCAGGCGGGTAATCAGGCTGTAGAGCTCGGCCTGGCCGGCCACGTCGACGCCTTGCACCGGTTCATCGAGCACCAGCAGCTCCGGCTCGCGCAGCAGCGCCCGGGCCAGCAGCACACGCTGCATCTCGCCACCGGAGATGCTCTGCACCGGGCTGTCGATCACCTGCTCGGCACCTACTTCCTTGAGCGCTGCCAGCGCCCGGGTACGGTCCACTCCCGGCACCAGGCGCAGAAAGCGCAGCACCGACAGCGGCAAGGTCGGGTCCACATGAAGCTTCTGCGGCATGTAGCCCACTCGCAGTTTGGGCTTGCGCCAGACACTGCCGGTGTCGGGCTTGAGCAGGCCGAGCACGGCGCGCACCAGCGTGGTCTTGCCGGCGCCATTGGGGCCGATCAGGGTGACGATCTGGCCGGGTTCGACGCTGAGCTGGATGTTCTCCAGCACGTTCTGCCCGGCAAAAGTCACCCCGACCTGCTCGAGGCGGATCAACGCATTGCTCATCAAGCCCCCTGGCAGCCCGAGCAGAGCCCGACCACTTCGACGGTCTGGCCCTCGACCACGAAGCCGACGTCGCGGGCGCTGCTGATGATGGCGTCGCTGATGGATTTCTGTTCCAGCTCGATGGCGGCGTGGCATTCGCGGCAGATCAGGAACTGACCCTGGTGCGCGTGCTCGGGGTGGTTGCAGCCGACAAAGGCATTGAGCGAGGCGATGCGGTGCACCAGGCCGTTTTCCAGGAGGAAATCCAGCGCCCGGTAAACCGTTGGCGGAGCGGCGCGACGGCCGTCCTGCTCGCTGAGCACGGCCAGGATGTCGTAGGCCCCCAGGGGCTTGTGGCTTTGCCACACCAGCTCCAGCACCCGCCGGCGCAGGGCGGTCAGGCGCAGGCCTTGCCGTGCGCACAGGGCGTCGGCCTCAGACAGTGCGCTGTGTACGCAGTGAGAGTGGTCGTGTGGACGGCTGGCAAGGGGTGTTTTAGGCATGAGCGGCGACGAGGTTTGTGAGAGACGTTATTATGTTACCCGTTCTCGCCTCCTCGAGTGTCCATCGTGCCCAGACTTTTTCGCCTTTTTGTCGCTTTTACCTTCAGCCTGTTCGCGATCGGCTCGGCCCAGGCCGAAGTGCGGGTGCTGACCAGCATCAAGCCGCTGCAACTGATTGCCGCCGCCGTGCTGGATGGCGTGGCGGTTCCCGAGGTGCTGCTGCCGCCCGGAGCTTCCCCGCACAACTACGCGCTGCGCCCTTCGGACGTGCGCAAGGTGCAGAGTGTGGACCTGCTGTACTGGATCGGCCCGGACATGGAAGGCTTCCTGCCGCGGGTGCTGAAGGGCCGTAGCCTGCCCTCGGTGGCGGTACAGGACCTGCCGGGCATGAGACTCCGGCACTTTGCCGAAGATAGCCACTCCCACGCTGAAGATGCCGACGAACATGACCATGATCATCGCCCCGGCACCCTGGACGCGCACCTCTGGCTGTCGCTGATCAATGCCCGGGTGATCGCCACCCGCATGGCCGCGGACTTGAGCGCCGCCGACCCGGCCAATGCCGCCCGCTACCAGAACAACCTGAAGGCGTTCAGCGAGCGTCTGGATGCCCTGGATGCTCGCTTAAAAGCCCGCCTGGCGGGGATCGCCGGCAAGCCTTACTTCGTGTTCCACGAAGCTTTCGACTACTTCGAGGACGCCTACGGCCTCAAGCACGCCGGGGTGTTCAGCGTGGCAGCGGAAGTCCAGCCGGGGGCCCAGCACGTCGCCGCCATGCGCGCGCGCTTGCAGCAGGTGGGCAAGACCTGTGTGTTCAGCGAGCCGCCCCTGCGCCCGCGCCTGGCGGAAACCCTGGTGGCCGGCCTGCCGGTGAAACTGGCGGAGCTGGATGCGTTGGGCGGTTACACGCCGGCAACCGCTCAAGGCTATGAGCAGGTGCTGGAGAAGTTGGGGAATGATCTGGCGGGCTGCCTGGAGCAGCTTTAAGCGGGGATTGTTGCGCGATGGCTTTCGCGGGCAAGCCCGCTCCTACAGGTTGAGCGCATCTCTGTAGGAGCGGGCTTGCCCGCGAAGCGTTTTACAGAGCGAACGGCAGCGCGATGCTGACCTGTTGCCGCTGCGCCAGGCGCTGCTGGAACTCCATCGGATCGTGAATCAGCACGTCCTGCCCGGCGAAGCTCTCGGCGGCGATCAGCCGCGATAGCCAGAAGCGCACGCAGGCTACCCGCAGCAGGGTCGGCCAGAGTTCGGCCTCTGCCGCAGTGAACGGGCGCAGCGCCGCGTAGGCGCCCAGCAGGGCTCGGGCCCGTTGGCCGTCGAGTACGCCTTCATCGTCGGAGCACCAGTCATTCAGGGCGATCGCCACGTCGTAGAGCATCGGTCCCGAACAGGCGTTGTAGAAGTCGATCAGGCCGGTCAGGTGGGTGCCTTCGAACATGGCGTTGTCGCGAAACAGATCGGCGTGGATGTTGGCCCGGGGCAGGGCGAGGATCTTCATCTTCTGAGCGGCGATTTCATCCAGGGCCCGTTGCAGCAGGTCTTGGGCCGTGGGGGCCAGGTGCGACAGCAGTTGCCTGCCCTCTTCCTGCATCCAGTCCAGGCCGCGATCGGTCTTGCGCTTGATCATGTGGTCCTTGGTGGCCACGTGCAGGTGGCCGAGCAGCTCACCGACCTGGGCACAGTGCTGGGCGTTGGCCTGCTTGATGTGCTTGCCCGCCAGCCGCGGTTGCAGCAGCGCCGGCTTGCCCGCCAGTTCGCGCAGGGCGACGCCGTCGGTGGTGCGCAGGGCATAGGGCACTGGCAGGTTGGCCTGGTGCAGCACGTCCAGCAGTTCAATGAAGAACGGCATTTCCTGGACCGGGCCACGTTCCACCAGGGTCAGGACGAACTCGCCCTGTTCCAGGCTGATGAAGAAGTTGGTGTTTTCGCTACCAGCGGCGATCCCCTGGAAATCAAGCAGGCGGCCGAGCCCATACGGGGCGAGAAAGGTTTCCAGCTCGGGCCGAGCCAGGGGGGTGAACACAGACATGGTTAAAAACTGCCAGTACGGGCGCTGCTATCCAGCCAGCGCCATTGAGTTGAAGTCGGAGTGGTTTACCACTCAAAGATTTTCCACGAAGGGATCAGCATATCCGGCTGATCCGAACGGATGAAGTTGCCGTCCGAGCCATCGGCACGCACCAGGAAGTAGGGTTTGCCGCCCTTTGGCGTGATCTTGATGGCATACAGGAAGCCATTTTGCCGGTATTCCTGGATGGTCTTGTCGCCTTCCGTGCGAATGGTTACTTCCGGGTCCGCTGATGGCGCATCTTCTGCGGCGATCGCGGCCAATGGAGCGATTGCAATCAAGCCGGTCAGCAGCAAGCGATTTAGTGTGCGCATGATAACCTTGTCCCTTTGTCGTCAACGGTCCCGCTATTCTAGCGCCGGACCCGCCGAAAAGGTTGATCCCGCTCATGAGCCAAGCCCCCCTCGTCCTGGTGGACGGTTCTTCATATCTGTACCGCGCGTTCCACGCGCTGCCACCGCTGACCACCTCCAAAGGCCTGCCTACCGGCGCGGTCAAGGGCGTGTTGAACATGCTCAAGAGCCTGCGCAAGCAGTACCCGGACAGCCCGTTCGCCGTGGTCTTCGATGCCAAGGGCGGGACCTTCCGCGATGACATGTATGCCGAATACAAGGCCAACCGTCCGAGCATGCCTGACGACATGCGGGTGCAGATCGAGCCGTTGCACGCCAGCGTGATCGCCCTGGGTTTCCCCTTGTTGTGCGTGGAAGGTGTCGAGGCCGATGACGTGATCGGCACCCTGGCCCGCAGCAGCGCGGCAGCGGACCGCCCGGTGGTGATTTCCACTGGCGACAAGGACATGGCACAGCTGGTGGACGGGCACATTACCCTGGTCAACACCATGTCCGGTAGCAGCATGGATGTGGAAGGCGTGAAGGAGAAATTCGGCGTCGCTCCCGAGCAGATCATCGATTACCTGGCGCTGATGGGCGACTCTTCCGACAACATTCCCGGGGTGCCGGGCATTGGTCCGAAGACCGCTTCCGGCCTGCTGGTCGGGGTCAATGGCGGGTTGAAGGAGCTGTACGAACAGCTCGATATCGTACCGACCCTGCCGATCCGCGGGGCCAAGACCTTGCCGGCCAAGCTCGAAGAACACAAGGAAATGGCCTTCCTCTCCTATCAGTTGGCGACCATCAAGGTCGACGTGCCGCTGGATGTCGGGCTCGACGACCTGCACCTGGGCGAGCCGGACCGCGAGAAGCTGGTGGAGCTCTACAGCCTGCTGGAGTTCAAGAGCTGGCTCGACGAGTTGCAGCGCGATGCCAAGCGTGTCGAGCTCAGCGGCGCTGAGGCGACACCCGCCGCCGTGCCGCCGCAGGCTGTGGAGCAAGCTCCGCTGGAGCTGCAGTACGAAACCATCCTCGACCAGGAGCGTCTCGATGCCTGGCTGGAGAAACTCAAGGGCGCCAAGCTGATTGCCTTCGATACCGAAACCACCGGGATCGATGCGCAGCAGGCGCAACTGG
This sequence comes from Pseudomonas sp. UME65, assembly GCF_014170225.1. Taxonomy (NCBI): domain Bacteria; kingdom Pseudomonadati; phylum Pseudomonadota; class Gammaproteobacteria; order Pseudomonadales; family Pseudomonadaceae; genus Pseudomonas; species Pseudomonas sp. UME65. Next base: position 409,763 of record NZ_LZZQ01000013.1, on the reverse strand, counting down.
TGGGCCTGTCCTTCTCGGTCAAGGCCGGCGAAGCGGCCTATGTTCCCCTGACCCACTCCTACATGGGCGCGCCGGCACAGCTGGATCGCGACAGCGTACTGCTGGCCCTCAAGCCCTTGCTGGAAGATCCCAAGCTGCTCAAGGTCGGCCAGCACGCCAAGTTCGACATGAACATCCTGGCCAACTGCGCCATCGGCGGCGACCAGGCCAATGGCATCACTGTGCGCGGCGTGGCCTTCGATACCATGCTCGAATCCTACGTGCTCAACTCCACCGCCACCCGCCATGACATGGACAGCCTGGCGCAGAAGTACCTGGACCACAGCACTGTGAGTTTCCAGGACATCGCCGGCAAGGGTGCCAAGCAGTTGACCTTCGACCAGATTCCCCTTGAGCAGGCCGGCCCCTACGCCGCGGAAGATGCCGACGTGACCCTGCGCCTGCACCAGGTCCTGTTCGACAAGCTGTCCGCGATACCGAGCCTGGCCAGCGTGCTCACCGATATCGAAATGCCTTTGGTGCCGGTCCTGGCGCGCATCGAGCGCCAGGGAGCACTGGTGGACGACAAGCTCCTGGGAGTGCAGAGCATCGAACTGGGGGACAAGATGGTCGCCCTGGAGCGCGAAGCCTTCGAGATCGCCGGCGAGGAGTTCAACCTGGGCTCGCCCAAGCAACTGGGCAGCATCCTCTACGACAAGCTCGGCCTGCCGGTGCTGAAAAAGACTGCCAAGGGCCAGCCATCCACGGCTGAAGAGGTGCTGGCCAAGCTGGCGGAAGACGACTATCCGCTGCCGCGGGTGCTGATGCAGTACCGTTCCATGAGCAAGCTGAAAAGCACCTATACCGACCGCCTGCCGGAGCAGATCAACCCGCGTACCGGGCGCATCCATACCTCCTATCATCAGGCGGTAGCGTCCACCGGCCGGCTGTCCTCCAGCGATCCGAACCTGCAGAACATTCCGGTACGTACCGCTGAAGGCCGGCGCATTCGCCAGGCCTTCATCGCGCCGCCAGGCTACAAGCTGCTGGCAGCGGACTATTCGCAGATCGAGTTGCGGATCATGGCGCACCTGTCCCGCGACGAAGGTTTGCTCAACGCCTTCCGCAACAACCTGGACGTGCACACCGCCACGGCGGCCGAGGTGTTCAAGGTCGAGCTCAAGGACGTCACTTCCGATCAGCGCCGCAGCGCCAAGGCCATCAACTTCGGCCTGATCTATGGTATGGGCGCGCAGAAGCTGGGCAAGGACATCGGTGTCGATACCAAGCAGGCCAAGGCCTATATCGACACCTACTTCGCGCGTTACCCGGGGGTTCGCGAGTACATGGAACGCACCCGCGCCCAGGCCGCGGACCAGGGTTATGTCGAGACCATCTTCGGTCGCCGCCTGTACCTGCCGGAGATCAACTCCAACAAGCCACAGGAGCGCGCCGGCGCCGAACGCACCGCGATCAATGCGCCGATGCAGGGCACCGCGGCAGACATCATCAAGAAAGCCATGGTGGCCGTGGACAACTGGCTGGAGTCCTCCGGGCTGGATGCCCGAGTGATTCTCCAGGTGCACGACGAACTGGTGCTGGAAGTGCGCGAGGACCTGGTGGACCAGGTTCGTGAGGAAATTCGCGGGCACATGAGCGGTGCCGCAACCCTGGATGTGCCGTTATTGGTGGAAGTGGGGGTGGGAAATAACTGGGATGAGGCCCATTAAGGGCACTTTTCAGGTGTTTTTGCCGCGGCATAGTGTCGCGGCAAAAACTAGCGAAGAGCTATTAGCACCGAAAATTTCATCGATTATTGCCAATAGTTTTTGCAACCGGCCGGAACTAAATAGGTGAACGCCCACTCAGAGTTACTGAATGGCTGGTGAAGCCCTTCGATGCTCCTATGTTGTGTTAAGTGTTGGCAGATATCTGGACCCCGCCCTAGCGGTCTAGAACTTGAACCCCGAACTTCCCCCTCCCCATACGAAGTCCGGGGTTTTTTTTGCCTGAAAACCGCCTGGGAAATGATCATGCTGCGTTAAAAGCGCGGCGCGAAATGCTCATTTACAGCCAGTAAACTCCGCTTTCGCACCGCGCTTTTGCCTTGCCTGATCATCCCCCAGGCAATTTTCCCTACGTCTCTCAGGCCTCGGCTTCGGCGCCTTTGTCGGCCAGTTCCATCCAGCCCGCCAGCACGGTGTAGGCCTCTTCCAGGCCCATGCGCTTGGGGGCCGAGAACAGTTGGATGGTGACGGCTTCGCCCCAGCCCTTGCGGATCTGCGACTGCACCTTGAGCAGGGTGTTCTTGGCCGCGCCGTAGGTCAGTTTGTCGGCCTTGGTCAGCAGGATGTGCATCGGCATGCCGCTGGCGACCGCCCAGTCCAGCATCAGCAGGTCGAAGTCGGTCATGGGATGACGGATATCCATCATCAGGATCAGGCCCTTAAGGCTCTCGCGGCTGCCCAGGTAGGCTTCCAGGTGACGCTGCCAGTGTTGCTTGAGCGGGATTGGCACTTTGGCGTAACCGTAGCCCGGCAGGTCGACCAGACGGCGATCGTCGTCTAGCTTGAAGAAGTTCAACAACTGCGTGCGACCCGGAGTTTTCGAGGTGCGTGCCAGGCTGGCGTGGGTCAGGGTGTTCAGGGCGCTGGATTTGCCGGCGTTGGAACGCCCGGCAAAGGCCACTTCGAAGCCTTCATCGTCAGGGCATTGATCGACTTTGGCGGCGCTGAGCATGAACGTAGCCTGTTGGCACAGACCGAGGATGGGGTTCTTGAGTTGCATGGGATTTCCGATTGGGGCGATGCCGAGAGTGGACGCGGCGAGCGGTGTCGTTTCCGTTTCAGTAACGCCAGTATATAATGCCGCAGATTTTGTGTGCGCTTTGTCCCAGCGTAGGATGAAGTTCACGAGAGCGATAAACCTTGAATGCGCATTAGAACGCACCACGCTCTCAACCCTGAAAAGGTCGTTTTATGACGAAATGGCTGCTAGCTGCCGGTGTCTTGATGCCGTTTTACGGCGCTCAGGCTACACAGGATCCGGAAGCTGTGTACAACCGTGTTTGTGGGGCTTGTCATTCCGGCCAACTACCCACGGCGCCCCGCAAGGGCGACCAGGAAGCTTGGGCGCCGAGGTTGGCGCAAGGTATGGAGACGCTGGTGCAACACGTGACCCAGGGTTTCAAGGCGATGCCGCCGCGTGGTTTGTGCATGGACTGCAGTGCCGAGGATTACCGAGTCATCATCCATTGGATGAGCGAGTGATCCCGGTCCATAACTCTTAACCCTTAGCCGTAGTTGGATTAGCTGATGAACAAATTACTCGTGAGTCTGCTGTTGACCTTGGGCATCACAGGTGTCGCCCATGCCGCAGGCGACGCTGCTGCCGGTCAGGCGAAAGCCGCAGTCTGTGGTGCTTGCCACGGCCCTGATGGGAACAGCATGGCGCCAAACTTTCCCAAGCTGGCGGGTCAGGGGGAAAAGTACCTGAACAAGCAGTTGCACGATATCAAGTCCGGCAAGCGCCAGGTGCTGGAGATGACAGGCCTGTTGACCAACCTGAGCGATCAGGACCTGGCTGACATCGCCGCCTACTTCGCCAGCCAGAAAGGCAGCGTCGGCGCAGCAGATCCTAAAGTCGTGGCCCGTGGTGAAGAACTGTTCCGTGGCGGCAAGCTCGACCAGGGCATGCCTGCCTGCACCGGTTGCCACTCGCCAAACGGTGCGGGTAACGCAGCAGCCGGCTTCCCCCATCTGGGCGGCCAGCACGCACAGTACGTGGCCAAGCAGCTGACCGACTTCCGCGAAGGCAACCGTACCAACGACGGCGATACCCTGGTGATGCGCAGCATCGCTGGCAAGCTGAGCAACAAAGACATCGAAGCGGTGTCCAGCTATATTCAGGGCCTGCACTGAGGCCGGCTCGATCAGCGTTGCCCAAGGTGCTAAGCCACGGCAACGTTAATGATCGATTAATCTGACGGTGCAAGCATAAAGGGTGGCTCAGGCCGCCCTTTTTTATGGCGTCTGCCGCTACACTAGCGAACTCAAGCCCGCCAAGACCTGGTCGAATTCAGGTCGAGCGAGGCGCCAAAATTGTCCAGGAGTAAAGCATGCGTAATCTGATTCTCAGCGCCGCACTCGTCACCGCCAGCCTGTTTGGCGTGACCGCTCAAGCGGCCGAACCGCTTGAAGCCGGTAAACAATATGTCGAGTTGAGCAGCGCCGTTCCGGTTGCCGTGCCAGGCAAGATCGAAGTGGTTGAGCTGTTCTGGTATGGCTGCCCGCACTGCTACGCTTTTGAACCCACCATCAATCCCTGGGCTGAAAAACTCCCGGCCGACGTCAACTTCGTCCGTATCCCGGCCATGTTCGGCGGTATCTGGAACATCCATGGCCAACTGTTCATCACCCTTGAAGCCATGGGTGTCGAGCACAAGGTGCACAAGGCCGTATTCGAGGCCATCCATGGCGGCAAGAAACTCGCTACTCCTGAAGAGATGGCCGAGTTCCTGGCTGGCGAAGGCGTCGACAAGGACAAGTTCCTGAGCACCTACAATTCCTTCGCCGTCAAAGGCAAGGTCGAAGACGCCAAGAAAAAGGCCCAGGCCTACCAGATCACCGGCGTACCGACCATGGTGGTCAACGGCAAGTATCGTTTCGACCTGGGCACCGCCGGTGGTCCTGAAGGCGCGCTGAGCGTGGCTGACCAGTTGATCGCCAAAGAGCGCGCAGCCAAGTAAGCGCCCGCCGCCATGCCGCGCTGGAGCTCGGAACGCATCGTTGGCCTGCATGATCCGCAGGTCAACGAGCACCATTTGGCGTCGTCCGGCCTGCCGGCAGACAGTCGTCTGCGCTTGCTCAGTTTCAATATCCAGGTCGGTATCAGCACCGAACGTTATCGCCATTACCTGACTCGTGGTTGGCAGCACCTGCTGCCCCATCATGGGCGTGCCGACAATCTGCAGAAAATCGGCAACCTGCTTGGCGATTTCGACCTGGTGGCCCTGCAGGAGGCCGATGGCGGCAGCCTGCGCTCCGGCTACGTCAATCAGGTGGAACACCTGGCCCAACTGGGCGCCTTCCCCTACTGGTACCAACAGCTCAATCGCAACCTGGGACGCCTGGCTCAGCACAGCAATGGCGTGCTCAGCCGCCTGCGCCCCTGGGCCATCGAAGACCACCCGCTGCCTGGCCCCAAGGGGCGCGGCGCGATCCTCGTGCGTTTTGGCGAGGGTCCCGAGGCACTGGTGGTGGTGATGATGCATCTGGCGCTCGGTGCCCGCACCCGAACCCGGCAACTGGCGTACATCCGCGAGTTGATCGGCGGCTACAAGCATCAGGTGCTGATGGGGGACATGAACACCCATGCCAGCGACCTGCTGGAGCATTCCCCTCTAAGGGACCTCAGCCTCTTGGCGCCGCAACTGCAGGCGACCTTTCCCAGCTGGCGTCCGCAACGTTGCCTGGACCATATTCTGCTCAGCCCCAGCCTGACCCTGGAGCGCGTGGAGGTCCTGGCCCAACCCATATCCGATCACCTGCCGGTCGCGGTAGAGATTCGTCTGCCGGGTTCGCTCACGGCTGATGCATTGCCCGCGTTGAGTCCTGCCCCTCGCGGAACCGATGAATGAGCGACGACGCCAATCGCTGGAAAGAGAAATACCTCAAAAGTATCGAACAGCAGGAAAAGCTCGAACGCCGATGGGCGGCCCGTCTCGACTTGCTGCGTCGTGGCCTGGTACGCAGCACCCTGGCGGCGGAGGGCACCGATCGCGCGGTCGACCAGTGCATGAAGGAAATGCGCGAGGTGGTACGCACCGACGACATGGACGCCGGGCTTGCTGCCCTGCTGCCGCGCCTGGAAAAAGCCGTGCTGGACTCCGAGCAGCGGCGGGAAACCCGGGTCGAGCAGATGAGCAGCGCGCTGACGGCGCTGGTCAGCCAGTTGCAGTCCCTGCCCCTGCCCCGGGAGGTCAGCCGTCCGCTGAAAGCCTTTGCCAAGCAACTGGATGGCCGGGTTGGCCAGGCGCGGGAAATTCCCTTGCTGCTCGGCGAACTGAGCAGCCTGCAGGGCAAGGCCCTGAGCCAGCTGGAAACCCCGGCCGAACCCGACCGCCCAAGCCTGTTGCAGCGCCTGTTCGGCAGCCGCGAGGCGAGCGAGACGCCAGCCCCGGCGGAGGAAGCCGTTGCGACGAATCCGCCGCTCCCGGCCGCCGCGGCGGAGGCTCATCCACAAGCCGATGAAGCCCCGGTCCCGGAGGATGGCGCGCGCGAGCACTATCAGACGCCGACCCAGGCCTTGCCTGAGGCGGTTTCGGCGCCTGCCGCGCCCGCCCCGGCACAGCCCGAAGTGCAGCTCGAACCTGAGCCGGTTGCCCAGCCGGTTGCCAGCGACGAGCCGGAGGTTGCTGCAGTGCCCGCTCCGGCCCCGGTGGTGGCGTTCGTGCCTCCGGTACTGGTGCAGGAGGCGCCCGCCGAGCCTGTACCCGCTATCGAGGTCGAACCTCAAGCAACCATTTCGCCTGTCGCGGAGCCACAAGCGCCCGTCGATCCCGGGGTGGTCGCCGCTTCCGATTCGCCGCCAGCGCCTGTCGCCGAAGCCGCGCTCAATCCCGACGAGTTGGTGCCCCTGCCTACGGTTTCCCCGGCAGTGCTGCTGGACAGCCTGCCCCTGCCGGCAGTCATGGCCGAGGCCCTGGCCGCCATCGATCCGGAGCAGTCGGAGCACGATGTGCTCTACGCTCTGCCGGATTCGCCCGAGCCCTCCTACAGTTCGGTGGCCAAGCACATCGAGCACACCTTGCTGGGGCTGCTCGACGACCTGAGCCTGCCGGAGCGCCACCGGCCACAGGCCGAGGCCATGCGCGATCGTCTGCAGCATGGGCTGAACTGGTACGAATTGCTGCCGATCCTCGACGATCTGGCGGTGTTGATGCTGGCCATCACCGACTCCGGCCAGCATGAGTTCGAGACTTACCTCAAGCAGCTCAACGAGCGCCTGGAGGCCTTCCAGAGCAACCTGCAGGCGGCCAGCGACGGCCATGCCGACAGCAGTTCGGCGGCACGGGCCATGGACAGCCAGATCCGTGAACAGGTCGACGGCCTGCAAAGCAGCGTGCAGGAGGCCGCCGACCTGGATGACCTCAAGCAAGTGCTGGAAAGCCACCTGGAAGGCCTGCTGGGCACCATGGACCACCACCAGAAGCAGCGCGACGAGCGTGAACGGGAAGTGGCCGCCCGCCTGCAAAGCCTGGCGGAGCGGGTTTCGAGCATGGAGCAGGAAGCCCAGGGCTACCGTGAGCACCTGGAAGAGCAGCGGCAGAAGGCGCTGATCGATCCGCTCACCGGCCTGCCCAACCGGGCTGCCTGGAGCGAACGCCTGGAACATGAAGTCGGCCAATGGCAACAACATGGCAACAGCCTGCTGCTGGCCATGCTCGATCTCGATCATTTCAAGCGGATCAACGACAACTACGGTCACCTGGCCGGTGACAAGGTGTTGAAGATCATCGCCAACGTACTGCGCAAACGCCTGCGAGGCAGCGATTTCATCGCACGTTTCGGTGGCGAGGAGTTTGTTCTGCTGCTGCCCAACACCCCCTGGCCGGTGGGCGTGCGCATTGTGGAAGCCTTGCGCGCGGCAATCGAGGCGTGCCCGTTCCATTTCAAGGGCGAGCCGGTGACCATCACCGTGTCCGTCGGGCTGAGTGCGTTCAAGGCCGGTGATCGCAGCGATCTGGTGATCAAAAGAGCCGATCAGGCGCTGTACCGGGCCAAGGATGCCGGCCGGAACCGGGTGGAAGCTGGTTGAGGAGCCAGCACTTTGCTGAATGAAAGCGCGGTTTTGCCCATGATCGCCAGGGCAGTACGTTACACTGTTGCATTATCGTCTTCAGCGTACTGCCTTTTGCCATGAAACTTCTTGTTCTTGCCCTCTCCCTGCTGATCCTCGCCGGCTGCGCCAGCGGCCCGCGCATCGACACCAGCCACCCGTCGGTCAATTACGATCAGCGCGCCCAGTTCATCATCGTCCACTACACCTCGGCATCGCTGGAGCGCTCCCTGGCCCTATTGACCCATGGCCAGGTCAGCAGCCACTACCTGATCGGCGATGACAAGTCCGCCACCATCTACAAGCTGGTGGACGAGCAATACCGTGCCTGGCATGCCGGTGACAGCCAGTGGCAGGGCCGGACCTGGCTCAACTCCAGTTCCATTGGCATCGAGATCGTCAACCCGGGGTTCCGCGATGGCCCCAGCGGGCGGCTCTGGTACCCCTACAGCGAAGCGCAGATCCAGAACCTGATCGTGCTGCTCAAGGACATCAGCAAGCGCAACAACATCTCGCCGCGCCACATCATTGGCCACAGCGATATCGCCCCCATGCGCAAGCTGGATCCGGGCCCGTTGTTTCCCTGGAAACGCCTGGCCGAGGCCGGCCTGGGACTGTGGCCCGATGCCCAGGCAGTGGCACGCCAGCAGGCGTTCTTTACCGTGAGCCCGCCGAGCATCGGTTGGTACCAGCAGCAACTGGCCCAGCTGGGTTACGCCACGCCGCAGACCGGCGAGCTGGACAAGGCGACCCGTAACGTCCTGGCCGCATTCCAGATGCACTACCGGCCGGGGCGTTTCGATGGTACGCCGGACGCAGAAAGCGCGGCCATCCTGATGGTGCTCAACCAGACAAAATAATGACGCCGCCGGACGGTTGGGGCCGATTGTCCAATCAGTTGCTATAACTCATTGGTAATCCTTCGGATCTCCCATGATGCCGGCCGCTCGCGAGCCCTTGCGTACCTGGTTCCATCGCCCCTGGACGCTGGCGATGCTGGCGGCTGTGCTGAGTGCGGTGATTTTGCTGCTGGGCAGCGCCGGGCTGGCCATGCACCAGGTCCAGCAACGGGAAAGCGAGCAGATGAACGCCCAGGGGCAGCGTTTCCTGGAGCGGCTGGAGCAGTTGTTCGGGCAACTGCGCGAAGGTCTCGACGTGCTGGAGGCGCAGCCGCTGCGCGAGTGCAACGCCGATCTCATCGCAGCTCTGCAGCAGGTCAGCTACAGCTATCGCTTCATTTATGAAGCGGCCTACAGGGACGCCACCCACACTTGTTCCAACTGGCCACGGCAGAACCTCCTGCCGGCGGCCAGGCCGCCGGATATCCGCGGGCCGACCTACAGCTACTGGCTCAACACCTCGACCCAGCCCAATGAGAACCTTGCTGCGCTGATGCTGGGTCGCGGCAACTTTCGCGTGGCCACTTCCCGCGGGCACCTGACCGATGTGGTCGATCTGCCTCCCGGTGGCAGCCTGATGGTGGTGGTGGATCATGGTGCCCGGGCGATACCGGTGCTCGGCCCGGCCCATGCCTGGCCCCCCGCACAGCCTTGGCGGGGGGGCCGCGACGGGCCCTTGCAGGTCACCCCGGACCTGCTGATCTATCGCATGCCCACTCGCAACCCCGAGTACCAACTGGTGCTGATCACCCCCCGCGCCAGCCTGCAGGGCGAAGTGCTCGACGGTTGGTGGTGGTTGCTGCCCTCCAGCCTGGTGCTGGCGCTGTTCATCGGTGGGTTGGTGTATCAGGTGGTCCGCCAGCGCCAGTCCCTGGGGGCGGAGCTGCAAGGGGCCCTGCGCCGCGGCGAGTTGCAGGTGCTGTACCAGCCGATCTTCGATCTCAGTAGCCGGCTCTGCGTGGGGGCCGAGGCCCTGCTGCGCTGGCGCCGCCCGGACGGTACCCTGACCAGCCCCGACCTGTTCATCCCGCTGGCGGAGAACACCGGGCAGATCCGCCAGATCACCGACTTCGTCCTGCAGCGCCTGCTGGAGCAACTGGGGCATGTGCTACGGGCCAATCCCCAGCTGTACATCTCAGTCAACCTGGCGGCCTGCGACGTGATGGTCCCGCGGATCGGCATGGTCATGGCGCGGCTGCTGGCGACGCATCGGGTAGCGGCCCGGCAGATCGCCTTCGAGGTCACCGAGCGTGGGCTGATCGATGTGGTGGTGGCGCGCAACAACCTGCAGGCCCTGCGCGATGTCGGGCATCAGGTGCTGATCGATGATTTCGGCACCGGCTATTGCAGCCTGGCCTACCTGCAGAGCCTGCCGGTGGATTGCCTGAAGATCGACAAGGCGTTCATCGATGCCCTGGGGCACGATGCCGCCAGCAGCGGCGTGGCGCCGCACATCATTCGCATGGCCCACGCGTTGAAACTCAAGGTGATTGCCGAGGGCATCGAGTTCGAGGACCAGGCGCTGCTGCTCAGCAGCGAGGGCGTGAGCTTCGGCCAGGGCTGGCTGTTCGCCCATGCCCTGAGTGCCTTGCAGTTCACTGAGCTGATTACCCGTGGCCGACGGCTGGTGGCCAGGCGCCTGGATGATGAAGCATGAAGCCCTAGAGCGGCAGGGCCAGATAGAACTGGGTGCCCTGCCCGGGCCTTGAGTAGACGCCCATGCGCCCGCCATGCAGCTGGACGATCTCCTTGCACAGCGCCAGCCCGAGGCCGGCACCGCCCTTCTTGCGGCCCACCTGGACGAAAGGCTCGAAGATCCGCCCTTGCTGGCCATAGGCAATACCCTCGCCATTGTCTTCGACGCTGACGATCACCCGCTCGCCATGGCGCCTCGCCTGCAGGCGGATCTGGCCCTCGCTGGCGGTGTGGCGCAAGGCGTTGTCGATCAGGTTGTCCAGCACCCGCTCCAGTTGTGCGCGGTCGGCATGCAGCCGTGGCAACGGCGCCTGGATCTCCAGCAGCAGGTCGATGCCCTGCTGTTGGGCCTGCTCGCTGAAGCGGCCCTGGGCCTGCACCAGCAGTTCTTCCAGGGGGCAGGGAGCGAGGGTGAGTTTCTGCAGGCCGTTCTGATAGCGGGAAAAATTCAGCAGGTCGTTGATCAACTGCATCAGGCGCTGCATTTCCTCGTTGACCGTATTGAGCAGGTCGGTTTCCCGGGACTCCTCGGGAAAGTGCAGGCGTTCCTGAAGCAGCCCGAAGGCCATGTGCATGCCAGTGACCGGGGTACGCAGTTCGTGGGAGGCGCGCAGCACGAACTCACTGCGCACTCGTTCGAACGCCCGTTGCTCGGTGACATCGTGCAGCACCATCACGGCGCCGAGAATATGGCCCTGGGTATGGCTGACGGGGGTCAGGCTGTAGGTCAGCAGGCGCGACTCGCCGTCGACCTCGATATCCAGGTCGTCCGGCGCCCGTTCCAGGTTGCCGCCGCGCAATACCAGCTGTAGCTGCTCATCCAGCTCCGGGCGTTGCAGGGCGCTGCCCAGGCCCTGGCCGAGGCGCTCCTGGTCCCAGCCCAGCTGGCGCTGGGCCACGGGGTTGAGGTGTTCCAGGCGGCCCTGGCGGTCGATCATCAGCAAGCCGTCGTCAATACTGTCGAGCACGGCCTGCAGGCGCTGCTGGCCGGCCAGCAGCTCATCGACATTGGTTGCCTGATGCTGGCGCAGGGCCTCGGCCATGATGCCGAAGCGCCGGGTCAGCAGGTTCATCTCCGCCGCCGCCGAAATGGGCAGGGTGACGTCGAAATTGCCTTCGCCAATCTTGTCCGCAGCTTTGGCCAGGGCTTCGATCGGCCCGCCAAAGCGCCGGGCGATGGCATGGGCCGTGACGAAGCCGATGATCAGCACCGCCAGGGCCACCAGGCCCAGCAGGCCGGCCACCAGCCATGCACGGTTGCGGGCCTGCTGCTCCACCTGGCTGATGTTGTCCAGGGCGCGCTTGTGTTCGTTGATCAGCCCGCCGCGCAAGGCGTTGAAGCGCTCGGTCAGCTCGTTGTTGTCATGCAGCCCGCTTGCGGTGCTGTTGCGCTCGAAGGCCTGGTAGAAGCTCAGGTAGTCGCTACGGGCCTGCTGGAAGCCACTTTGTACCTGGGTCTGCCGATCATGGGCGATGCCTTCGTCGAGCAGCTCCAGATAATGCTGCCGGGAGGTTTCCAGGGCGGCGCGGTCCGGCTGCTTGCCGAGCATGATGATGAGCTGGTCGCCCAGGGTCTGGCGCAGCTTGAGGCCCAGGTCCAGGGTGATGAAGTTGTTGCGGATCAGCGATTCCTGGGTGCTGGCCATCTGCATCACGCTGACCAGCCCGAGCACCAGGCCCAAGAGGGCCACGGTGATCAGCGCCGAGATGCTCAGAAACAGCCGGGTGCGCAGTTTCATCGCTAACTTCATAGGGTGTTGCTCACAGGTTGTACTGTTTGCGTTTGCGGTACAGCGTCGACGCGTCGATACCCAGGGTCTTGGCGGCTTGATCCAGGGTGTCGCTGGTGGCCAGGACCGCACCGATGTGTGCCTTTTCCAGCTCGTCCAGGCTCAGGGCGGCGCCGATCCGCGGGGCGTTGTTGGTGGGTTGCTCGGCCATGCCCAAGTGGCTGATTTCCACCCGTTCCTGCGGGCAGATGATGCTCGCCCGTTCCACCACGTTACGCAGTTCGCGGATGTTGCCCGGCCAGCGGTAGTTGAGCAGCGCTTCCCGGGCTTCATCACTGAAGACCCGGGCCGGGCGCGAATACTCTTTGACGAAGCGGGCGAGGAAGCGGTCGGCCAGGGTCAGGATATCTTCGCTGCGCTCGCGCAGGGGCGGCAGGTGCAGGGTGATGACGTTCAGCCGGTACAGCAGGTCTTCGCGGAAACGCCCGTCGCGCACCATGTCTTCAAGGTTGAGGTTGGTGGCGGCGAGGATGCGCACATCGGCGCGGCGGGTTACCGGGTCGCCGACGCGCTCGTATTCCTTGTCCTGGATGAAGCGCAGCAGCTTGGGTTGAAGGGTCAACGGGAAGTCGCCGATCTCGTCGAGGAACAGGGTTCCGCCATCGGCCTGGTTGACCCGGCCCAGGGTGCTCTCGCTGGCCCCGGTAAAGGCGCCGCGGCTGTGGCCGAAGAGTTCGCTCTCCATCAGTTCGGCAGTCAACGAGGGGCAGTTGATGGTCACGCAGGATTTCTTGGCGCGTTTGCTCCAGCCGTGAATGGCCCGCGCCAACTCGCCCTTGCCGGTGCCGGACTCGCCGAGGATAAGGATGTTGGCGTCGGTGCTGGCCACCTGACGCGCGGTTTCCAGCACCACTTTCATTGCCGGGCTGTGGGAGTCCAGGCCGTCCTTGGGCTTGCGTACCTCACCTTCGAGGGCTTCCAGGCGTGCCGAGAGCTGGCGTACTTCCAGCTGCTTGGCGGTGGCCAGGCGCAACTGGTCGGGGCTGCAGGGCTTGACCAGGTAGTCTGCGGCGCCGGCCTGGATCGCATCTACTGCGGTGTCCACGGCAGAGTGAGCGGTGACGATCACTACCCGCATCCAGGGTGCCTGGGTACGCATTTGTGCCAGTACGTCGAGGCCGTTGTCTTCGCCCAGGCGCAGGTCGAGGAAGCACAGGTCGAATACCTGGCGTTGCAGCAGAGCATCGGCCTGCGCCGCGCTGTTGGCGGTGGCCACGGTGTAGCCCTCGTCTTCCAGGCAGTAGCGGAAGGTGCGAAGGATTGCGGATTCGTCATCCACCAGAAGGATGCGGCCTTGATTCTCCGGCGCTGACTCCATTTCCCGAGGCTCCTTAATGAATGATCTTTATTTAGTCCCGGAAAAATCGGGCAAGTTGCAAGGTTGATTCTGATCCATTCCAGCGCCAGCAGGTTAGATATCTCCGGCTGAAACGGCTAACAGGCTGAAATTACGCATGTTTTACCCAGAGTAGCTGCTGGGTGGGTCTGTATCAGGCTATTGGCCATTCATCAAAGTTCCCCCCTGTGATCAAAAAACGCTCACTGTTTTCCTGGGACATCGTGCATTTCGCACGGCCGGCATGGGGGCATCGTGCAGTATGCGTGTGGAATGCTTTTGGTAATTTGATTTAAGTATTTGATTTTATTGAATTTAATTTCAAAGAAAAAGCTGGCATGCAGCCTGCAATATCCCTCTCATCGAGAAGCGCCGGCCGTGGCTTCCATAACAACATCACCACCAGTGTGGGAGGAGTTTCAGGATGAATCGCCAACGTCTTGCCCAATTGCGTATTGCGCCACTGCATCTCCAGCAAGGCCTCTTCGCCGTTCTGGCGTTGCTGGTCACCCTGATCGCCGGGCAACAGTTCCAGCGCTGGCAGGACAGCCAGGCACCCGCGCCGCGAGTGCCGGTTCATCACTTCACCCAGACCCATTTCAGTTCGGTGAGCAGCCAGCTCAACGACCAGGCCCCCATGCAACTGATGGCCGTCGACCAGGCACAGCCGGTCGCGGACGCGCCACGTCAGGAACGCTGGGTGTTCTAGCACCAAGGCCGGGCCCGCAATCGGCGGCGCCGGGCTGGCTCCATAGGCAGCACCACTAATAGAAGAGTAAGGAGAATCATCATGCTGAGCTGGGCAATCACATTCCTGATCATTGCCATTGTCGCTGCGGTCCTGGGCTTCGGTGGTATCGCGGGCACCGCCACGGGTATCGCCAAGATTCTCTTTGTGGTGTTCCTGGTGATGTTCATCGCTTCGTTCTTCTTTGGCCGTCGAGGCCGAGGCTGACCATGAGTCTCACGTTGAAGACATTGACTGCCGCGCTGCTGCTGGGCGCCAGCGCCCTGGCGTCGGCGGCCAATGATGGCCAGGCACGAGCCAATCAGCTGCTGGGGTCGGACCCGCAGTTTCGTGAAACCTGGCAGGGGGTCGTGCACAAGGAGGAGCGCCTGCCCGAGTGGGTGATGAACCTCTCGGGTGATGCGCCGCAACAGATGAATGCCATGACCGAAGATGGCGATCAGTATCTGGTGGGCCCTCTGTGCGAAACCGCTCAGAGTTGTCAGAACCAGCGTTTGATTGTGGCCTTCAGTTTCGACAAGAAGCATGCCTACGCGATGCTGGTGGACGTGCCGGCGGGTTTACCCGCGGACAAGTCACCGACCCGCCACGCCAATTATCGGTTCCTCGGCAAGCCCGATGACGGCATGCAAGCGCTGCTCCAGGAGCAGTTGCGCAAGGACCCGAACTGGTACTGATGTGCAAATTGCCGATATTGCATAACAGATAGACGAAAGGGCCGCCCTGGCGCTTTCGGCTGTTGCACCACCCGAGGAGGGCGAGTGCATGACCAAGGGGCCGGGATGTTCTGATCCACGGGTGATCGGAGTGACCTAGGGGTACAGGGAGTGCCTCCGCAAGGGCCGGGTCAGGAAAGAGCGGCGGCGCAAGCTCCCAGGTCGGCCACCGACCTGATGAGCTTGCGGCGTGCTTGAATGGCAAAGTCCTGTGCTAGAGCCGTCCGTCTGACAATTTCCGTGCTCGCGCGGGAAAAAATCTTCCTTTGACTCCGATCAAACGTTTCCTGGTGTTTCTCTGCGACCGTATATCGAGAAACTTTGTGCGAATTGCGCAGCGTTTCCGGGCGCCCGAATCAGAGCAATTCTAAACTTTTTTAGCCTTTTTCCTGACCCCTCCGACAAGCCTGCACGCCGCCTGAAATGGCCGTTTCACGGCATTTTTGCCTGCCGAAATGTCGTATTCGAACCGGTTGGGACGCTCGTTTTGTTTGGAAAAACTCATGCCGATTCGGCATAGGGTAGGCGTTTACGGCATTAGACGTGCCTCCCTAGCATCGGAATAGTTGCGCCTTTTTTCGCCCGCAGAGAGCCGTAAATGCTCGTTCGGGATGACCTTATACGGGGGCCGATGCACAAACTTTTCCGCCATTGAGCGTTCCAGTTCGCGCATCAGCCCGAGTCCAACTGAAGTAAGGGTAATGATATGAAGAAGGCAAAATTAAGCCTCGCCTGGCAGATCCTCATCGGTCTGGTCCTGGGGATTGCGATTGGCGCGCTGCTCAATCATTTCAGTGCTGAAAAGGCCTGGTGGATCAGCAACGTCCTGCAGCCTGCGGGCGATATCTTTATCCGCTTGATCAAGATGATCGTGATCCCGATCGTCATTTCCTCGCTGATCGTCGGCATCGCCGGTGTCGGTGACGCGAAGAAACTGGGGCGCATCGGCCTCAAGACCATCATCTACTTCGAAATCGTGACCACCATCGCCATCGTCGTCGGCCTGCTGCTGGCCAACCTGTTCCATCCGGGCGCAGGCATCGACATGAGCACCCTGGGCACCGTGGACATCTCCAAGTACCAGGCCACTGCGGCCGAGGTGCAGCATGAACACGCGTTCATCGAGACCATCCTCAACCTGATTCCATCGAACATCTTCGCGGCCATGGCCCGTGGCGAGATGCTGCCGATCATCTTCTTCTCGGTGCTGTTCGGCCTGGGCCTGTCGAGCCTGCAGTCCGACCTGCGCGAACCGCTGGTGAAGATGTTCCAGGGCGTTTCGGAAAGCATGTTCAAAGTCACCCACATGATCATGAACTACGCCCCTATCGGCGTATTTGCACTGATCGCGGTGACCGTCGCCAACTTCGGTTTCGCCTCCCTGCTGCCGCTGGCCAAGCTGGTGATCCTGGTGTACGTGGCCATCGCCTTCTTCGCTTTCGTGATCCTCGGCCTGATCGCCCGCCTGTTCGGCTTCTCGGTGATCAAGCTGATGCGCATCTTCAAGGATGAGCTGGTCCTGGCCTACTCCACCGCCAGCTCGGAAACCGTGCTGCCGCGGGTGATCGAGAAGATGGAAGCCTACGGCGCGCCGAAAGCCATCTGCAGCTTCGTGGTGCCGACCGGCTACTCGTTCAACCTCGACGGTTCGACCCTGTACCAGAGCATCGCGGCGATCTTCATCGCCCAGCTGTACGGCATCGACCTGTCCATCAGCCAGCAACTGCTGCTGGTGCTGACCCTGATGGTCACCTCCAAAGGTATCGCCGGGGTTCCGGGCGTGTCCTTCGTGGTCCTGCTGGCCACCCTGGGCAGCGTCGGCATTCCTCTGGAAGGCCTGGCCTTCATCGCTGGTGTCGACCGTGTGATGGACATGGCGCGTACCGCCTTGAACGTGATCGGCAACGCCCTGGCGGTACTGGTCATCTCCCGTTGGGAAGGCATGTACGACGACGCCAAGGGCCAGCGTTACTGGAACTCCCTGCCGCACTGGCGCAGCAAGGAAAAACTGCCAGCAGGCGAAGCGTCCAAAGGCTAAGCGCCTATTGTGTAGGAGCTGGCTTGCCAGCGAAGAGGCCCCAAGCCCTTCAGCTGCCTGCAGATCGCCTTCGACAGCAATCCAGCCCCTACAGATGACAGGCCCCGGTTAATCCGGGGTTTGTCGTTTCTGCCCGCCCCGCTATCATTCGCCGCATCTTTCGAGGGGTATGACCGATGCTCAATGGCCTGTGGCTTGGCTTCTTTATCGTGGCAACCGTGTCGGCCCTGGCGCAGTGGCTGGTGGGTGGCAACGCCGGGATCTTCGCTGCCATGGTGGAAAGCATCTTCGCCATGGCCAAGCTGTCGGTGGAGGTCATGGTCCTGCTGTTCGGCACCCTGACCCTGTGGCTGGGTTTTCTGCGCATCGCCGAGAAGGCTGGAATCGTCGAGTGGCTGGCCAAGGTCCTGGGGCCCCTGTTCAAGCGCCTGATGCCGGAAGTGCCGCCGGGGCACCCGGCCCTGGGCCTGATCACCCTGAACTTCGCCGCCAACGGCCTGGGCCTGGACAACGCCGCCACGCCCATCGGCCTCAAGGCCATGCGCGCCCTGCAGGAACTCAACCCCAGCGCCACCACTGCCAGCAATGCGCAGATCCTGTTCCTGGTGCTCAACGCCTCGTCCCTGACCCTGCTGCCGGTGACCATCTTCATGTACCGCGCCCAGCAAGGCGCGGCGGACCCGACCCTGGTGTTCCTGCCGATTCTCCTGGCCACCAGCGCCTCGACCCTGGTGGGCCTGCTGTCGGTCGCGGTGATGCAGCGCCTGCGCCTGTGGGACCCGGTGGTACTGGCCTACCTGGTTCCCGGGGCCCTGGCCCTGGGCGCCTTCATGGCCTTGCTCGCCACCCTGTCGGCCACGGCCCTGGCGTCCCTGTCGTCGATTCTCGGCAACCTCACGCTGTTTGGGCTGATCATGCTGTTCCTGGTGGTCGGCGCGCTGCGCAAGGTCAAGGTCTACGAGGCCTTTGTCGAGGGCGCCAAGGAGGGCTTCGACGTCGCCAAGAGCCTCTTGCCATACCTGGTCGCGATGCTCTGCGCCATCGGCGTGCTGCGGGCGTCCGGGGCCCTGGATTTCGGCCTCGACGGCATTCGTCATCTGGTGGAGTGGGCCGGTTGGGACACACGTTTCGTGGACGCCTTGCCCACTGCCTTGGTCAAGCCGTTCTCGGGCAGTGCGGCACGGGCCATGCTCATCGAGACCATGCAGACCCAGGGCGTGGACAGCTTCCCGGCCCTGGTGGCGGCCACCATCCAGGGCAGTACCGAAACCACCTTCTATGTGCTGGCGGTGTACTTCGGCGCGGTAGGCATCCAGCGGGTGCGGCACGCCGTGGGCTGTGCCTTGCTGGCGGAATTCGCCGGCGTGGTGGCGGCGATTGCGGTTTGCTACTGGTTCTTTGGATGAGTTGAGCGAGCCTTCGCCGGCAAGCCGGCTCCTACTCCCTCTGTAGGAGCCGGCTTGCCGGCGAAAGGGCTCTCAATGTTTGAGCGCCCGATTGCCCTGCCCCACTGCCCAATCCACCACTTGCCGGGTCAGCGCGTCGCCGGCCTGGCCAAATCCTGTGACCACCGCCGGCACCCCGGTTTCAGCCAGCGCTTGGCGCACTTCGAAGCGCCGGCTGGCGAGGATCTTCTGGTCGTAGCCACGAATCAGCCGCGCATCCAGGCGGATCACCACCTGGGCGGCGTTGCCCTGGTATTCGGTCTGGAAGGCTTGCAGGTCGCCGCCCAGGGCCAGGTCGGTCTGCAGGTTGCTGTCATCGGTGCTCAACAGCTGGACCCGGCCATCGCGCTGGAAGCCGTCCAGCAGGCGGTTGCGCAGCAGGATCGGTGCCGGGTCGCTCCAGCGCGAAGCCTTGTAGCTGCTGATCAGGTTGCCCTGGGGAATCACCGCGATCCGTGCGCTGTTCAGCGCATCCCCGGCCTGGGGCTTGAGCAACTGCAAGGACCACGACAGGGCCTGGTTCGGCGCCGTGGCGCCGGCCTGGCTCACCGGCAGCCGATAGATGTCCAGCGGCTCGCCCTTGGGCAGTATCGAGCAGGCCCCGGTCAGGGCCAGGGCGGCGCTCAGGCCCAGGGGGGCAAGCAGGCGATAGGCACGCTTCATGGCGTGAACTCCTTGTTCTTCTCGTTACCCAGCAGGTAACCGCCGGGGTTGGCTTCCAGGCGCCGGGTGATGGCCCGCAGCGAGCTCAGGGTCTCGCGCAGCTCGCGGACGGCTGGCGCCAGGCCGTTGAGGCCCTGCATGCCGTTGTTCAGCGAGTCCTGGTTGTCGCTCAGCAGTTTGTTCAGGGTGGCGCTGCTTTGCTCCAGGGAGCGCATGGCGTGCTCGGCGCTGCCGAACATCTGCTTGCCCTGGTCGTTGAGCAGCCCGTTGGCGTTGCGCATCAGCGCGGTGGTCTGTTCCAGCATGGCGCCGGTCTGCTTGCTGATGGAGCCCAATTGCTGCATCAACTGGCGCAGGTCGTCGCGCTGCTCGGCGATGCTGGCGGAGGTCTTCTGCAGGTTGTCCAGGGTGCTGCTGACCCGGGCCACGTTGTCCGGGGAGAACATGCGGTTGGCGTTGTGCAACAGCAGGTTGACCCCGGTCATCAGGTCGTTGCTGTTGTTCAGCAGGCGGGCGATGGGCGACGGTGAGGCGATGATGGTGGGCAGTTCGCCGTCCTTGCCCTTGAGGGTCGGGCTTTGCGGCGTGCCGCCGCTGAGCTGGATGATCGAGGTGCCGGTGATGCCGGTCAGGGCCAGCTTGGCCTGGGTGTCCTCCTTGATCGGCGTCTCGCTGCCCAGGCGGATCTGTGCCAGCACCCGGCGCGGGTCCTTGGGGTCCAGGCGCAGGTTGACCACATCACCGACCTTGATCCCGCTGTATTGCACGGAGCTTCCCTTGGACAGGCCACTGACCGCCTCGTTGAAGACGATCTGGTAGTCCTGGAAGGCGCTGTCGACGCTG
This sequence comes from Pseudomonas sp. UME65, assembly GCF_014170225.1. Classification (NCBI taxonomy): domain Bacteria; kingdom Pseudomonadati; phylum Pseudomonadota; class Gammaproteobacteria; order Pseudomonadales; family Pseudomonadaceae; genus Pseudomonas; species Pseudomonas sp. UME65. The sequence continues at coordinate 389,772 of NZ_LZZQ01000013.1, read as the reverse complement.
GACTTGGCCAGCCACAGGCCGAACAGCAAGGCGCCGGCCACCACGATCACGGTGAACAGGCCGATCAGTACATGATGGGCTCGGGTTTCCATGTCATCCCTCGTTGGTCTGTGTAGCGGCCTGGTAGGCCGCGCGGCCGCGAGGGCCATGGAAGTATTGGTGAATCCATTCGTCGTCGGTCTCGGCGACGATATCGATGGCATCCGCCACCAGTACCTTTTTCTGCGCCAGCACCGCCACCCGGTCGGTGATGGTGTAGAGGGTGTCCAGGTCGTGGGTGACCAGGAACACACTGAGCCCCAAGGCATCGCGCAGGGTCAGGATCAACTGGTCAAAGGCGGCGGCGCCCACCGGGTCGAGGCCGGCGGTGGGTTCGTCGAGAAACAGGATGTCCGGGTCCAGGGCCAGCGCCCGGGCCAGGGCAGCGCGCTTGATCATCCCGCCAGAGAGCGAGGCCGGGTACTTGTCGGCCGCCGACAGCGGCAGGCCGGCCAGGGCCAGCTTGACCGCCGCCAGGTGTTCGGCATCGGCACGGGACAGGCCGGCATGCTCGATCAATGGCAGGGCGACGTTCTCGGTCACGGTCAGCGAGGTGAACAGCGCGCCCTTCTGGAACAGTACGCCGAAGCGTCGTTCGATCAGCGAACGTTGCTGTTCCGGCAGGCTTGGCAGGTCCTGGCCGAATACCCGCACCGAGCCTTCGCTGGGCTGGCGCAGGCCGACGATGCTGCGCAGCAGTACCGACTTGCCGCTGCCCGAGCCGCCGACCACGCCGAGGATCTCGCCCTGGTACACATCCAGGTCGAGGTTCTCGTGCACGCTCTGCTTGCCGAAGCGGTTGCACAGGCCACGGACCTCGATCACCGCCTTCGCCGGCGCGCGTGGCGGCCGGCTCACCAGCCCATCTCCATGAAGAACAGCGCGGCCACGGCATCGATGACGATCACCACGAAGATCGACTGGACCACGCTGGAGGTGGTGTGGGCGCCCACCGACTCGGCGCTGCCGCTGACCTTGAAGCCTTCCAGGCAGCCGATGGCGGCGATCAGGAAGGCGAAGATCGGCGCTTTCACCAGGCCCAGCAGGAAGTGCTTCACGCCGATATCCGAATGCAGCAGCGAGAGGAACATCGCCGGGGAGATATCCAGGGACAGGGCGCAGACCACCGCGCCACCGACTATCCCCGAAAGCATCGCCAGGAACGTCAGCATCGGCAGCGACACCAGCAGGGCCAGGACCCGAGGCAGCACCAGCAGTTCTACCGGGTCCAGGCCCAGGGTGCGGATGGCGTCGATCTCTTCATTGGCCTTCATCGAGCCGATCTGCGCGGTGAAGGCGCTGGCGGTGCGCCCGGCCATGAGAATCGCGGTGAGCAGTACGCCGAATTCCCGCAGGAAGGAAAATGCCACCAGGTCCACGGTGAAGATGCTGGCGCCGAAGTTGGCCAGCACGGTGGCGCCGAGAAAGGCCACCACCGCGCCCACCAGAAAGGTCAGCAGGGCGACGATGGGCGCCGCGTCGAGGCCGGTCTGTTCGATGTGTGCCACCACCGGGGTGATGCGCCAGCGCTTGGGGCGCAGCAGGCCGCGGGCCAGGGTTTCCAGGATCAGGCCGATGAAGCCCAGGACCTTCAGGGTGTCCTGCCAGACGGTATAGACCGCGCTGCCAATGCGCGAAAGCAATTGCACGCTGACCGAGATCTCCGGTTCCTTGACCGGTACGCAGAAGTCGTTCAACGAGGTGTAGACCGTGTGCAGCAGCGCGCGGTCGGCGGCGGACAAGGTGCAGTCGGGGTGTTCGGCGGATTGCCCCAGGCGTTCTGCCCCCAGCAGTTCCACCAGCAGCGACGCGCCGGCGGTGTCCAGGGCGCCCAGGCCGTTGAGGTCGATATGGGTGCTGCTGTCGTAGCGGCCGTCCAGGGATTGGCTGAGGCGCTTGAGGTCGCTGTAGTGCGCCAGCGTCCAGTCGCCGCCGATGCGCAATTGCGCCGGGGAGTGGGCAAGGTCCAGTTGAGCGGTGCCGGGCGTCACGCTGCTAGTCATAAGCTCCGAGCTTGTGTGGCCATTTCGCAGTGCTACGTAATAGCACGATCCCGGTTACTTTGCCTCGCCGGTCTTGGCCGCGTCTTGATCTGGAGCGGTGATCTCGAAGCGCAGCACGCCGATCACCTGGCCGTCCTCGGTGATTACCCGCACCTGCCAGTCGCCCGCCGGGTTGGCGGGGAAATTCTGCTTGTGGGACCAGGCACGGTAGCCTTCCTTGCGCCCGCCATGGATGTCCAGGGCGACGCGATCCACCTCGCTGCCGTTGAATTGCCAGACGTGGTAAATGCGCTCGTCCAGGCCCCGGGGGGCGTTGATCGCGGTGTAGGCGTACAGGCCGGTGCTGCTTACCTGGGCGGTGCTGATCTGCTCCAGGCTGTCGCCCGGGGTGCGATCCTGGAGCTGGGTGCTGATGGCATCCTCGGTCAGCCACAGGGTGGCCGGCGGCACCCAGGAGCGCAGCAGCCAGCCGGTGCTGCCGATGGCCAGGGTAATGGCCAGCACGGTCAGGGCACTGCGCAGGCTGCGGATCGGCAGGATCGAGGCCAGGCTCGGAAAGGACAGGAGCATGGCGATGCCCAGGGCCAGCTTGAAGCTCTGGGCGGTGGTCAGGTGCAGGATCAGCGGCAGGGCCGTGAGCAAGGCGGCGAACAGGGTCAGGGTGTGCAGCGCCAGGAACAGCCAGCGGCGCGGGGCCAGCCATTTGTAGTACAGCGGGTCAGTGATGGAAATCAGCGCCGCGGCGCCGAGCAGGCCGGTGAACACCAGTTGGCCACTGTTCCAGCTGGTGGTGATGAAAAAGAACGGCAGGACGAAGAACAGGCTTTCCTGGTGGATCATCTGCGTCGCATAGCGCAGCAGCGGCTGCGGGATCTCGCGCTTGAAGACCTTGGTGAACAGCTGGGTCAGGCTGTTCTCCAGCATCAGCCAGACCCAGCTCACCAGCAGGATCACGGCGATCCACGAGGCCAGGCTCTGTTGCCGGTCCACCAGGATGAAGCTTCCGACCCCGGAGATGAAACCGCCGAGCGCAATGATCCCCGGATAGCGCTTCATCAGTTCGAGAATGCGCTGGATAAGGAGGGTCAGGTTCGGCATCGGGGGGATCACAGTCAGGGCAGGAAAAACCGCGACAGGATAACGTCGGCGGCGGTCCGTGGCGAGGGAGCTTGCTCAGGTGCGCAGGCGCTGGTGAGGTAATCCGGCCAAGGTGATCGCATTGCCCTGTCCCTGGGGCTGCTGCGCGGCCCGGCGGGAGCAAGCTCCCTGGCCATGGGTCAGCGGGCCCGGCGGCGCAGCAGGTAGACGCCGAAGCTGCCGAGCAGGACCAGGGACAGCAGGCCGCCGATCAGCCAGAGCAGTTGTTCGTCACTGAGCAGCGGTTGTTCGATGCGCAGGTAGCCCGGCTGCTGCAGCAGCTGGCGCAGGGCCAGGTTGGCCTGTTCCAGGCTCACTGCTTTCAGGCGCCTGGCCGGGTCGCTGAAGCGGCCGTTGTCGAAGTCCCCGAGGGCGCTCCAGTAATAGTCCGCCAGGGCGCTGTTGCCCTGCACGGCCCAGGCCTGGCGATCGATGGCAGCCTGTTTCAGGCGGGCGAAGGTGGCCGGGTCGAGGCCGTCCTTGAGCAGCCGTGCCTTGAGCTGCTCTACCACTTGCCGGGCTTGGGGCAGGTCGTCGCGCTCAAGGTCGGCATTGAGGCTGAGAAAGCCCACGCCACCGAAGACTTCCCGATCACTCCAGGGGCCGTAGGACAATTCGTGCTCAAGACGCAGTTGGCGATACAGCGCCCAGTCCAGGTAGTCCTTGAGCAGGTCGAAGGTCTCGTCGTGCTGCTGGTCCAGCACGGGCTCGGGAAACAGCCAGTGCAGTTGCGCGCTCTGCCCTACCCAGCCATGGACCAGGGTGCGCTCAGGGGCGGCGGTGCCCTGGATCTGCGGCAGGTCGGGGTGTTCGCTGGGTTCCACCGGCTCCAGGGCACCGTAGGTGCGCTCCAGGTAGGCCGGTAGCAGGCGATCGAGCTCGCCCACCACGATCAGGGTCATGTTGTTGGGGGCGTACCAGTCCTTGCGTACCTGCTCCAGCTGGGCCAGGGTCAGGTTTCCGACCTCGGCGCGTTCGGCGCATTTGAGCCCCAGTTCCACCGCCAGCTGGTTGCCTGCCTTGTGTCCCAGGTCCTGGCGGTCGAGCCAGCGTTGCAGGTGCGAATAGTGACCCCCGCCTTCGCGTTCCACCACTTGCTTGGCCGCGGCCACGGCGTTGTCGTCCAGGCGGGTATGGGTCAGCAGCGACAGCAAGAGGTCCAGGACCTTGCGCTGGTTGCGCGCCGGGGCCTCGATGACGAAGGTGGTGTCGGCATTGCTGGTGTAGGCATTCCATTCGCCGCCCAGGGCCTGCATGCGTTCTTCCAGGCCGCCTTCCCCGCTGTCATCCACGCCGCTGAACAGCAGGTGTTCCAGCAGGTGCGGCAACTCCTTGTCGGCACAGGCGAAGTCGTCCAGGCCCACCCCCACCACCAGGCGGATCGCCACGTGGCCGCGTTCGCTGCCGGGCTTGAGCAGCAGTTGCAGGCCATTGGGCAGGGTGTAGCCTTCGACCTGGAAACGATCCAAAGCCCATCCTTGTGCACTGCCCAGCAACAGGCAGGCGAATAACAGACAACGCATAACAAGCTTCCTTACGGCGTGCGTAAGTTCTACAGACTTCGTGGGACTGTGGACGTTCAGGGTGAATGAGTGATGTCAGCCATCTCTTCGACCTCCAGCGCGCCGGTGTCCGAGGTTTCCAGAACCACGTAGGCACTGCTGCAGAACAGGGAGTTGAGGCGCTTCATGTCGGCGATCAGCTCCAGGTGCAGGGAACTGGTCTCGATGCTCTGGACGATCTTGCGTTGCAGGCGGCTGACGTGGGCGTGGGCCAGGCGCCGCTCCTGGGCGCGGAAACGGCGTTTTTCCCGCAGCAGCTGGCGCGCGCTTTCCGGGTCGGCGCTCAGGAACACCGAGAGCCCCAGGCGCAGGTTGGCGATCAGTTGCGCGTGCAGCCCGGTCAACTCTTCCAGGCCAACCTCGGAGAAGGAGCGGCGCTGGGAGGTCTTCTGCTGCTGGACCTTGCGCAGCATGCGTTCGATCAGATCGCTGGCCAGCTTGAGGTTGAACGCCAGTTCGATGATTTCGGCCCAGCGCCGGCTGTCCTGGTCGCTGAGGTCTTCCCGGGGCATCTGCGCCAGGTACAGCTTGATGGCGCTGTACAGCGCTTCGACGTCGTCGCTGAGGGCGCGCAGCTCCTGGGTGATGGCGGTCTGCTTGCCCTGCAGCGCGTCGCGCATCGCCTCCAGCATGCTGTCGATCAGGTCACCGATGCGCAGGGTTTCGCGGGCGGCGTTGGCCAGGGCCAGGCTCGGCGTGGCCAGGGCGGTAGGGTCCAGGTGCCGCGGGCGAGCGCGGCCGTTTTCCTGGGGGCGCTCCGGCAGCAGCCAGGCGCAGAGCCGGGCCATGGGGCCAACAGTGGGCAGCAGCAACAGGCAGCGGGCGGTGTTGTACAGCAGGTGGAAGCCGATCACCACTTCCTGGGGGCTGAAGTCCAGGCTGTCCATCCAGTGGGCCAGTGGGTCGAGCACCGGGATGATCAGCAGCAGGCCGATGAGCTTGTACAGCAGGCTGCCCAGCGCGACCTGGCGCCCGGCGGCGTTCTGCATGCTGGTGCTGAGGAAGGCCAGTACCCCGCTGCCGATGTTGGCGCCGATCACCAAGCCGATGGCCACCGGCAGGCTGATGACCCCGGCGCCGGCCAGGGTCGCGGTGAGCAGCACCGCCGCCAGGCTGGAATAGGACACCATGGCGAACACCGCTCCCATCAGTGCATCCAGGAGAATATCGCCGGTCAGCGAGGCGAACAGGACCTTCACGCCCTGGGCATGGGTGATGGGGGCCGCGGCTTCGACGATCAGTTGCAGGGCCAGGATGATCAGCCCCAGGCCGATGCCGACCCGGCCCAGCTGGCCGGCGCGGGTCTGCTTGCGCGAGAGAAAGAAGATCACCCCGAGGAAGATCAGCAGCGGCGACAGCCAGGACAGGTCGAAGGTCAGTACCCGGGCCATCAGCGCGGTACCGACGTCGGCGCCGAGCATGGTGGCCAGCGCCGGGGTCAGCGCCATCAGGCCCTGGCCGACAAAGGACGTCACCAGCATCGCCGTGGCGTTGCTGCTCTGGACCATGGCCGTGACCAGGATCCCGGCAATGAACGCCAGTGGCCGCCTGGCCATGTTCTGGCCGATCACGTGGCGCAGGTTGGAGCCGTAGACCCGCAGGATGCCGGTACGGACGATATGCGTACCCCAGATCAGCAGGGCCACGGCGGAAAGCAGATTGAGCAGGGTCAGCATAGAGGCCCCCCCTGGGGTGAAGTGCCCCAAGCGGGGCGAGTGGACGTTGTTGCGCGACGTTCTACGTTATGTACTTAAGCTGTAGTTGGCTAACGCACGAGGCGCCAGCATCGCATAGCCAAACCGGCGATTGAAACAAAACTGTCATGAAAACAGCTTCCTGCAGACGCAGAAAAGGGGCTCGAGAGCCCCTTTTCCATTCAGCGCATTCCCGGATTATTGACCAGGAACGTCCTTGCGCAGTTTCACCGGGTCCTGCTGTTTTTTCTTTTTCGCGATGGCGGTGCGCATCTTGATGTTGATGGCTTCCACCGCCAGGGAGAAGGCCATGGCGAAGTAGACGTAGCCTTTTGGCACGTGCACTTCGAAGGCTTCGGCGATCAGGACCGTACCCACCACCAGCAGGAAGGACAGCGCGAGCATTTTCAGCGACGGGTGCTTGTCGATGAATTCGCTGATGGTCCCGGCCGCCAGCATCATCACCAGCACCGCGACGATGATGGCCGCCACCATGACCGGCACATGGGAAACCATGCCCACGGCGGTGATCACCGAATCCAGGGAGAAGACGATGTCGATAATGGCGATCTGGATGATGGTGTAGAGGAAGTTGCCGCCCTTGCCCTTGGGCTCATCAATGGTTTCGTCCTCGCCTTCCAGGGCGTGGTACATCTCCTGGGAGCTTTTCCACAGCAGGAACAGGCCACCGAAGAACAGGATCAGGTCACGCCCGGAAATGCCCTGGCCGAAGACCACGAACAGGTCGGCCGTGAGGCGCATGACCCAGGTGATCGACAGCAGCAACAGAATGCGCGTGACCATCGCCAGCGCCAGACCGAAGATCCGCGTGCGCGCCTGCATGTGCTTGGGCATGCGGCTGACCAGGATCGAGATCATGATGATGTTGTCGATGCCCAGGACGATCTCCAGGGCAGTCAGGGTAAAGAAGGCAACCCAGATTTCCGGGTTGGTCAGCCATTCCATGTGTATTCCTTTGAGCGAGTGTTATAGCCCGGGCCGTGAGGCCGGCCCGGGCGCAGAAGCATTGCTTTTATAGAGTGCTGAACAGCGGAAAAATCCCCATCAGCAAAGCGGCGAACATTATGCACAGGCAGACCAGCACTGCCCACTTGAGGGTGAAGCGCTGGTGATCGCCGAACTCGATACCGGCCAGGGCCACCAACAGGTAGGTCGAGGGTACCAGCGGGCTGAGCAAGTGCACGGGTTGGCCGACGATCGACGCACGGGCCATTTCCACCGCGGTGATGCCGTAGTGGCTGGCGGCTTCGGCCAGCACCGGCAGCACGCCGTAGTAGAAGGCATCGTTGGACATGAAGAAGGTGAACGGCATGCTCACCAGCGCGGTAATCACCGCCAGGTACGGCCCCAGGGCTTCCGGGATCACCGCCAGCAGGCTCTTGGACATGGCATCCACCATGCCGGTGCCGGACAGGATGCCGGTGAAGATGCCCGCCGCGAAGATCAGCCCGACCACCGCCAGCACGCTGCCGGCGTGGGCCGCGACCCGATCCTTCTGCTGCTGCAGGCAGGGATAGTTGACGATCATGGCGATACTGAAGGCCACCATGAACAGCACCGGCAACGGCAGCAGCCCGGCGATCAGCGCGCACATCAGGGCGAAGGTCAGGGCGCCGTTGAACCAGATCAGCTTGGGACGACGAGCGTCGGGGTGCTGCGACACGCTGATCTCGCTGTGGTCGATCTCGTCGCCCGCCAGGTGCAGTTCACCCAGGCGCGCCCTTTCTCGCTTGCCGTACATGTAGGCGATCGCCAGGATCGCCACCACGCCGGCCAGCATGGCCGGGATCATGGGCACGAAGATGTCCGACGGGTCCACGTGCAGGGCGCTGGCCGCGCGGGCGGTCGGGCCGCCCCAGGGGGTCATGTTCATCACCCCGCCGGCGAGGATGATCAGGCCGGCCATGATTCGCGGGCTCATGCCGATGCGGCTGTACAGCGGCAGCATGGCGGCCACGCAGATCATGTAGGTGGTGGCGCCGTCACCGTCCAAGGACACCACCAGGGCCAGTACCGCAGTGCCCACCGAGACCTTCAGCGGGTCGCCCTTGACCAGCTTGAGGATCTTGCGCACGGCCGGGTCGAACAGGCCGGAGTCGATCATCAGGGCGAAATACAGAATGGCGAACATCAGCATCACGCCCGTGGGCGCGAGCTTGGTGATGCCTTCGAGCATCATCGGGCCGATCTTCGGCGCGAACCCGCCGAACAGGGCGAACAGGATGGGCACGATGATCAGGGCGATCAGCGCCGACAGGCGCTTGGTCATGATCAGGAACATGAAGGTGATGACCATGGCAAAGCCAAGGAAAGTCAGCATGGGATTACTCCAGGCGTAGCGCGGCTAGGGAATGGCGAACCGGGTGGGATCAGCGCAGAACGGCAAGCACGAGGCGTACGGGAGGAGTTGCAGCGAACAGGCGGGTAGGAGCGGACATCAGAATCACCATTGTTGTTGTTAATAGGGCCGGGAGCGCGAGAAACGCCCGCTGTGGCCAACCGGTCTGTTGCCGGTAGTGGAGGCGATCCTAATGGGGGAAGCTTTCAGCCAGCTTTCGTCGCTGAAAGGAACGAACGGATGTTGCAGCAGGCGACCAGCGGCATAAAGTGATGGCTATCGGCGCCAGGGAGACATGCACATGAGAGAGTTGCACACCGGAGGCTGCCACTGCGGGCGGCTGCGTTACCAGTTCAGCGGCCCGTTGCGGGACATCGCCCACTGCCATTGCTCGATCTGCCGCCGGGTCAGTGGCGGTCTGGTGACCACCTGGATCACCCTGCCCGCCTCGGCTTTCGAATGGCTGGAAGGCGTTCCCGCCCGGTACGACTCATCTGGAAGTTGTGCGCGCTATTTCTGCGGCAACTGTGGTGCTCATTTGGCGCTGATCACCCACCTGAGCCCAGACAGCATCGATGTCACCATCGCCACCCTGGATCACCCGGAACGGGCGCCTGCAGACCGGCATATCTGGACCGACAGCCGCCTGCCCTGGTTGCATCTGGACGAGCACCTGCCGCAAGAACCGCAGGAAACCCTGTAGCCGCTGCCGTAGGCTGCGCACGAGCGTGTAGCGGTCGCGAGGCTCTCAAGGCCGCCCAGCAAGGCCCTTCGGTCCATTTCGCAGCCTCGCGGGCTAGGCAGCGCTACGGCAGTTCCAGGCCGCCTGCCGCCTTGTGCAGCGTCCGCAGATGCTCGCCCACCAGCTTCAGGTTGGCCTCGTTGGCGGCGATTTCCGCCGCTCGGGCCGGTTCCAGCAGGGCTCGCACTTCCTTGTCCAGGTCACCGGTCAAGGATTGCAGTTGCTTCTGCCGCTGGCTGCTCTCGGACTCCAGGCGTTGCCATTCAGCGGGCTGAGGCAGGCCGTAGCCGCCGCTGCCCAGCAATTCTGCCGGGCGGCTGAGGAAGCCGCTGTTGGCGAGGATCTGCTGCAGGGTCTTGTTGGCCTGCGCCATACCACCATTTTTCAGCTCGCGAGCCCCCAGGTAGCGCTGCTTGACCTCGTCCTGAGCCAGCAGCAGTTGCCGGCGATAACTGGCCTGCTCCAGCAGCAGCAAGGCGGCGCTGGTGCGCAGGTCGGCCTGGTCGAACCAGTGCCGGCGTTCCTCGGCACTCAGCGACAGCCAGTCTTCGACGCTGGCCTGCTTGATCGGCAGGCGCTTCTTGATCACCTCGAACATCGCCTGGTAGCGGTCGCGGAAGGAGTCGAAGCGATACCCCAGGCGCAGCGCCTCGCGCGGGTCGTCGAGCACGCTGGTGTCCGCCAGCCCCCTGCCCTTGAGCACCTCCAGCAAGCCGTTGGGCATGATGCTGTCGAGGCCGATCAGTTGCTTGTTGTTGCTGCCGCTGCGCAGCAGCTTGAGGCTTTCCACTGCGCAGTTGTTGGACAGGAAGTAGTAGTTGCCGTCGTAGCTCCAATGCATCTCGGCGGCGTGCTCCACCACTTCCTCGATCTCGCTGCGTGACAGCTTCAACGGTACCGAGGCCAGGCTGCGCAGCTCGGTCTTGGTGTACTCGTCGATGACCTGGGACAGCGGCAGGACAAACAGCCGCGAAGGGTACTTGCCCACCAGGCCGTCCCAGCTGGAGAGCTGCACGTCACCGACAAAGGCGCGGTAGGACAGCACCAGGTGCTGGTCCAGGTCCAGCCGGCAATCCGGCCCGCGGGGGCGGCCCGGGGCGCAGATCACCAGGCGCAGCATGCTGTGACCCCAGCGGCTGACCCAGTTCTGGTTGGCTTCGGCCAGCAGGTAGTCCACCGCGTAGACCCGCTCCGGGTCCACCTGCCCCAGGGGCGTTTTGGCGAAGTCGTTGCCGGCGTTGAGGAAGGCGAAGGACTTGGCGCAGCTGTCCTTGGCGGCCGGCGCCCAGCCGAAATGTTCCTGGTAATAGCGGTACAGCGCCGGGCGGCGGCAGGCGTAGCTCGGATCGAGAAGGAAGTACTCCATGTTCACCGCGACGAATTCCTTCGGGTTGGTGATCTCGTAGATGTCCGGGCTGCGGGCGACCTGACGGTTGTGCTGCTCGCGTTCGCCACGGCGGCCGACGTATTGCGGCCAACCGGCCAGATCCAGCAGCCGTGGATCATCGCTGAGGGTGAAGCGCCGGTCATTCTGGCCGCGACACTCATCCGGCAGGCCGATCAGCCCGGAGGTGCTGTTCTTGCGGGTGCAGCGCTGGATCAGGCTACGCTCGGCACCGGGCCACAAACGCGCGCGATCATAAATGTGGGTCAGTTCATGGAGTACCGTGGCGAGCATTTCCCGGCGCACGGTGCCATGGGGGCGGCTGGTCTTCTGGGTGGCGGCGGAGCCGTCGGTCAGGCTGGGCAGCAAGGCGCGGTTGAGGTCCAGTTCCGACACCAGGGATGCCTCGCCATAGGCGTTGTCGGGCATTCGGTCGGTCCAGCCGACATCAATGGTGCGATCCAGTTGCTGGATGAAACGCGGCGGCAACGCCTGCATCGCTTCATCCAGCAGTGCCTGGCTGGCGTGTTGCTGCGCCGGGCTCAAGCCATCGGTCTTGAGGCGCAGTTGCAGGTCGGCCTGGGCGGTGCCGCAGAGCAGCCCCAGGGTCCCGGCCAGCAGCCAGGCTAGGAGTGGTTTCACAGGGCCAGGATGGCTTCGGCAAGCACCTGGTCGCTGGCGTCGCGGGCTTCTGGCAGCTGCGTGCGCAGGGCATTGAACGCCGCTTCAAGTTGCGCGCCGCGGATATCACCGTTGCTGGCGACGAAGCTGGCGGCATCGTCGTGGGCTTCGCGCACGACTTTGGAGTCACGGATCGAAGTGGTGGTGTCCGAGGTGAAATCGATCGTGCGGCCGGAGGCGCGGACGATGATGTTACTGGTGGCCACCAGGGTGTGTGCCTGGGCCACGTCGGCCAACAACAGCAGGCCAAGGGTGGCGGCAATCAGCGGGCTACGCATGGAACGACTCCGGAAGAACAGGGATGGTTATTGGACGAGAATTGCCTGCGCCAGTTCAAGGTCGCTGGCATGAAGTTTTGCCGGGTCCTGGCGCAGGTATTCCAGCGCAGACTCCAGGCGGGCGCCGCGCAGTTGGCCGTCGGTTGCCACGAAGGCAGCGGCGTCATCCTGGGCAGCAAGCAGCAGTTTATGGTCGAAGGGCGCCGAGGTCACCTGGCCTGTCGCATAGACGGTGACAACCAGGCTTTGGGTGGTGAGGTCGAATGCCTGCACCGAACCGGCCCAACAGGCGGCGATCAATACGGGAGCGGAAAGCGAAATACGGAACAAACCCAAGAGTCTCGACAGCTGAAAACCAGCGCCAAGGCTAGCGCAATGCCCCTTGGAGGACCAGCGCAGAGGGTTTCAGGTGCGCCGGGGCACCTGAAACCGAGACGCTTCAGATTGCCAGGATGGCCTGGGCCAGCTGTGCATCAGAGGCCTGCAACTGAGGCGCTTGCTGGCGAATGTGGGCAAATGCGCTTTCCAGTTTTACCCCGCGAATGGCGCCGTCGGTGGCGACGAAACTGGCGGCATCATCCCGGGCGGCACGGACAATCTTGTTGTCACGCAGGGAAGAAGTGGCATCGGAGGTGGCGTCGGTGGTGGCCTTGAGCGCGCCGACAATGGCGTCGGTGGTCACGATCAGGCTGGTGGCGTGGGCATTGGCAGCCAGGGCCAGCAGGGCGGCGGCGCTGAGCAGGCGGAGACGGGACATGGGTAACTCCTGTGAATGAACAGACAATTTAAGGGCGCTGAGTGAGACGCCGGGCAGCCACTGCGAGGTGCTGTGTCTGATTGCTCTGACGCAGCTCGAATGAAAATCGCCACGTCGCCTCAGATATTAGGCTCAGCGGCCCCATTCGCACAGCGTTGCGGCAGGCCTCAGCGCCAAAAGGGTTTGTGCAGTTCCGCTGCCCGATCGCTGTGGCTGATGCCGCTGTCCGAGAGTTGTCGTTCATCCATTTGTGCCAGCAAGTGACGGGTGCGGGCCCGCTCCCGTGTGTTGGCGAGCGCCGTGAGCCAGCGCTTGAAGGGCGTGCAGTGAAGGTTGGTGCCAGGGGACGAGTGCATGATGCTTGCCTCCATGAGCAGCCGAGCGATGAGCTGGCTGCAACCTCATGGTGCGGCGGTTCGATGCGGTGATACAGATACACTCGAGCTAAATTGTACTGGTTAATTGTTATGTTTTATAAAACTGTACCTGTCCCGATGAAACGGGCTGTATTTCAGCTGTTTAGCGCGTTTTCCGCGGCCAGAACGACAAGACCCGTCGCGGTTTCCCGCGACGGGTCTTGTTGTGTGCAATTCGGGGTGCTGGCGGTGGACCCGGTGGGTCAGGGCCAGCGACGCTGAGTTAGCGCCAGAACGGCTTGCTCAGCTCTTCGTAGCGTTGTGCTTCGCTGATCCCGGCATCGGCCAGCAGACGCGAATCCAGGCGAGCCAGTTGATGGCGGCTGGAGATGCGGCGCTGCCACAGCATCAGGTTGGCGATAACGCGCAGAGGCAGGGAAGCCTGGGTTTTTTCAGCTTTGTCTTCGAAGAACAGTTCGGAACTGAGTGTACGTTCCATGGTTGACATCCTTCCGCTTGTGGCGGGATCAGGTAGTGGTTTAACTGGTGCCCATGATCCTCTTCCCGCGCAAGACTCTGTAGATACAGTTCACCTGTATTGTGAAGGACCAGTTAACTGTTTATAGGGGCTGTACTGTTCGGAAAAGGCGCAACTGTACCTGTCAGCACCTTTATGGTGCATTTCGGTGCTTTTTGATGGGAGGCAAGTGGTTTTAGGCGGGGAAAATACCGGTACAGCAGTACAGTTTTTGGCGGTCTCTGGCGAGCGGCCGGCAAGCTGACGAAACTGTGTTTGCGTCAGCTGCCAACTGTATCAATTACTCGACGAGCATTTTCCCGGTTTCTTCCAGGTTGATGTGCCAGCTCAGGGCATCACGCAGGATATGCGGCGTGTGACCACCCAAGGCGCAGGCCTTGGTGAAGTAGTCATTCAGTGCGTCGCGGTAGGAAGGATGCACACAGTTGTCGATGATCACCCGGGCCCGCTCCCGCGGCGCCAGGCCGCGCAGGTCCGCCAGGCCGATCTCGGTCACCAGGATGTCGACGTCATGCTCGGTGTGGTCCACGTGGCTGACCATCGGCACCACGCTGGAAATCGCCCCGCCCTTGGCAATCGACTTGGTGACGAAGATCGCCAGGTGTGCGTTGCGGGCGAAGTCGCCGGAGCCGCCGATGCCGTTCATCATCCGCGTGCCGCAGACGTGGGTGGAGTTGACGTTGCCGTAGATATCGAACTCCAGCGCGGTGTTGATGCCGATGATACCCAGGCGGCGCACCACTTCCGGGTGGTTGGAGATCTCCTGCGGACGCAGCACCAGCTTGTCCTTGTAGCGTTCCAGGTTGCCGAACACGTCGGCGTTGCGTCGGCTCGACAGGGTGATGGAGCTACCTGAGGCGAAGCTGAGCTTACCGGCGTCGATCAGGTCGAAGGTCGAGTCCTGCAGTACTTCGGAGTACATGGTCAGGTTCTCGAATGGCGACTCGATCAGGCCGCACATCACCGCGTTGGCGATGTTGCCGATACCGGCCTGCAGCGGGCCGAGCTTGTTGCTCATGCGCCCGGCATCCACTTCCTGCTTGAGAAAGTCGATCAGGTGGTTGGCGATGCCCTGGGTCTCGCTGTCCGGGGTGGAAACCGTGGACGGCGAATCCGACTGATTAGTGATGACGATGGCGACGATCTTGTCCGCAGGGATCGGAATCGCCGTGCTGCCGATGCGATCGTCGACCTTCACCAGGGGAATCGGTGTACGGGTCGGTCGATAGGTCGGGATATAGATGTCGTGCAGGCCTTCCAGGTTCGGGTTGTGCGCCAGGTTGATCTCGACGATCACCTGCTTGGCGAAGATCGCGAAGCTGGCGGAGTTGCCCACCGAGGTGGTCGGCACGATATGGCCCTGTTCAGTGATGGCGACAGCCTCGATCACTGCAATGTCCGGCAGCTTGAGCTGCTGGTTGCGCAGTTGTTCGACGGTTTCCGACAAGTGTTGGTCGATGAACATCACTTCGCCAGCGTTGATCGCCTTGCGCAGGGTGCTGTCCACCTGGAACGGCATGCGTCGGGCCAGCACGCCAGCTTCGGTGAGCTGCTTGTCCAGGTCGTTGCCCAGGCTGGCGCCGGTCATCAGGCTGATTTTCAGTGGCGTTACCTTGGCCCGTTCGGCCAGGGCATGGGGCACGGCCTTGGCTTCACCGGCGCGGGTGAAGCCGCTCATGCCGACGGTCATGCCGTCCTCAATCAGAGCGGCAGCGTCAGCGGCGCTCATCACCTTATCCAACAACGAAGGCAAGCGGATACGATCACGGTACATGGATTGTTATCTCGGGCAACGGAAGCAAGAAGCGCAGTCTAGTGATTTCAAAAAAAAACACCGCGCGACAAAGGTCGAATGAAAGGCCCTGATCTAGAGCCTTCTGTCGGCTTTATGGAGTAAATAAAAAACCCCAGCCTACTAAAGGCTGAGGTTTTGGGTATTGCGCTACAGCAGCTTTATTCGACGGCTTTGACCATGTCTTCGATGACCTTCTTCGCGTCGCCGAAGACCATCATGGTCTTGTCCAGGTAGAACAGTTCGTTGTCCAGGCCGGCATAGCCGCTGGCCATGGAGCGCTTGTTGACGATGATGGTCTTGGCCTTGAAGGCTTCGAGAATCGGCATGCCGGCAATCGGCGACTTAGGATCGTTCTTCGCCGCCGGGTTGACCACGTCGTTGGCGCCCAGCACCAGCACCACGTCGGCCTGGCCGAACTCGGAGTTGATGTCTTCCATCTCGAACACCTGGTCGTAAGGCACTTCGGCTTCGGCCAGCAAGACGTTCATGTGGCCGGGCATGCGCCCCGCTACCGGGTGGATCGCGTATTTCACGGTCACGCCGCGGTGGGTCAGCTTCTCGGTCAGCTCTTTCAGCGCGTGCTGGGCGCGTGCCACCGCCAGGCCGTAGCCGGGAACAATGATCACGGTATCGGCGTTGGTCAGCAGGAAGGTCGCATCGTCGGCTGAACCGGATTTCACTGGGCGTGCTTCCTTCGAACCTGCCGGGCCGCCGGCATCGGCTGTGTTGCCGAAACCGCCCAGCAGGACGTTGAAGAACGAACGGTTCATCGCCTTGCACATGATGTAGGAGAGGATTGCACCGCTGGAGCCCACCAGCGAGCCGGCGATGATCAGCATCGAGTTGTTCAGGGAAAAACCGATCCCTGCTGCCGCCCAGCCCGAGTAGCTGTTGAGCATCGACACTACTACTGGCATGTCGGCACCGCCGATCGGGATGATGATCAGCACGCCCATGACGAAGGCCAGGGCCAGCATCAGGGCAAAAGCACCGAGGTTGCCGGTGACCATGAAGGTCACGCCCAGGCCGAGGGTGGCCAGGCCCAGTACCAGGTTGAGCTTGTGCTGCCCGGCGAACTGTACCGGTGCGCCTTGGAACAGGCGGAACTTGTACTTGCCCGACAGCTTGCCGAAGGCGATCACCGAACCGGAGAAGGTGATGGCACCGATGGCTGCGCCAAGGAACAGCTCCAGGCGGTTACCGGCGGGAATCGAGTCGCCCAGGTGCTTGACGATGCCCAGGGACTGAGGCTCGACCACGGCGGCAATGGCGATGAATACCGCGGCCAGGCCGATCATGCTGTGCATGAAGGCCACCAGTTCCGGCATCTTGGTCATCTCGACACGCTTGGCCATGATCGAACCGGCGGTACCACCGATCAGCAGGCCAACGATGACGTAGCCGATGCCGGCGGTCGCCAGTTCCGCGCCCAGCTTATAAATGAGGCCGATGGTGGTCAGTACCGCCAGGGCCATGCCCAGCATGCCGAACAGGTTGCCGCGTCGGGACGTGGTCGGGTGCGAAAGGCCCTTGAGCGCCTGGATAAAGCACACCGAGGCGATCAGGTAGAGGGTTGTTACCAGGTTCATGCTCATTATTTCTGCACCTCTTCTTTCACGGCTTTGGGCGCTTTCTTCTTGAACATTTCCAGCATGCGACGGGTGACCAGGAAGCCGCCGAACACATTGACCGCAGCCAGGGCCACGGCCAGGGTGCCCATGGTCTTGCCCAACGGGGTCACGGTCAGGGCGGCAGCCAGCATGGCGCCGACGATGACGATCGCGGAAATGGCGTTGGTCACTGCCATCAGGGGGGTGTGCAGTGCGGGTGTAACGTTCCAGACCACGTGGTAACCGACATAGATCGCCAGCACGAAGATGATCAGGTTGTAGATACCGGGGGAGATAAGCTCTTCCATCGTCTGAATCCCTGCTTAGGCGTTTTTGCGGATGACTTGGCCGTCGCGGCACATCAGGCACGCGGCGACGATGTCGTCTTCGAGGTTGACTTCGAACTGCCCTTCTTTGGTGAAGACAAGCTTCAGGAAGTCCAGCAGGTTGCGGGCGTACAGCGCCGAGGCGTCGGCAGCCACTGCCCCGGCCAGATTGGTCGGGCCGACGATGGTCACGCCGTGCTCGACTACGACCTGGTCAGCCACAGTCAGTGGGCAGTTGCCGCCCTGAGCGGCTGCCAGGTCGATGACCACCGAACCGGGCTTCATCTGGGCCACGGTATCGGCGCTCAGCAGGGTCGGTGCCTTGCGGCCCGGAATCAGCGCGGTGGTGATGACGATATCGGCCTGTTTGGCGCGTTCGTGCACGGCCTGAGCCTGGCGCTGCATCCAGCTGGCCGGCATGGGGCGCGCGTAACCGCCGACACCGACGGCGCACTCGCGCTCTTCGTCAGTCTCGTAAGGCACGTCGACGAATTTGGCGCCCAGGGATTCGATCTGCTCCTTCACTGCCGGACGCACGTCCGAAGCTTCGATCACCGCACCCAGGCGCTTGGCCGTGGCGATGGCCTGCAGGCCGGCAACACCGGCGCCGAGAATCAGCACCCGGGCAGCCTTCACCGTACCGGCGGCGGTCATCAGCATCGGCATGAAGCGCGGATAGTAGTGGGCAGCCAGCAGCACGGCCTTGTAGCCGGCGATGTTGGCCTGGGACGACAGCACGTCCAGGCTCTGGGCCCGGGAGGTGCGGGGTGCGGCCTCCAGGGCGAAGGCGGTGATCCCGCGCTCGGCCAGCTTGGCGATGGTTTCATTGCTGAACGGATTGAGCATGCCCACCAGCACGGTGCCGCTCTTGATCAGCGCCAGTTCGCTGTCGCTGGGCGCCACGACCTTGAGAATCAGCTCGGCGCCAAAGGCATCGTTGGCGCTGCCAATGGTGGCTCCTGCCGCTTCATAGGCACTGTCGACCACGCTGGCGTTAATGCCGGCGCCGCTTTGCACAGTGACTTTATGACCCTGGCCGATCAGCTTCTTGATGGTTTCCGGGGTTGCAGCAACCCGTGTTTCACCCGTCTGGGTTTCGAGAGGAACACCAATGTGCACGTCAAATCTCCTGCTTGATCTTATTGCTTTCGATCTTTCTTAGAAGGCCAGCGCACTTCGGAGGGTGCGGCTGGGGCGGCCGATCAGCACGATCCCGCTGAAATCACAGCGGGGCGCGGCATTTTGCAGGCGAACTTTGAGGCCTTCAAGGGATTCTGACTAGTGACGGAAAATTAACTACAAGTCACCCCGTGACCGAATGTCGCAACGTACCAGGTTAAAGCCTTGTAAGCCGTGCCTTTCAAGGCTTTGCTATGGAAAATAAGATTTTTCTCATCCGTGACATGAATAGTCTTACATTGCCCTTGAATAAACCCTACAAGCCGCGTGGTTAGGCGCTTGTAGAACGATTGTTCAAGGTGTCGGTACAGTCTGTGAAAATGCGACAAATAGTTATATCTGTAGGGTTCTAATTTATTTGACTACGGGGTCAGCTATTAGCTGTGAGCCTTTATTTTTCAAGGTTGTAGCTGTTTGCCTGGTTCACCAGCCAGTCGC
Source organism: Pseudomonas sp. UME65 (assembly GCF_014170225.1). Taxonomy (NCBI): domain Bacteria; kingdom Pseudomonadati; phylum Pseudomonadota; class Gammaproteobacteria; order Pseudomonadales; family Pseudomonadaceae; genus Pseudomonas; species Pseudomonas sp. UME65. The sequence goes on along the minus strand of NZ_LZZQ01000013.1, from coordinate 370,894 downwards.
GAAAAGCCCGTAAAGAGGCCGATTCCACTTTGCGTTCGGGAATCATCAGGTAATACGCCTTGATGCTCGAGAGTGCCTGGGGGTTGGCAATGACCAAGCGTTTTTCGGCCAGCTCGCGCTGGATAAGGAAGGGCGGAATCAAGGCGATACCCATGTCGTGCATGGCGGCCTGGGCGAGCATGGAGAATAGCTCGTAGCGCGTGCCTGTCATGTCGCGGGGGATATTCAGCTGCTGTGAGTTGAACCATTGCCGCCAGGCATAAGGCCGCGTGGTCTGCTGCAGCAGGGGCAGTTCGGCTATGGCCTCGGCGCTCAACTCTTGCTGCTTGCCGAGCATTGCCGGGCTGCACACCGGCATCGGGTTTTCGCCCATCAGCCAGTGAGACTGGGTACCCGACCAATCGGCGTCGCCAAAGTAGATGGCGGCGTCGAAGGGGGTGTCGGCAAAGAGGAAGGGGCGCGTGCGGTTGGTCAGGTTGACCGTGACTTCGGGGTGCTGCTGCTGGAAGTCCTTCAGGCGTGGCAATAACCACTGCGTCCCGAAGGTCGGAACCACCGCCAGTTCGATGACGTTAGCCCCCTGCTGACCCATCACTGAAAGTGTGTCGCGCTCCACTGCGTCCAGTTGTGTGGCGACCCGGCGGCTGTAGGACAGCCCGGCCTCAGTGAGCTTGACTCCCCGTCGTGAACGCCGGAAAAGTTCCAGCCCGAGGAACTCTTCAAGGCTGGCGATCTGTCGGCAGACCGCACCCTGGGTCAGGGAAAGCTCTTGGGCTGCCTTGGTAAAGCTCTCATGACGTGCCGCGGCTTCGAAGCTGATTAAGGCGGTGGTACTGGGGATCTTTCTGCGCATGTACGGCAATCTCACTAATAGATGCTGTAAAAGGCGGTTTAGGCCATTACGAAGTGAGAAATTAGCACAACACTATGCGAAATCCTCGTTTGCCTGGGGCGCACCGTAGGCCTAGGATCTGTTCCACGATAGTTGACCTACTTCACGAGGATTCACTCATGGGCGGTAAAGCAAGCTTCAACTGGATCGATCCCCTTCTGCTGGACCAGCAACTCACCGAAGAAGAACGCATGGTCCGCGACAGTGCCGAGCAGTTCGCTCAAGACAAGCTGGCACCACGGGTTCTCGAAGCTTTCCGCCATGAGAAGACCGACCCGGCCATCTTCCGGGAAATGGGTGAAGTCGGCCTGTTGGGCGCTACCATTCCTGAGCAGTACGGCGGCAGCGGCCTTAACTATGTGTGCTATGGCCTGATCGCTCGTGAAGTGGAGCGAGTGGACTCCGGCTACCGCTCGATGATGAGTGTGCAGTCGTCCTTGGTGATGGTGCCGATCAACGAGTTTGGTACCGAGGCGCAAAAGCAGAAGTACCTGCCGAAACTGGCGTCCGGCGAATGGATTGGCTGCTTTGGTCTGACCGAGCCGAACCATGGATCTGACCCGGGTGCGATGATTACTCGTGCACGCAAAGTGGACGGTGGCTACAGCCTGACTGGTAGCAAGATGTGGATCACCAACAGCCCGATTGCTGATGTATTCGTGGTTTGGGCCAAGGATGATGCCGGCGACATTCGTGGTTTTGTCCTGGAGAAAGGCTGGAAGGGCCTGAGTGCACCAGCGATTCACGGCAAGGTCGGCCTGCGGGCCTCGATCACCGGCGAAATCGTCATGGACAACGTGTTCGTGCCGGAAGAGAACATCTTCCCGGATGTGCGTGGGCTCAAAGGACCTTTTACCTGCTTGAACTCGGCGCGTTACGGCATCTCCTGGGGCGCCTTGGGGGCTGCGGAGTTCTGCTGGCACACCGCACGTCAATACACCCTTGATCGCCAGCAGTTCGGTCGTCCTCTGGCGGCAACCCAACTGATCCAGAAGAAGCTGGCGGACATGCAGACCGAAATCACCCTCGCCCTCCAGGGCTGTCTGCGCCTGGGGCGGATGAAGGATGAAGGGACTGCGGCGGTGGAAATCACCTCGATCATGAAGCGCAACTCCTGCGGCAAGTCCCTGGATATCGCGCGCATGGCCCGTGACATGCTGGGCGGCAACGGGATATCCGATGAGTTCGGTATTGCTCGTCACCTGGTGAACCTGGAAGTGGTCAACACCTACGAAGGTACTCACGACGTGCATGCGCTGATTCTCGGGCGTGCACAAACCGGTATCCAGGCGTTCTATTAATAGGAGAGCGGCCATGGGCGCGTTATCACATCTGCGGGTACTGGATTTATCGCGGGTACTGGCTGGGCCGTGGTCCGGGCAGATCCTTGCGGACCTGGGGGCCGAGGTGATCAAGGTCGAGCGTCCGGGTAATGGTGACGATACACGCGCCTGGGGGCCGCCCTTCCTTAAAGATGCCTATGGCGTGAACACCACGGAGGCTGCCTATTACCTGTCGGCCAACCGTAACAAGCAGTCGGTGACCATCGACTTCACGCGCCCAGAGGGGCAGCAGCTGGTGCGTGAGCTGGCTGCCAAGTCGGATATCGTCATCGAGAACTTCAAGGTGGGTGGGCTGGCGGCTTATGGTCTGGACTATGAGTCGCTCAAGGCCGTCAATCCGCGGCTGATCTACTGTTCTATCACCGGTTTTGGTCAGACCGGGCCCTATGCCAAGCGCGCGGGTTATGACTTCATGATCCAGGGCTTGGGTGGTCTGATGAGCCTGACTGGGCGACCTGAGGGTGATGAGGGGGCTGGGCCGGTAAAAGTGGGGGTGGCCTTGACCGACATCCTTACCGGGCTCTACTCCACTGTGGCGATTCTGGCGGCCCTGGCTCATCGAGATCAGGGTGGCGGTGGTCAGCACATCGATATGGCATTGCTGGATGTGCAGGTCGCTTGCCTGGCCAACCAGGCCATGAACTATCTGACCACGGGGGTCGCACCCAAGCGCTTGGGTAATGCGCACCCTAATATAGTGCCCTATCAGGATTTTCCGACGGCGGATGGCGACTTCATCCTCACCGTGGGTAATGACGGGCAGTTTCGCAAGTTTGCCGAGGTAGCGGGTCAGCCGCAGTGGGCGGACGATCCTCGGTTTGCCACTAACAAGCTGCGGGTGGCCAATCGGGCGGTGCTGATCCCGCTGATTCGCCAGGCCACGGTGTTCAAGACTACGGCGGAGTGGGTGAGTCAGCTGGAGCTGGCTGGGGTGCCTTGTGGGCCGATCAATGATCTGGCACAGGTGTTTGCTGATCCACAGGTCGTGGCTCGAGGCCTGGCTGTGGAGCTGCCACACGCGTTGGCTGGGATGGTGCCTCAGGTGGCTAGCCCGATTCGTCTTTCGCAAACCCCCGTTGAGTACCGTAACGCCCCTCCTCTATTGGGCGAACATACTGCAGAGGTTCTGCAACGTGTATTGGGGATGCGGGTCGAGGCT